>DATMYR010000036.1:0-46489 GCA_035560815.1 Syntrophomonadaceae bacterium | reverse complement strand
TAACTAATATGTTGCTTGATTTTCTTTACAGATTTTTGCTTAATTTTAATTTTATCCAAGGTCAATTCATATCCAAGAAAGTCAATTGATTGAATTGTTTTATCAGATGGAAATTCTGTAGGTGTTCCTTTTCGTACAAGCAGGCGTATACCGTTGGATTTATCAATATTAATAGGTATCCCAGCTTTAGCGGAGAAATCGTATATTAGCTCAAAAGATTTAGTAATTTTGGAATAATCGTTTGACCAAATAACTGTATCATCTGCATATCTAGCAAAGCGTAAGCCCTCCGATTCCAATTTCCTATCCAACTGCCAACACACCAAATTTGCCAAGAAGAGTGAAATAGAAGTCCCCTGGGGAATACCACGGCTATTCAATGTTATAAATGCATCAATTATCTTTTGGTCATATGTACTAATAAAAAAACCATTTTTATCGAATTGTTCTTTTAAAAAACTCTGGTCTATTGAACCGAAAAAATCTTTGAAATCAAATTCCGATATAAAAACTCGCGGATATCGGCGAAAATCAAGTGCAATATCTTGAATAGCATAATGAACATTTCTGTCATCCCTATAAGCATAAGCTAATGAACTAAATCGGTGCTTGTTCTTACTTAATAATTTATGATACAGATAATTAGATACTGCGGAATCAGGTATTTGATATACGCAAACATGGCGGGTTCCTCCAGCAGGTTTTGGTACATCCATCATATATGGGGGGAAAGGTTGGTTGTTAAGTTTCACAGGATATAAGAAAACCGGGATAAGACGATATTAGACGGGAATACCAGGGAATGTACGGGATGGTGGGAGTTTGAGGATGGTCCCAAGTGAGACGGTTCTTATTTTCTATGAGACGTTTTTTAAGAGGTCCAGGCGGTTTTTTTAAATTCGGCCCGATGATTTGAGAATCGTCTGGACTTGTTACTTACAGATGTTAGAAGTTAGGAAAGAAGTTGCGGAAACTCCTTTACATAGGGTGTTAGATAAAATAACGACGGTCGTAAAAAATGCGGTCGGCCAGCTAATGTTCGAACAAAATAAACCACTTCGTTCCCTCTTGATTGGGGAACTTCGATTGGGGAATTGGGGAATTGGGGAACCAAGTTCTATTTACGGTATATCGGTTGTTACAAAAATTGTAGCCGATTAATCAACAAATTTCCAGAGACGTAAGCGAAGGTTATATTTATATTTATAAATCGCATAAATATACAAAAAACTCATTCGGTAAGCGTCAGCATACGCTGATCGGCGTCGCCTCTTTTTATGATGGATACTACTTTTCCCACCACGGCGATATCCTGGCCTGGGTTTATGACAATATCTTTATAAGCGGGGTTCGCTGATTTAAGAATAATCGTTCCGTTTTGGCGGTGATAATACTTGATCGCGCCGCCCACTTTTTGAATTCTAAACACGGCGATGTCGCCTTCATCCACCACCGGCTGGGGGCGAACGATCACTATATCGCCTGCTTCTATACCGGCTCCAACCATGCTATCTCCTTTTGCACGGAGTAAAAAATGACGATCTCTGGAATATCGTTCGGGTACGGGAATATATCCTTCGAGCGCTTCATTTATATATATCGGTCTGCCTGCCGCAGCCTCGCCAAGGACGGGCAAGTAGGCACTGGCTTCTTCTGAAACAACTGACGAAACCGATGGAAAAACATACTCTCTGTCAGTTGAATTTCTGGTGGGGCCTGGTTCCTTTAAAATATCGGGCGGAAAAGCGCGGGCAAACTGAACCCGTGCCCAGACCCGGGTATCCTCATCGGCGACCGCAAAGAGTTTTTGCAAATATGATACCATACGCTGCAGATCAGGGTCATTCAGTTCTATAGATGCCTTCCCTCCCGTGATTTCCCGAACAGCATCCAAGACAGCCCGCTCACCAAGGCGGGCTATTTGCTGTTTTATAATTTCTGCCGGAGAAAGAAACATATCACCTTGGCCATTGAGAAGCCAGTCTTCTGAGGAATAATATTCAAATGCAATAAGCCGTATTAACTGATCTGAAGGTTGCCTTATTTCCTTTTCTAAATTGGAAAGGAAACCCTTGCTAATCCTCAATCTAGAGGAAAACTCCTCTTGCGTTAATTTTACAGCTTTTCTTAGAGACTTGATTCTTCCCCCGATACTCAACAACGAATTCCTCCACTGCATACTTTTTTACTTGATTTGTTCGCTGAGCATACTTTATACTATGTCTATAACCTTAATAAATTTAGCTATTGACAAAACGGCGACACCACTTGCGCGAGGAGGGATAGCAATGAGTATAGCCGGTTCTGAATGCCGGGCCGATGAGGCCATCAAAGAGCATATAGGCATGTCTCCCAGAGAAATCAAGGCTGAACTAATACTCCGGGGTATTTCAGTAAAAGAAATAGCCGAGACTGCTGGCGTGACCAGTCCCGCAGTAACCCAAACAATTAACCATCAAAAAGGAAGTAGCTTCAAAGGTTACCGCATCCGGGAAGTCATCGCCAAGGCTCTAGGGAAGCCGGTGAATGATATTTGGCCCGACCAGCAAAAAGCGATCTAACTTGGCCTAAATTTCTTTAGGCCAAGTATAGCAAATACTGGCATATCCGGCAATGTCGATGATTTGGGAATTTTTAGACATTCCAATTCCTTCATTCGACTGTTAGCGAAAGGTGGATTTCATAAGTGAAGAAGGCGTGTCAGGTCGGTAAGTTCTGGGTGGTAGAACTGAATGCAAGGGAGCAGCAAGAATATGGATACCGGTACGCCGTAATTGATCCAGAGCTATACACCGGCTGCATGGAAATCGACCACGGCTCATTTGAATACGACGATATAAATGATCTGAGGGAAGCTATGGAAAAGGCAAAGTCCCTATGTGATTAACCCACCCTGAATGAGACCTGGACAGCAACCAGGCGAAACCGGGACACGCTCCCGGTCGGTGGAAGCTATTTTCGGGAGGATCAGTCCATGCCCAGGAGGAGACAACAGCAGTATAGCGAGAGCCAGCCGACTCTATTCGACCTTATTAAAGAAGTAAGCCAGGTCAAAACCGAGTCGGCCCCAGCCAGTTTTAACATCTCGTACCGGCTGCGCAGCGAGATCAGCGAGGGACTGAAACAGTGCCCGCTCTCCCGCTTCGAGGTGGCGGCCAGGATGAGCAACCTGCTGGGGATAGAGGTAACGAAAAGCCAGCTGGACTCCTGGACAGCAGAATCTAAAGACCATCACCGATTCCCAGCAGAGTACCTTCCAGCCTACTGCGCGGTCACCGGTTACAAGGAGCCGCTCAGAATGATAGCCCGATTAGTCCAGTGCTACGTGTTGGAATCCGAAGAGGCACTACTGGCGGAGCTGGGACGGATAGACCAGAGCAAGCGGGAGTTAACCAGGAAGGAACGGACTATCCGGGATTTCCTGGAGAACATAAAAAGCTAAACGATAGTTGTGGGGCGGCGGCGTGGTGGGGACACGCGAATTAGGTGGGATGGGGTACACCTCAAAAAAGACCCAGTTGCTTAAAGGGTTCCCAAGTGGAGTGAATCCTGCCGGTTCGAGTCCGGCCCACCCCTGACTATTTTTACTGGAAATTAGTGGTTATAGGTGAAGATTAAGGAGACGGCGGAAGCCTAAACAAAGAAAAGGTGATGACCATGGTTTTTAGGGCTGAATGCGCGGTTTTGCTGAAGCTTAATGATATAGAGACTACGACCAGGATGCAGGTAACAGTGGAGGCATGGAAACCAGCGGATGCAATACCCAAAGCCAAAGCTAAAGCCAAGGCAGAATTTAAGGAGTTTAAAGCCAAGGTTGCGAGGGTAACGGTGGACAATCTGGTCAAAATTAGAGATTAGGTCTCGCCCGGTCATTCAAGTAAAGAGAGGGTTGGAAACTTGTTGATAAAGGTTAATCCGATCATAAACCATAAAGTCAGAGGGCTTTGTGTGAAGCCTTATTATAATCATCCTAAAGGATGTCCGAATTTTGGGAAAAAGCAAGGCTGCCCTCCGACTGCACCTTTATATGAACAAATTTATAATTTGGCCCAACCGGTATATGCAATCATTAACGAATTTGACATGACTTCGCATGTAGAACAATTAAATGAAAAACTGAAAGCAAAGGGCAAGGAATGGTCAGAACATCAATTAAGATGTGTCTTATACTGGCAGCCGAAGGCCCGAAAGCAATTAGAACAACACATTACTGGCTTTCTCAGGGATCATCCAGGATATAGCGTCGAACGATGCCCAGAAGCCATGGGTGTGGATATTACTGAAACATTAGCTCATGTGGAAATCAATCTTGAATGGCCACCTTTAACAGTAGCATACCAGGTAGCCCTAGCTGGAATAAGGAAGGTTGAGTTATTTGGCCGCTAAAAAGAAGTATAAACGACTCACCAATAAAGAGAAACAGCTCAATAAAGAGGTCAGAGAAGAAATGAGGGCAGAAGGTATCCTCCCCCCCGTCAAGGCCAGGCTTAACCGGTCTAAGTTCTCAAAGGAAGTCGTTGAAGAGTTCACAGGCTCTTTTGGGTTATATACAGACCTTGAGTACTTATCTAAAGCAATTTCATATATGATTCCCTTTGAAAAAGAAAGGCATATCACGTCCGAACAAATCGGAGTTGTGAAGTTATTAAAGCTCGCCATGGAAATTAAGAAATACATTGAAGAAAAGATCGCCCAGGGCGAAACCAAGTATAGCCCCCTGGAGATGTATAAAGAGGTAGTACACCCGGTGCTTAGGCTCTAATGAAACGCAGAACATCGATATCGTCAAAGGTGGTGAGGCAAGACAGTGCCAAAGGAAGTATGGCTTACAACTATCGAGGCAGCAGAGCTTGAGGGTGTTTCCAGAAAGACTGGACTTATCAAGGCTACTTCTGGTCAGTGGCAGTCTCGGATAGACCTTACTCCTTCTCGCGGCGGAAATGCCGGTAAGCGCTACTTGGTGGCATTGTCTTCTCTCTCCACGCTAGCGCAAAAGCGCTGGCATGACATACGGCAGGAAGAACTGCTTAATCCGGATATTGCCTGCACGACGGAGGCGGCGGTTAATAAGGCAGATAAGCCTGCGAAGGTGCGAAATACGGAAGCCAACCTGGCCGAGGTAAAGGCCATGGTAGGCGGCAAGAGGTTTGATGAGATGATGCAGGAAGCGGATCAGAAGGCAGCTGCGGTAAAGGAATATTTGGCCCTGGATGATGGCCCAGGCAAAAGTTATAAAGCCAGGGAAATTGCTGAACGGTATGGAGTATCAGCATCCGCTCTGTATCGTTGGGTAGACGATTATAAACAGGGCGGTACCGCTGCGCTAATAAGAAAACTCCCCAGCCTGGGGGTAGGAACGGTACGCCGGGCAGTATCAGATGATCTTGAGCAGCTGATCATTGCGGAATACCTGCAATTAAATAAGCCGAAGGCAGCCCACGTCCATCGTAAAGCCGAAAAATACTGTGCACTAAACGGGATAAAGAATCCCAGCCGGGCTACGGTGTACCGGGTAATTGAGGAATTAGAGAAAACGCAGCCCGACCTGGTGTGCCTGGGCCGGTGCGGCGAAGAAGAATATGTAAAGAAGTTTGCAGAAAAGATCCTGCGCAAAGACCCGGAGTTTATAAACCAGGTATGGATGGGCGACCATCACCGGATGGATGCCTTTATCGTTTATCAAGGCCGGGCGGTCAGACCCTGGGTAACCACATGGATCGACGTGTGCAGCAGAACGATCGTCGGGTGGACCATGGCCATACAGGCTAACGGGCGCACCATCGGCCTGGCGTTACGGCACGGTATCATGTCCAAACATATGCCGGTATGGGACGGCCCGATCAGCGCGGCGATGTCCCGGGCTACCAGTGCGCTGGGATGGGATTCAGATATTTTAGAACAGAACGCCGGGATTGTATCTCCCATAAATGGGCTGCCCGGCCTTCTGTATATAGATAACGGTGAAGACTACAAATCAAAGGTAAAGAAAGGCCTTAAATGTGAAGGTTTCGGATATTCACGGGAAGTACGCAGCACCTGCGAAATACTGGATATTAAGACTCAATTCGCCCTTCCCTATTCGCCCTGGGCGAAGGGACACATGGAGCGCTGGTACGGCACCATGACCGATCAGTTCTCCCGGTACCTGCCGGGATACTGCGGAAAGGATAATAAAGCCCGGCCCGCCGGACTGGATGAACAAGCCATGGCGGAACGGGGAGAGCTTCTCGATATAGAGGAACTGGCCGCACTATTTGAAACCTACTTGGACGTTTACCACAATACCGTACATAGTTCCCTGGGAATGACGCCCCTGCAGAAATACGAGCAGACGCCAAAGGTGCGGGAAGGAATACCGGATGAGAGGACCCTGGATATCTGCCTGATGGATATGGAAAAAGCCAAGGTTTATGCGTCCGGTATTCAACGTTTTGGCACCGGCAGCCGCAGGCGCTATTATAGCCACCCTGAACTGGACAAGTATACGGGCCGCTGGGTAGTCATCCGCTTCGACCCGAACCGGATCGGCGAGCTGCTGGTATTCAATCCGGCCAACGGACAATATGTCTGTACGGCAACGAATCGGGAATTACTGGCCTTTGATGCCACCCAGGACGATATCAGCAAACACATGCGCAAGAGAGCCACGCGCAAGAAAGAAGTTAAGGAAAGCTTACGCACCATGAAGGACAATACCCTGGAAGCATCTATAGCCCGGCGGCAAGCTGGGGGACCGGTGATGGTAAGCGGCGCAACCAAGGCACAGGATGGTACTCGTTACATTACGGGCCTGGAAGGAGCCGCAAAGAGAACCAACCAGGACAGAGGGCCAAGACCGGTGGGGGCCGCTGCTAAGAAAGCGGCGGATAAACCCAACCGTTTTGAGGAATATATTTTAGCTGCCGGTAATTTTGAAAGTTAAAGGAGGTAGGAAAGATGGCCATCGCTGAACGGGAACTGAGACCGGCTCCGAATATGGCCGCATGGTCGCAGGAGCAAAAGGTGCTGTATGCCCTGATCCGGCATGAAGGCACCAAAGTACAGGTAGTGGCTGACGCTGTGGGGAAAAGCCACAGCGCCATCTGCCAGTACATCGGTGGAACCTACTCTAGCCCCAGAGCATTAGATCCCACTATCAGAGAGTATCTCACAGGTATTGGGCGCTGGCAAGACGAGGAGGAAAACTACCTAGACGCAGGGCAGTCACAGGAAGAGTATATCCAGCCAGGATGGGTAGTAACCAGGGATGCTGCCCGCGTGCTGGGTGTTTGCCGCCGGTGCTGGGAGAAGAAAGAAATGGGTATGATCACCGGAGATCCTGGGACCGGCAAGACCTATACTTTCGCGCAGCTCCCGACTATACCCAACCTGCCCCATGTAGTGATCCCCTGTGACGAAACCACCAGTAAAAAGAGCCTGCTGGTAGACATATGCGATGTTATTGGCTTGCCTACCCGGGGAGCTTCTCCCACCCTTTTGAGACGAATTGTTAAATATCTGAGGAGCGATCCTGCCCTGTTGATCTTCGATGAAGCCGACTTGCTGCGCGGCACAGATGTATATGAAGTGATCCGCGCTATCTATGATAAATCAGGAAAAGTCGGCGTAGTGCTTTGCGGAAACAACAACCTGGCCGAGCGGATTCTGGTTTTTGCCGAAGGGCGCCCGGAACTGGCCCGGCTGCGGGACAGGATTGGGTATTACCAGCGCCTGACCGGGCTGTCGATGGAAGAAGCAGAGCAATTCGTGGCCGGTCTGAATGCAACAAAGGGCGCCCGGCAGCTGCTGGTGAATATCGGCACCAGCCGTGGAATACGCCAGCTCACCAAAGCAGTCTCCCGGCTGGTTGACGCCACCGGTGGAGACAGAATCAATGAAGACTTAGTGGAGCAGCTCGGAAGCATCGTGTTAAGCTTTAACGCCTAATGGAGGTGACTGCTATGTTTGGAATGAAGGTCCGGGAACAAAGAAAGCCTGGAATCGCTGAGGAGTTTTGGCAAGCGGTTATTGATTATCAAAATGCTGAAGCGAAGATGAACGAGGTAGTGGATGAGAAGATGATCGATGCTGCTATCTATGAGCATCAAGCCGCCTGCCTACGCCTGGGATACTTCGTGGAGCAGGCACAGCAAAACGGGACAGTAGCACTACCACAAGGAGGTAACATATGAATTCTAAAAAGATCAACAAGGCCGGAGGATTAACGATTCCGTCTGATATACGCAGAAGTCATAATATATTCCCCGGGGATGCGGTTGATATTGATATAGAAGGCAGCCGAATTATTCTGACGGCGCATATCGACCGGTGCTGCATGTGCCGGTCGGAGAATGAAGTAGTGACTTACAAGGGAAAAGTCTTTTGCGAAGAGTGCATCAAAGCGCTGGGGGGCTTGATAAATGAATGATAAGATCAAGCAGCTGGTAGATGAATACGCAAAGTGGGAGCGCCTTATTAAGGATGGAAAAGTTGAAATAGAAAAGATCAAGGCGCAGATCCAGGAGATCGCCGTCTCTGAGATGGAAAACTCCAAACACAAGACCACGAAATACTATGGAACCGAAAGCAATGTGGCCATCGTTACAAAAGCAGAGACCGTGAAGATGGCATCATTTTCATTTTTACGATCGGTACTGGGAAGCGTTACCGGCGATTTCGTGAAAGAAGATGTCACCTACAAGATGACCGATCCTTTTAAAAAAATGGTGGCACCGCTTTGCCAGGGTGGATACATCGAGCAAAAACTGGCCGATGTTATAGAGCAAATGCATGTGGATGAAGCAACCGCAAAGGTACTCAAGAAAAAGCTTAAGGGTGATCCTGACAGAGATATGAAAATTCTGACCAGCGCCGGAATACCTGATGAAGACATTGAATACTGGGTTTACTTTATCGCCGAGGCGGTGGCTTATGAAAAGATTGTTAAACTTCTGGAAGTGTCGGGACACCCGGAAAGTACTCCTGAGTTTTACAAGGCGATTCAAGACATGAAGCTGGCTTTGATTGTGGAAGAAAGTTTAAAAATAGGGATTGAGTATGAAGAGGCCGCCGAATAGCCTGGAGGGTGCGCTATGCTTGAATTACCGGCATGTGTTACGGGCGATGAAATTGAATATATAGAACAGCACAGAAGTGGCATGCTGACCAAGAAAGGAAATGTTACTGGACAGACGGACATTTTTATAACTGTCAGCATCCCCTGTAAATACGGCAGCAAGCCGGATACGATACATCGGAGTGACTTAATTACCGGCGCGGTGAATATAAAAACTATTAACGCGGTCCCATATATTGCCCCAAGAATAGAGATGCCTAGCCCAGCGAAAAACCCCTATATGCCGGGAGAACTTAAAAGGAAACGGGAAGAAAACACGGGCACGAAAGGAGAGCATTCTATGAAAAGCCTAAAACCTTCAAATGAAGTTCTGGCCGATCTTTTCGAGAAGGCCAGTTATAATATCACCCAGGCAGCGAAAATGAATGAACCCCCGGTGACGGATGTCACCATGGGTAAATGGCTGCGGGAAGCTGGCATCATTCCTGAGACTTCTAAAAAAGAGAAGAAGGAAGCCCCTCCAGCCAGTGAACTCAGACAGGCCTGGGAGGAATGCAACCGCAAGATGGCCGTCATAGCCAGAAGATATGAGGTAACCGCAGCAGTAGCCAAGGGTTGGTTGAAAGAGGCAGGCATCATCTATGAAAGCTTCACAGAAATTGAAACAACTCCACCTCCTGAAGAAGACCATGGAACATCTAAAGAGCTAGAAGGTTCTTTTGAGAAGAAATGTCAGGAACAATCAACTTTCTTAGCTTCACCCTTAGATATCGCCGAACCACCCCGTCCGGATGCCTATAGCCCGGAAGCAATAAAGAAGATGGTGGATTTTTGCCTGGCTCCTTTGCTAGGACGCCTGGAAAAAGCAGAAGCATCGATTGGTGCGTTAGCGAAGGTCATACTCAGCGAAGGTATGCAGAACCAGGAAAGGCCGGATAAAGTCCAGAAACTGGCCATCTTATTTGCTGCGGTGTTGGAGGTGCTTTGATGTGGGTAACAAAGCTACCGGCTGGATGTGGTGGCTCGTAGGATTTACCAATGGCTATTTCCTGGCGGCTGTTATTGTAGCACGACACTGGGGGTGGCTGCCTTGAAAAAGCGGAAACCGGTTGTCATTGTGACCAATCACTACATAAAAAGATACCGGCAGCGGGTGGGATCGGCACCGCCCGCTGCACAGAGTGAATGGATCAGGAACAGTATGGACAAGCACACCCTGCTCTGGCTTCGAGGAAACCACTACAAAATAAAGCTCATAGGTGCTCCGTTTTATGCAGCTCTGGCCAGGCAAGGCAATGTATGGATAGCAATCACCGTTTTCCCCTTATATAGAGAGGGTGCGTGATTTATGAAAAAAATTAGTTCCGGACAGATGAAAAGAATATATGCCACAGCCCGAAAACTGGGAATCGATAATGAACTCCTGCATGACATGGTTGAAACCCAGTGCAAGAAGAAGCATATCTCTGATTTGACCATGATCCAGGCGGGCCGCATGATCGACCGCCTGGGCCAAATGGAAGGAAGGGTTATAACCAATACTGCCGGGCGCAAGGTTCCACTGGTGACCAAGCGTCAGCGGTATAAAATAGATCAGCTGGTTACCCAGCTGGGTTGGGATGATAACCCGAAAAGGCTGAAAGGGTTTTGCAAAAAATACACCGGGGTGGACAACCCGGATTGGATGACAAAGGAGCAGGCGTGGCGGTTGATAGAAGGATTAAAGGCATTACTGCAAAGGGAGCCGGGGGGTGATGGGAACGAGCATAAAGAATCAAGAATGGGTTAAGGAGATCCAGTCAGAGTTGCTGCCGGAACCATATAGGAAGCTATCCGAGGAAATAGGCGTTGAAAATGTACTCGTGCTGGCGGAAGAATTCCAGGGCACCAGCGTGTACTTTCCAAAGCTTGATGGCCTGTTGAAGAGTCTGCGGGACCACCGCATTCGGGACGAATACAATGGGCACAATGGGAAAGACCTGGCCAGGAAGTATGGGCTCACAGAAGTTTGGATACGCTCAATCCTGAATGAATGCCCGGTCGAGAGCAGCCAGATGAACCTCTTTGAAGATGCATTGCTCGGGAGTCAATCATGATCAGGAACGATTTTGATCCGGTCCCAACGCTTGAAGCAGCGGGAATTGATGATTACCAGATCGACTATCAAAGCCACGTAATACAGTTATCCTGGGAGGATTTAATAAAGTGGACACAGTTCATACTCGCGGGAGATTTAAGCAAATCAGGATTGGCGGTGGCCATAATGATGCTGGAAGAATACCGGGGATGGAGAACCAAAACATATCAGGACAGTGGTTCTAGAAAGTAGTTTCGGAAAGTGCTTTAGGCAACTAAATTCCTCAACTCCTTTGGGTTTACGGGTTTTAAAAATCCCGTGTAGAGTAGGGTTATACCTTACTCTATTTTGTTTTCTGAGGGGTACTTACCCATGATAAAGCTACTGAAAGTAGAGTTCTCAAAATTAATCGTCGCCTGGCTTCTGCTCCATGGCACGGCTTGGATTTATCTGTCGTATGCCCTTGCTTACCTGGGGCGGGAAGAGATTGCTGAGACCTTGAGCAAGACGGTAGTCGTAGAGATATTGGGTGTAATGACCGTCTACGCCCTCAAAGCTTTAACGGAAAATCTCAGCAAGAATAACACTTGGCCGGATAAGCCGAATGAAAAAGTGATTGATAAGGACTGTTAGGAGGTAAAACATTGATTAAAATCTATGCTGATAAAGGCCATGATGACATAACCGGATTCGACCCTGGAGCCGTAAATGGCTCTCTAAGAGAAGGAACTATGAACATCATTACCGCTGAAGCTTTTGCAAAAAGAATGATGCAGTATGACGGCTACGAAGTCAAGCTGGAACAAGGGAATCAGGATATAACTTCTTCGGCTTTGGCAGCAAATTCATATGGAGCAGATTTTATCATTTCCTTCCACGAAAACGCCGGTGGAGGAGATCGTGGTGAGGTTATTCATAGCTGGAAAGATGGCTCTTTAGAGTTTGCTAATGCCATTGCAGAAGGACTTAAAAAGGCTGGACAGACTCAAGTAAACGTTTTCAAAAGCAAGGCGAATAGCTCTTGTACTGCTGAATACTTTGGTATTTTGAGAACGGCCACTATGCCTGGGGTTATTGTGGAGCCTTGCTTCATTGATAATGCCAATGATCGGCAATTAGCCGATACTGTTGAGGAACAGAGCTACATAGGCTACTGCATAGCCGATGCTATTGCGATTTCTTATGGCGGGAAATTAAAGGAAAGTGAGGATGACGAAATGGTCAGGTATCCAAAATTGTCGGACATTCCCAATGATTACGGGTTTAGGGACGTTGTTGAAAAACTGATGAACGCAAAGATCATCAATGGTGATGGGTCTGATCCCACGGGTAACAACGATGTAATCGACCTTTCCCACGATCAAGTACGCAGCCTAGTTTTTGAGTATCATGGTGGAGCTTTTGACCGGAAGCTGAAGGCAGCGGGATTAGATCCTGCGGTTCCGGATTGATTGTAAAGAAAGTCATAACTATAAAGTCTTTAAGGAGGCAAATAAATGGATGTATCAAGTTATCTGGTATACGGGATACCGGCACTAGCGGTAGTAATAGGAGTGGTTAAGATAGCCCAAGAGAGCGGGCTACCGTCCAAATACGCGCCAGCTGCTTCCCTGGTAAGTGGAATCGGCACCGGGGTTGTTATGGCGCAGCAAAATGGAGACCCCATAGCCGGAGGAATAGTGGCCGGAATTGTGATCGGGTGTACAGCCTGTGGTGTATATGACCTGGGTAAAAAGACGACTACGCCAGCAGTAGTGGCTACCGCTCAAACATCTGCGGAGGATCAGGCCTAATGACGGCGAGCTGGATCATTCAGACATTAATCATGCTAGCCCTGGGTGTGATCGGGTATTTCCTTAAAGATATGAAAAGCAGTTTTGAAAAGCAGCTCAACAGTCAATCAGAGCGTATGCAGGGCATGGAAGTCCGGATGGACGATAAGCTGGATGCTTTCAAAGAAGAAGTTAAAAGAAACAATCAGTCCTTGGAAATCCGGCTGGATAAACGTATTACCAGTACCGAGGAGCGCTATGAAGCGCTTTGTAGAGATCTAAACAACTACAAGGATCAGATTCATAAAGATTACACCTTAAAGGATGATTTCATCCGGGCAGTTTCAACCATTGAACGTAAGCTCGATAAGATTACCGAATTGATAACGGAAAGGAGACCAACATGAGCTATCCGGATGGTGTCCAGGTAACAAAAAACAAAATGCTCCGGGGCGTGTTTTTGCGCACTGCCGTACTCTTTTACCCTACTCCGATCTCGCTTAAGCATATAAAGACGTCTCTTCTCACCAAAGGCATGACGATGGAAGCTGATGTGGCAAAGGTAGTCTCCTATCTGGCTGATAAAGGGTATATCAGATTTACGCAAGGATGTATTCAGGGTTTCGAGGACGATGACATAATTGAACTGACTGCCAAAGGTGTGGATTTGGCCGAAGGAACTATATCCGACCCCGGGGTGGACATGTAATGAGCGATGAGAAGAAAAAGCGCTCCCGCATACGTTGTAAGATCGATGCCCTGCCCGAAGATATTAAAGACATGGTCCGGCTGCTGCTCATGGACACGAGCAATACATACCTGGATATTGCGCTGTATCTCCAAGAACAAGGGTACGAGATTTCCAAATCCGCCGTAGGTCGCTACGCACTTCGGCAGAATGCGGTAGCCAAAAGGCTCAGTGAAGTGCAGGAGCAGACCCGGCTGCTGGTGGACGCCGTTAAGCAAGATCCGGATGTAGACTACACGGAAGCGTCTATGCGGATGCTGATTACCAGCCTCACTGAGAAGATCGCCACCGCCCAAGAAGAGTTCGACCAGATGGATTTGGCCGCAGCCGGTCGCCTGATCGTCAGCTTATCCAGAACGAAGGTCTATAAAGACCGGGTTAAATCAGATATTGAGAAACGAACCAAGGTGGCATTGGAGCAATTCAAAAAAGAGGTCAAGGCGGAGCTTTCCGGACAGGAACCAGAACTCAGCCGCAGACTAATGGAAGTAGCAGATAGAGTGGCCAATCGGATGATGGAGGATTAAATGAACCAAAACGTTCACCTACATATTATCAAAGGCAGATCAGTCGGGTTTACTACTTTGCTTCTAGGTTATGCCTTGCAAGACTTCGTCAAAACGGAAGTTGAGAGGTTGAGCACGGTGGGCCGTAAGTCTTTCAAGGATGAAATCAAGGCCGAACTGGCTATGCGCATGATGGAGGATTAGATGGGACTGGTAAAGGATCTGGTAGGCACCAGCCAGGCGGGAATCAGCTTTGAAGAATACTGCAGCCGTCATATAGTCCTGGATGATCGCTCCCCTTATCTGGTCAACAGCCGGGCCTTTATGGCGGACATCATTCAGGCTATATTTTCCCACCCGCATGTAACCATTGAAAAAGGCGCTCAGACCGGATTTTCAACCTTATTCCTAGCGCACTCTTTCTACATGGTGGATATTCGTGAAGCTAATGCGATCTATTACTTGCCTAACGATAAGTTAGCCAACCGTTTTGGTCAGACCCGTTTAGATCCCTATGTGGATCGCTCAAAGTACTTGAAATCCCGCCTGCTGGGCACTGATCAGGCAGGCCTAAAGCAGATAGGAACCCACTTCTTTTATCTATTGGGTCTATTTAGTAAAAGCGGCGCAATCTCTATTCCAGCAGATGAAATACTGTTCGACGAAGTAGCTCTCATCAACCGGGAAAATATGGAGCTGGCTGAGGACCGCATTCTGGCTTCCAAGCTTGGATGGCAACGCTACTTCAGTGCTCCCATTTATGAAGAAGATGGCATCGATGAACTATACCACCAAAGTGATATGCAAAAGTGGATTGTCACCTGCGAGAACTGCGGTCGCGAGTCGATCCTGGAAGAAGAGTTCCCGGACAATATGCAGGATGACCGATTAAATGGTGGAAAGGTTTTTCTATATTGCGTCCAGTGCGGCAAACCCTTGGACGTGGATCAGGGATGTTGGACTCCTGAACATCCCGAGCGCATAGGTTTGCGGGGCTATCGGGCACCGCAACTGGCCATTAAGGAAGCCCGTCTTGACCTTATATGGGACCGGTGGATAAAGGCCCTGGGCAAGCCGAACAAAATTGCCCGATTCCGTCGAAGCGTCCTGGCCATAGCGGATAGCGGTGACATGCAGCCCATCGGCTCCAAAGTATTGGAGATCGTGGAAGCCGCCAGCGACTATTACTTCCAGGATACGTCGGATGTACCCTGTGGAATAGGCATAGACATGGGAGACCTTGCGCACATCGCGGTTCTAGCCCCTTTTGAAGAAGGCTTCCGGATCATAGCCGCCTGGCATGTTGATGTTGAAATACTGTTGGAAATGATCCCGGGGTTGGAAGCCGCATATAATGCAGGTTGCTTGATTATAGACGCCATGCCCTACAAGACGGAGTCCAAACGGGTGGTGCGTGTACTCGATAAGGCTACCGGCTTTATCCAGTACTTTAAGGGCACCTATAAGGAGACTACCGAGGGTGAGGATGAAAAAGAGGTGCGGGTGATCCAGGTGGACCGTGATGAGTCTCTGGATGAGACTACTTCCCTTTTCGGCACCAACCCGCCCCAGGCCTTGCTTTTCAAGCCGCGAACTGTAGAAGAAGAAAAGACCCTTGATGAAATCAAGCGGCACCTTAAAAAGTTGGTCAAAGAAGAAGGAGTGGGCGCTGATGGGCAAAAGCGCCTGTCGTACAAAAAGAATGTGGAAAACCATTTTGGTATGGCCATCAACTCCGCCCGCTTAGCATTGGACTTTCTTTCCGGGGGTCGCAGGCAGCAGGGCGGGATCACCGGAGGCAAGGTAGTGGGAAAAAATATTGCATCAGAAATCAACTGGTAACGGAGGACAGCTACATGCCGATATATAACCCGGAAATCGGACAAATAGGAAGTCAGCTGCAAAGTACTTTCAACCTCTTCGACGGAGCGGTCTTAAATCCCGATGCCACTTTGGTCCTGGAGTTTGAACGCATGCTGGACACGGATGAAACTGTATCGGCAGCCTTCTACTTTCTGACCCTGGCGGTGATCTCTTTCCTGGGTGAATATACGCATCCGGATGAGAAAATACAGACATTCATCCATGATTGTTTTGAAGGGATGGACGGAAGCCTGACTCTGGCCTGTGAGGATATCCTGTCGGCGGTATGGGCGGGATATTCGGCGACAGAGATCGTATGGAAGGCTGCTGGTCGAAACATGGTCCTGGATTACCTGGCCACCTACCATCCGTATTCTATAACCTTTCATGTTAACGAGCGGGGCCGCCTGCAAATGGTCCGCCAGGTCAATCAGCAGCAGGCCTTGGGAGTGGACATACCTGCTGAAAAGTGCCTGGTGTTCAGCTATCGCAAACGCTTCAACAACTACTACGGCAAAAGCGCTTTCAAGCCTATGCGCAAAAACTGGCTGCTCAAAGATGCGGTCTTGAAAATGTGGGTACGTGCCCTGGACAAGTTCGGCACGCCGATCCTGGCCGCCCTGGTTCAGGATGGTATGGTGAAAGATCCAGACACCGGTGAGGAGGTAAGCCAGCTGGACTATGCCACCCGGGTGCTTGCCAATATGCAAAATGGCACCGCCTTGGTTTTCTCTGCCCGGGAATCAACAGGAAAAGGGCAGCTGCCTAGAGTGGAGACGGTGGCCTCTGGCGGCGCCGGTACCGGAGACGCTTTCAATGGAGCGGTTTCCTACTATAATAAAATGCTTTCCCGGGGACTCCTGGTTCCCTCCCTGGTCTTTGACGAGGGTGCCCGATCGGGGAGCCTGGCCCTAGGGCAATCCCATTTCGATGGGTTTATGTTAATGGCGAAAGCCATATTCTCTCAGTTAAAAGAAGTCCTGCTGGATCAATTTATTTCCCGGCTGATCACATACAACTTTGGCACCCAGAAGAATTGGGGTGATTTCCAGGATCACAAGCCCAGCGCGGAGATGCTGAAGATCTTGTCTGAAGTCTTTATCGGTTTAACCAATGCGGGATATATGGACCCGTCTACCGAGGAGGATTTTAAATATACCCGTGATAATTTCGGGCTTCCCGACCGGCAACCGGCGGTCAAGGAAAAAGCTTCAGCGGCTTATGCCCATTATCTTCGGGCTAACCAGGATGGGGAGGCGGGTGCCTAGTGGACCCACAGCGGCTTTACAAACAGTTAGATGTAACTGAAAAGCAGGTGCTGTCCCGCTGGGACCGGTGGATTCATCAGACCTTTGACAGCATACCCTGGCGGGAATACGAACGTCTGCAGCGGATCGGCGGACCCAGAGCCTTGGCGCAGGCCCCGGCTATTACCACCAATGCAGGAACCCTGGCTCGAATCATAAGTAATCATGCGGTGGAGATGCTCATGGCGGGACAAGCCCACGCGCAGCTCCTGGTAGACGATCTGCACCGGCAGTACCGGGGCAAGGGGCGAAAGCTGGCGGACTATCCGACTTTTGACTTTAACTATACTGACGATCCCCGGGTGATTCCTGAGAAGGCCATTAAAGCCATGGAAGCCCGGTCGGTTGCTCTTGCCGGTGATGTGGACGGAAGCATGCTGGCGGGAATGAAAAAGATCATGAGCAGCTTCCTGGCCGGGACTGCCCGCCCGGAAGCGGAAGTGGCCTTGGAAGCACTGCTGAACAGTACGCAGGAACGGGCGTCTCTGATCACCACCACGGAAACCACCTACGGATACAACCGGGGACGCCTGGTGGGGTACCGGGAAAACCTGGTGGACTATGTGCGCTTCTCCGCCATCCGAGATTTCCGGACATCCCAAATCTGCATCAGCCGCCACGGTTTACTGATGGCGATGGATGATCCGCAGCTAGGATCTAATACGCCGCCCTTGCATGGACGCTGCAGGTCGGTATTAGACCCGGTCTATTCCGCCTATCAGCCGGAGCTGATTGTGAAACGTAATTTAGACTGGAGTTATGCTGCTCCTCTACCCAAGGGATGGGCGGCATGATGACTATACAATGGGTGTTACCTTGTGTTTTTATGGATTTCGGGGTTCTGTGAGGCCCGAAAACAACTCTTTATAGCATGTCCGGTACTGTAGGTCTACCTCAATGTTAGTAACGGTTACTAACGGGGGTTTATTAGAAATCAGAGGATTTTAGAAAGGAGGTTTACCGGTGGATGATAAGACGATCAAGGTACCCTTTTTCCGATTGGGTAAATGGAAACATCCTCAATATGGAAATTTAGAAGGCACTCAGGAGAAGTTCGATTCCATTATTGAAAATTTCCATAAGAATGTCTTAGGCCGCCCGCCATATATCCGGCTAGGTCATACGAAGGATAACGCCCCCACTTTCGGGGATGCTCCGGCGGAAGCCTGGGTGTACGACGTTGTCCAAGAAGGTCCGGTACTTTTTGCCCTGGCCCATCCAACAGGAGATGAAATCGTGTCAGCAATCCGGGAGAAGCGGTTCCGCTTCGCCAGCCCGGAATATCAGGAGAACTATACCAACAAGGAAAGCGGGATGAAGGCAGGGCCGACTCTGATGGCGATCGGCTTGACCAACGAACCCTTTTTAACCCGGCTGCCGGATACGGTGGCCCTGGCTGAACACCCTGACGAAGTATACCTGGATTACGAAGAGGAGGTAACGAGAGTGGACGACACCCTGGTAAAGAAGTTTTCAGAAGTCCTGAATAGTTTCATTGAGAAACTAAAGACCGCCGTACCTGGCACCAGCGGTTTGACGATGGATGAACGCGCCAAGCTGAACGAAGTAGATGCGCTGAAGACGCAACTGGCCCAATCCCAAGAACAAATGAAATTAGCGGAAGGAAGAATCAGCGCCGCTGAAAACGCAGCCTGGTCAGCACAGGTGGAAAGCCGTCTGGCTGATCTGGTGGCCAAAGGCATTCCGCCCGCCATGTGCGAGCCGGTAAAAGCAGTGCTGCTGGCCAACCCGGCAGCGGCCAGCACCATGATCAAGCTGGCCGACAACAAAGAGATCAGCCTGGCGGAGCAGCTCTATGCCTCACTGGAAGCCCTGCCCGAGGAGCATCGCATCAAGTTGGTTCAGATGGGAAGACAGGAAGCTCCTGCAGATTCTCCGGAAGCGATCAAGAAGCTGGCGGATGAGGACGTGCTGGCAATGGGCGGGAAAATCAACGAAGACGGCACCTATGTGCTGTAGAAAGGACGTGGAAACATGGTAATGGTCCCTGGGATACAGACGGTTGAGACCTACCAGGACAGAAAGATTCTGGCTTTCCTCGGATTCGCCGGGCCTATCGTATCAGTATTGATTGCTGCCAGCCAGGGAGAGCTGCTGGCCGGGACGGTGCTGGGCAAGAAAAGCAGTGACAGCCAGTATGCTCCGGTTCGCCGGTCAACGCTCAGTGCTGGCGAAGCTATAGGCCAGACCGTTCTGTCGGTCACAGATCCAAAGGTCTTCTCTATTGGGCAGACTGTCAGCATCCAGGAAGCGGACGGCTCGGAAGTGGAAAACCTGGGAGCAATTACGGCCAAAGATGACACTACGGTCACAGTAACAACCGCTCTCACAGCCGCCAAGAGCAGCGGTGCCTACATATATGTGGCGGACGGCTCGGAAACGGCCCTGGTGATCCTGAATGAGAACGTGCCCAACCAGAACGTGGCCGTTAATGCGGAAGCCTGCCTGGGTGGAGTGTTCTATACCAACATGCTGGTGGGCATGGATGCACTGGCAAAGAAGGCCCTGGGGGCGCGGGTAGTAGACTCCGTCACTATCGTGCCGGTTTAAAGAAGGAGGAAAGAAGAATGCCTTTATTATTCCCGACTACACAGGAAGTCAGCCATGTAGTACGAAACCGTGCGGTGGACCCGGCGCAATTCATAGGGCGTAAGTTCTGCCCGGTGCGGGACTATTTCTCGAAAGACATTGAATATGACGTACTGGAAGCGAGCCGAGGCATGACCAAAGCTCATAATATCGGAACCGATCCTAAAGTCGCAACCCTGGCCGGGCAGAGCCGCAAGCGGATGGGGACCGGCTACTGGAAAGAAACCTATAGAATTGGCGAAGAAGAATTACTTTTTGCCCGCCAGGCCGGAACTTACAACCAGCGGGCGGGACGCGACCAGGTGCTGCAGCGTTCGTTGGAAATGGATGACCGTCTGGAAACCAGGATGGAATGGCTAAGCTGGCAGCCGCTAGTGGCAGGTCAGCTGGATGTGGATGAAAACGGCGTCAAGTACACGGTGGATTATTCCCTTCCCCAGGGAAACAAACCGGAGCTTCTTAATGATGACCGGTGGAGTGTTACGGCTAAAGCAAACCCGATGATCAACTTATCGGCATGGATGGCGATTTTCCGGGGAACCGGCGCCCGGGGAGTGGAGGCCTACTTCAACCAAACGGTGGCCGGATACCTGGCACAGAATTCAGTTATTCAAACTCTACTGAAGAACACTCAATATGCCAAAATGCTGAGTCCGGATAACGTTTCCGAAGCGCTGAAGCTTCTTTTCCCCAAACTAGATTTCACCTGCTATGACGAAGGCTATACGGATGACGCTGGCAATTTTACTCCTTTTATCCCTAATGACCGGTTCATTATCCGGGGGCAGGGACCGGTGAGTGAACTAATGATGGACTTTGCGTCTACCATCACCCTGCATAACGGCACTCTGGATAAACCGCAGCCTGGGAAATTTGCGATCATTGAGGATAAGTCAGGCGAAGGGAAAAACCCCCATGTTGATATCACCGTGGGCATCTACGGCCTGCCCAGGGTATTCCATCCCAATTGGATTGTATCCGCTAAAGTAGCGTAGGAAGAAAGCGAGGCGACAGGGGTATGTATTGCAGCATTCAAAATGTACGGGATGCCAGTGAGCTTCTGGAAAGCGAAACGATTCTTCTGGATGAGAAGATTGGGCCGGTAATCCAGAAAGCCCAGGGACGCATTGATTCCGTATTAAAAAGCCGTTATATCGTGCCCCTGTCAGAGCCTATACCGCTGATCATACTCTCCATTGCCCAGGACATGGCGGCGGGTTTCCTGCTGGCCAATGTGTTCAGCAACCAATTGGGGCAGGAGCAAATCAATTTAAGCAACCAGTTTCTCAAAAGGGCCGACAACGATCTGGACCAGGTGATGGCTGACCAGCAGTTAGACGGTCTACCTGGAATACGCCTGGCAGTTCAGCCGGGAAGTGCTTCCGCACCGGCCATTAGCAGCACCAGCATGCGGCCCAGCCCTATTGATAGGATCATCCACGAATGGTAACCGTGTATGTGAAAACGGAAGGTCAGGACCTGGCTATGAATATCATCGGCAGCATGGCTGCCCGGGGAGAAAACACCCAGCCGCTGATGGGCATCGTGGGGCATATCATCCTGGGCTCGGTATCCAGGAACTTCGAGTCCCAAGGACGCCCGAAATGGAAGCCCATCAGTAGTTTTACGCAGGACATCTATTCGGGACGGCTGCTGGAGCGGCTGGAAGCTACGGCGGGATTTCAAAAACTGAAGCGGGAGAAAACCAGAGTAGCCAAGCGCACTTCCTTCCTGGCTAAGAAGGGCGGCAGAATGATACTTCAGGGTGAGGGCGATCTAAAGAAATCCGTCGTAGTCGGCAAGATCACGCGCAACAGCGTGGAGATAGGTTCTTCCCTACCCTATGCCAGGATACACCAACTGGGCGGAACCATTGAGCCAAAGAAGAGTTACCTTTTTGTACCTATTAGCGGTGGGTTTATCCGGCTGAAGAAGGTGGAGATTCCCGCCCGCCCCTACCTCTTGCTGCAAAACGAAGATGAAACGGCCATTGTCAAAGCAACCAAGGCATATTTAGAACAATCGGTGCAGCGGGCAAAGGGCATCCGCTGGGAGGCAGCAAATGACATCTCCTGAGATTATCAATCTGGTGCATGATCTTTTAAGCTCCGTTCCGGAATTGGCCGAAATCCAGGAATGGAACAAGGCCAACAGCCTGGTGACCCTGGCCTCCACGGGTGGGTCGATCGGCATTGAGAAGGAAGAATTCGAAGCATACACCCGTGATGAAGATGAAGCCACCGCTTACCTAAGCATTGTTCTATGGATCAAAAATGCCGACCCGGTGGAAGGTGAAGCGCAGGTTAGAGCCCTGGCCCAGGCGGCACGGAAGGTGCTGATTAAATACCGCACTTTGAACGGAGCTGTGGACGATAGTTTTGTACATAAAATCAACTATGCTACAGCTGATGGAGGCAAGTCGATCATGCTGCACCTGGCCGAACTGGATTACAGGGTTTCATATATGGCCGAGCGCAGTGAAAGTGACAATGAAGATTTACCGGCTCCAGATACCATCGAGCAAGACTTGGGCCGGGTATAACCAATTTTCTCATAGAAAGGATGAAAAGCATGGTACTGGAGTACATTTATCCCCGGGTAGCCATGGATGAAAGCGACGTTGGCCCCCGGCCAACACCTTCCATCAGCTTGAGCCGGATCGGCGTGGTGGGAACTTTTTGCAAGGGACCGGCAAACTCACCCCAAATCATAGGGGGAATAGATCAGCTGATCAGCGTTTTCGGAGGCTATAAGGCGGGGCTGACCGGATATCTTTCTATGCTGGGAGCCACCAGCCAGGGCGCTAATGATTTTGTAGTTGTGCGGGTCGGCAGCGCAACACTGGCTAGTGCTGCCAAGACGTTGCAGGACACTACCCCTGCGAATTCGGTGACAATTACTACTAAGACACCGGGTACCTGGGGAAACGGCATAACCGTAGCCATAGCGGCGGGAACCCAGTCCAACACGTTTAAATTAATCGTTACCTACGGCACCCAGCAAGAAACCTATGACAACCTGACTCTGGACAACCTGGCTACAGTTAACTCCACCCTGGTCTCCATCGCAAAGGTTGCCGGGGCTACACATATTCCGGCAAATATTTCCTCCACTCCTCTCACCGGTGGAGATGATGGCGCCGTAACCACGGACGCTGACTATGTTGGTACTATCGATGCGAACGGCAATCGCTCCGGACTGAAGGTTTTGGAAACGCTGCGCTGCGCGATCGTGATCTGCGCTCAGCAATACGGCACCACGGTCAGGAACGGGCTTTTAACTCACTGCGCCAACATGACTGTTGGTATGGGGCTGCGAATGTCAGCGCTCAATACCGCCGCCGGAATGTCCCCTACCCAGGCGGTGGCGGAGACGGCCAGCATGGACAGCATGCGAGGAATTCTCGCTTATCCCTGGGTGGAATTGACCGACCAGGCCGGGGAACTGATAGCTCCTGACGGAGTGTATGCCGGGCGGTTGTCTGTTCTCCAAGCCAGCCAGAGTCCCAGCAATAAGCAGTTAACCGCTATTAATCGAATGGAGCGGTTCCTGGCTGATGCAGAGATCAAGGCTCTGACCCAGGCGCGGATCAGCCCCATCACCCTGGTGGAGGGAAGAGGCTTCAGGATCAGGAACGGGGCAACTCTTTCATCCGACTCCGCCTGGAATCAAATTAATATTCGCCGGGCGTTTGACAAGCTGGAGATGGAGATCTATGACGCCACCCAGTGGGCCGTATCTGAAAACAACACCGCCAAGCTTAGAGAAGCCCTGGCTGCTCAGATAGACAACTATTTGGCGCTGCGGAAAATGGAAGATGAAATTTACGATTTTAAGCCGACTATTTGCGATGATACCAATAATACGGCGGAAAGCATTCAGGCCCGGAAGCTGAACGTTCAGATCCGGGTGCGCCCCATCTACGCAGCTGATTTCATTGACCACCGCATACAGCGGCTGGTAGGAAGCGAGGCGTAATATGCATATAGTCAAAGACGGATGTCCCGGCTGCGGCGCCTGCCTGGGTATATGCCCGGTGGACGCGCTGGTACCTCAAGATCTGGGGATGAATATCACAGAGTCATGTATTGACTGCGGCATCTGTCCCCCGGCTTGCCCGGTGGGATTGATTGAAAGGGCGGCGGAGAAACCGGTTGTGCAAAGTAGTTTCGAAAGCCCGGCTGTAGATGATTACGAAAAGGAAGGAGGAGCGTAGATGAGACCGATTCAAGGGTTTGACGTCAGCGTGCAGGTGATCGGCTCCAACGGGCCGGAACTGGCGGGAGAGTACCAGGAGTGCGAGTTTTCGATCAAAAACGACGTCGAGGATTACTTAGAACTAAATGAAAGAATCGCCCAAATCCTGGACGGTGAGATCAAGATCGAGGGAAAAGTCAAACGGGGCTGGATATCAATGAATGTGGTAGAGGCAGTCTTTGGCTCCGGCACCCTGCGGCGAGGAGACCGTCCCCCGGCCAGTCCGCGCTTTGTGATTATTTTCAGCGTGAAGGCGCCGGAAAAAGGGTTATCCGGGCGATATAAGTTTGAGCAGGCAATCATCCCCGATCTCTCGATCAGTATCGCCGCAGGAAAAGGCGTGGTGAAGAAAGACCTGTCCTTCCGCTCGGAAGGCATTGTAGAAGCATAACGAGGAGGATGAGAATATGGATCAGATGGTATACGGACCATTAGAACTACCCAGCGGAAAACAGATCAGCTTCCGGGCGCCCCTGGGGTCGGACCGGACCAATGTACTGCAAATGTGCCAGATATCATCGGAAAACGCTGTATCTGACGCAATAGTAATTGATGACTACATGGCAGCCAAGTGTCTCACGGAAGTCGATGGTAAAACGGCAGACGGGGATTACAAAAGACTCTTTGAAAACTGGTCACAAAAAGACATTCTCTATTACCGGACTGTTTATGAAGAAATGTTCGGACTTAACGTAGAGGCACGAGATAAGGCCAAAGAGGCGGCAGCTTTTTTGCTAAAAGGACAAACCTCTACCGCTGGGTGCAGTTAGCCAAGTACTGCCATGTGGGATACCGGGAATGGCTGTCGATGACGGACTTGGAACAGGAAGCGGTGTGGCTGAGCTTTGAATGGCTGGCCGATGAATTAAAAGCCCTGGAAGATTAGCTTCCGGGGCGGGGAACTATTCGGTAGACTCTTTAAGTTTTTGTTTATTAAATTGCTCAACAGCTCCACCAATAATTATTGCTGATACTATTATTATCCATAACCAAAGCGGACCGCCCAAAAAAACATGTCCCGCAAGGGCCATAAAATACCCCAAAAATAGGAGAATGGGGATTCCAATTAGGAGCCATAATCCCAGGCTAACCAAATTATTGATCAAGCTAAACATATATAGTCACCTCTAACTGCAGTTTATACAGAAACATGAAAAAAGTAAAGGGAGGGATAAAATGCCAGCCAGTACCAGCATGACAGTCGCCCTGGTTCTTACAGCAGTGAATAATATGCCATCGGTATTAAACACGGCGGGCAGAAATATCCAGTCTTTTGCTTCCCAGATTTCAAAAGCTGGAAACGAGGTCTATCGTTACGACCAGAAGATTAAGGATTTTGAAGGCAGTATTACCAGATTCAATAAAATAAAGACCAGCGGAATGCAGGATATCCAGAGCGGTATGGTCATGATGATTCCGGTGGAAGAAACGCTTCGCCAGGCGGGTCAGTTTGAAAGCGTAGTCAAGAAAGTTGAAAATGCACTCTACGATTCTACCTTGCCTGCGACTACACTTCAGGAGCAGATGAAGGGACTAACCGCAGAAGCGGTCAAACTAGGCAACCAAACCACTTTCAATAATACGGAGGCGGCTCAGGCAGAACTAGAACTAGTTCGCAACGGCATGACCTATAAGGACGTGCTTGAAGGCGGGGCCACTGCCGCCATGTACCTGGCCCAGACCGCCGAGATCGCACCTTCAGTGTCTGCCGATGCAGTGTCCCAGGTGACAAACATGTTTCAGCTGCAGGGCAATCAATTACTACAGGTAGCGGATGACATCAACCGGGCGGCTAACGCTTCCAGCGCCGGAGTTGTTAATATCATGAACGACTTACAGCAAGCTGGCATGTCGGCCCACGTCCTGGGGCTGGAGGTCAAGGACACCACCCTCATGCTGGGGGTGCTGCACAATATGGGGCTGGGTGAATCGTCTGGCAGTTATTTAAACGACATGTTAGTCAACCTGGACAAGGTCACCCCTAAAGCCAGAAAAGCGTTGGATGCTATGGGTTGGCTGGAAGGCGCCACGGTTAAGACTATGAAATCCGGAGCTATCAAGGTGACGGGAGGAACTAATTCCCTCTTCGATGAACAGGGCCAGATCCGGAGCGCGGAAATGCTGGTGCAAAAGCTGCGCGGAGTACTATATAACAATTCCGGGATAAAACCTGAAGATATGAGGGATCAATTTGGGAACCTGCTTCCACAGGACGAGATCGAACGCATACTAGCAGCCAAGAACAAACTTGAGGCCCTGCAGGAACTCAAGGATGTATTTGGCATCCAGGGCATGCGGGCGGCCATCGCCCTGTCCACCGCCGGTAAAGGAAGCTATGAGGAAATGGTGACCCAGGCGAACCGCGCCATGAGCATCCAAGAGCAAGTCTTAAACTGGCAGGAGACTATGTTAGGAAAATGGGAGACCATGGAAGGTAGTTGGCAAACCATGGTGACGCAAACCGGAAGCCCTATGACTAATGAAGTCGGCGAGATGACTAAAAAGGTAACAGACTTGATCAATTCACTTGGAAAATGGTCTAATGAAAATCCAAAATTAGCAGCAGGAATTATAAAGATTATAGGTTTGGGAGCAGGCTTTAGGATTCTATGGGGTGCTGGTAAAGTAGCAATCGGCGGTATTGGAAGCATTATAAGTAAAATAGGGCAAGTTTTAGCGTACGTTACCCCCAAAGTTCTTGGTTTCTATGATGCCTTCAAGTATTTCCGTAGCGGTTCCGAAGCCGCCGGGTTCTTTCGCTCCATTTGGCAGGCGATAGCCTTCGGCTCCCCAGTTCTTACCCGGATAACAGGACTTCTATCTCGTCTTGGTGGCGCTGGTAAAGTATTGGGACCACTCGGATACTTGGCGTTAACAGCTGGCACTGTGCGAAGCGCATATATAGGTGATGTAAATGCCACTGCTCGGGGAACCGGGGGGATTCTGGGAGGCATAACTGCAGGAGCTGCGGCAGGCAGTTTTGCTGGACCAATAGGAACAGCGGTTGGAGCTATTTTGGGAGGCATACTGGGTGAGGAAGCCTTTGGGCAATTGATGAAGAATGCGGATAAGTGGTCAGCTGCATTATTTAATTGGGGACAGGGCGTCGGTAAGTGGCTTAGTAATGGACTTAATAGTTCTGGTGTTACAAATACGCTAGACACTGTAGCAACCTGGTTTTCAGGTTGGGGTGACAAAATAGGTGAAAAACTTAACAGTTTGATCTCGGGGAGTTCAATTATAAGGGACTTAGATTCGTTCGCCGGGAAAATAGCGTATGTCGGATCGGTTATAAGTGGATGGCTAAATAACCTTAATCCATTCAATAATTCTAATCCAGAACACTATACGGAAAAGCCCAAAGTGGTGACTGCGGATAACAGTAAGGACAACCGGCAGTATACTTTCCACATCCAAAGTACCGATCCTAAGTCCGCTGCCAACGAGGTCGTGCAGAAGATCACGGGGTCAAGTGGAATGGATAAGTACATAGCGTCCCGCGATCCCCGCTTACAACCTGCTTATTAGCACCGTAAAGGATGAAATAGATGGCTGGAAAAGTGATGCTGGGAGATATCGTATTTTCTCCCGGCCCGGCAAATAAAATACAATACGCCAATCCTCGCACTATTGCGGTGCTTGATATTCCCGGCGCTGCACCGGCCCTTCAGGATATGGGCGAAGACGCTACTACGATCTCCTGGAGCGGGAAATTAATTAGTTCAGATGCGTATCAGAAGGCGTTACAGATTGAGAAACTGAAGAACGCCGGGCAGCTGGTGCAGCTCACGACTTCCGACTTTCCCGAACTCTCTAAGCAGGTGCGGATACGCACTTTCTCCTGGGATGTGGTGCGCGTAGACCGGGTGGATTACTCCATTGAACTGGTGGTGGATGTTCCCCCGCCGGTGGTCAACCTGGTTATGCCGGTACAGGAAATCGTGGTGCCGCAAGAGGCAGTTGCTGCACCGGCTGCTCCCACAGGGACAAGCTACACAATTGTGCAAGGCGACACGCTCTGGGCTCTGGCTGTAAGCTATTACGGCGATGGGACCCGCTGGCGGGAAATCGCCGATGCCAACGGTATCACGAACCCCAGGACGTTGCAGATCGGCCAGGAAATTATCATTCCGTAGAAGCGAGGTGACAACATGGATGCGCCCAGAGCCATAGTTGAAGTAGCCGGGGTGGATGTGCGCTGGCACGATCTGACTAATTTGAAACTTGAAGATACCATGTACCTTGCAGCCGACAGCTTTGAAGCCGAATTCCGGAATGATAAACTCCTTAGCGACTGGTTTCGCAAGCAACAAGAGGTGAAGATCTACCTGGGATACGTAAAGAACCCGGCATACTGGGCAAAAAGCGAATTAGAGCATGTTTTCACTGGAATGGTGGACGGCGTGAAGCCTAAGTTTGGCAGCGCTATGACGGTGCAGCTGATTGGCCGGGACTATTCGGCGCCCTTGATTGACACGGAATATTCTATAGCCTATGCCTACCAGACTTCCAGCCAGGTCGCAGGCATCCTGGCCGCCAAGTACGGTTTGACCCCTATTATTACTCCCACAACAGTCATTATGGAAAAAGATTTATTCACGGACAAAAAGGAATGGGAAGTCCTGCAGGCCCTGGCTGATCAGGAAGGGTTTGTGGCCTATATAACCAAGAATAAAGAGCTGTACTTCGGACCACGTCAGGAAGCGGATGAAACAGTGGTAGCCAATCTCTACTACCGGCTGCCCGGCCTGGCCAATTGTGAAATAGAATTTGATGATTCCGTGGTGGGGATAGTCAATAAGGTGACGATCCGGCACTGGAAGAATAAAACTCTGATTGAAGCATCAGCAGTAAACCAACAGGTGCTGGCGGCCATGGGCGGCCAGGTAAAAGAAAGAGTAATTTACGAGAGCAAGGCGACCACATATGATCTGGCCCAGATGTTTGCTGAGAAACGCTTGAAAGAACTTTCTAGAATGGTGATCACCGGAGCTGGAAATTGTCCGGGAAACCTCAAAATGGTTACGGAAAAGCGGGTATCTGTATCCGGCTGCGGTCGGTTCGATGAGGTCTATTATATTGAAAAGGCGCAGCATAACTTAAGTAAATCCGAGGGGTATGTTACCACATTTGGTTTGACCAATATCAGGCCGGATTCGGCGGAGCAATACCGGCAAGATCTATATGACGATAAGGAGAAAACGGCGTAATGAATAATACGGGTTTTCCGCAAGCGGGTATTATAAGTTCTTTGGATACTGCAGGACGCAGAGCCAAGGTATTTCTACCCCTATTCAAGATAGAGACTGGCTGGATACCGGTGGCCAGCAACCTGCTCTATGAAACTCAGGTGAGTTTGCACCAAATACAAATTAATTCTCCGGCTGCCACTACAGTGGAAGCAAGCTCTGGAACCGTGGACGCTCCTGCTTCCTGCCCTGGCACTTTCGCAACCTGGGCAGCAGCTGCGTTGAATGCGGACCAGGTCAATGCACCAAGTGGATCTGTGGGCCGGGTTGACTACGGCACTCTTAAAGTCGGTGATGAGGTAGCGGTAATATTTTTAAACGGGGATGTCAACCAGGGCCGGGTTATCGCCCGGTTTTAAGGAGAGGATACTATGGCGAATCCAAAACTAGGTGTTGATCTAGCTGGATTAGATCTGCGCAGCACTCTTCAGGGAGACCTGGCGCTGGCCGCTGATCGAGAAAATGTCAGGTCGGCAATGATGCGCAGACTGGATACTCCATTGGGTGGATTGTTTTCCCACTCCGAGTACGGGAATCCTGTACATGACCTTCTCTCTGAACCAATAGACGCGACATTTGAAGGCAGAGCGACAGCTGGTATTCGTCAGTGCTTGAGCCAGGAACCCCGGATTGAGATGAAAAACGTAGAAGTCACCGTGGTACCTGAACAGCGGAAAGCAGTTTTTGATATTACATACAGCATTCTCAACGAGCCGGGCGTAGACAATTTAGTGTGGGAGGTGACCCTGCAATGACAGTCCCTAATTTCAAAACCTATAAACAGATTTTAGATGATATGATAGCCGATCTGACAAGTCCAGAACGGGCCAATAAAGGCATTCGTATCACTGATATGAATGAGGGCTCAATTGCCCGGACATTGTTGGAGGTTGGCGCAGCCCGATTTGATGAAAGCCATTACATGGCTGAACAAATATTGAAACTGTTTTTTGCAGCCACCACTTCGGGGGAATTTCTAATGCGGCGGGTGGCCGAAAGAGGGCTGACACCGTTTGCTGGGTCAAAGTCTACGGGTAATATCTTGGCATCACGATCCACGCCGGCGCCGTTCAGTCAGTTGATCCTAAAAGGGACCACATACGAAACTGAAGATAAAAGCGTACAGCTTGAAACGACGGCGGAAACCACTCTATTGGAAGGAACTAATTCTGTATCCATCCCCGTTAAAGCCGTGAGTGCAGGTGCTACAGGTAATTTACAGAAAGATACACCACTTAAGCAGGTGGGAGTGGCAGTTAGCCTGATTGAGACGGCCACGGTTGCAGAACCAGGATTAACTGGCGGCGCCGATCCGGAAACAGAGGCCGAGCTGCGAGAGAAGTATTTGACCATTTTGAGATCTCCGGGAACATCCGGAAATAAAGCTGATTATATAAAATGGGCGATGGAAGTTTCGGGTGTGGGCGGTGTATATCCATTACCTCTTTGGAACGGGAATGGTACGGTAAAGCTATTTTTACTAGGGATGGACAAGAACCCTGCTACTCAAGACGTTGTCGGTGATGTACAGGCATATATAGACCCGGTCCCGGCCATGGGCGAAGGAAAGGCACCGGTTGGAGCTACTGTTACTTGCGTGGCTGCTCCGTCGACAGCAATTAATATAACAACTATTCCCTCTCTGGATGGCACGAAAACCCTGGCTGAGGTCCAGGCGGCTTTTCAAAACAAGTTAACAGAACATCTCAAAGAAATTGCGTTTTCATTAGATACGACAGTCAGGTATAGTTATGCCGGTTCTCTACTGTTGGATGTCCCAGGTATCATTGATTACTCTGATTTACGCCTAAATAACGGTACAGCTAATGTAGTAATACCGGCTGGATCAGTGGCTGTGTTAGGGGCGGTGGTACTATCATGAAGTCTGTAGCTGGTCAAGAAATCATGGTTATGCTGCCCGCATACTACACTGAGGGCGCTAATGCCCCGGCTGTGATAGACACCTGGGGCGCTGAGTTTGACGCCGAAAAGGCTCTGATGCTGTTTATTATCGATCAACTCTTTGCGACAAGTGCAAGTGCCTGGGGCCTGGATTACTGGGAAGAAGATCTTGGCCTGGTGTCATATCCCGGGAAACCGGATGACCAGCGTCGTAGTGTAATTCTGAGTAAGCTACTGGGCGTTGGCACGGTTACTCTGTATATGATAAAAATCGTAGCCAACTCCTATGAAAATGGGGCCGTTGAAATAGATAATCACCCTGAAACGTACAGTTTTATCGTCAGGTTTATGGACGTTATGGGTATTCCACCAAATCTTACTGACCTCCAGAATACCATCGAAGAGATTAAACCAGCACATCTGGCTGTTATATATGAGTTTAAGTATCTTACCTACGACGGATTGAAGGCATCCGGCCACACATATGATCAATTGGTGGCCCATGCCTTGATATATAATGATTTGATGACATGGGAGCCTGTGTAACGAAAGGAGATATTTATTATGTCTGGAAGCACAAGCAGAATGGGCTTGCCCTACCCGAGTGGTAATGAAAGTACTGATGTAGTGAGAGATATAAAAGCACTGGCTGAAGCCGTTGATAACAGAGCAGTATGGCTGGGTATTGACAACAAGTCTACTCAACAAAGTAAGACCTTAGTTATAGACACCGATACTCGTAGCATAAGCGCAACCAGGATCGACGGCAAAATATCAGGCATCACAATCAAAGATCCCTCTGATAATTCCGTAGTAGAAAACATCACTGTAAATCGGACTGATGGAATCATAGCCTCTATTGTCAAAGCAGCTGGGGGCAAGACCATAACGTACACGCCGATCAGGGCAGATGGTCTGATCACCGGGATAACAAAGGGGGTGGCTTAATAAATGGCAGAAGAATTAATGGTGCTACTATTTGATATGTTGGACAAGATGGGGTATAGCGGAGAAGCACCTGGAATTATGACAATGTTTCAGAACTTTGCTAAGATCAACGCCCTAATTGGATCTGATGGAGCAAAAAGTCTATTTGATCGCATAACCAATTTAGAGGATCAAATGGATGCTATGCGACCTGGTTCGAAACTATATGCCAATGCATCATTTGCTGCTTCGGTATTAAGCGGGTGTCAAAGAATTCCTAACGGTTCCAATTATAAAGTCGTTTTAGATGACAGGATTCAATGGTTAAGACCCTCTTTGAGTTATGACGTGTCCAATACTTCGTATACATCTACTTGGTATGAGTACGGACAGGTTTCATACCTTAAATTTTATCAAGACTTGGAATACGTAGGGACAAGAGTCTTAAATTCTGTGGTAGTACCAATGAAGAGGGTAGGAAATCCTTCAGGAAATGTAACCATGGAAGTACGGGAAATACCCACTTCTGGAGGTATAGATTCTTCTATTGTGTGTACAAGCGTATCAAAACTGCAGACAGACATACCAACGGCCGGAGGAGATGTCACATTTACTATTCCTGGCGGTTTAATTCTCGATAAAGACAAGTATTACGGAATTCAGTTTAATTTTGATTCTGCTAGTTCTGGAAACTTTGTAGCTTTTGGGTTAGGTGAAAGTTCTCCAGCTACATTGGGAAAAGCGCTAAATTCTTATAAGTACTATACCAGTTGGGGCAGTCTATCTACTGGGATAAATCCCAGGTGGTTGGCCTTTACTCTCAATATGACCAAGGCCACCGGGGGTTGGGCTTACACTCAGATAACCGATGCGGCACTATATGCTTTTAATCAGTTTTTTGCTGTCAGTGATTCAAAGCAGGGTGTTCTGGCGTTTAATTTACAAGACAATGCCGGAAACAACCTCAAAGCGGGGATAACCGATAAGCAATTATTAAACGATTTAGCAAATGCGGAACAGTATGGGACATTCCGACTGCAAGTAGCTATGTCGCGCGCATCGGTAGATAATATCAGCCCTGAATTACGCTGGTGGGGCATAAGCTATATGGGCGCAACAGCCTAAAGGAGGGGTTATTAATGAATAAAGGAGTAAAGATCGAGACGCCTGAAGAAAGAATGGACACTCAGCAAAAAATGCAACAACAAATAGACGAATTACAGCAGCAATTATTAGTGGCATTGACTCAAATTAATGTTCTTGGACAGGGCATGGCGCTCCTAATATTGAATGGAGGTGGCGCATAATGTGGTATAACTGGTGGACAAACGCCTATAAGTTAGGATGGGCAACCGAGGCAATGCTTGAACAAGCGGTTACAAAGGGGCAAATAACAGTTGATCAAAAAGCGCAAATCATCGCGCAGTAGACTGATTATGCTCAGTATTACTACGGAGGAGGTAGAAAAATGAAACTCGTTAGAAGATACGGCTATTATTACATAGGAACATCAGCTGAGCCTAGACCTGCACGCTCCGAGGTCGCAGACGATCTGGGTGATGAATTATATGAGAAAGATACAGGAAAGGTTCGTATATTCGATGGTGATAGCTGGGTGCCTAAGAAAAACCTTGTTCAATTAACTGGTAGCAACGAGATAATAGGAGTTTACTCCTTTGCTTTTGCTTCTGGGGCAACTAATCCGTCTATGCAATCGGTCCCTTTGCCTGAAGTATTACAGGTAGATGCTCTGTACCTTGTAACTGTTGACAACCCTGCTGCATTGGGAGTGGCTATGACTTTCGAGCTGGATAATTATATAAATTTTGGTGCCGTTGGAGGTAAATATTGTATGCTTACAAGTGAGGTCGTTCCTAGTGGGGGTGATGGTGTCTATCTTGCGCAGGGTTGGTTACTCGGGGATGCGGATGCTCAGTTAAAGGTTACTCCGGTAGCTGCAACTGCGACCGCAGGAACAGTTACGGTTCAGGTTAGGAAGGTGTAGGCATGTTTGGCATTAAAAAAACTATTAAAACACTTACAAAAAAGATATCAAATCGTTTGCCTTCAAAAGTTCAGGCTCCTTCTCCTTTGGCAATTTATGCGAGTGGAGTTTTAGGACAAAATAGTTCTTTTGCGACTCGTATTTCTAACTATCCTTCCGGTGCTGGCAGTGCTAGAGGAATGTTTCATCCTGGTAGTGCGGCATTAGATACTGTCTATCACAGACTGTTTGTTTCAGACATAGACAATCATCGTGTTTTAGTTTTTCAGTTGGATGATAACAATAGCATTGTTTCGGATATCGCTATAAATGTTCTTGGAAAACCGGATTTAACGACTGTTAGTGCTATGGCTACTCCGTACACAATATCGAACATAGGTGGCATGGTTTTTAATTTGTGTCTGGACGAAGTAAATCAGCGTCTTTTTGTTGCACAAGGTTTTGCCAATCCGCTTGGTGGTAGAATTACTTGTTACGATGTTCACCCATCGAGAATAACAAATGGTGCTAATGCTTTATTTATACTAGGGCAACCAGATTTTGATTCTCATGTTATGGCTTGTACGCGGAGTGGCTGTGTATCTCCCGACGATATGGACTACGATCCAATCAACGAAAGAGTATTTGTTTCGGATGAAATGAATTACCGAGTACTGTGCTATAGTGTACCAGCAAATGCAGGAAGTGAGATCAATGGTTCTGACGCTTTATTTGTTTTAGGCCAGGCTGATTTTACTTCGAAAGTTGATGTTTGTAATCAAAGTGGTTTGGGAATGAGGCCTACTGGAATAGCTTATGATCCAGTTAATGAAAGGTTATTTGTTGGTGATTTGGATAATAATCGGATGATGTGTTTTAAGGTGCCCTCGAATGCTGGTACGGAGATTAATGGCGAAAATGCCTTGTTTGTTATTGGTCAGCCAAATTTTACAACTAAAACTACTGGCCGTGCAAGAAATAGAACTAATGGTGTGGATGATTGTACTTATGATCCGGTATCGAATATCTTGATGTTTTCTGATAGTGGAAATACTAGAGTGCTGGTGTTTTATGTACCAGATAACGCCGGAATAGAATTTAATGGTTCCAACGCCATGTTTGTTGTTGGCCAGCCTGATTTCACTTCTTTAATTACTGGTTGTGGTCAGAATTGTTTTGGTGGAGGAGGCGTGTATGGGATTGAATGTCCTCATACATATGATCCTGTTAATAGTCTTTTTTATAGTTATGATTATTATAACAATAGGGTAGCTTTATTTTATTTTATAAAGATTACAACCGCCGCTCTTACGGATGGTATGGTAGGAAAACCGTATAGTCAGAAAATTAACTTTGTTAACCAACAGGGTGTTCAGCAAGTTTTTAAAATTGCAAAAGGGCCTCTTCCCGATGGTTTAGTATTAGATGCTAACACCGGAATTATCTCAGGAGTCCCGACTGTATCAGGTTCGTTTGCGTTCACCCTGGAGGTAGATGATATTTTTGCCGGTGCTGGAATGATGTTTCATAGAAAAACGTACTCCGTAAATGTTGTTGATTAGGAAGGAGTGAATTAAGTGGCGCAGTATACGTATATCGCTAGTTCAGATAGGTGGGAAGGTCTTTCTACGGACACGCTTCCGACCAATGTCCCTCAAGGCACCAAAGCTTACCAGACGGATAAAGCGATAAAAATGATAAAGGATAAGAGTGGAAGTTGGGTACAGGAAGGTCCTGCTCGCATTGCCCCCACGGATTCCTTAAGTAATGCAATAGGTATCGATGCTGTAGCTTTTAATATGGTTTGGAATGGTGCCACATGGGATCGTCTGCGTCAAACAAATGTCCATAAGTTTGGCAATCCCACAGCATCAGGAGACAACGCTATTTGGACTCCCACGTCGGGCAAGAAGTTTAGGTTGTTGGGGATTTCTCTTCAGTGTGGCGCAACAGACGTGAATGTAGTATTCAAAGACGGTTCAACGGCAATAAGTCCTACCCTTTATGGCAAAGCAAATCAGTGGATGGATTTATCGGCGTTGTTTCAAAGGTCGAACGGGATACTTTCGGCGGCGGCAAATAATGTGCTAAACCTGAATTTGTCGGCAGGTAACCCAGTAGCCGTATGGTTAGCGGGATTGGAGGAGTAGTCTAGTGAATATTAAAGACAGTTTAAAATCACCAACTGCGGTTTATATCGAGACAAAGAATCCTGGACAAGAACCCAATGTAAAAGGCATCGCTCTCGTTCAAGTAGACGATGGTCAAGGCTGTGAGGGCAGTATCCAGGAGGTAGAAGTTAGTTACTGGCCTTCGCTTATCTCGCAGTGGACGGCAGATGGTGTAAAGGTTTATGTATGCGCTGAAGCTCTTTTCATGCTGGGTTTCCACGAGGATGCCAGAACCCTCGCAGTAACTGGGGGTACCTGGGGACAGGAGTGGGCTGATCAACACCCAGACCCCGAACAGGGATTGGGGTAGTTTTAGTAACGGAAAAGCAACAGGGAAAGAGGCAATAAAAAAACCTTTTACAAAAGGCTTTGTTAGTTTAATTTATTTTTTGATTATATTTGGGACACCAAGATTTTGTAAAAAATCTCGGTGAACCAGGGGATCTAATAATTAGCTAAATACGCTTATTAACTAATTATCTTACTAGTAGCGCAGCAAGTACGATCATTGTAATACAAAAAACTATTAAATTGCTCAGAGATATCACCTCCTTAGGTGATCCCCTAATAAGGATTTTATGTAGCTTATTTAAAAATATACATCTTTTTTTGGTTTAATTGGCGGGAGTTTGGGTTTGTGGTACTCTTATAGAACAAGTGTTCTGTAAGAGGTGAAAGAAATGAACAGCTTTATTTCTTGGATTGGCGGGAAGAATTATCTAAAGAAGGTTATCGCAGCAAAAATACCAGTAAATCTTGAACGGTATGTTGAGGTTTTCGGCGGAGCAGCCTGGGTTTTGTTTTATCGAAACCGTTATGCAACCACCGAGATATACAACGATTTTGACAGCAACCTGACTAATTTATTCCGATGTGTAAAATACCATGGACAGGAGTTGCAACGGGAACTAATGTGGGTACTAAATTCCCGGGAAGTGTTCGATGATTACAGAGCCCAGCTGCAAATCTGTGGCTTGACTGATATACAGCGAGCAGCGCGGTTTTTCTTATTGATCAGGTTATCATACGGCTCAAATGTCCGCACTTACGGCTGTGTAAAGAAAGATGTACTTACTATGTATGAATACCTGACCAGGGTCCAGGGACGGTTGTCAACAGTCATTATTGAAAACAAAGACTTTGAGAATCTAATTAAGGTCTATGATCGCCAGAACACCTTCTTCTATCTCGATCCCCCTTATTACGGGACTGAACACTATTATCAAGGAGGTTTTGGTGTAAGTGACCATGAACGTTTACTTAAATGCATTCAAGGGATGAAAGGCCAGTTTATCTTATCTTATAATGACTGTGCGGCGGTGCGGGATTTGTATAAAGGGTTTAAGATTGAATCGGTATCAAGAGTTCATAATTTGCGGGCTAGATATAGTAAGGGGGAAGAATATAAAGAATTATTGATCAGTAACTAGCGATGGGTAGCGACAGCATATTTATGCAAGTAGTTAGCGAAAGTTCTTTCGCAAAAAATATGAGAATTTTTCGCAAAAAAAATGCGAAGCATCATTGGTACGTTCCATTATCAAGTTTCTGCTTTATTGAATATGCAATTTGTTTACCATGCTTTAGAACATAAAATGGATTATACTTTTTATCTTCTAGCCAATAAGGGGGTATTTTAATTTCTTTGGGAGGTGGTGTAGTAATACGTCTGACATTTCTTTGATAGTTTAGTTCAACTATGTTGTGATACTTTTGATACCTTAAAGCAAGCTTTTGCGCTTCATCAGTAATGTATTTTAATATAATGTCATCCACAATTATACCTCCTAAAAGAAAGGACTCCCGTAAATACGAGAGTCTGTCCCCGCGGATGCAACCGAATTAAAAATAAGTTCTCACTTTGGGATAATGCTTTGAGAGCACTTCCGACAGGACGGTAAACCGCCAATAGGGCATCCACTCGTCTCCTAAAGACATACCCTAAGTATACAAAACGTGTTATGAAATAGCAATATTTGACATGTATCACCTTTGATTTATTGATTCCGTCCTTCTCAAAGCTGTGCGCTGCGCTGTATTCCGTTCCGGACATCGCCCTCCGCTCGGTGGCCGCCCGCTCCTCTGGTCTCCGCTTTGCTACACCGACCAGCTCCCCGGTGGCAGCCTGGTAGGTTGGAGCTGATAGAGCACCGGGGCGCTCCGTCGCACGATGCGCGCCGAAACTGCAACCCTATCCCGCTCCAGGCCCAGGCTCCGGGCTTCCCGATCGGCGCTCACCCGCGTGCGCTGCGCGATCACATACGCGGATGTCCGCGGCCCTACGCCTGCGCCTTCCGCTCGGTGCCCGGGGCATCATGACGGCTGTGCTTGCGCTGCGCTCTCGCCATCATGCCCTCGATGTTATTCTTTCTTATGTCAGAGGGAAAATTATGGCGATGATCAAGGGGGGCGGCCGTATTATCCTTTAGTTCCTGGAGGATAACACGGCCTGGGCAAATGTTTGATTACGGCGGGGGCTGTGGGAACATGTTCCGCTAAGCTCCACAAGTTCCCGGCTAAAGGCGGTGGCTGGGTCTATACCGGTCTACATAACTACTATTGCGACGAAGGACCCTGCAGGTTCCCTCCGCTTTGCTCCGGTCCATCCTCGAATAGGAGTTATGTAAACCGAACAGTTTTTGCAAAGGCGTGGTCCCGGTTGGTTCGGCGAAGGTGGCATCTGCGGGGCCGATGCTGGTGATATTTTATCTGGAATGTCTTACCTATAGTAGAAAATGTAAAAAGCCGTCAGCCCAAAGCATTGCGCAAGCTGAAGCTGTATACATCGTTAGCCAGAATTTTAAAAAACTCGTCCGGCAACGCCGGTCTCGGGCAGTAATGCTGAAAAACAGTTTTCATTTTTCCCTGCTCTAGCCATTGTTTTTGCCACTGTCTGGAATCAGTGCCAAAATGTACCGCAAGCCAGTTTTTCACATTCTGCCTCAGAGAAATATCCTGGTCATAGGCACCGGTCATGGCGCCCTTCTCCTCCGTGCCGATAAATAGCATATAAAATTCTGCCATAGCGTTCAACAGCAACTCATGGTTGTATCGGTACCAGCCTCCGATGCCGTAAAGGAGCCATTGGTCGATTGTTTTATTCAGTTGATAATTCCTGCTCGGGATCAATCGGATCAAATCATTCAGGCAAAACTCCATATCCTCCGCTACCTGCCGCATCTGGGAGATAAGCACATCCAGCATCTTTTTCCAATCACATGATTCTAAATCTGCCAGCGGTCTCCATATGCCGCAGAATTCGTCACACCAATGCACAGCCGCATCCTGCATCCTGCCGTTAAAATAAAAGACACTGCTATTGTTGTGGCAGATGATACTGCGAAACGCACTGATTACCTCAATCAGAACGACAAAGCGTCCAGATATTGTTTTTCTTAGGTCTTGCAGATCTGCTCCCTTGGGGAGAATGGAATCCTGGGGATGATACATATTATCTACCATGAGTCTGGTGCGGACGAAAGGACCACAGTCCCAAAATAGACCATAGAGATTCACAATTGCTGTGTAAAACCGAGTACGGGCGCTTTCCTTCTCAGGCCATGGCTTTGGTTCATAGTAGGCGAAAAGGAAGAGTCTCTCATCTATCTGGGTAGCCAGGTCGTTTAACGCCTCGATTTTATCTGTGGCAAAGCAGACAGATTCGGAAGGCTTCATCCCCTTACCCCCCATTTTCCCTGCTTTTCTGCAAGCGCGGTGAAACCGATATAGGATGTGCCAATGCACAGAGAATCCACCGTACCGCTGGGAGTGGACTTGCCCAGGCTGGGCAAATTGCGGTAATACACAAGAGAGCCCATTTCCTTAACATAAATCTTACCGGAACGCTTATTCGCATTATAGTAGCGTTTTTCCAAGGTCCCGGTAAATATTCTGGGAGTGCCGTTTGCCTCGCACAGGATATGCCAGACCCAATTGCGGCCCCGGTGGGCAAAGTTTCCCTCGCTGATGCAGTTCCAAGCATCCTCTGCCGCCTGATAATCTCGCAATTGTGCATAGGTGAGGGCCAGGAGATAGTAAATGGTGTTGGCATAGAAAACGTCTGTGCTGTTTCTGAGGATCTTGCCGGCAAAGTTGGCGCAAATTGCGCGGATTTCCTGCCACTGACTGTCATTCATGCAGGTAAGCTGCTGCTCTTGGCCGCTGAAGATAGGCTGCCTGTTGTAATACAGCCATTTGAGCCGCAGACGTGCATACTGGCAGGCATTATTGTTTTCCACGATATCCCTATAGTCCTCGTTCTCCAGCAGGCTGAGAATCTCAGCGCATTTAGCACGGGCATTGTCAGATAGGGGACTCAGGAAATCGATGTTTGCCTTTTTCAACATTGCATGGGTTTTTAGGTGGATACCTGTAGCCGAACCCATATCCAGCAACTGCTGAAAGTACTGTTCCACCCGGTTATCGCCAGTGACCTCGTCGAAGATACCGTTGAACTTCTGCTTCTCGCGTTGATAGTCGGTGTTCATCTCTACCTCGGGGATGCTGGCATTAACCTCCTCAGTGATCTCCAGCACCTGGGAGAGATATTTGAGCTTGATATCATAGGGTATGGATGGATCAAAATAACAGGTACTGAAACAGGATAGCAATGCCGTATAGGCGTAGCTATTGCGGGGATTGCTCATGATGACATTCTTGAGCTGGGTATACCGCTCGGCAAAGGAATAAAGAATAATAATAATCTTTTCCCCTTCCTGCTGGCTGCCCTCTGGCTCCAGTTCCTGATATGCTCGCTGAAGACGTAATTCACTGAAGATGCTCTCTACGGTGATGGAGTTGATAAGCCCCTCCAGCCGATAGTTGCTCTGCTCATTTGGGCGCTTGAGGTCATCCAATATATCCCGTGCAATTTGAACAGCCTTATTCAGCCATTCCACCCGGACCTGCAATGGCTGAATGTCGTTGCCGTAGTACTCTCGGATATATGTGATCTCCTGAGAAATCAGCAGGGGTTCCACCATGCCGTTTTGACGCAGATTGGCCAGAGCGTCAATGATATCCGGGCAACCCTCGGCATAGGAGGCACGGGTGTTGCGTACGGTACTGTCTTCGCTGTTGGGGCCAATCATGCGGATAAGTTGTTCTACAAAGAGTACTTCCTCGCTAAAATAGGGATTTTCCTTATCTCCAAGCTTTCTGATGATATCCGCCACGACCTTCATCTGGCCTCGCTCATCTATATGACAGCTGGCTAGGAAGATTTTCGCCTCAATTGGGGTGCGGAAAGTGACGAAATAACCACCCGGGGTATATTCGTTATCATCCATGGCGCAGATAAGCCAGGGCGCCTGGAAGACGATATTCCGATACCGCTGGTTTCCGCTGGTAGTCGGTATGTTCAAAAGGCGCATAGCCAGTGTCATAGGCATACGCAGCTTGAACTGAGAGGCCACGGCCAAGCTCTCGCTGAAATTCTGGAGGTTATCCCGAAGGCTTTGGAGCCATTCATCCTGATTCTGCGTCTCACCTTCATTTGGGTCGGCAACATAACCGAAATTTATAAGCTGCTGAGCAAGGGAGGTGAGTTCCCGCTTGGTTCGATCCGGGGGAGGAAGTTCTACAATTTGTGCTTTGGTGTACTCAATGCCCTTGGTAATTTCCCCGTTCACGCCCTGCTCCAGTTGAGGGTGAATCCAGTAGATTAGGGTATACAGCAGGGAGAGCAGGTTATCGTCATGGGTGTTGCTCTCCATCCAGCGCTCGACTTGGACTCGGGGCAGTTTACCCTTTTCGATGATAAGATTTTTAAGCGCTTTCCGCTCTTCCGGGGAAATGTGAATCGGGGCATCCACAATGTAGTAATCCTGGGTCTGACCGCGCAGGCGGCCATCGTCCCAAGCGCGCTTATCGAAATCCCCATTCTGGCCCATGGCGCTGGCCACGATGATTACCTTGCGCCCCCGGTTGCTGCAGCTGATCAGCATCTGAAGAATACTGCTGTTTTTCTGCAGGTTGTATACTGAGCAGTCCCAGGCAATCAGCACATGGCCGGCTCCCTGCCGCTCCAGCTCCTGGAGAAGGTTGTCCAGGGCAATGAAACCCGGAGAATCAGCGAAAAAGGTTAGATCCGGGTTGGTAATGAATATTATAGGATATTGCCGCTCCTGAAAAATGCGGTAGGCAAGGCTTGCTAGAGCAATGCTTTTACCGCTGCTGGTCTGGCCAATTAGGATAATGGGTTTCTTTAGTTCCCGCTTGTCCTTCAGGGCAGCCGATACCATATCATACAACACGTCCTCATATTCCCGGCGGACGCTAAAACCGTTACGGGGGCTGTATCCGTACCACTGTGGCTCCGAGGGACTTTTTTTTAGGAATTTATAGAAATACTCGACCATCAGCATGCGGCTAATGGTGCCGGTGTCCATCTCGTTCATAGTGAGCAAACGTCCGTATTTTGAAAATTCATAGCACAGGTTCTGATCCAGACGGCAGACTTTTCCAGAAATATACACTGCGTTACGCTGGTCTTCTCGCCTCTGGATTCGGGTAGCGGTGTCCTCATCCCAGATGTTATCATCTGCGTTAGAGCGGGACTGTTCCAGCGCTTCGCCCAAATCTTCCTGAAAGACAGCCGCAATCTGGTTTTTCACCAGTTGCTGAATGTAAGGGTCTGCCGCGGTCTTTTCATCTACGCCGTAGAAATACACGGAACGCTCTCCCATTTTGCGCAGGAGAGGGTAAAACTGTTTTTTCATGTCCAACTCGCCAGGTGTACCCGCCCGGTAACCGATGATTACCAGAGAGGAAAAACTGTTGTTCATGAGAGAGCTGAGTGTATCCAACAGCATTCTCTGGTTTTCCTCAAAATCCACCTGCTCGTCGATATCCATTTCATCCAAGTTGCGCGGCTCGTTGCCGTTGAGATAGATCAGCATGGGATTGTGTTTATCCAGAACCTTTATTTCCGCCTTTGCCTCTTCGATACTGGTAATGTTGCGCACTTGCCGGGTTGAGGTGTGGAAGCACAGAGCCAACTCCTTGCGCCGGTCACTGGTATAGATACAGCTCCAGGGCTTGGCTGCTAAGGCCGGATAGTCAAGCTGATAGCCAGTACCCAAATATAAAATTACTGGACCGCCTTGCATCATATCATTAAATCTCTTGATCTGATTTAAAAAATTTATATTTTTTGTCATATTGTCACCCCTTATTGGTTAATACATTATAATTGGCAAACTTCGCATTATCTATAAGTATTAAACCATTTCCATCACATGTTTAATTGTTCCTATTATTGCTATAATCGAAAGTATCCCGAACTTCGTATTAGGTTCGTATTACAGACATTAGTTACATCCGCACTATAATTTTACATGAAAATTATAGCATATTTTCCATAAGGACATTTTTTAGGACAACAAACCCACCCTGCTGCCTAAGCTCTACAGGATGGGTTCTCTATTTATAATCATTATATTATAGTGATAACTGCTCGACTTGGGCGCTCTTATCGGCCAGATATTGCTCTTGCACCCATTCATCAAAAAACCGGGGAGGAAAGGCCAGGCTGCTCTCGGTTTCGATAGCCTTCCAGGCCTCGGACTCGCTGGCAAAATTATCAGCCAGCTCCACGACCAGCAGGCCGGTGGATGAATCAATTGCATACAGGGCGGCAAACCTACCGGGTTCGATGTGCCCAATATCAATCACGCACTCGGCACGCCCGGGAACCAGCCGGCACCTGGCCCCGGCCTGCTCTTCCATCCATAAAGCAAACTGTTTAGCGGTCATCTTATTGTTTTTCGCCATGACTTTCAACCTCCTGCAATGTATTGAGGGCAACGGCCAGGACAAACCATTTGGGAGCCGGTTCATCCGGATCATGTTCCTGGGTGATCAGTTTTTTATCCATAGCCTGGGTCATAATGTCATTTTTCCAGGGTTCCACAGTATTACCTCCCTCGTTTTCGCCGATTGACGGGCCGTATAGAGCCCCGATTATTTCCAGCCAGGGGAATAAATCACCCGGGCACTCGGTGGAAGCCACATCCTTGTGCCGCAGTACTTCCAGATCGGTCTTATAGGCTTCCTGTAAATAAGCCACCAGCTGAACCAGGGATTGCAGCTGCAGGCTGGCCGGAGGGTATTCCATGAAATTCCCGGCCAGGCATATTCCGATACTGTCGCCATTGGCCGGGGGACCGGCATGGGCCCCAATGGAGTCCACCGGGCGGCCGGCTTCGATACTGCCATCCTGCCGGATTACGAAATGATAACCGATCCCGCTCCACCCCCGTTGTAAATGCCAGCCGTGGATGGCAGCAGCTGATACATCCGGGCTGGCTGAGTGGTGGACTATAATGCGCCGGGTAGCCGGGCGCGGGGATAGGGGACCGAAGGTAAGATTGGTGGGAATGATGTTGATCATAGGCCTTCCCTCACGGTTGCCCGGGCAGCCGTATAGATGGACTGGGGCTGCTCGCGCGGCATGGTCAGGATCGCTTCGCGCAGCTCGGCTATGGCTGTAGTCAAACAGGCTATCTTGCTTTCAATTCTGACCAATAAAAAAACGGCCACCGCAATGGGAAAGCCAACATTTGCAATAAGGTTTAAAATATCGTCCACACTGCGCCCTCCTTTCTACTTGCCAGCGCCGGGAGGCGCGCCCCGGCGCTTGGCAAACAGATTAGACCAGGCTCACATCGGCGGTGCTGGTGGTTACCACCTGGGCTTTAACTTTTCCGGTAATTTCGCCGCCGGTACCGGAAAAGATGTTCTTAGCGATAATGTTATCCATGGCTGCCGCAACTTCGGCCCCGGTTAAAGCCGCTTTGGCATTATAAACCCGGAGGGTCTTAGATTTACCCAGCTCCGTGCTAAAGGTCATTTCCAATATCCTCATCATTTAGCCTCCTTTCGCAAATTAATGAAGTGAGGTATTTAAGCATTTACAAGTTCGCTGTCGAGCCTGCGCTGAACAGCGGTCAGGGTTTGATCTTGCAGACCGTCCAGGGAGCTGGCTACCGAATACACATCGGCGTCAGCAGCCGCGAATTTTACCTCGGAATACCGGCGGGTAACACTTTTACCGGCATTATCATAAACCAGCGCAAAATCGGATGAAGTGGGCGTGGAAGTTACTGCCATAATGGTTCCTCCTTCCTTTTGCTTAGTGGTCGCAGTTTGTGCCCGACCCTGGCCATAGCGTATACCTCCTCAATCCTCCAGGCGAATTGCTCAAAATCGGTAAAAACAAATTGCCAGCAGCTATAATTCATCAAATAGCCGCTGGCAGCTGGTAATTATTCATTTCTGCCCCTTAAGTCCGGCAGTAAATTATTTGCTGGGTAAAAACTTTACGCGGAAACGCCTGGAGGGGTCCCGCCCAGGCTGTGGCTCACCTGCAAATACCTTGCGCAAAACCGCCAAGACATTGACCAGGTCCAGGTCGGCATCTTCCTGGGGACCGACGCAGTCGGCCAGTATTTCCAAACCCATAAAATAGGCCAGGCGGGCGGTGGTGATGTTACTGTAAAGGGGCAGCTGGTCACCGGTCTTAAGCATTACATAAGATTCGTAGCCCGGCACCAGGCGGGCCACCTGGTCAATATCAACATAACCATAGCATGCATCTCCGCTGATCCTGCTTTCCCGCAGTTTAAAGGGCACGAATACACGGCCATCGGGCAAATGGAAATGCAGCAATATCCGGCGATGATATTTCTCGCGCAGTAAACAAGCCTGGGCTTGGAGGTCGACAGCATAGCAGCGCGCCAGGGCGCGCTTTACACTTTCCACCTGGCGCGAATCCTCCAGGCTTGTGAATGTTTCTGAATCGTTCAGTTTATATATCACCTGGGTTACGCTTCCCAAGTCGGTATATACAGGATAAAAGGCGATGAGCTGGCCATGGACCTCCTCTATTTTTTGGGGGCAGAGCGATGAAACCAGTAGGATCAACCTTCCTTTCTATGGCTTTTTCCTTATATTGTAACATAGATGAGAACGGGCGTTCTGGCCGGTGGGGGTATGACTAACATGATAGTGCGACCGTAAAAATAAAACTTACTATTACAGGAATTTGGAAAATTATATGG
>DATMYR010000035.1:0-26023 GCA_035560815.1 Syntrophomonadaceae bacterium | reverse complement strand
ATGAATAATGTAGTATTTAAAGATAACAACACTATTGAGTACGACGGTGATACACTTATCCGTGTTACTCAAGATGAAAATATTTCCGAATCTTCAAATGCATCTAAACCAAGTAAAGCCTATATTGATGCTCCAGCGTCTGGAGCAACAATTAGCACAAATAATTATACAGTTAAGGGTTGGTTCGTAGACAGCGCCGGTGTTTCCAAGGTCGAGATCCTGATAGACGGCAGCAAGGTAGGTGTTGCCGAATACGGCGGTTCCCGCCCCGATGTGCAGAAAGTCCATCCGGATTACGTCAACTCCGCCAATTCCGGATTCCAATATAACCTGGATACTAGTGGATTGGCCAATGGGAACCATACCTTAACCGCGCGGGCGATTAACTCAGATGGGAAAGCCAGTACCAAGAAGGTGAGCTTTACTATCGCTAAATCACCTAAAGCACTTGTTATTGGGAGGTGGACTTCAGGCGGGGATGCTCTGCAATTTAATGCAAATGGAAAAGTTGATATATATTCAGATGGGTCACAAGAGCAGTCGACTTATAAATTGTCAAATGAAAGTAATAATTCAATAATAATAACCATAATTGATAGTGACGGTAGCAGCAGTTCAGAAACCGCAGTTTTTCAGGATGAAAATACTATGGTTATAGGGGATACAACATTGACCCGTCATAAATAGAAACCAGTGGCTGCAGCATTTTAACCCGCCCCCTTGAGACTATGCAATCAAGGGGGCGGTATTATAGGATATCTATGCCTTTCTTGCTATAATTCCGAATGTATCTGAATTCTCACTTAGAGGGTCGCCCTTCAAATTCTTATAAATCCTTTCAACCTTAAAATTATTCTCGTTGAGCAACCTGGTGATTTCTTCTAGCCCAAACAGCCGGTGATAAAGTCTAATGACCCTGGTTGTGCCGTCTTCAGCGATTATAGTGTACTGCATTCCTTCCGTTTTTGGTTCCTCATACATAGAGGTATTCAGAATCTCAATATATGGGTCGGGGCTCCAAAACCCTCCTTCTTCACACACTGAGATACTGGTTGATTCAGAGGTTCTTCTGTTTGCTGTAACTACATCAAATACAAAGGCTCCATTAGATTTGAGTGCCCGATGAATGTTGGCTAACAGTTTGCTCTGGTCTATCGTGCTCAGCACACAGAAGTCATAGAAGATAAGGGTTGCGATATCGAAGGATTCTTTAAAATCGAGATCGAGGTAGTTCAGCGTAATAAAATCTGCATTTTCGTACTCCGGTTTAAGGGTCTGCCTGGCGTAATTAATCGATCTTTCAGAAAGGTCGATGCCTATAACCTTTGCCCCTGTTTTGGCAAATTCCCTAACATAAAGCCCGGGGCCGCAGCCCAGATCAACAACTCTTTTATCACCATTCATACCCGAGTATTTAATTATGAAGGCCGTTTCAGCTTCAATCGCTTCTCTGGTCTTACTGGCTGCCTCAAGATCAGGATTTAAATGAAACTCCAGCATTTGCCCGGATATGTGTTCATCATCCCAAAACTTGCTGGTGCTCTTTTTGTGGAGTTCCGGCTTTTTGATGGAATCTGTAAGCGTCTGCAAATCGATTTTATTGTTCTTAATGATATTCATATATCCATTCTCCTTTTAATCTGTTTTGAGACGATCGGTAAGGTAAAGTTAGTTGGTGTGTGTGGTGTCCTGAATCAGTAATCCTTCAGATCAAAAAACGCCTCAGAATCCTGAGACGTTAAACGCTTAAACACTCAGAATACTTAAAACAACACATCACAAATAGACCATTAAACTTATGGAACAAACATGGTTCATTTGGATTTGGCTGTTGTTTTAAATACCCTGCTCCAACTCATTCTATTGTTGCAATGAATCGGATTAACCAACCCCTTTAACTTTACCTTATCAATAAAATAGCACGACGGGTAGATGGGGTCAAATGTCGCCCACTATCGGAAGCATTTCGCCCCAGTTGTTCCCGTGAAAAAGCCTTGCATCGATGACAACCCCGTCCCCTTGTCATTCCCTTGGTGTATCATTCTTTACAGATCAAGAAGAGATTGGGTTATTATGTATATATGTGGAGGATTTGACGCTTTGGAGTAATTGGGAGGATCATTATCACGTAGATTATATTTATAAGGGGAAAAAATGAGTATATTTTCAAAATTCAATGAAAAACCTCTGGTTATAATTAAAATGGGATTCTGGTCTTCTTTACTAACTGCAATTCTAAACCTTTGGTATCTAATTGCTTTTATTATTTATCAGCCAACTCTTCATGCTCCTTGGACTGGTATTGATTCCTATGCTGAATCCTTTCAACAATTACCATTCTTGGCATGGGTGATCCCTTGCTTTTTACTAACACTGGCATTTTTAACCATGATAATTACAATTTACATACTGGTAGATGAGGGAAATAAAATTTGGAGTCTTTTTGCATTAGTTTTTGCGGCAATTTACACAACTATATTAAGCACCAACTACTATATACAGATGACGGTAGTGAGGCATAACATTATTTATAAAATGACTGATGGGATAACAATATGGCTTTACGCAAATTATTATCCATATACAATTCCGGGGGCGTTAGAAGGGGTCGGATATCTTTTCATGTGTTTATCCTTTCTCTGCGTTTCAAAAGTTTTCGGTCCGGGGAAACTTGAACGCTGGATACATTGGCTTTTTATTGCGGCAGGAATATCGGGATTACTTGTTTTTACGGATCCGCTTGTTAAACTACCTCTCCCTCTAATATTAATAGATTTGGGTATTGCAGGCATAGTTATGACGATTGGGCCGATATTATTGGCAGTTTTATTTAAAATAGGTAGGGGTCAGGCAACTAGTTAAACATCATAGCAAAGGGGTTGAACTGATACGCGCTCATACCTCAGCTTTGCTTAACATGGAGGTAATCCTATATGGCAGACAAAAAAGTTTCAACAAAAATTCTAAGGCCTGTATATGATGAGGACCTTGAAATCATAGAGTTATCTAATGATAGTATATTCGATGATGCTATATTTTCTTATGGAACAATTAGTAATTGCTCTTTAGAAAACCTTGAAGCGGAGAGAATAGTCTTTAAACAAGTAATATTTAATGGCGTTATTTTCAATAAAATAGCATTTAGACATATAGAGCTAATCGGAGTGAGATTTCTAAATTGTGATTTATCAAATGTTGATTTTCATGAAGCTTCATTACATAGAGTCGAATTTATAAATTGTAAAATTATTGGCATTGATTTAGGCGAAGCTACCTTGAGAGATGTGATTTTTGAAAATTGCAATGGCCAATATGCTTTCTTTAGCTATTCAAATTGTAAGCAACTTGCGTTCCTTGAATGTGAATTAAGCTTTTCGGATTTTAATAATTCAATATTTTCGAAAGTTGAATTTCAAAAGTCTAGTTTACATCGGGCTCAAATGAACTTCACAAAGCTTAAAGGAATAGATTTTACGAGTTGTGATATTGAAGGTCTGGGTGTAAATATTCCTGATGTTAATGGTGCTATAGTTACCGCTATGCAAGCAGTTTCTCTTTCCGTCCTACTAGGCCTCATTGTAAAATGAAAATCCTGTCATTCCTGAACATTGGTACTTCATGTGCGGATAAAATACTCGCCGAGGACCATTAACCTGCAAATTATTTAATAATAGGACTTGAAACCTAAATACGCTACATATATAATAAAATTAAGGACCGACATAAATGATGGTAATTCACCGATTCAATAATTAATTCCTACTGCCCTCAAGGGGAAGCGGGGTAGAAGGAAAGAGGCGATATGAGTATGAACGACGTAAAATTAACTTCAGGCCTGCAAAATAATCTCCTCAGTATGCAAAGAAGCAACAGCCTGACATCGAAGCAAAGCGCAGCACAATCAACGACTGGTAAGGAAGTCGGCAAATCAATGGATGACTTCTCGAACTACTTTGCGAAAGGACCTTCAGATCTTAAGGTCAATACCGACAAGCTAAGTATAAGCAAAGGGGCATATGAAAAATATCAGCAGAGCACCAGGCTGGTTGACAATGATGCCAATCAAGCTTCGGCGGAGCTACTGCAAGCGCAAATTCGAACACAAACCCAGTTGGCTCAAACAGCAGCTCAAATAGGTCCAAGCGCGAGCATTCTAAAGCTTTTTTCATAACCAACTTGATTTAGAATAAGAAGAAAGGGACGGAATTGTCAACAATTCCGTCCCTTTGTCGTGCCTGTTCTTAATCCCCTCTAACCACCATGACTGGACACGGGGCATTGCGGATTATGCTATTAGCGACGCTGCCGAGTAGCAATTTTGCGGCGGTTCCATGGTTGTGAGTACCGGTAACAACTAGATCAGCACAAACTTCCTTAGCATACTCCACTATAGCAGTGTCGGGTTTTCCTTTGGTTATTCTGCAGTGTAAAGGTATACCGGCCTGACATACTTTATCAGCCGGTTCTGCTTGTAAACTATTCACATACGCGGCTTCCGCCGCTGAAAAATCCCTACTATTGGGGCTAAATAATTCGCCAGCATTGGCTGGATAGTGGGAGCAACGCAGTCTCCAAGCTTGGATGTCGTTGTCGGTGTAAATTGATATTAAATAAATTTCTGCTGCCGTATCTTTTGCTAATTCAATAGCCTTATCAAGAGCTCTCATGGCAATATTACCACCATCATAAGCTACTAATATTCTTGTGAGCATCAAACATCCCCTCAAATCATTCCTAAACACTGTGGTTTCATTATAAGTGGTGCAGGCATCCAAGTAAAGAAATGGCAGGGGGACGGGGTTATTGACATATCGCAAGCGTGACAACAACCCCGCCCCTTATCATTACATCGTATCAGGTATCAGAGATTAAACGTCATTTTACCCGTGTTGATCATAAAGTAATCTGTAAATTTAATGTCTCTAACATAAGATAGATTCCCAAAGATAGTATGATAGCCCTTAAGCATTTTTAATGCTTTTGTCTTGTTTCTAAAAAATTCAATTTCTTCTACCGATGCTTTACGCTTGTTCCCCGCAGAACCAATCAATTTTATTCCGGGAGGCTTCTTATAATCATTTGTACAAAGTGATTTAACCCAAAACAGTTTTCCTGTATTAACAAGTAAAACGCAGACATTTTCATTTTGATCCAGGTTGTCCGACAACTCCTTCGTAAACAGGTCAAAGTAATAACCTGAGAGATCGTCTTTTAAAAGCAATGAACCAATCGGCGTAACATTGGGTTGACCTGCACTATTAACAGAACCTACCATCGAAGTTTGCTTAAAATCACCATAATACTTGACTATTTCTCTCCATTTGTCCTCGGTAATTTTCATACTCAGATGCACTCCTTTCTAATAGATGATCGGAGATAGAAGGCTAAATAGCTATTTTTCAAGCGTATACCTCCCAACTTTGCTAATGATAATGACTGGATAAACATTCATTTCAGACCCGGTATTTTCTCCAGGTAAATGATACTGCATGGATCAGCATACCCAGGACCACGATCATGGCCAGGACTGCACTTATGTGTTCTTTGAGAAATTCAAAACTGGGAAAGCTTAAGACTATTGCCAGAAGCCAAATGCTGACAAAGAAGTATAGAGAAGAATTGCGCAACGTATAAAAAGACACCTGGCATAACCGCTCATCATCAAAGCCTTTAGTGTAACTGGAGCCGTCAATGCGGTAACTGATCCACTGGTAAATAAAGATGAAAGTCATTAGTATGGCAGTGGATAGAATCATAAAATAGAAGTGGTCTGACAAAAAATTGACAACTGCAATAGTAATAGCAATGACGGTCAATACTCCCCATAACTTTAGCAAAGTCAACGGGTTAGATTTTAACATTCATCATCCCTCCTGGCGTCTTCAAGGAAAAACATCACTTCAACCGGAACAGAAAAGAAAGCAGCTATTTTTAGGGCTAATGCAATGGAAGGCTCATATTTTCGGTTTTCCAGGGCTAAAATTGTGTGTCTTGTTACTCCCAGAGCATCGCCTAATTCTTCTTGCGTCAGATCTCTGAGTCGTCGAAAATATCTAAGTTTGTTCCCAACTCCAGCCATAGCATACATTCCTTCATTTAATATCTATTAACATAGTATAGCACGCATTACAAAATGTAAAGCGTGCATAACATTATACGCAAAACTACCCCAGACATTCTGTGGGGCAAAACGAGCGTAAAAGAGGATAGTTAATTTAAAAGCTGATTCGTCTGCGGGAGAAATATTTATTGACTATATAAAATTTGAAAACAATATTGATGTTTCCGTGTCCTCAGGCGAAGTAAGCATTCGCCTGCCCCAAGACGCCAATTTCGTTCTAAGCGCCAAATCCTCCTCCGGGTTAATAAGCAGCACCTTCCCCTTAAACGGATATTATGACCGCAGCCATATGGCTGGAACAGTGGGTACCGGAGTGAACAAAATAAATCTGGAAACCACATCGGGCGATATCAATATTAGCAATTGATCTGCTAACAGCAGGAGTCAGAAGGGACAGTTCTATTTAACTCAGACTTTGAGCCAAATAGAACCGTCCCTTCTGACTCCAAGATCTCGGTTTAATGTATTGACAATATGACCTGGTGGTCATATTATAAGAACAGTATATGACTGCCTGGTCATATTGGCGTTCAAGATTGCATCGTTTGCCTATACAACCAATAACGAATGAAAAAATAGGAGAACTAATATGCCAAAGGACACTTTCCTTAATTTGAGCGAAGAAAAGAAAAAGCGAATATTTGATGCGGCTGTACAGGAGTTTTCAGAACGGCGTTTCAGTGACGCATCGATCAACCAGATCGTCAAAAACGCAGGTATACCCAAGGGCAGTTTCTATCAATACTTTGAAGACAAAGAAGACATCTATCTTTACTTGGCTGAAGAAATGTCAAAGGACATACATATAATGATAGAACCCTTCAACCCAAATGACAGCTTTTTTGAATCCGTTATACAGAGAGCCAAAGGTACCATCAAGGTAGGCAAAACAAGACCGGAGTATGCCAAGATAGGCGCATTGACAGTGATTGATAACAGCGAATTCATCCTGCAGCTCCTGAGATCATCCAACAGACAGTACATCGAAATAATCGAGCGTGATAAACAACGAGGTCTTATCAAGCCAGAAATCGATTCCGAAGTGGTTATTAAAATGCTTTACATCTATGTTTTTAATGAATATTTATACAGCGGGTTTGATGAGACACGGTATTTAAAGAAAGTGGAAAATGCAGTTCAAATAATCAAGCAAGGTATTGCAGTCCGTCAGGATTAATCGAATATTTTATTAACCACATTCTTTTTATGAGCCTTTTTAAGGCATTCCGGACGATTTTTGTCCAATCTTTTTTCAAAGCGAAGTTGTGTATAGTAATATACAAATCTGTTATTGTTCCCTCACTGGCACCGAATTATATTTGAACTAACAAACGGTAGTTAGTCTCAAAGAGGGGAGTCTCTTGTGAAATAGTCGGAATTAACAGGGTATCAGTCTATAACCACTACAAAGGAAAGGAGGACCTCTTTTAACTTTTATCACGACGTCGCCCACGAGTCTGAAGAGCTGCTCAAGCCTATGTTCCAAGATGAAACCACTGTGGAGAATTAATTGGAGGGGATGCCAATGAAAGTGAATAAAGCAAGTTTTTCCGCATCAATAATAGCTCACTGCCGAGCCTATCATGCGGTGCATGATGACCCCAAGATATTTGATGATTTCCTGGCTGATCGTTTGCTTACGGAAAAGGAACGCACCTACTTCGACGGTTCGCTATATAGATCTGTGAAGGTACTTAAATATTTTGGCTCCGGAAAGGGTGTTCCCTCCTTTATAAAATTATTCCTTCCCCGGCGTTTTAAACATGCTATTAAGGCTATTACACCCGAGAAATTGAATCAAATCTCCGATGTAACGTCGGGCGTGGATTGCTATATGCGCGCTACCGGAGGCCTTGCATTAACAGTCAGCAGATCCCGGTATACCGAAGACAGCTTGGTGAAGGCGGTCGGGGAAGGCGTAAAGCAGTATGTGATATTGGGAGCGGGGTTGGATACCTTTTCCTTCCGGCGCCCGGAACTGATAGAGAAGCTACGGGTTTTTGAGGTGGACCGCCCGGCTACCCAGGCCTTTAAGCGTCATCGCCTCACTGAATTGGGTTGGGAGATTCCCAGGCAGCTATATTTTGTCCCGGTAGATTTCACAGACCAGAGACTTGATGAGGAGCTTAAAAATTCACCGTATGACTCGAGATCTTTGAGCTTCTTTAGCTGGCTGGGTGTCACTTACTACCTGCCCCGTGAAACTGTAATGAATACCCTGCGCACAGTTGCAGGCATCGCCCCCAAAGGCAGTACGATTATTTTTGACTACCTGGATACCGATGCCTATGATCCTGCTAAGGTAGCTCCACGGGGACAGTGGTTGTTGTATTCTCTAGTAGGTTCGAAAGCAAAATCCGGATTTGACCCGGCGACGTTGTCTCATGATCTTGCCCCTTTAGGCTTAAGTCTTAAGGAGAATCTAAGCCCTTCAGACATTGAAAAGCTCTACTTTAAGGGACACCCGGGCAACTACCACGCCCAGGAACATGCCCATTTTGCCTGTGCGGTGGTGAAATAGTATAGCAGGACCACATTTGCCAATTGAACTCAATATACAACCACAATAAAGGAAGCGGTTAAAGCATGGATTCATATGTGTTTAGTTTTAAGGAAATTGATAAAACAAAGCTCGCTGTAGTCGGCGGCAAGGGCGCCAACCTGGGGGAACTGGCCCGGATCGAAGGAATTAGTGTACCGGAAGGCTTTTGCGTTTCTACTGAAGCCTATAAAAGAATAACCGATGAAAATAAAGAATTTAAGCAGCTTCTGGATCACTTGTCTCTTCTCCAACCAAACGAGTTAAAAAAAATAAGTGAAATCAGCGCGAAGATTCGCGCGGTCATTGAAGAGACCGCTATTCCTAAAGAAATCGAAGAGCAAATCGCCTCGTACATCACCTCACTAGGCGAAAAGAATGCCTGTGCAGTACGCTCCAGCGCCACCGCCGAAGACCTGCCCACAGCTTCGTTTGCAGGTCAGCAGGACACGTATTTAAACATTATAGGGAAAGATGCCATTCTCAAGCATATCAGCAGGTGTTGGGCGTCGCTGTTTACCGACCGTGCCGTGACTTACCGCATTCAAAACGGCTTTGACCACCGCAAGGTCTATCTGTCTGTGGTCGTACAGAGGATGGTTTTTCCACAGGCGGCGGGGATTATGTTTACAGCTGATCCTGTCACCTCCAACCGCAAAGTGCTGTCCATCGACGCCAGCTTCGGGCTTGGCGAAGCCCTGGTTTCCGGTCTGGTTAATCCTGACATCTACAAGGTACGGGAGGGCATAATCGTTGACAAGAAGATATCCAATAAAAAGCTGGCTATCTGTGCCCTGGAAAAAGGAGGCACCCAGAAATACGAGATCGAACATCAGCTGCAGAATACGCAGACCCTGACCGACGAGCAGATCTTACAGCTTGAAAGCCTGGGCAGAAAGATCGAAGCCTACTTTGGCTCGCCCCAGGATATTGAGTGGTGCTTGGTCCGGGGACATTATGCCGATCGGGGACATTCCTCACATCGTGAGGTGTGTCCCCTTACCTTATTTATCGTTCAGACCCGCCCCATCACTACCTTATACCCCATACCAGATGTAAACGATGGGAAAAACCGTGTATATGTATCCTTCGGCCATGTCGAAATGATGACCGAATCCATCAAACCATTGGGAATGTTCTTCTGCCAGCTTTTAATCGGCGCACGTACACTATGCAAAGCCGGTGGAAGGTTATTTGTTGATTATACTTACGATCTTGCCTCGCCGGTAGGGAGAAAATTTACATTGAGAATGTTTGGTCAAATGGATCCTTTGATAAAAAACGCCATGCTAAATTTATTCAAGCGAGAGCAATTTTTAAGGACTTTGCCGCGGGGGAAAAAAACGTGGACACAGGGACTAACCTGGGCACTTCCCTTTTACGCCATAAAAATCTACCGCAAAAACGACACCAGTGTTATTAAAAATATCATGTCCTGCAACGAAGAGTCGGTCAGGGATCTGCAGCAAAGGATCGCCAATGTATCTGGAGAGGAACTGTTTGATTTTATTTTACAGGACCATAAGCGATTAATGGAAACCATGGTTGATCCTAAAAGCGTGGCAGCATGGATGATCGGGATGCTGGCAGCAAGTTGGATCAATAAAAGCATGGAAAAATGGCTGGGCGAAAAAGGTGCAGTCGACGTACTCTCTCAATCGGTAGACAACAACGTTACATCCGAAATGGGGCTTGAACTTTTGGATGTCGCAGATGCTGTCCGGAAATACCCGGCCGTAATTGAGTATTTTCATCATGCCAATGATGAGACTTTTCTTGAGGACCTGGTCGGGTTGGAAGGCGGTGCGGCGGTTAGCAAATCCATGCAGGCGTACCTTGAAAAGTACGGCATGCGCTGTTCCGCTGAAATCGATATCACCAGACCCCGTTGGAGCGAACAGCCGACCGCGCTCATTTCCATGATCCTCGGAAACATCAGAAACTTTGAGACAGGTGCCCACAGGATTAGATTTGAGCAGGGGCTTAAGGAAGCGAAGCAGAAGGAACAGGAGCTCTTAAGCCGCCTGGAGCAATTGCCTGGCGGTAAGGGTAAGGCAATAAAGACCAGGAAGAAGATTAGCATTGTGCGCAATCTAATCGGTTACCGGGAATATCCCAAATACATGAATATCCAACGTTTCTACATTTATAAGCTGGCATTGCTGCAGGAGGCCGGCAAGCTCGTGCAGAAGGGGATTATCCGGAACAAGGAGGACATCTATTACCTGACCTTTGAGGAACTCCGGGAGGTTGTTAAAACCAACCGGTTGGATTACGGCATTATAACCAGGCGAAAAGCGGAATACGAGGTCTATGAAAAGCTAACGCCGCCACGTTTGATGACGTCCGAGGGAGAGGTCATAATGGGCGAATACGATACCGGCGACATCCCCCAGGGCGCTTTGGCGGGTGTGCCCGTTTCAACCGGCGTCATAGAGGGTCGGGCACGGGTCGTTTTAAAACTGGAGACCGCCAATATAGAGGAAGGTGATATCCTGGTCACCAAATTCACTGACCCTGGTTGGACACCGCTCTTTGTATCTGTCAAAGGCCTGGTGACGGAAGTGGGCGGTATGATGACCCACGGCGCCGTTATTGCCAGAGAATACGGCCTCCCCGCTGTTGTCGGGGTTGATGATGCCACCAAGCTGATCCGGGACGGGCAGCGAATTCGGATCAATGGTTCGGAAGGGTATGTGGAAATCCTGTAAAGATAGCCCTGGTTGTACAGCTCGTCTAAATGGTGTTGTTTGAATTAGGGGGTAGAAATTATGGAGAATACTGTACTCTCAAATTCAAAAGCGTATCGAATGCCGATTATCATGATGATTGGGCTTGGGCTGGTCTTGTTTCTTACCGCTGGCTCCTTAAAGTACTGGCAGGCCTGGATTTATTGGACAATGTTTTCGGGAGTCACTCTTTTCATTACCGGTTAATTCTTCAAAAGAAGCCCGAAATTACTTGCGAGGCGATGGCAGTATAAAGACCAGCAAACAGTGCGGAAAATACCTGTTTTTTTAAAACTTTCTACTTCAATTCCTTACTACATATAATTACGAATCTTGTTGTTTTTTATTGGGGGTATCCACCAAAGATCTTGTTGCTATATCCAACCTATCTTCCAACTGGACAGATCGTGATAAATGTGAAAGATAAGAGGAATTGAGCAATTCTTACATCATATTAATAATCTTATGTACGAGAATAAAAAAGAAAAAATGATCGCAGCCCTTTAAATTCAAAGAGGCCCAATAGAAGCAAAAAGAGCGGGGTTATTGACACATCTCAAACGTGACAATAACCCCGTCCGTCGTCTTAGCGGTTAACCTCTATCGTTTTTTGATAGGAAAATAGATCTCAGTTACGAACTCATCTGGAGAAACCTTATCCTGATAACCCTTTACATATTTTTCATAAGGGGGTGCAGCGAAAGTGTATCCCTCTCTTTCAATCCATTCCGTTAACCCAGCATAAATTTCGGTAAAATCGTCATATCTACCGACATGGGTTGCATAACAGCACAGCCCGCCATCCAGCATACGGATGTGGGGGTCATCCCCCCCTGCGACCCCTACACCCACTTCCACATCAAAATGTTCTGGATTGTGTTCCTCGCTGTGATAAATTGACAGGCATGTCCCGTTGACTTGAATACCTTTCTTGTATATTCCTGCAAACAATTCACCAAAGAAAGCCTCAAAATCATTCATACTGATATATTTGCGCAGGCTGTATATCCGCATGGGTTGAGTTTCAATCAGATTTACAACTATATTCTTTGACATTATATCAATACTCCTTTCAATTTTTTCAATATCCTGCTCCATTTGGCGCAGGATGTATTCCTGTTTATCAAGCTGTTTCAATACTGCCTCCCGTTTTAAACGGATACTATCGGCCAGATAAGCACTATCTTTTCTTGCTATTATCATGGCAATTTCGGGAAGGGAAAACTGATACAGCTTCAGACGAGTGATTAGCAGAATATCCTTGAGCTGAGTTGTTTGGTAATAGCGGTAACCTGTCTCATCATTGACTTGTATGGGTTTTAAGAGCCCAATTTCATCATAGTAACGCAGCGTCTTGGTAGACACCCGGCATATTTTAGAGAATTCTCCGATGGTAAGCATCCCGTTCCTCCAATTTCAAGATTGAACATGTTCTGTAATAAGTATAGAAGTTCCAGTTACAGGAAGGTCAACAGCTATTGAACATTAATTTTAAATAATATGTGGGACTCACCATTACATCGGAAGCAAGAAGAACGTCCCCTCGCTTCTCCGGATGCGGACATTTTTGAAACCGTTATACAAAAAAACAAAGAATCTTTTAAACTGGGCAAAATAAGACAAGAGTATACTGAGATAGGCATGTTGATGGAGATTGATAACAGCGACTTCATAATTAGCTCCGAACAGAATCCGCCCGAAAGTACATCAAAATGATCGAGCGTGATAAAGAGCGCGGCCTTATCAAGCCGGAAATCGACTCCGATTATGACTATGATGTTAACCTTCGGTTTAAATAAATATTTCCGCTGTGGGTTTGACGAGACCCGGTATTTAAAGAAATTGGAAGGTGCAATTCAAATAATTAAGGAAGGTATTGCCATCCATCAGGATTAATTATTAAAACGCTGTCCCGGGGGAAGTCAATGAGCGGAGGGCTGGGGGTATGGTCCTGGGTGATTCAAGCCATAAAAATCTACAGGAAAAACGACGCAACGGTTGTTGAAAAACTGATCAATCATAATAAGGGACTGATTCGGGAATTGGAGCAAACCATTGCCAATGTACCGGGAGATGAGCTGTTTGATTTTATTATGCAGAGTGGAGAACAGCTAAAGAACGCTACTTCTGACGGCTTCGGATTGTTTATTGTGGGAGCTTACGTCTCGAACTGGCTCAATAAAAATATGAATAAATGGCTTGGTGAAAAGAATGCTGCCGATACTCTTTCTCAATCGGTATCCAACAATGTTACCTCGGAAATGGGGCTTGAGCTATTGGATGTAGCGGATGTTGTCCGGCAATACCCGGCGGTGATTGAATATCTCAGGCATGCCAGTGATGAGACCTTTTTTGAGGATCTGGCCAGACTGGAAGGCGGCAATGCCGTCAGTGATTCCATGAGTGCATACCTGAACAAATATGGCATGCGTTGTGCCGGGGAAATCGATATTACCAGGCCGGGATGGAGTGAAAAGCCCACCATACTCGTTCCCACGATTCTCAGTAATATCAGGAATTTCGAACCGGGTGCCCACATCATCAAATTCGAGCAGGGACGGCAGGAAGCGGAACAGAAGGCACGGGCTCTCTTAAGCCGCATTGAGCAATTGCCCGGTGGCAAGGGAAAGGCCAAAAAGACAAGAAAGATGATCAGCGTTTTGCGCAACTTTATCGGCTATCGGGAATACCCGAAGTATTTCATGGTTTGTCATTACTGGATCATCAAGCAGGCTCTGCTGAAGGAGGCAGGCCAGCTGGTGCAAAAGGGGACTATCCGCGAAAAGGAGGATATATATTATCTGACCTTTGAGGAGCTCAGAGAGGCAGTTAAAACCAACCAGGTGGATTACAGCATCATAACGAAAAGAAAAGAAGAGCATAAGGTTAATGAGAAACTGACACCGCCACGCGTGATGACCTCCGAGGGTGAGATCATATTCGGTGAATACGACACCTTCAAAATTCCACATGGCGCTTTGGTGGGTGCACCCGTTTCTTCCGGCATCATCGAGGGTCGAGCAAGGGTCGTATTAAGGATAGAGGACGCCATTATAGAGGAAGGTGATATCCTGGTCACCATATTCACTGACCCTGGTTGGACGCCGCTGTTTGTATCTATCAAAGGCCTGGTGACGGAAGTAGGCGGGATAGCGACACATGGCGCCATTGTTGCGAGGGAATACGGTCTTCCGGCAGTCGTAGGCGTTGAAAATGCCACTAAGCTGATCAAAGACGGACAGCGAATTCGCATCAACGGCTCGGAAGGATACGTAGAAATTCTTGATAACAATTGATGTTGGTGACAAGGGGACTGGGGTTATTGATAATTCAAAATAGACAGAGTGTCAACAATCTCGTCCCCTGTCACACGTCTGAATGCCAGTCAATCCCGCCCTCCTTGGGACTTAATCCTACCCCTATATCGAAAGAAACAGGATCCTCCCAGTGCTGCCATCCCGGATTTTAGAAAGGAGCGGACTGGCAATTGCATCCCCTGAAACAAACGAAACAGAGTATAATAATTGAAATATTTCATAACTATAAACGTGGTAAGGGGATGATAGGGATATGAGTAATACCGGCTCGGAAATCGATTATGGCAATTGGGTGGCGCGGAAATTTGTTATCTTGCCATTCAAATTGTTCCTGGTCTTTGCCTTGCTTTTTGGCCTGTCTATTATGGGCGTATGGCCTCTAGTGCTTACAATCGTAATTCTAATCGCTGCCCTCATCTTCCTGGCTGCTACGATATACTTCCTCTACGCACGGCACCAGTTTTCTCCTGAAGGAAGCGGTATTCAGAACCGGGTATTGGAATTGCTGCTGAGCCATATAGAATGGTCGGGGCAGGGGAAGGTGCTGGATATTGGCTGCGGCAGCGGGGCATTAGTTATAAAGCTGGCCAAGAAATATACAGAAGCAAAATTAACCGGCATTGATTACTGGGGAGGCATGTGGGAGTATTCCAAACAAAAATGCCAGGACAATGCCCAAGCAGAAGGAGTCGGCGGCCGCATCGACTTCTATCAGGCCAGTGCCGCAGAACTGCCATTTGAACAGGAATCTTTTGACCTGGCAGTAAGCAATCTGGTTTTTCATGAAGTTCAAGATGCCAGGGACAAAAGGGATGTTGTAAAAGAAGCCCTACGGGTAGTAAAAAAAGGCGGGGTATTCGCCTTTCAAGACCTGTTTTTGGTGAAAAGGCTATACGGGGATAGCGACGACCTTCTGGCTGAAATTAAGAGCTGGGGGATTCAGGAAGTACATCTCATCGACACCAGCCAGTCGGATTTTATTCCCGGCCCCTTAAAACTACCCTTTATGATTGGCAACATCGCCGTTATGTACGGTGTTAAATGAACTATTTGCTTCGTCCCCAGTGTCCACAACCTCATCCTTGGTCAGAATTTACTGTCAATTCTAAGGGTTTGGCCATTTGTACTGCCATCGTTATGTAATGAAAGCTTCCGGGCAGTATCTAAACCTCGAATATTTCGGTTGTCAGGATCTCCATCCCTTCAAAAAAACATGAAACCAGAGTATCTCCAACTTTATAGGTGGTATATTCGTCAATTTCAAAGTCCTTAAAGCCATAGACCAGAATGGAATGTTTAATCGGATCGACAATCCAAAATTCACTCACACCCGACAACATATATGTATTGAGCTTATCTACCATATCCTTTGAACGAGTGCTTTTTGACAAAATTTCAATGCAAAGAGTGGGTGTACCCATGTATCGCCCTTTTTCATTAACAGCATGCTCTACATCGCATGCTATGAGTAAATCGGGTTGCATTACATCCGGCGTTGTAAGGTCCCTTTTGTAAAAATGGACGTCAAAGGGCGCGTAGAAAACCTTGCAGTTCTTGCCGTTTAGATATGATCGCAGATGGACATGAAGATTCCCTGAGATATCCTGATGGTAGGTATCGGGAGATGCCAGAAGAACTATTTCACCGTTGATATACTCCATTCTTAATTCGCTTTTTTCATAAATCTCCATAAATTCTTCATAGGATACCTTCTTGCCGCCATATTGATAATCCAACGCGTTTTCTCTAACCATATAATATCGTTCGATTTCTGTGATATAGGGTGTAATTCGTATGGACTTTTTGCCGTTTTTCGTAATAACGACCTCGTGGTCTTCGGCTACGTAGTCAATGTATTTACCCAAATTGTTCTTAAACTCGGTAGCGGTAATGACTATGGTAGTATCATTCACATTGATCACCTCGTACGATCAATATAACAAATAGAACGAAAATATACAACAATACAAAATTCGTACGGAAGATATGGCGTCAGTTTCTTCCACTATAATCGTATTAAGAACAAGTGGCATAATCGGATACCAATACAATGTAGGAGTGTAATATGGTAATTTCATTCAAGACGAAATACAGATTTAATCTCCGTAGTGCAGGACTTATCGCAGTTCTAATCGGAGTCATCCTGATGGTATTATGGTTGGACTACGGGTTAAAGAATTCATCGCCCGAAACCGGCAATGGAGGACTCGGCGCCAGTGTGACGGAAAAGCCTGCAGGAGTTGACTATATTGTACTAAAAAACCAGGGAGACCTGGCCTTTATTCAAGATGGAACACTTCAAATATTGGAAGGCAGCACCGGGCGTCTTACTAAAATCAATGCAAACGGCCAGGCCCTGCAGCCGAAGTGGTCGCATGACGGACAGTGGCTGGCCTATCTGATTGCCAACCAACAGAACCTGTCATTATGGGTGGTAAAGCGGGATGGCACGCAGCTCCACCCCGTGGATGGTCTGCCGGAAGCAGTCAGTTATGGTATCTATAAATGGTCGCCGACGGAAAATGTTCTGGCAGTAAGCTGCCAGGGCATTTGGCTGGTCAATGAGCAAGGCCAGCCGAAACAGGTGGTGAAAACAGGGCCGGATATTACCCCTGATATAACATGGTCTCCGGATGGGCAGCAAATAGCTTATAGCCTGACCCTGCCCTATACCCCGGAGGAGGTTGAAAAGCGCAGTGATGCCCTTTACACCATGGATATTCACTCCGGGCAAACAGTTGAACGTTTAATGACGCCGGCTGCCGGTATAATGCTGGCAGGCTGGTGGCCGGACGGCAAAGGCATTCTATACTGGGAAGATCCTTTTCACGGATTATCAATTGCAGCTGATGGCCTGGAATTGTGCAGTTTACCTTTGGGTGCGAAAGAACCATTCCGCTTAACAGCAGGTTTGATTAAGCGCAGCTGGTTGTCGCTCGCATCTGATCACCGCCTGCTCAGAGTAGCAGGTGCAGGAAGGCAGGAGTGGAGCAATAAATGGCTGGAAATCTCTGATATTGCAACCGGCACCGCTGTCCGGGTAAACCTCCCCCAGGGAAGTGTTCCCACCGACCCGTCCTTTTCAGCGGATGGCAGTAAGATAACCTTCGTGACCGCCCCCGATTTGGGTTCCATGGATTATCCAAGCGTGGAAAAATTCAAGGATTGGATCAATAGCATGACTTTATGGGTGGCCAATCCGGACGGGAGCGGGGCCAGGCTCCTTTCCAAAGCCGGTAAAAGTGTTCAGGAGCCGCAATGGTCAAAAGACGGGAAATACATCATGTATATGGCTGATAAATACCTATGGATGATAGATGTGCAAGGTGATGAGCCGCGTAGAATTGCAGGGCCGTTCTCAACGATCGATGATCAAGCAGACTACTATTATGGTTCTGGCAGTGACGTATGGGACTGGTACCGGGGTTAATCAAGTCCATATTTAAAAGCGCTTTGAGCCTGATTGGCGATATATGGGACGAAAGGAAATATCTAATCAAAAAGCAGGATTACAATAATACCATAAAGAATTTTACTGGTAATTACTATAAAATTAGGAGGTGCGGATAAATGTATTTCAAGATAGCTGGCAGGCACAGAATTGTGATGTCAATATGCCTTTGTCTGGCATTGCTGCAGGCTTATACTGTCCCAGTAACAGCATCAGAAACAGCTTCAGATTCTGCATCTGCTGCGGACCAGCAAATTCAAACCGGCAATACTTCGTTTGCCGATTTACCCCCTAACAACTCTTTATATCCCTATGTCCATTATCTGCAGGGCAAAAATATTATTTCCGGTTTTCCTGATGGTTCTTTTCGTCCCACTGATTCTATTACCCGCGCCCAGGCGGCGCAAATGAATGTGCAGACTAAAGGACTGACGCCGGCTACAGGAGGACAGACTTTTAGTGACGTACCTACCGAATACTGGGCCTATGGTGCCATTGAGGCGGCCACAAAAACCGGCCTTTTTGCAGGCTACCCGGACGGAACGTTTAAACCCGATGGGCAGATTACCAGGGCAGAAGCCATTACTTTACTGATGAAGCTTTCCGGAGGCGCCCTGTCTGACAAGACTATTGATATTAAGGATTTACCCGCCGACCACTGGGCTTACCGGCCGGTGGCCACTGCGGTTCAAGCCGGGCTGGTGGAATTGTCTGCCAGTAATTGCTTTCAACCTGATGGATACTACCAGCGGGGGGAAATGGCAAAAAGTCTGGCCCGGTTGTTTACCTTAAGTCCGGTTTTACGGTCCAATGTCCTGCCGGGCGAGCTGGTAGTAAAAAGCGGCACTGTCATTATAAACGGAGCAACAATGGAAGGTACTATAAAAGTAAAAGCTGGCGATGTAATTACCACCGGAACCAATTGCCAGGCCCAGATTTCCTTCGATGACGGCAGTAGTTTATTAATTAAACCCAATACCGAATTAGCCATTACAACAGCCAGGGGCTTCAACTACATGAAGCAGGACGGGACTGCCGGAGTAGCGGTTGACAAGCTTATAGTCAGCCTTAAAAAGGGCAATATCTTTGGCGCCCTGGCCACACCTTACGAGAGCGATGGGACTTCGGCCTATGAAGAAGATTCTGGGAGCGCAGTTGCCTGGTGGAACGAGCCCTATGCGCATCGCACCAGAGTGGAAGTAGACATGCCCAGGGGTGTATGTGAAATTAAAGGAACGTTTTGGAACAGTATGGTTAATGCTAACGGGCAGGGCAGCACCTCCCTGCTCACCGGAAGCGCAGAAGTAACTTCAAGCGGTCAGACCGTATCACTAGCCCCAGGTCAATCTACCATTATCTCTTCGCCGGGCCAACCGCCCTCACCTCCGGCAGTAATAACACCAGCGCAGATTCAGGAATGGTCGCAGGTGCAGCAATGGGTTGCCACAACCGCACAGCAAATTCAGAACAATGTGCCGCAACCGCCAATTGTCGCGGGACCGGGAAACCCACCACAGCCTCCCAACGTTGTCGAAGTAATATCCCAGGCGCTAAATCAGGCTGTAAATCAGGCTGTAAATCAGGCACCAACTCCTCCGCCAACAAACTACAGCGGTGGAGGCAGTCCCACCGTGGACGCGGTGACGGCCGACCCGGCATCTGGCGCGGTGATGGCATTTAGCCAGAGTGTATCGTTGACCACTACCACATCTTCAGCAACGATAATGTATACGGTTGACGGTACTGATCCCAATTGGACCAATGGTATTCTATATACAGGTCCGATTTCGGTGACAGGACCGGTTACGATAAAGGCTATCGCCTTAATGTCCGGTTATGATAACAGCCCGATTTCTACTTTCAGCTATACTATTACCCAGGCGCCTCCTTCCGCTGTGCTGGCTGACCCGCATATCGTGCTCCCCAACGTATTTGCTACCAGCGGGGGAGTGGGAGTATCCGGGGCAAAATTATTTGCATGTCGAATAAACCTGACCGGAGAAGATGCTTCCATTTCGGCTAGCGTTTACGCCCAGTCAAGTATTCAACTCGCAGATTTCGATATATTTGAGGTTTATATCGATTTAAACGATAACGGTATTCTTGAAGCCAATGAGCAAGTGACTGCAGACGGCTCGGATTTCAGCATCAACAACGGGGGAGCCATTACCTTCACCGCTCAGGAAGCACAGGATCATACTCTTAACGGAGTGCAAATTGCAGGCCTTAAGTTGACAACTTCCCAAAGCACACACGACATAATCCTGGTTGGCAACGTAAAACTTGGTCAGGCACTTACGGCCGGTGAAAACGTGACGTTTTCTATTACCAATGACCGTTTGAGTATTATTGGAGTGACTTCCCAAGCGGTTATCAGTGCCACCGGCGGGCCAGTAGACGGCACCCAGCACATTGCACCCTAGAGAATTAAGGGGGGGACAAGGGACCATGTCCCCACATCCCCTTGCGGAAAACTGCCCAACTTCGACATCGACGATCCTTCTACAGTTGACACCCTGTTGCCATGGATTCAAAATCAGATAGCTTGAAAAGAGGTGCTTCAGTTGAAGGAAAATCTCGAAAAAGAAATTGACTTTTTAATTAAAATTGATAAGGTGAAATCTATTTTTAGACGGACAAAATTATTCTGGTTTTCCCCAATATGTCAAAGGGACGAGGTTGTTTACATAGAGAATAATGTTGTCAACAACCCCGTCCCCCCGACAATACATATACAATGAAAGTAAGTTTTCAAGCCTGAACCCAATAACCCCCCCTAAAATAACCAGAAAGTCGCCTTTTTGCGTAAAATCCTAGTTCTTATGCAGCCCGAACTTGAAAAATGCGATATTGATATAAAAGGGCATGGTAATTTCCTGATCATCAATCCCATCTCGTCAAGAAAGGAGCTTTTAACCTGCATCTATTTAAGTTAGCCATAATTTTTTTCAGTATTGTAATTGAAAATTTAGGAGTGCCTTTACCTGTTGAGGGTAGTTATATATTGGCAGCCTCTCTACTAAAAGACGTATATTCATATGCATTGATGCACACTGTATTGACCGCGGCACATCTTGTGGGCAGTACGCTGGCTTATGGATTGGGTTGGTGGGGGGATGACTGGCTGACCAAACATTTAGATAAAAGTCCTAGATTTATTAAGACAAGTCAGGCAATCCATAAATGGTATGCAAAACATGGCATGGTCACTGTTTTTGCTACCCGTTTCATCGGTTATGTGCGTCCCTGGTCATCGCTCGTAGCGGGTTTTGCTCATATCGATTTCCTACCCTTTATCTCCTGCACCTTTGCTGGTTCGGTTCTTTTCAATATAATCGTACTGGTCTTCACTAAGCATATGTTGGATCTATGGTATCAATTCGGATACTGGTTCAAGATCAGTTCAGCCACCCTCTGTATTCTTTCCTTCAGCGCAATATTTCTCGTATATCATTTTTATTTTAAGAGTGCCCAAGAGGAACCTGTTCAAGAATAGGCATTAACCTCGGAACGCCACTCGTGCTTAACATAAGGAACAAGGGAAACCCGAAAAGGACAGAGGACGGGACATTATCTCATGGCGGGATGCCCTTGTTGTTAAACGGTTACATCGGGACGTCAGACTGTGTGAGAATACGGCTTATCAACGAATTAAACTTCGCTGATAAGCCGTATTCTCACAGTCTGACGTGCTCCGTGTAACACGATAAGAGCTTAGAAACTCGAACAATGGGGCTGTTGAGAAACAGGTAGGCTTGTTACAATAACAACGTCCCGGAGTAACAGGAGTAACACGGTTGGTGAACATAAAGGAAGGATCATTTATCTGTGGCCTGGTTCTTTCAAGTAAAATCATGAAGGTTTTCCATTGTATTACAACGTGGCTTTATGGCATTGGTCTGACGTCCCTGTGCTCCGTGCTTCTTGAAAAGTTTTGAAGACCTCCTCAAATTCTTCCGCCGAGAAACGGATTAAATTGCAGGATCAAAGGGACGTTCAAACTACTAAGGCGTGCTTGCCGAAAAACCAATTTTCCATTCTATCGTTTGTGTCAGATTCTCAACAGTTCATGTCTTATTTACAGCAGCTTGTGTATAATAAAGGTTTATATGGAAAATAATAGCTTATTGTGATATAATTCTCATACAATAGGCCCTAAATCTCCGAGGGGAGGTGAAAATGTGCTTTGCTATTCACGAAGGTCAAGATACCCGCCAATAGGCAAAATAATAGTGGCTCAGAGGCAATAAGGGAACAGAACTTGCCATCCTAGTGCCCGATACAGCCTAACAGAACCACTATTCCTCCCATTATTGTAACAATTGGCTTATCATGTCAAGAGCTTTCCAAGGCCCAATAATATCAGGAATGGGAATTGATCTACCTTCTTAATAAAGGAATTTATTAAATGAATTATCGAAAAGGGGTGTATTTATGAGAAAAAGTATCATCGGGATGACACTAGCTATTACCTTGCTAGTTTCTCCTTTCGCTATGGCTAAAGACAATTCTATTAAACCCACAGAAAACCAGGCAGCTAAAGAACAAGAAATAGCCAAGAAGAAAAGTTTTTCTTTATCTCAAATTGATGCTCTAATAGATAAAGGATATACCTATGATGAAATTCTTGATTTATCTGCAGACAAAGTTGATAAGATCTTGACTCAAGATCTTAATTCAAGTGAAATTACGGAATATGAAGCATCAAAAAAATCAACTGGTACCGCAGCTAGTGTTACAGCTACGCCACCCGCCGGCTATACTTGTGTAGCTTCAGTTCCTAATGGTGGAGGCACGAATGAATGGTTCCACCCCAGTACGAATACTACGGAAACTTACATTAACTATATTGTTGCATTAGCCAGAACTGGAGCACAAAACATTTTCAACTCTTCATATACTTACCCCGATCTTCGTTATTCCTATTATTTATGTGGTGAGTGGGGAGAAGATCCTGGATATACGACTTGGTGCCATGAAGGAATTGATTTAAAGAATGCTGTTAACTCCACTGCTAGCGTCCGCTCTCCCATATCTGGTGTTGTTACTAAATCTAGTACTAGTGGAAAATACGTTAACATTTATAACAGCGGTTTAGGAATCACAATGAATTTCCAACATTTAAATAACATTGATGGCACCGGCGTCCTGGCAGAAGGCCAGTATGTTTCTGAAAATCAGTTCCTTGGCAATCAAAATACAAGTGATGGGCACGTTCATGTGCAGACCTGTGCCCATGCGAATTGCACTAGCGTTCATAGTGGAAGGGATCTAACCCTAAATTGCATTAATCCTTATTCCTACATTCAGTAGTCAGGCCAAGCAGAAACAAGTTCTACTAAAGAGCTTGTTTCTGCTACACATATTTTTAGAGAAACCTAAGCAGGAGGGCGATTTATGAAACGAAGGTTGTTGGTAGTGTTTCTTCTATTTATCATCTCGTTAAACGTTTCCGCATGTTCGCATGATTCGCGGATTTTGGAAAAAAATAGGTCTCAAATACCGGAAACACAATCGTCAGTGAACAAGCAAGTCACACCTGTAAATTTTAACTTTGATAATAACATGCACTACATTTTGTCAAAAGGCTGTTGGTATAACGAGAAGAGTGCGCTTTTAGCTTTCACTACAAAACCCGGAGAAGATCAGTCACTAAAACTTGTATCCTGGAAATTGGATACCGGGGATCAGATTCAACTCTATCAGGATCACTTTGATGTTGATAGGAGTGACCAAATGATGATAAATAGTAAATTGATTGGTTATCAAAGCTATCTTAAGGCAATTCTTTTTGACGCTAACACTCTACAGGTAAAACAGGAAGCAAAAGCAAAAGCTGGGGCCAAGATATGTTACTCGCCCAATTTAGAGTATCTGGCTGAAGCAAACGATGAAGGACTTTATATTACAAACCCCCAGTCCCAAAAAACACTTCTCGATAATAATTCGAAAGGATATTTGTTTTTGAGTTGGTCAAGCGATAATTCAAAACTGCTCTATATGGATAATAGCTATAGCACACTAGGCATTATAGACGTAAAATCCTGCAAAAAGCAGACCTTGCGGGCCGGTGAGGATTTTAACGTACCTGATGGATGGGTTGATATTACTTCATGTCGGTTTCTGCCTGAAAGTTCTGACATCCTAATCGAAATATTATGTGAAAATAATGAAGCCATTGCGGTTCTTCGTCAGGCCGATAAGTACCAGAGCAAGATCATTTCGGATCCCAACAGTATAACTTTTATGGATGCATCCCCTGGCACCATCCTTTATCTAATCAGCGATAAATCAGAATACCGATTAATGCGTTGGGACTATCTCAATGACAGCAGTGAAATAGTCTATCAGGTAAAAGAAATTATTGATAGTGCCTTCTTTTCACCTGGGGGTGACAAGATCATGTTCTGCACCCGTGATAAACAGGCACAGCACTTTTATTTATATCAGTGAAATTTGAAGTGGGCGGTCCCGGTTCCATAAAAATTGCAGCATGGCGTAGAACAAATACGCATAGACAACCCCAACAGGGCAATATTGGAGAAAAGCAACGCCATAAACATCTTTTTCTCCCACATTAACCTATCTTGGGATTTTCTTATATCAAATAGAAGCAGAAAACAAACCAGCAGGGGTAAAAGAGGAAGATCTTCTGAATAATATCGTAAATCATTATTCGGGCATTAAGCCCCGCCAGGGCACGAGGCCTCAATTGGCGATGACTCTGGCGGAATCAAAGTTCATTGATTTTCGCTGGGGCATATATGCCCTTCTATTCCATGTACGTGAAGAAAGAGTGATAACAACCCTCTGCCGATTATTGAACCCCAAACTCATAGTACCTACATTTGTTATAATACCCAGTAGGGACGGTCCCATTTGCTCCTCTTTGGTTAGGTAGCGGATGGGACTTTTTGCTCCGTCCCCATTGTCCATGATAGCACCCTATTCCCTCATTTTCTCCTCCATGATGCGGCAGCGCTCCTCAAAGCTGAACTCTCTCACAACTTGATGAAGCATCCACATATAACCGAACGGGTCAGTGAATATCGCGTTTATCACGCCCAAATCGTTAAGCTCGGTGATCGGCTGTACTTCGGTGCAGCCTGCGCCAAGCGCCTTGGAGAAGGTCTCCCTTATATCAGGAACGATGATATTGCACCACATGGGTTTAGGATCGCCGGACTTCGGTGCTACAAGCATAAAATCAGGGTTTTCATCAAGCATGTGAAAACGTGTACCATACATATTAAAAACAGCCTCATTTCTCCCTTTGCTATAGGCTGTAACCTCTATGCGCTCCGCATCAAAAACTTTTTCATATAAACTTAACGCTTTCAGGCTATCGGATACTATCATGTCAATTTCTACACCCATCATCGGCAAAATTACCTCCTTGAAGATAATACCCTATAATTTTCTAATACAGGTTATTAATTTGGCTTTCCTTATTAATTTTTATAACACTATTAATAATATGACATTATCTGTACCGTTGCTGTCCCAAAATAACAACAAACGGCTCTACAAAATATGTATAGGCTAAACAAAGTTGCTGCATACTGCAGGGTCAGCACCACCCATGAGGATCAAACTCAAAGCCTGGCAAACCAGAATTCATATTTCGAGTAAAATACAGAATTTGGGTTAACAGGGTACTAGCTTTACTTTAAAGCTGATTTTTCGCTGGGTTTCCAGATCATCGAACTTGATCACATAGACTGCCTGGTCGCGGTCGATATCTACTACTTCCCCGGCACCCATTATACTGTGAATAATACGGTCCCCCGCCTTAAAAGACGGTTCAAAAGACGTTTCCAGCATTCTTTCGTTGCTGGCAATATTCCAATTTGCTTCATTTATCAG
>DATMYR010000034.1:0-16057 GCA_035560815.1 Syntrophomonadaceae bacterium | reverse complement strand
CTTTAAGTATGTAGATTATATGCTTTCATACATTCTAAATATCCAGAATTTCAGAGTGTATAATTACGTGTTTCCACGTTTTCGAGAAACTATTTTTGCTTTCTTCATCTATTTCTTGTATTTAGGTGTTCATATTCGGGCGGGGTGAAAGGGAAAAATGCTATTTCAGCAGCCATCAACTCAATGATGGCTGCTGCGTCCTGGTGGATATATCGGTTGGAATGGGAATATTTCTCAATGGTAGTGCGAAGATATTGCGAAGGGGTAAGATCATTACATCCATCCGATGAACTAGGGGAAGCGTTTAACACCAGAATCAGGAAAAATAGATAAGGATCTGGGGAATGCCGCCTGACCGGTGTTTCTGCGCCCTTCGGAGAAGCTCTAAAGAACTGTTTTATTCCTCTTCAGCATGCTTTACGGTATCCAGAGTGGCGATATTAACCGGCTTCAAAGGTGCTACCGTAGATATAGCGTGTTTATAGACCAACTGCTGTTTCTGGTCCAATTCTACCACTACAGTAAAATTGTCAAAACCTTTGACAACACCCTTTATTTGAAAACCGTTTACGAGGAAAATGGTAACCGGCATTTTCTCTTTTCTCACCTGGTTTAAAAAAGCGTCCTGCAGATTGAACTGGCTTTTACTCACTAAATTTACCCCCATTTCTAGTTTAAGCTGCATTACTGCATTGTTAATACATTCTACGCCCCTGATAATTGTCCTTCCAACCATGTGAAAATTTTTTGGAGTACAAACTCCCTGGAATCCGATGATTTCACCTCAATCCAGTGGATACGCCTATCTCGTTTAAACCATGTCAACTGCCGCTTGGCATAACGCCTGGTTTCTTTTTTGATCTCCACCAGCATTTCATCATAGGTCATCATCCCATCCAGGTACCACTGTACCTGTTTGTACCCCAGGGCCTGCATGGCATTGCATTGCGGGTTGCATCCCAGGTGACGAAGGACCTGCACCTCTTCCACCAATCCCTGGTTCATCATTTCATTCACCCGCTGGTTTATTCTTTTATATAATTCCTGGCGTTCCATCTCCAGTCCCACCACGGCCAAATGATATACATTCTCCTTCCGAATCTGATGCTGGGAAAATGGCATGCCAGTTAACTCATAGACTTCCAGGGCGCGAACGATTCGCTTTTCATCATGCCTATCAATCTTCTCGGCATATTTAGGATCTATGAAGACCAGTTCTTCATAGACATGCCCCAAACCCTGTTCCATGATTCTATTATGCCACTTATCCCGGACCAGCTGACGAGACTGCATGGGATAAAACTGGTAATCATCTACCACTGATTGGTAATACAAACCGGTTCCGCCTACCAGCAAAGGTAGTTTACCCGCATTATTCAGGCTTATTATCACCTCTCTGGCCAATTGCTGGTAGCGCGCTACGCTAAACTCCTGTTCGGGTTCGGCGATGTCAATCAAATGGTGGGGTATCTGAGCTCTCTCAGTCATACTGGCCTTGGCAGTCCCGATGTTCATTCCTCGGTAGACCTGCATGGAGTCGCAGGAGATGATTTCACCATTGAAGTATCTAGCTGCCTCCAGAGACAGACTGGTCTTGCCGACCGCTGTGGGTCCGACAATGCAGGCCAGTTTGAGCAAAATAGCACCTCCCCGGTTAGATTCAACTCTCGATGCAGAAAGCTTCTATGCTTTGCAGTGCTATACAACCTATCTATACCAGACTGATGCGTCCAAAGGCAATAGGATTGTGACGGCTCATTATGATTTCATCGAATCCCAGCCGTTCAAATTCCCCGCTATCGTGCCGTTCTTTTAGGATTACTCTTTTACGCGCTACCCGGCAGGCTTCCTCAACGACAGCCGGCTCCAGAGGGGCGGGATTCGCCAGAAGACGCAAGGGCGCCAGGGGTTGACTATGCAACAAAGGATGGCGAAACATGGGATCAAAATAGACCACGTCGAAACTGTCTTCCACCATGTTCTGCAAATAATTCAGATGCTGCATGTTAACCACCTCCACCCGCTGGATGGCTTCACGCAGCCAGGGATATTCGCTCTGATAACGCTTCATTCCCCACTTAACTACTGAAGCAATGCCGGGCGATGATTCTATTCCTACCACCCGGCCCTGAGGCAAAAAGTAGGAGGCAACGATGGAATCAGCCCCCAAACCCAGGGTGCAATCCAGAAAATGGTCGTCGCTTTCCAATTGGCAGGCTCGAACCAATGGATCGATGATATCTCTTTTGCGATATAGTCCCAATCGGGTTCTGGACATACTGGGATGAAAGAAAAATTTTTCATCCTCCATGTGCAAAACCGGCCCTTCAGGCAGCCATACAATAATGCCATCAGCCTCGTATTGCCTGCTCATACGAGCCAGGCTGCCCTTTCGAGGATAATAAGGGAATCCGCAATCGACTATGAATTCAGCCATTTCCGCATCCGCTTCTTTTTCACGATGGGAATCGGTTATTATCAGGTTCATATTCACCTCTTGAACATGCGGTCCAGTTCAGACCGGGACAATTTAATCATTGTGGGACGGCCATGCGGGCAATAGCGGTAATCCGGTACTGAAAATAATTCTTTGACCAGATTGGTCATCTCCGCCATGCTTAAGGCACTGCCTGCTTTCACCGCTTGTTTACAGGCCATCATAATCAAGGCCTTTTGCCCTATCTGGACTGCTTCTGTCTCGATCATATCTGCCAATTCCAGTAGTACATCAATTTCTTTGCCCTTTACCAGCATAGGAGCCTGACGAATTAACATGGAATTAGGTCCCAACGGACTCAAAACGAATCCCAGTTTCTCTATTTCTTCCAGGTTGTTTTCCATGGTCTCCACCTGATGGCTGGAAAATTCCACTGCCAGAGGTATGGCAAGGATCTGACTGGGATTGGCAGATTGCCGGGATGTGAATTTCCAATACATTACCCGCTCATGGGCGGCATGTTGGTCGACCAGCCATAGAGCTTCATCCTTTTCCATCAGAATATATGCGTCGAGTACCTGGCCAATGATTCTAGTTTCCTGTGCCTCCGTCTGCTCCTCTTCCCCGCTCTTCAAGACTAACGGAAAGTCACTTTGAGGACGGCTTTCCCTGACCGTATCCCCACGGGCGAATGCGAATGGGATGCCCCCCTGCTGATAAGTTTTTGGAAAAAAGGCTTCTCCGTTATCTTCCTGGCGTGCCTCCAACCGTCTTTCTGTTTCGGCCAACATTTCACCCCGGGGTATCGTTCCGTCCAGAACCTGGCTTATTCCCTCCAGCAGGATTTGAAAGACCTGACGTTCATCCCGAAAGCGAACTTCATTCTTCTGAGGATGGACATTTACATCTACTTCTTCTTCCGGAAGATTGAGGTTCAGAATGGCAAGAGGTTGTTCCCTGGTCAAGAGTATTCCTTTGTAAGCCATATCAAGTGCCCGGTAGAGAATGGGGCTGCGAACTGGACGACGGTTGACGAAAAATAACTGATTTTTTCGGTTCAGACGGCGCATTTGGCTGCCGGAAACAAAGCCCTGGAGGCTGTAGCTGCCACGAGTACTGTCCACAGGTAAAAGATATGAAAGCAAATCCCCACCCCAAAGGGTAATCAGGACTTCATCCAGCCGTCCCTGGCCCGGCGTCTTAAAAAAGCTGCGCTGGTGATTGCTGAAACTAAAAGAGACCTCGGGCCGAGCCATGGCATAGCGGCAGAGCAGTTCATAAACGTGATTTCCCTCAGTCACTGGCTTGCGTAAAAACTTCCTCCGGGCCGGGGTGTTGTAAAAGAGATCGCGAATCACAATCCGGGTGCCCCGGGCTCCTGCCATTGACAATTTCTCCTGCAGTTGTCCGCCTTCCAGTCGCACCATCATTCCGGTTTCAGGAAGGTGGCGGGTATAGATCTCCAGACGGGAGACCGAAGCAATGCTGGGCAGTGCTTCTCCGCGAAACCCCAAGGTCTTGACCTGGTACAGATCCTCTTCCTGGTCAATCTTACTGGTGGCATGGCGAAGGAATGCCATGGGCAAGTCGGTTTCCATAATCCCTTCACCGTCGTCCACTACCTCGATGTTGTCTATTCCCCCCCCGGTAATGTGCACCTCGATTCGTCGGGCTCCGGCATCCAGTGAGTTCTCGACCAGTTCTTTAACCACCGAGGCTGGGCGTTCTACTACTTCTCCGGCGGCAATCTTATTAATCAGGTGCTCATCCAGTAAACGAATAGCCATCTATAGTACGATCTCCTGTCCACTGCTGGGATCCATACTGCGAAATTCATCCTTAACCAGATCCTGCAGGTAAATAAAGTTATATACTGGCCGGCTTTTCATCTGCTCATAAGCCCCCCGGGCTTCCTGAGCGCAATGGGGACAGCAGGCAGCCGGCAGGGCGATGCAGAACACCTGATAGTTGTGCCCGTCCCTCTGGGTGGCTGACGATTGAATGGTTCGATATCCACAGCATTCCGGGCAAAGTCTAACATCGATGCGTTGATCTTCATGCAGATAGTCAGTATCGTAGAATACAGTGCGCATAATGGTTTCGTGACGGCTGCCCTTTTTGCGGTTGGCTTCTATCACCGCCTCGCGTCCCCGAAATGCAGCTAGCTGCTTATTAACCATGGACTTAATGTACTCCATATTGCCCGGGGATTCCTTAAAACGAGCCGGGTTGTAATCGGGTTCACGCAGATTGGAGAAATCGATATCAGCCATGGCCATAATGATCCCCATATTAATATACGGAAGAGCAGTTTCCACTGAATAACCACCTTCCAGGACCGCAATGTCAGGGCGCAGCTTCTGATTTAGGACGGCATAGCCCTGAGCGGTAAAACTCATATTGGCCAGCGGGTCGCTGTAGTGATTGTCCTGTCCGGCCGAGTTGATTACAATATCCGGTTGGAATTCCTCCAACATAGGCAGAACCAGGTTATCCAGAATGTAGTGAATACCCGTGTCGGTGGTGCGGGGAGCCATAGGCAGATTAATGGTGGTTCCGTAAGCCAGAGGGCCTCCCAGTTCATCCATAAATCCTGTTCCTGGATAGAGCGTGCGGCCATCTTGATGAAAAGAAATAAAGAGAACATCCGGATCATGCCAGAAGATTTCCTGGCTGCCATCTCCGTGATGAACATCGGTATCCACGATGGCTATCTTCTTTAAACCATATTGCTGGCGCAGGTAGTTTACCATAATCGCTTCGTTATTAATATCGCAAAAACCCCGGTTGCCGTGGCTGACAGTCATAGCATGATGTCCGGGAGGTCTGATAATGGCAAAAGCATTCTTGACCTCCCCCTGCATAAAGGCATCAGCCATTACAAGTGTAGATCCAGCCGAAACCAGGTGTGCTTCAGTCACGCGGTTTTCGACATCCGGCACACAGAAGTGGATTCTGGAAATGTCTTTGCTCGTAGCCAAGCGGGGATGATATTCTCGAATCTGAGGCAGATCCATGATCCCTTCTTCAAAAAGCTGGTCGCGGGTGTAGAGCAGCCTTTCCTCTCTTTCAGGATGGGTTGGGCTTATGGCCCAATCGAAAGCCGGGAAAAATAACACTCCGGTAGGTTTCATTCCGCCACCCCCTTATATTCATCGATAAAACCTGGTGTTATCTGGATCCCGATGTCAAAGAGCTTCCCCACCCGGTCCCAGCCCCGAATAACGTTAAACTGCTCCTCAAGATAAAACTGCGCTTCGGCAGAATAGTTTTTCATATCCCGTTCGGCGCTGATTTCCTGTAAATACTTCTGGGCCATTTGTTTGGCATCCTGAAGTTGAAAATTGCGTGCTTCCAGTGAACCCCCATGCCCGCCAGGAGAGACTGTGTATACCTGGTTCTGGGTGTCCACATGGACTTCCACGGCCAGGGTGGGACGCACCAGGGCGGCACCCAGAGCATTGGCTACCGGGGAATATTTGTGCAGGAAGGATTCTACCTGTAGTTCCCGGGCCAGAAGTGGAATAATGGCTGGTGCGGCAGCACCAATACCGATTATACGATGCAGCACAAATTTTCTGCGGTTTACTACTTCCCAGACCTTGTAGGCCGGTTCGTCCTCCCACTGGCTAAACATATATTGGATGCTCTCTTTTAATCGTCCAATCACAATAGCTACTACCTGCTGGCTCAGGCTTTCTGGGTCTATGCTCAGTGATTCCGCTATCTCCTGCAGTTTGGTCCTTGAACGCTCAGAGTCTCCTATATTCAATCCCAGGTGCAGGTTAAAAGCATCGCTGACTGTGGCTGTTTCACCTCCGAAACAGGCAGCCACGCCCTGCCTCACGAGGGCGACTTTTGCCTCTCCATCCTCTGCTAATATTGCGCTATCGCCACCCAGAGCCAAAGAGTTGACCGCAAAGGCATCAATATGGGTCAACTGCCCGCCGATCAAGGCTCCACGAGAAGCATAGAGCGGTTGGCCCTCAATCAACAAGGATACATCAGAAGTAGTACCCCCTATATCCACCACGACTGAATTCACTTTATCCCGGCTCAGCGCCACAGCGCCCATGGTGCTGGCTGCTGGTCCGGAAAACACTGTCTCGCAGGGATGTTGACGGCTGGCTTCCAGAGTAATGGTCCCTCCATCAGCCTTCAGTATATGCAGCTCGGCCGCTGTTGTACGGGTTCGGACCGCTTTTTCAATTTCGTCGGCAAAGTGATTCCATTCATGTAAAGTCATGGCTGTATAATAACAGGTGGCTGCCCGTCTAGGAAAGTTTAGCCTCCCCGAGATCTCATTACTGGTGCATACAGCCAGGTGTGGATGTTTGAGATTCGCGATTTCCTTCACCAGCATCTCGTGCCGGGAATTGCGATTAGAAAACTTGCCGGCAACAGCGACTCTACGAATACCTGTCCGCTCTATATCATCTAAGACCTTTTCAATTTCTTTTTTATCGGGCATCTCGATCTCCCGTCCGCGGAAATCAATACTGCCCTTGAGGAAAAAGGTGTCCGGGCTAATATGATAGGCTGAATAGGGTAAGCCGCTGCCGGGCAGGAGCAGCAAAGCGGTCCGCTCTCCCTGCCCGGTAGCCAGAAGGTTGGTCACCAAAGTGGTACTCAGGACAATTCGCCTGACCTTATCTACCTGACCCCGGCTAAGTAGTTCATCCAAAACTCCTAAGAGGGTTTTCTTGAGATCATCTTCCTGGGTCGGATGCTTCACACTATGCACTACCGCCCCTTCATGAAACAGAACACCATCGGTGAATGTTCCCCCAACATCAATTCCAATCAACACCATCTTCCACCTCCAATTCTATGTGTCGAAGGACGGTTCTCCTGACCAGTACAAGCTAAACCATCTCCTTCCATTTGTACAATATATCTAAGGCATCGCGAGGGCTGAGGGCATCCAGATCCATGGTCCGCAGCGCATTCTCTACCGGGCTCTCCTGGTTAAAAAGGGGTGGTTGTTCTAAGACTGGCGCTTTATGCGGGGCGGCCTTCTTTTCCAGTTGGGCCAGAACCTCGCCGGCCCGTTTGATAATGAGGGATGGCATTCCAGCCAGGGCAGCTACATGGAGCCCGTAACTCTTATCCGCTCGTCCGGGTAGAACCTTTTTTAAAAATACCACATCATCTCCGGTCTCCTTAACCGAAACGGACAGATTAAAAACCCCTTCCACTCTCGATTCCAATTCGGTCAGTTCGTGGTAATGGGTGGCAAACAGGGTGCGGGCGCCAATGCGTCCGGCAATGTATTCGCTTACCGCCTGGGCAACACTTAACCCATCGAAAGTGCTGGTCCCCCGCCCGATTTCATCCAGAATGATAAGGCTCTTGGGGCTGGCATTATTCAGGATATTGGCCGTTTCCAGCATTTCAACCATGTAAGTGCTCTGCCCGGCAGCCAGGTCGTCAGCCGCCCCCACCCTGGTAAATACCCGATCCACCAGTCCTATACGAGCCCGATCGGCGGGAATATAACTACCCATCTGGGCCATAAGCACAAGCAGCGCGTTTTGCCGCATAAAGGTGCTTTTCCCGCCCATATTCGGACCGGTAATCATGGCAAAACGATGATGGGTTAGATCCATTCTGAGATCATTGGGAACAAAACGCAAATCACCCAGAGATTTTTCCACTACCGGGTGCCTTCCACCATGTATTTCTATCTCGCCACCTGTTTCCAGGACCGGTCGTACATAATCATTGAGATAAGCGACCTGTGCCAGAGAAGCGAGGACATCCAACTGGGCCAACAGATGGGCAGTGGTTAAAATACGCTGAATATGCTGGCCCAGGTGATCCCTTATTCGGGTAAACTCACGATATTCCAAAGCGAAGAGCCGTTCCCTGGCTCCTAAAATTTTGTCTTCATATTCTTTCAATTCCTGGCTGATAAAGCGCTCGGTGTTTACCAGGGTCTGTTTGCGGTGGTAATCAGGTGGAACCATTACCAGGTTGGATTTGCTCACTTCGATAAAGTAGCCGAATATCTTGTTATACCCCACCTTGAGATGTTTGATTCCCGTGCGCTGCTTTTCACAGATTTCGAAGTTGATCAGCCAGTCGGACCCCTGGCGAGATAAGTCCCGCAGCTCATCAATCTCGGGGTTGAAGCCGGTTTTAATAATTCCCCCTTCCCGGGAGGATAAAGGAGCCTGGTCGTCAATTGATTCATTAACCAGTTCGAACAGGTCCTGCAGATCGTTCATTTGTCCACCGTCCAGTAAAAGCCCTGCTCGACAAGCAGCCAGCATATTCTGGATAGCGGGCAGGACCGATGTGGAGTTTCTAAAAGCAAGAAGATCTCGAGGGCTGGCTACGGAATTGCCGATTCGGGATGCCAAACGTTCAAGGTCATAAACCTGCCCCAGATGCTGGACCAAACGCTGGCGTAAAGCCAATTCCTCTTTCAATTCCTGAACCGCATCCAGGCGCAAGTTGATGAGAACCAGATCTTTTAGAGGCTGCTCCACCCAACTGCGCAGGAGTCTCTTTCCCATAGCCGTCGAACACGCATCCAAAATCCATAACAGTGAACCTTCCCGCCGTCCTTCCCGGATGGTAGTGGTCAACTCCAGGTTTCTGCGGGTTGCGCTGTCCATTTCAAGATAATGCTGGGGATTATAGACACTCAGAGCTTGAATGTAATCCAGACTGCCTTTTTGAGTCTCTTCAAGGAAATGAAGGATCAAAGCAGCAGCCAGTATTCCTAGAGGACTGTCTTTTAGTCCATAGCCTTCCAATGAAGCCACCTTGAAATGACCCATGAGGATCCGTCGCGCCTCTTCAATGCCATAGTGGGGCAATTCCTGCCCGCTTACCAGTGCCCTACCCCATCGCCTCCGGTCATCTTTCCAGAGTTCCGGCCACTCCGACCAGTCGGGGACCAGGCATTCCGCCGGCGCCAGTCGCTGTAGTTCACTTTCCAGCAGAGCCAGGGCATGAGGCCCATTAATCTGGCTTACCTTGAATTCTCCGGTGGATATATCGATATAGGCCAGACCGATTCCAGAGGTGTCAGTGATAATCGAAGCCAGATAGTTGTTGCGCTGCTCGTCCAACATGAAGTCCTCCACAACCGTCCCCGGGGTAATGATGCGGGTGACTTCTCGACGTACCAGCCCTTTGGCTTCCTTGGGGTCCTCCACCTGTTCGCAGATGGCCACCCTATAACCACGGCTAATCAAACGGGCAATATAATTTGATGCCGAATGATAGGGAATTCCGCACATGGGGATCTTCCCCGCTCCCCCTTCCCGGGCGGTCAAGACAATCTCCAACTCCCGGGAAGCCAGTTGAGCATCTTCAAAAAACATTTCATAAAAATCCCCCAGGCGAAAAAAGAGAATGGTGTCTGGAAGGGAGTCTTTTATTTCCTTGTATTGTTCCATCATGGGCGTTAATCGTGTCACCAGATTGTTCCTCCTGGCCCTCTTCGTGGCGCATTTTGCTGGCTGTACCAGACAATGCTATATTCTTTTCCAGAACCGTAATATCCTCTTCTGAATCAAAGAGGACGGTTCTTTCTAACTCAAATTCAGCGTCAGAAGGAACCGTCCCCATTCAGTCTTTTTCTGTGCTATGAACCGCAGCCGCCTCCGCAGGATTCGCAACAGTCGGGTGAACAGCTGTCTCCCGTTATAGCCTGGTTAACGGATAAGTATACTGCTTGCATCAAATTATCCAACTTTTCCTGAGCATCAATTAAACTTTTAACAACTGAATTGGCCTTGAGTTGTTGATCCAAAATATCCAGATGGCTCTCTTCCGCATCACTAACAAGAAGTCCATCTTCTATTTTGTGCTGTAGATTAATCCGGGCATCCTGGTAACGAACTAAGAGATCATAGGCCTCCCGATCAAGCATCAACTGATCCTGAGCTGCTTTCAGTTCGTCCACCACCGTAGATTCCGATATGGCATGCCCCAGGTCGTGAGCCATTTTGAGGATGTCTTCAGTTTCCATCCCTATTTCCTCCTTATATTTAACTGGCCAGGCCTCCCATCCGCTTGATCTCCGGAAGAGTAGGCTGATTTCAATGACTTAAGGCCTGGTCTATTGGCCCCCAGTGGTCGAACTCAGTTCACCAAACAAGGAAAATGTCCTGGCTTCTGTTATTCTAACATGGATGATCTGTCCAATTAAACTCTCCGGTCCAGAAAATATTATAATACGGTTGCTGCGGGTGCGTCCGGTCAGTTTCGTGGCATTCGTTTTACTGGGACCTTCCACCAGCACCTCCTCTTCTGTACCTTCTAATGCCATATTAATCTCTGTCGCAATCCGGTACTGCGCCTGGTTTAGACGCAATAAGCGTTCACGTTTATCTTCTAAACTTAGTTGATCCTTCATCTCGGCAGCCCGGGTGCCGCTGCGCTGAGAATATCTAAAGGTAAAAGCTGCATCAAATCGAACTGTTTCCGCCATATCCATGGTGTCCAGAAAATCCTCTTCACTCTCACCCGGGAAACCTACAATAAAGTCGGTGGTTATAGCTACTCCCGGTATACGTTGGCGAATACGCTGACTCAATTGCAGGTAATGCTCCCTGGTATAGCCACGATTCATAGCTGATAGGATTTTGTTGCTTCCCGCCTGTAACGGAACATGAAGGTGTTCGCAGACCTTATCCAATCTGGCAATGGCATCAATAAGCTTATCCGACATATCCTTGGGGTGAGATGTGGTAAAACGAATGCGTGTGAGACCTTGAACCTGGTTGGCCGCTTCCAAAAGATCGGCAAAATCAATTGCTTCATCAAGCCCCCGTCCATAGGAATTGACGTTTTGACCCAGGAGTGTTACTTCCTGGTAGCCGGATGCTACCAGACTGTGAATCTCTTCCAGAATATCAGCCGGCTTCCGACTGCGTTCCCGGCCTCTGGTATAAGGAACAATGCAATAGCTGCAATAGTTGTCACAGCCAAACATAATATTGACGAATGCGCTTAATCCCGGTTTACGGACAGTCGGAAGAGATTCTATCACTTCACCAGCATCTTCCCAAACCCGGAAGACTATGCCGGGGTCGGATATCGCCTGCTCCAACAGCAGGGGCAATTCGTGCAGGTTATGAGTGCCGAATACGATATCCACACCCAGTTTTTTTAGTGCTTTCCTGGCTTCCGGCAATTGAGACATGCACCCGCCCACCGCAACTAATAATTCTGGACGTCTTCTTTTGAGCTTTCTCAGTTCCCCCAGCTTGCCAAAAACCTTGTTCTCGGCTGAATGCCTTACACTGCACGTGTTGAGCACGACGAGTTCCGTTTCTTCCAAATCCGTACTGGGCCGAAACCCGACCGCTTCTAAAAGTCCGGCAATCGTTTCTGAATCTCGCACATTCATCTGGCAGCCATAATTGATTAATGTGTAAGTTTTTTCTTTTTCGGGTTTGTTTCCCATCTATAGATCTCCTAAATTCTGTTGTGATCGTTCATCGGCAGCCAAAGATAGTAAGTGTATTGATTTTGTGCTTTTTTTCTTGGGCGTCTACCCAACCAATTCCCTTCTTCCCGACAGTCGGAGAAGCTGGACAAAAGAAAAACCCCCTTCTACATCCAGGAGTAGTTGGAGGCATCCCTGGTCAAATTTTCATCTGACCACTCTCGGGCAAGTCACAAGTAGTCTTCCCCGGGGTTGCAGTTCTAAGCCATCATCTCATCAATGCTGGTTTTAATTTCGTCGCTCATAATACCGCCAGCGAATTTGGGCTCGCCATTAATCAGGGTGATAGGATAGGGGTAACCCATCTGCAAAACCTTGCTCATAAGTGGATAGCTGCCAAGACCTTCCTTATCCACATCCACAAACTTAACTTCCACTTTATCCCCATAGCTGGTGCCCAATTCTTCGGCAAGATCTTTTACCTCTTTTTCCCAATCAGAAGCTGATCCACAGCTGCTTGACGAAGAACAACCACTGCAATTGCATCCTCCGGCAGGCGGAGTTCCCTGAAGAACCTCGACCAGTATTTTATCCACTTTGTCTGCCATGTAAAATCCTCCTTAATTCATCGCCCAGCATATAGACTACATGATATCCATATTTGGATAATATCAATAAACTGTTAGGAAGACAACGTTCCTGACAGTTTTTTTATTGAATAAGTTGGGTTGGAGCTAAATGGTATCCAGGCTTCCGGTAAATCTTTCATCAGAATTCATATCAGCAAAGCCTCTCTCCAGACTGGCATGAATCCCCTGCAGCATAGTTTGGGATTCGCTGCACAACCTCCTTTGCCTGGTAAACTCACAGCCTTGCGAAAGGTGTGCCAGTTCGGCATCTAATTGTTCAAGATCCTGCAGTATTTTTTGCAGCGCTCGATTGCTATTCACGCGGCTTTCCTCCTTTTTCACCACATTTTTAGTATTTTAACCGAGCTGCCATGCTTCAATGTACTTTTACCTATTCCAAAGATAACCTCCGAAACCTGCTGCTTTTTTCAACTTGTTCTGCCATATCTGACAACATTGGTGTACTACAAGCAGGTCTGTACCAGATAACCGGATTATGTCGCTAATGTTGTCAAAATAATTCTTTTGCAGCTATTTTTGCACTCTTTCCGCCTTCTCCCATCCAACAAGTAATTGGCTTTTCATATGGTAAAATGAGGCCAGGAAATATTCGATTGGGCAGGGCGCATTTACGACGAATGCAGGGATATCTCGGTGAAGATTCCCTGGCGGGGAGATTTATCAATATGAAAACGACAGTAACCCTGAAGAAAGGCAGGCTTTCGGGAACCCTCTTATCAGCGCTGATATCCATCTATAAAGCGGACAGTCAGGAGTCAGCTTATCTATTATGGAAATGGGAGCAATGGCTGTCTGATCCTGAAATCGTCGTCTACACTGCCAGTATAGAGGGTCAGAGAGCTGGTTGGATTTTGTTCAACCCGATCCGAAGCACGCTGGAAGAATTGGTCATGGACAAAAAACACCGCGAGCAAGGATGGGAAGAACTGTTGCTGGATGAATTGGTCGCCAGAGAAACACTGCTGGCGGCTGTAATTCCGGTTTTCCATCCTCATTATAAAATATTAGAAGTTTATGGCTTTCGCCCCACGCGTAATTTGAACCGCGAAGGGTTCCTACTGGTCAGAATGGAGCTGAGCGCTGCCGCATTTCTTGCCCGAGCCTCTGCCGGCTTGCCTGTAAAGAGGAAGAACCGGCGAGAAAAAGTGGCGGTAGAAGTAGTACCCGCATCCCAGGAATATGAGGAAATCAAATCTTCGCTTGAAGCCCTGCTTAACAAATTAGGCGGTTTGCACCACTTTGTAAAACCCGGTCAGTCTGTGGTTATAAAGCCCAATGTGGTCAGCGACCATGGCTTGAAAGACGGTGTATATAAAGGCGGTGTGGTCACCGATATTCGTTTGATTCGAGCATTGGTAGAACTGCTCCTTCCCATCGCCGGTCGGGTGATCATTGCCGAAGGCTCCTCTATCAACCGCAGTGAAACCAGCAACATGTTCCGCCATTATGGTTATGAGCATTTATTGGATCTAGCACCGGACCGGGTGCATTTGGTGGATCTCAACCTGGACCAACTGGTGGAGAAAACCATACCCAGGGGTAAGCGCATGATATCCCGTCAAATTCCGCTGACTCTCGAACAGGCCGATGTAATTATCGATGTACCAGTAATGAAAATCCATTTCGCCGCTATTGTATCCTTGTGTGTCAAAAGTCTTCAGGGTGCTGTCCCACCTTTAGAAAAATATATGACCCACTTCTTTGGGCTCTGGCAGAACCTGGTAAACATTCACCATTTGGTCAAACCCAAGTTGTTTATCATCGATGCTTTAACTGGCCAGGAAGATTTCGGCCCTTTGACCGGAACCCCCAAGACTATGAATCTGCTTCTGGGGGGAACCAATCCCGTTGCCGTAGATTCTGTAGCCATGCGGATTATGGGAATAGAACCGGAATCATCACCCCCTGTATTATTAGCCCACCTCCAGGGTTTTGGCCCTCTTGCTCCAGAAGCCATCACCCTATTAGGCCCTTCCCTCGTGGAATTACGGGATCCTTTTAAGCAGCCGGACATCAAGCTGACCGGAGGGCGTGATGTGGCCGTTTATGCCGGGCAGGCCTGCCCCGGTTGCCGGGGATACCTTCATTTCGGGTTAGCCAAACTGCGTAAGGCCGACCCACAGAACCCTAACCGCCTGCTCATAGACCGCCCCATGGAGGAACGGGTAAATATATTCCTGGGGCCTGACACTGGTGAGCAAGTCGATCCTAATGCTTACAACATTTTTATGGGTCTATGCCAGGAGCACCATGCCAGGATGGGTCACCACCTGCCCGGCTGCCCCCCTCATTCCGAAGTTATCCTGGGTGAGCTTTTCAGCCTCTTCCCGGATGTGCAGAGAGCTAGTTATGCAGAAAAGAGCGAAGAGGCCAAACTGGGAGAAATGCTGGAACAGATTCTCTCTCTCAAGGAGGAAGGTTAATCATCGTGAGCCTTCGCGTCTCATTTCAACTATTACGATAGAGTGCCCGTTTGAGCCGCTGATTCTTGAGTAGACCAGGTGGTCTGTGTTTTGATATATAAGGCTGCGGCTTACTCGGACCACAAGTTTAGGACCTTTTGAAAGGCCACCGGGACCGCCAGATGTTTTATGTCCTCTACCTCTTTCCAGACCAGGCTCGACCCTTGCGCCGGTTCGGTGATAAGCTGTCCGGATACCACCTCCATCAACCAAATGCGATGTGTGAAGACATGCTTGACCAGCCCCAGAGATTTGTCCATGATTACTTGGCAGCCGTATTTCTGGTGAAACTGGCTTTCCCGCACATCCAATCCCCGGTTTTCTAAGATAGGCAATCCCCACATTTTTGCCAGGAGAGTCTCCTTTTCACGGTATTCCAGCAAAAGTTTTCCTTGATTCTCTACAACAACCGTCCAGTAAGACAGCTGTGGTGATGGTTTTGGAGCTTCTGCCCGGAACGGAATCGAGTGTTCTTGCCCCTGCCTGTAAGCTATGCAGTAAGGGCGTAACCAGCAAGTGTCACAGGAGGGATTCTGCGGAGTGCACTGCAGGGCGCCCAGCTCCATAAGTCCCTGGGTAAAATCAGCCGCATCGCCATGAGGAATGATTGCAGAAACCAGATCTTCTACCCGCTTTCGGGTGCTGCTTTGTCCGATATCGTCAACCATACCCGCCAGCCGGGTAACAACTCTGAGCACATTTCCGTCTACAGCGGGGTATGGCTGATTAAAGGCAATGCTCATGATGGCCCCAGCTGTGTAGGCACCGATACCGGGGAGTTTCCTGAGTAGTGTAATATCGGATGGGAAGCATCCCTGATATTGTTCAACCAGCATGCGCGCGGTTTTCCTAAGGCTCCTGGCTCTTGAATAATAGCCCAGACCTTTCCACAATTCCAGGACCTGATCCTCGCTGGCGTCCGCCAGTGTATTTATATGCGGGAAATGCTGCAGAAAGCGCTGATAATAAGAAATGACCGTTTCTACGCGTGTCTGCTGCAGCATAATCTCCGATATCCATACCCGATATGGGTCGCTGCTCCACCTCCAGGGTAGATCGCGCTTGTTTTCGCGGTACCACTCCAGTAGTTTTTGCACTA
>DATMYR010000033.1:0-14871 GCA_035560815.1 Syntrophomonadaceae bacterium | reverse complement strand
GAATAATCATATCCGGTCGTCTCTCCAAGACCGGGATGTCTAAAGGTGGCTGTTTGATAAATGGGGAAGCTGATGGCTCCAGTATAAGGGTCCGATCCCTTGGAACCCCGAACAATTCTTGTTTCAATCCTCCACCCCATGGGCCTTTCCTCCTGTCACATGAGTTATTGCCGGGGAGATCCTGCTGAGCCATTCCGCTTTAACCATGAATACTAACCCCATGGCAATAGTGATATTTAAATCAAAAAAATAATCTTTTTTACACTGATAAACAGAGCAGCCTATATATAAAACATCAGCGACATATTGCCCTGCATTTTTTTATACTCAATCAAGAGATCTTCCAGGGTAATGGCGTCCACAACCGTATTAATGCTTTCGTTAATTTTGTTCCAAACTTGTTTTTTCAAACAGTACTCAACAGAATTTCCCGACTCATTTTCCCCGTTGTCACTGGATACGCAAAGATCCCCTTCCAGGGCTCGTAGAATCTGACCTACGGTGATGCGGTTAAGGCTGTCGGCCAGAACATATCCTCCCTGGGCGCCTTTTACACTATTGACCAGACCAGCTTTTCTCAAAATGGAGAATACCTGTTCCAGATAGTTTGAAGAAATGTTCTGTCTTTCGGCAATGGTATTTAAAGCAACATGGTCTCCGCCTGAACACAGTGCTAAATCCAACATGGCCCGTAAACCATACCGGCCTTTGGTCGAAATCTTCATGACTCATCCTCCAGCTAAGTTTTCTTATATGAATAATAATATATCAGGTGCCCCCTCTGCAAGTATTATTATCATTTAGATATGATTGGTCCTATATTCAACCATCCAGCCTCAGCCGAGAAGGCCTCGGATCCGCTACAAAAGCGGTTCCAAGGCCATCATTCCTTATCCATCAGCCATTCTTAAATAATGTTTAGTTTAATAAACATTATTACGGTTCAGTTTATTGAGGGACATTCCGGCCCCTCTCCCCACCTGACGGCCGATGCTCTGGATGCGGCGCTGGGTACAGTTCCAGCATTGATTCGACCCTTCTTCAATACAGACTTTGTCAGGGTATAATTCATACATAGCCCGGTATTTTACTGGTGTGACATTGGGCATGAGCACATTGGCGCCAGCCTCCAGGGCCATTTCCCGGCCATCGTCTGGTCTCAGAGTGGCTAAAGCGGTGGTAGCGGGGATATTGGTGTTTTTTGTAACAATTCTGGTTAATGCAATGACCTTCAAGGTCATATCCACAGAGCCATTTCGTTCTCCCCCCAATGGGGTTTCAGGGTGCGAGATATAAGGTCCGACTCCGATCATATCTAAATCCAGATCCTTAAAAGCTAAGATATCCCCGGCCAGGTCTTCCAAGGTTTGCCCGGGCAGTCCAATCATTATACCGGAACCTACTTCGTAGCCAATTTCTTTTAACCATTGAAGAATGGTCATGCGATGCTGAAAACGTGAATCAGGGTGCAAACGAGCATACAAATCCGGATTGGATGTTTCAAAGCGAATCAAGTAGCGATCCGCTCCCACGTCATACAGTTCTTCATAATAATGCCGGGGAAGCTCACCAACGCTCAGTGTTATGGCCACTTTATGACGCTGTTTGATCTGTTTGACCAGCCAGGTCAAGCGCTCCAGGGTATAATAGCCGTCTTCGCCCGATTGGAGGACCACGGTGTGGTAACCCAGAGCTTCAGCCAGGGCTACTGTATCCAGGATTTCATCCAAGTCCATTCGATAACGGGACAACAAACAGTTGGTCCGCCGCAGTCCGCAGTAGAAACAGTTCCTGCGGCAGTAGTTGGAGAACTCGATCAGACCCCGCAAATGCACCTCTTCTCCTACCTGCTCCTTGCGTATTCTGTTGGCTGTATCATACAACTGTTGTAATGAGTCCGGAGCTTCCAATGAAAGCAGTTTCATCAAATCGCTTTTATCTAAATTCGCGCCTTTCGCAATCTTGGAAAAAGCCTCTTTCATCATTTACGCCTCCTTCATTAGAACCCCGCCAATCCCTATAATAACTATGGGAATCCTAGTTATACTTATACCAAACTGTTGATGATTCATCAAGCAGAGAAAGGAGGTTCGCTGACAGCTTACTATCCATAGGTTTAATCTATGTCTAAATTTCTATTTTTCTATAGTTTTAAATGAATGGCCGCCCAGCTAATAAAAGGTGGGATTAGAAAACTAGAGACCAGGATTATTAAAATCCTGGTCTCTGTTGCTGCTACCAACGTTGTTTTTATGATCGAAGATGGGGCTGATATGCTGATAAAAACAGTGACTAATCTCCATGATTAACCTTTATATAAAGCACTTCAGCCTATTTACTTCCTATGCTATTAATTGGAATAATAATTGATCAAACAGCCTTTCAAGATAATCTCCCGCTCATCACTGCTGAGTTTTCTTAAATAAAGTTCTAAATCCCTTATCCCTTTATCCCCAATGATCCGGGCTTGAATTATTTCTTCACCATTTTCTAATTTTGTTCTGAGATCAGGGATAAAAATCAAGTCTCCAACATCAAAGATTGTATCCGGAGTTTTATTCATAGTAAACGGCAGCAAGCCCCAATTGATGAGATTACTCCTATATCGTTTGGTTGCATATTCAACCGCAATATTGGCCCATCCGCCCAGAACTTTCTGGCATGATGCAGCCTGTTCCCTGGCTGAACCATCTCCTGGTTTTACCGCATATATAACGCTGCCAATCCCAGTAGTCTGTAGGAATTCACTCAAAGAAGCAAACTCACTGCCTTGTTTTATCACTTTGGCGGCTATTTCCTTTAGAGGATCTGAAACTTCTATATCCTGGCCTGCTGCTCCAACAAGGATTCTACGCTCTTGTTCTAATAGCTGTGTTTGCTTGGCTCTCCCAACATACGCAGGGTCTTTTCTGGATAGAGTAAATTCCGCCAATTTTAAAGGATTGGAGCGGTAGGAGGAAGTCTCTCCAGAAGGAATCAATTCGTCGGTGGTAGTAACCGGATCCATTATCACACTTGCCACTTTCAGTACCAGATTTTTCGGCAAACCGATCATTTGCGGCCAATCAGCTATGTTGGGACCGAACTTCAACTCTTCCTGAGATGAGGACTTCCCGCTTCCATAGTACACTCGATTCGAATAGATCTCCTGATTAAAAGTGTAGAATCTAGTAGGGAGCTTGGGGTTCATTTCTGTAGCCGGAGTTAAAAATCCGCCGTTCAGTGCAGTAGCTGCAATCGACCTCGCGTCCATTAAGGCCACGGAAGAAATCTGCCCGTCGCCCGGTTTGGAGCCTTCCCGGTTAGGGAAATTACGGGTGGTATGACGAATACTTAGATCGCTGTTGGCCGGCACATCTCCTGCCCCAAAACACGGTCCGCAGAAAGCTGTTTTTATCGTAATACCTGCCGTCATCATTTTGGCCGCAGAACCATTTTTTATTAACTCTAAGTAAATGGGCTGACTGGCCGGATATACACTAAAGCTTAGTTGTCCATTCCCGATTGAGTGGGTATCGACCATCGAGGCCACATCACATAGATTTTCGAAAGTGCCTCCGGCACAGCCTGCTACAATACCTTGATCAACTCTTAGTCTACCGTTGATTATTTTTTCTGTAAGTGAAAATTTTATGGCTGGATTATCAATTTGCTTTTGACCTTCTTCTTCTACGGTTCTTATAATGTCGTAAGTATTCCGGTTTAGTTCGGCTATGGTATATACATTACTCGGGTGGAAGGGCAGGGCAATCATCGGTTCAATCTGGTCCAGGTTCACCATGATTGCTCCGTCATAATAAGCTGCTGAGCCCGGATTTAACTCGGAGTAGCACTCGGGGCGCCCATGAATTTGATAGTATTCTTTTACCCTTTCGTCAGTCGCCCAAATCGTACTCAAACAGGTAGTCTCAGTGGTCATGACATCAATCCCGTTCCTATAATCAACGGATAGATCTTTGATTCCCGGGCCTATAAATTCAAGCACTTTATTATTTACAAAGCCATTTTTAAAAACTGCTCCAATGATCGCTAAGGCTACATCCTGCGGTCCCACCCCTGGCTGAGGCTTTCCCTCCAAATAAACAGCAATTATCTCTGGATATACCAGATCATAAGTTTTCTTCAATAGCTGTTTTACTAATTCTGGTCCACCCTCTCCGATCGCCATGGTACCCAGTGCACCATAACGGGTATGACTGTCAGATCCCAAAATCATGCTTCCACAGCAGCTCATCATTTCTCTCATATACTGATGGATTACAGCTTGATGAGCGGGCACATAGATCCCGCCATATTTTTGTGCAGCGGAAAGCCCGAAAATATGATCATCCTCGTTAATGGTGCCTCCAACCGCACATAGACTGTTATGGCAGTTGGTTAATACATAGGGAAGGGGAAACTCTTTCAATCCGCTGGCCCGAGCTGTTTGGACAATGCCGACATAAGTGATATCATGTGATGCCATGGCATCAAAACGAATCTTCAGATCATTCGGATCACTGACCGTATTATGTTTCATAAGAATTTGATAAGCGATGGTGTTCTTTCTCGCATTCTCGCGCTCACCTTGAACAAATTGAGCTGACAGCTCTCCATTTTTTGCGCTGCCCTTTAACAGATGGGGAACATCATTTATAATCTCAAAAAGTGTTTCTCCATTCAGGAAATATACCCCATTACCAATCAAGCGAACCAACTCAGCACCTCCAAATAATCATCAAAAGTATCTTTAACCTTTTGTAGATCCATTCCGCCATTGACGAATCTAACATTGGTTTTTAGAAAAACCATTTATTATTGTAACATAGGAAATGCCGTTAGCCTCTTCCGTTACCTTTTGTATACACTATTATAAGCATTTTCATTTGCTAAGGTCGGTAAAGATGGGCTAATTGGATGATGTAATGGATGACTATGCTGCTAGGAGAAATCCAAAAAAATTGAATTAGACAATATAGCTGATGGAAGCCCGGGGCAGGTGGCAACGAATCTGTTCCAGTATAAAGCCTTCAGCTTTCTCTCGAACCTCGGGACGATAACAATATTTGCCCCGACCTTTGGGGCGCATCAATTGTTTGTCGAACAGATCGATGGTCCCGGGCAGGGCAGCCGGGTTGATAATACGGTTGGCCTGGCCATAGGTCATAAATATGATCTCGACAAACGCCTGTTGTTTTAGTCCTTCTTCCAGGCCCTGGTTCAAGGTGCGAAACATGCCCGTGTAGAGATCCTTCCATTCTTCCAAGAGGATAACCGGAGCAATATTAATTCCAACCCGGTAACCGGCCTGGTACAGTTTATTAGCAGCAGTAATACGCTCCTTTAATGTAGAAGTGCCGATCTCCACCTGGCGAATGATTTCCTGGGGATTTACGCTGATACGGAATTGAGTATGTCCCTGGTGGTTCAGGTCCAAAAGGTCATCAACCATATGGAACTTGGTAGCCAGAGTAGCGGTGGCATTGGGCAGGCGGGCGAACTGTTCAACAACCCAGGGAAGGTTTCCAGTTACAGTGTTTTCTAAAATCAGATCGCTGTTGCTGCCCAATTCAAAAACTGTTGAGCTGGTCAAATGGGCCGCTTTCCTGCAGATGGTTTTCATGATTTCTTCTCGGTTAACGAAAACCCTCAAATAAGATCCTTTGAAAAAAGTGCACAAGAGATAACAGTATAGGCACATAGCACTGCAGCCACTGGATGTGAATGGCACAATGAAGTCGGCAGAAAGCTTATTGGGGATCAAGCGCAGAGATTTTCGCACCCCCAGGATTAAATATTTCTTCAACCGGACTAATTCGGTGTCAGGAAGTTTTCGCAGTTGAGGAATCCGATTATGATTCTCGATTTCCTCCGCATCTATTCCCATAGCCTCGTACTTTTCCAGTAAACTGCAGCCCAGTGGGTATTTTCGGACCTCTGGTTCATAGTAGATCTTGCGAGGCATAAATTGACGCATCCCGATTCCTCTTTCCGGTAAGAAGTCTGTTCTCCTGACTCTTAATAAAAAAGGGCAGGTCTCAAAGCAAACCAGCCCTTGTTAATTCTATTCAGGAACTTATTTGTGGCTCATAAACAAGCCTCTGACTACTCCTCCAGTGTAGTATGTCATTTTATGAACTATGTTAATCACAGTGGGCACGATTTCGTGTGAAGAACGGCCCCTATTGTATGCGAGAAAGGGGGATCAACAATAGCGGCTTTGAGGATCTCCGAGCGACGGCGTGCGCGGTGCTGCCCAGTAGAAGTTCTTTAATCAGCCCTTCACCCCGGGTGGCCATAACAATCAATGAGACATCCTCTTCTTCGGCAACATCAATGATGCTGGTGGAAGCTGAGCCTTGATAAATCATGATTCGGGTTCTGAAGCCAAGGCCCTCAAAGTCCTGCTTAATCTGGTTCAAACGCGCCTCGTTTTTGGTCATGGCCTTTTGCAGTTCCTGATCATTATAGGCTTTTTCTATGACTGAAATAAGAATCAGCTCTTCCACGAGCTGGGGTAAATCTTTAATCTCGTCCAGGACTCGCTGGGAATACTCCGAAAAATCGATGGGTAGCAGAACTTTTTTAAATAAGCTCTTCTTCATTACCAAGGAATCTTTATCCACTGAGGAACGCTTTTCTACCAGAACAGGAACCGTGCTGGTCCGGATAACATCGGTGGTAGTACTACCCAGGAAGAGGCGTTGAATAATTCCTTTACCATGCGAAGCTATGGTGATTAATGATACCTTCTCTTCTTCTGCTATCCGAACAATTTCGCTGGCCGGAAAGCCCAGGGGCACCATCACGGTCACCTTCAGATCTAATACTTCAATGCTTTCCTTTTGTTTTTTCAATATCTCTTCATCATAGGTCTGAAACACATTTACAGTGGTCATAGGAATTCCGACGTCCACAACATGGACCAGAATAACTTCCTCCAAACCCAGAGGTTTGAATTCACTGATACGATCAATTAGCTGCAGTGAGGCCTCGGAAAAATCGCTGGCCAGTAAAACCTTTTTGATTATCATGGCAACTCCTCCTCACGAAATCATCCCGCTGTAATAACCCTGCCTTGATCGCAAAGTCATTCAGGTCAGTTTTATCTGCTCTTTAGGCGGCTATGCGGTTCTATTGCTCGCCTTCCCTATATTACTTCATAGCCTGCATCTTCAATCGACTCTTTAATAGCATCAAGGTTTACCAACTCAGAATTATATTCGACCATTACTTTTTTACCTGCTAAATCAACATCCACCTTACTTACCCCGTTTAATGCTCCTACCGAATTTTTTACCGCGCTCACACAATGGTTGCAGGACATTCCCTGGACGTTGAGAGTTTTTGTTTCACTTGACATAAAAGCGCCTCCTTTTCTTTATACGTTTACTATTTGAGTTCTACTTTATCAAATCATTCTTCGAGCAGCTATTATAGATTGATTATTGACGGCTTCAACCTGATTAAATTGAAATGATACCTGCCTGGCTCATTTTTTACCATCTTTGAACGGAACCGTTCTCCTACTTGGATTATACCGCTTTAAGCTCAAAGAATTTGTAACTACTGATACTGAGCTGAAGGCCATTGCACCTCCAGCAATAATAGGATTCAACATCCCCAGAGCAGCAAAGGGTATACCGATAATATTGTAAATGAAGGCCCAGAAAAGGTTCTGCTTAATCTTTCTTATGGTCTGGCGTGAAAGTCTGATGGCCGCGGGAATTGTTCTTAAGTCTCCCCGCATCAAGGTGATGTCAGCTGCCTCCATGGCTACATCGGTGCCGGTTCCCATGGCCATCCCAATGTCTGCAGTAGCCAGGGCCGGAGCATCATTGATGCCGTCTCCCACCATGGCCACTATTTTCCCAGAGGCTTTTAATTTTTCAACCTCTTTGGCCTTGTTTTCCGGCAGAACTTCAGCTAGTACAGTCTTAATGCCGACTTGCCGGGCTATAGCATCAGCCGTCCGCTGGTTGTCACCAGTGATCATATAAACGTCTATCCCCATGTCTTTAAGATCGGCAATGGCTTCCCGGGAGCTGTCTTTTACAGTATCAGCCACGGCAATAAGGGCCTCCAGTTTATCATTTATAGCCATCAGCATGACGGTCTTGCCCTGATCCTCCAGTGTGTTTATGGTGGATTCTACTGGGTCGATGGCAATGCCTCTTTCCATCATGAGTTTTCTGGTCCCGACATAAATGTCTAGAGCGTCGATGACAGCCTTTAGGCCCATACCAGGTATAGCCTCAAAACTCAACGGGTCATCCAGCTGACCGTATTCTTGCTTCCCTTTTTCATAAATGGCTACCCCCAGGGGATGTTCCGAGCTCTTTTCCGCCCGGGAAGCCAGACGCAAAATGGCTCCTTCATCCAATGTCCCCAGGGCAATGATATCGGTCACTTCCGGTTGACCTTTGGTGATCGTGCCGGTTTTGTCCAGCACGATAGCGTTCACCTTATAGGCCATTTCCAGGTGCTCGCCTCCTTTGATCAAAATGCCGTTTTCAGCGCCTTTGCCAGTACCCACCATAATCGCTGTGGGCGTGGCCAACCCCAGGGCGCAGGGGCAGGCGATCACCAGGACCGCCACCGCACTGATCAAGGATTTGTTGATGCCCGCACCACCCAAATACCATGTTAAAAAAGTGATGATGGCGATTACTAAAACCACTGGCACAAACACTCCGGCCACCTGATCGGCGATTTTTTGTATGGGAGCTTTGGAGCCCTGGGCGTCCTCTACCATTTTGATAATCTGGGCCAGGGCAGTATCCTTGCCCACCCGGGTGGCCTCAAACTTGAATGTGCCGAACTTATTGATGGTAGCGCCATAGACCAGGTCACCCGCTTTTTTATCGATGGGAAGACTCTCCCCGGTAAGCATGGATTCATCCAGGGAGGAATTTCCTTCTGTCATTTTTCCATCGACCGGCACCTTCTCACCCGGCCGTACCACTACGATGTCCCCCATCCCAACTTCTTCGATAGGAATATCTACCTCTTTGCCCTGCCTGATTACACGAGCAGTTTTGGCCTGCAGCTCGGCCAGCTTTTTAATCGCCTCAGAGGTCCTGCCTTTGGCAATTGCTTCCAGATATTTGCCCAGGAGAATCAAAGTGATAATAATAGCAGATGCCTCAAAGTACAGATCTTTCATCATACCAAGGGGAACTGCCTGAAAAAGGACATTGTAAAGACTAAATAAGTAGGCTGCCGATGTTCCCATAGCAATTAACACATCCATATTGGCACTTCCAGACCTCAGGGCGTAAAAAGACTGTTTATAAAAACGGGCGCCGATAATAAACTGAACCGGTGTAGCTATGGCTAACTGGAAATACTGGTTGTGCAGGAAAGCCAGGGCTGGGATATCGATTCTAAATATGCTCATGACCATGGCAGTCACCAGGGGGAAACTTAAGATTGCTGAGGCCAACAGTGAAATCCGCATAGCCCTAATTTCACTGTCCTTCTGCTCTTTCTCCTGGTCGCGGCTTATATCCTCTAGCTTCTCGGCATTGTAGCCCAAAGCCTGAATAGCACTGATAAATTCTCCAACTTTTGCCCGGCCCGGTTCGTAGGCTATACTGGCCCTTTCTGTGCTGAGATTTACGCTGGCCAACTTCACCCCATCCATGGTTTTCAGTTTTTTCTCAATTCGAGCAGCACAAGCCGCGCAGGTCATGCCGGATACTTTAAGGTTCACCTGACCTGCATCGGGGGCCTTTTCTTGAATAACTTCATATCCTAGTTTTTGTATTAACGCATCAAATTGCTTCCGCTGCACCAGGCTGTCATCATACGCAACCGTTGCTCGTTCCATCGCCAGGTTGACATTGGCCGCTTCTACCCCATCAAGCTTGTTGAGGCCCTTTTCTATCCTGGCAGCACAGGCTGCGCAACTCATGCCAAATATTTTCAATGACTCTTTGCGAATCATAACCCCCATCTCCTATCTGTAGCATTCAAAATGTTGATGTTCTCTACCAGGCATATTAAAGATTAGCGACAGCATCCACTCCCACCGGTGCCTCCCGATGGCTTATAACTCTCAACACTCTTAACTATATCACCAAGGTTTACCTGATTTACATCATCGACGACTTTTACATAACCTTGGAGCATTCCCATACCGCAGGTGTAGGGGATATTCTCCTAATCATTAAGTCTAAATTTTATGATATTGTCCCCAGCTATAAGGCTTTTCTCTATGTCGAATATTGGAATGATCAAAGGTTCATTGCAGGCATTATTCGGGAGCCGAAGCTGGTGGATGTTCCGCTCATAGCAATCCATGATTATCAACCGTCCGCTGCTGGGGTTGTAGCAGGGTTCGTAATTTAATAAAGGCAATCCTCCTTCTCTTAAGAAGGAGGATTCGTTGCTAAAATACTAATAACTTTAAAAGGCAATAGAGCGGCCCCATTACTTTCCCTTCTTACGTATTAGCATACTCAGTTGCTGAATATATTTCCTGGCCCTGCTCTTCTATCTGGCATCGTAAGGATTCATTATCAAGCTCGCTCATGTCAATAATATTAGTTTTGTAGATTCCGGCCGCCTCATCGAGGTCAAGGTAAAGGCTTGGAGGAAATGTCTCTTTGTCCATAACATAAAGCGCCAAGTCAATGTCAGAATTATATTTACAATCCCCTCTGGCTCTGGAACCAAAAATTACGGCTTTCTTTACCTTTGGGTATTTAGCTAGCACTGTTCTTATCGTTTGTAAACGTTCTTCTGATAATCCGAAGTACATCATTTCACATCATCCTCAATCAGCTTTAACAGTTCCGCTAAGAGGGGATAATGCTTCTTTTCAATTCTTTCTCCTATACGCCTGGCATCCGTTTCGTTATAAGTATGAGCGCTTAGATTCCTGTCGTTCAACATTTGCAGCCAACCTTCACCCTCTTTTGTCAGACCAACAGCAAAAGCCTCCCGGAAGCAATCGCGAGGTGTACTGACTTCAATTCCCTTGAACTCCAGCCAAGCTTTAATAAGTTTCCACGCCAGTTCATAGCTAAATTCGAAACGTTGGATAAGGGCATCCAATCGATAATCATTGACTTCAGGTTCTTGAACAATACGTTCCAGTCTTTCCAATGCTCTAGAATAAGAAGATAATTTCTCTCTAATTCTTTCCGCTGTCATTAACGTAGCCCCATTTCGTTGAGCTATTTGTAACCACTTTAACCTATGTTAAAAGAGCAAGCAATAACTTGATGCCGACATACTACTCGAAAAAAGTCAAGTATAAGCAGTTGAGAGGAATGGGGTACCCGCCAGGTCCCTTTGTTTTGACATTAACAATCATGTCAGTCTCCAAAGAGGACGGTTCTCTAGTTTGGAATTACGCTTAAAATATTTTCCTTATCCTACCATTCTGTTTCCTTTCCAACAACTCTGTTTCCTTTCCAACAACCTAAATGAAATAAGCCGCACATCAGCACGGCCAAAATAAATCTCTTATTCTATTGTAGTCTATGTCTAAACCTCTAGGTCTCCACCCCGATCTCCTTGATCAGCTTTTTGAGGGCTCGTTTCTCTATTCTAGAGACATAAGAGCGGGAGATGCCAAGTTTGCGTGCGATCTCCCGCTGGGTTTCCTTCAGCCCGCTGAACAGGCCATAACGCATTTCGATGACCTGCTGCTCACGCCGGGTCAGCAGGCCCATTTTACTTCGGATCTTCTCATCCTGCATTTTCATTTCTACGATATCGATAATTTCGTTATCCGTAGCCAGTACATCGATGAGAGAGATTTCATTGCCTTCCTTGTCATAGCCGATGGGATCATAGATATAGACTTCCTGACGCACTTTCTTGATATTTCGTAAATGCATCAGGACTTCATTTTCGATACATCGCGCAGAGTAAGTAGCCAGCCGCACTCCCCTTTCGTTCTTAAAGGTCTTAATGGCTTTAATCAGTCCGATGGTGCCAATAGAGATGAGATCCTCCATGTCCTCTCCACTGGTCTCATATTTCCTGACCACATGGGCTACCAGGCGCAGGTTATGCTCTATAAGCTTATTTCGGGCTTCCTCGCTTCCCTCCTCCAATCGGTCCAGCCACAATCTCTCCGACTCCTCGTCCAACGGTTGCGGAAAAACCTGGTGGTTAAGGTATCCTAGCAAGAATAGGGTGCCTTTGAATATTGCTGCAGCAGCCAGCAAACAACCTAGAAAGGTCAAGTTCCCACCTCCATTGTAAATAAGCGCTCTACACTATATGAGGTAGGACAACAAAATGTGACTTTTTCTTAGTGCCTGCTATAAGAGAAAATAATGGATTGATTGGAGATTAGAACTAAGATTCTGGTGAAAAAGACGTAGAACGAATAAAAGCATCCGAGGATCGGCATATGTTTCAAATTCCCCCTTCTCTTACGCCAGGCCAGGGTCTATACTATCTAAGTAAAGTTTTTTCTCGGGGAATAATACGGAGGCAGTCGCCTCGGTTCAACCCCTGGTAGATTCCATAGCATTTCGGGAAGCAGGAGGCATCCGTGTGAAAAAGGGTCTAATGGTAGTGTTTGTGCTTATCTCCCTGGCAGCTTTTACTTTGGGTTATCATTTGTATTCCGGGCAAAAGCCAGCTGAGATAAAATCATCCGTTCCTACGGATAAGACTGTCAATGCAGCCGCCACCGCTTCAAATTCCAAAGTAATATATAAGGATAAAGTGGTTGTATTAATCTACCACCATATTGATCCCCACGAAGTAACGGGCCTGGTTATCTCCCCGGAACGTTTTGCCAACCATTTAGCCATGCTGCAAACCAAGGGCTATCATGCCATCAGCCTGGATCAGTTGCAGCAGTTCTTGAAGGGATCTCCTATCCCTGATAATGCTGTTCTTATTACGTTTGATGATGGTTATGAAAGCCTATATAAATATGCCCTGCCCGAACTAAAAAAGTATAATATGCCGGCCGTAAACTTTGACATCGTTGGCAAGGCCGGGACGAACCAGAGTGGGCTGCAATACCTGGATTGGAATGAAATGGCCGAAATGGCCGCTGCCGGGTTTACCACCCAATCCCACACCTTTGCCATGCATGACTCGGGAATATTGGCCAATGGTAAACAGGGCGACCTGATATCTGGTCCTCTAAAAGGACAAAGTCAGGCCGATTTTGCTGCTGCACTGTGTGAAGATCTGAAACGATCAAAAAATGAAATCGAGAGTCATGTGCAGCAGCCTGTCTATGCCCTGGCTGTTCCTCATGGGAAAATCACCCCAACAATTGTGCAAGCAGCAACCAAGAGCGGCTTGAGCCTCCTCTTTAGTGGAACCGCCGGCGCTGTCACCCGTAAGAGTAATCCCCTGGCGTTGCCTCGCGTTGTAGCCGGATCACCATCTGTTTCTGTAAACGAACTGGAGTCCAGGATCCTGAGGTTCACCACCACAACTGCTCAATCCACCGTCACTGCAAAAACTACGAAACCAGCCAAAAAATAAATTCTATCAGGAACAATAACGCTGGGTTCTCGACTCAGACGGTTTGAATCCTTCCTTGAAAGGAGAAAGGATCCGTTCCGACTATGGATGCTGCTCTTCTGCCATCTTTAGCCTATCCTTCTAATTCCCCTGCCCTAAAAGACACTATTGGTATTCATTCAAGCGTCTGCCCACATTCGAACTGCTAATAAAAGGAAACCAGTGGCTTTTGCCGAATATACCCGGTAATTGCATGGCAAGAAATATGAGGGGGTAGAATTATGCAATATCATAGCGTTCTAGTGGAAAAAGAGAGCAGTATAGCCGTAGTGACTTTAAACCGGCCCCAGGCTCTCAATGCTCTCACCGTGGATTTAATGAAGGAGATATCTGCGGCTTTTAAAGAATTAGAGGAAGACGAAGCAGTCAATGCAGTTGTCCTCACCGGGGGAATTGAAGCTTTCTGCGCCGGGTTTGATATGGATACGGTCATACATGGAGACAAATCCGTTATCATCGATGGATTTTTGGAAGCTTTTATAAGGATTCTAAAGTTTCCAGTACCGGTGATTGCTGCAGTAACCGGACCGGCTCTGGCGGCTGGCTTTGACCTCATGGTGATGGCCGACATCCGAGTTTTCTCTGAAAAGGTAAGAGTAGGCCAGCCTGAAATTCGCTGGGCTTTAACGCCTTTAAGCGATCCCTTGTGGAAGATTATCGGGATGGGACGAGCCAAGGAAGTGACGATGACGGGTAGGATATATGGGGCGCAGGAGGCCAAAGAAATGGGTCTGGCCAACTTTATTTATTCCCAGGAGACCTTCCTGGATGAAGCCAAAAACCTGGCCCGGAAAATTGCGGCTTTCGATCGGGCCGCACTCAAAGCCAATAAAGAGCAGACCAACCGGGTGCCGGGTATGGAAGTGGAAGCAGCTATTCGCACCCAGCTCTGGACTTTCTGCAGCTTTGTGGGCAGCCCGGGGATGGTAGAGAGGATGACCGCCTTTCTGGAATCCAACCGTAGGAAGTAGAGAGATTAGAGGGGGTTAGAGAATGAGATTGAAAGGAAAAGTAGCCCTGGTTACCGGTGGAGGCACCGGCATCGGACGTGGAGCAGCTCTGGCCCTGGCGAAAGACGGGGCTAAAGTTGCAGTTATGGGCCGCCGTCTTAGCCCTTTAGAGGAGACCGTAGAGGAGATCAAACTGCTGGGCGGCTCCGCCCTGGCCTGCCCAGGAGACGTAACACTAAGATCGGATATTGAGAAGGCCCGCATCCTGATAAGCAATGAATGGGACCGGTGGGTCTGTAAATAGTTTTGTGCTTTGCTCTTGACCCATCAATGCTACCTGAGATGAGCCTTAACCTTATCCGGGAAGAAAATTGATAACTGGAGCAGAATCTGACCCCAGTTTTGAACCCTCCCCGTCCACTTCCGAAGG
>DATMYR010000032.1:0-11479 GCA_035560815.1 Syntrophomonadaceae bacterium | reverse complement strand
CATCATGAACATGTTGTTGCCGGTAAAGAGCTCGGCTCCACCGATAACTACCAGCATCAGGCCGGTGCTGAACACGGCGCCGAACATGAACTGTCCGAAGCCATTACCAAGGAATGTAGGGAGGTCATTGCCGACTACCGTAGCCAAATTGGCACCGAAGCCGATATAGGCACCGGCCAGAATTCCCAGAACGATAAGCTGGCCCAGGGACAGGGTGCTTTTTTTCCCGCTCGCCCCGCAGGCTGCGCTGGCGACTTCTCCAGGAGCTAAGAAATTCATGCAAAACATCCTTTCAGATCAATTTTCGCTTCATGTGCCGGACAGGTGACACAAGACATTTTTTCCCCTTAGCTAGACCTAAAAAGATCGGCCTAATTAAACTTACTCGCATAATCCGCCTTAAAGTGTTTCAGAGTGGTTAGGAGCGGTGACGGTGCAGCCTGGCCCAGACCGCACAGGCAGGCTTTGGTCATAACCGTACCCAGCCTTTCGGCATTATTCATATCATCTGCTGAACCCTGCCCTGCTTTAAGCCGGTGCACAAGTTCATGGATCCGTTTGGTGCCTTCGCGACAGGGGGTGCATTTCCCACAGGATTCATGTTCAAAAAATTTCGTGATTCGATCAACCACATCAACGATGTCTCGGGTTTCATCCATAACGAACACGGCTCCTGATCCCAGAGTGGCGCCGATAGCGGACATCGAATCGAAATCAATAGGGGTATCCAACAGAGCTTCGGGAATAAAGCCTCCTGAGGTTCCGCCGATTTGGACCGCTTTGAATTTTTTACCCCCGGCTATTCCGCCACCGTATTCATAAACTACCTGACGGATAGTGACGTTGGTGGGGACTTCCACGCAGATCCGATTTTGCACATCCCCGGTCAGGGTGAAAACCTTGGTACCGGTGTAGTTGGGTGCGCCAATACCTTTGAACCATTCGGAGCCTTTTTCCAGAATGACTGCAATGTTAGCAAACGTCTCGACATTATTGACGATGGTGGGCTTACCCCATAACCCAATCACTGGTGGGAAAGGAGGTTTAAAGCGGGGTTCCCCGCGATGCCCTTCAATCGACTCGATCAAGGCGCTTTCTTCACCACATACATAGGCACCTGCGCCCATGCGTACTTCGACATCAAAATCGCCCAGTACGCCTTTCTCCTTTGCCTGTGCGATCGCTTTATTCAGCGTCTCAACAACATACGGATACTCGCCACGGCAATAGATATACCCTTTGTTGGAACCAATCGCATAACCACAGATAGCCATTCCTTCCAGAACGCTTTGGGGGTCGTTTTCCATGATAATGCGGTCCTTATACGTACCGGGTTCACCTTCGTCGGCATTGCATACTACATATTTCTGATCAGCTTTAATGTTGGAAGAAAAGCTCCACTTCATGCCGCAGTTGAAGCCGGCACCGCCGCGTCCCCGCAGGCCGGATTTTTTGACTTCGTCAATCAGGTCTGCCTGACTCATACTGCGGGCCTTTTCCAATGACTTGTAGCCGCCTGTTTTGATATAATCGTCAATATTTAGAGGATCTATCTTTCCTAGATTGCGCAGGACAACACGCATTTCCTCGGCCATTTATTTCCCTCCTTTCCTTATTTGTATTCTGCCAGAATGGCAGCGACCTTTTCGGCTGTTACATCACCGTAAGGTTTGCTGTTAATAGTGATTACCGGTGTTGCCTGGCACTGGCCCACGCACTCGGTAAATTCCAGAGCAAACTTGCCATCTGCTGTGGATTCGCCCATTTTAATGCCCAGTTCCTTCTCCAAAGCAGCCACGACTTTATCAGCACCGGCTATGTGGCAGGGGGCGCTTTCGCAAATGCGAATGACATTCTTGCCTCTCTTGCCCACTTTAAAGTAGGAGTAGAAAGTTGCCACGCCATAAGCTTTGGCCTTGGGAATATCAAAAACCTGGGCTGCTGTAACTATTGCGTCTTCTGGAATGTAGCTATATTCCTTTTGGATGGCATGATAGGCTTCGATCAGCCCGCCGGGCACATCTTTATAGGCGCTAACAATATCCTTGTAGTCTGCCATTTTTACAATTCACCTCCTGGCTCCAGGGGAGCAATTTATTCTTTTTGATCAGTCAAAGAAAGATGTTTTTTCATTCCAATAATAGGATGGCCACCGATGCGCCGGGCTCCAGCTCCGAGCTTCCGCTCGGAACATCAATCAGTGCATTACAGGAAATAAGGGAGCGTAACATGCTGGGCTTTTGACCCGGTAGAGCGCTTACTTCCCATCCTCTTCCCGTGTATACCGCATGACCTCGTACGAAACGGCGGGATCCTGATTTTTTATTAAAGCCATTGATACAACAGGCGCTTACACGCATGGCTGCTGGGTTTCTACCCTGCATTGCACGTAAGACCGGGGATGCTAATAACTGGTAGCCTACTGCGCACCCGCCAGGATTTCCAGAAAGGGCCAGGAGAAGCTGAGATCCCATTCGAGCGGCCCCGGTATGACTACCGGGCATAAGGGCCGCTCCCCAATAGAGCATTTTAGCCCCCAGGCTTTCCCATGCACGATGTACATCGATATCCCCCTGAGTGTAGGTGCCGCCAGTGCTGATCAGCAGGTCAACATCCTTTAACAGTTCTTTTATAAGGTTTATGGAGGCACCTGAATCCTGCGCTTGCTGGCAGGCGACCACCAGACCTCCTTGCTGTTTTACCAGGGCAGCCAGTAGAGGAGCATTACTGTCTCTGGTCTGCCCCAATTGGGGATTTTGATCCCAGGCTATTATGTTGTGACCCAGACTGATAAGGGCCACCCGCGGTTTCCGGTGAACGGGAATCTGACCAATCCCGAAGGCAGCCAGCACCGCCAGGGCTCCTGGGTCAAGGGTATCCCCTTTAGCTACTAGAAGCTGTCCGGTGGAGAAATCCTCTCCGGCTTTTTTAATGTTATTGCCAGGTTTTATGGGTTCCAGCACAGTCAGCACCTTTTCCTGAACCCCGGTTCTTTCGTGAGGAACCACGGCTTTTGTCCCGACAGGTAGTGTTCCACCGGTCAAGACGCCGTGAGCTTCACCGCTCATCAGTGTCCGATCTGTGAAATCCCCCAAACCCAGGTAACCCTGAATGGAGAAAGTGCTCTCGATAGGGCATTGCCCGTCTCCCAATGCAAAGCCATCAACGGCAGACTGGGGATTGGGCGGCAGATCTTCGGGAGCCAGCAGATCTTCAGCCAGGACTCTTCCCAGGGAGTCTGAAAGAGGAACTTGCTCAGCAGGCAGGGCGCTAAGGCCCTCCAGAATAAGCTCTTGTGCTTTTTCTAAACTCACATCCCGCAGCAATTAACACAAGCCTCCATTTATTAAAGTGGGGTGGCCTTCCCAAAGGGACAGGCCGGGTAATAGCATATCGGGCATTCTTCGCATAGACCCCCATGGCCCAGTGCGACTATATCTGCCCGGGTAATGACATCGCCTACAAATAGACGGGGCAGGAGCAAATCCAGGGTGGTGACACTGTTGAACAGCACCCCGCCTGGTACTCCGATAATGGGAATATGCCCCTGGTAGGCCAGCATAAACTGAGAACCGGGGAGGACCGGGGCGCCATAAAAAACGACCTCGGCTCCGGAAGATCTGATCCCGTTGGGGGTGGCATCGTCAGCATCAACTGACATACCTCCGGTTACCAGAATCAGGTCCGCACCCTCGGCTATGAAATTTTGAATTTCTCGGGTAATCAATTGTGGATCATCAGGCACAATGGTCTGTCCCATCCAGCGTCCTCCGAAAGGGTTGATTTTGTGGCGCATGGTTTTCCCAAAACCATCCTTGATCCGTCCGCTGTTGATTTCGCTGCCCGTGGTCACCACCGCCACCCATAAAGGTCTGAACGGTTTTACAGTAAGCAGGGGACCAGGCTCCCGGCCCAGCCGTACGGCTTCTTCCAGGATGCTATTCTCGATGGCAACAGGCACCACCCGGGTTCCGGCTATCACCTGATTTTGAGCAACTACCCGATTGTTATGAAGGGTAGAGAAAATAACATTCTCCAGGTTGTTGATCCAGTTAAGTTGCGCGACTTGCACCTGCAGCAGACCATCAAAGCTGGCCTTCAGATTGACCCGACCCTGGCTGGGTTTGGCAAAGCTTACACCAGGCCCGGCAGCCGCCTGGGCCATGCGCAGAGCTGCTTCATCTTCGTGGACCATATTGTCATCAGGCTCCCACACGAAAATGTGTTCTTTGCCCATATCCTTCAAGCGGGGGATGTCTTCGGCTCGAACTATGTGGCCCCGGCAAAAGGCCCGGTATTTTTCACGCCCGGGCACGATTTTGGTTATATCGTGGCCCAGGGTCAAACCCACTGCATCTTCAACATGCACCTTGCGCATAACTGGCCTCCTATAGCTTCTCGATCTTTACGGCTGCCACTTTGTATTCTCCCGTTCCGGTAATAGGATCTAAACTATCACTGGTAAGGGCGTTAGTCGGGGTAGCACTATAATGGAAGGACATCCATATTACCCCGGGCAATACTCTATCTGTTACCTTGACCTGGGTGACTGCCTCGCCCCGGCGGGAGGTTACCTTGACCTGGTCGCCGGTTTTCACGCCTAATTTCTCGGCATCCAGCGGATTAAGTTCCGACATTTCCTTATTCCATACACTGCTGATACCCTTTGAATACGGGGTAGTAACGTTATAATGCTGCAGTATTCTGCCGGTGGACAGCAGGAACGGGTATTCTGCATCGGGCATTTCACCTGGTGGTATATGCTCCGAAGGCTGGAATGAGCCAAGGCCGCGGGTAAATTTGCCAACATGCAAGACTGGGGTGCCGGGATGATCTAAGGTCGGACACGGCCATTGTATGCTGTTCTGTTGGTCTATTCTGTTGTAATTGATACCAGCCATGGAGGGTGACAGGGAAGCCATCTCATCCCATATCTCTCCGGGGTTGTCATAGTTCATAGGATACCCCATTCTGGTAACCATCTGACAAATGGTCTGCCAGTTGGCCTGACCGGGGATAGGTTCGATAGCCTTACGAACCCTTTGGACGCGACGCTCGGTATTGGTAAAGGTACCATCGCACTCAGCAAAACTGGCCGCCGGTAGAATTACATCCGCATAAGCAGCAGTTTCGGTGAGGAACAGTTCCTGAACCACCAGGAATTCCAAATGTTCCAATGCCTTGCGGATATGGTTGGCATCCGGATCAGTTAGAACTGGATTCTCACCCAAAATATACATGGCTTTCACTTTGCCTTCATGGGCTGCGGCAAACATTTCCGGAATCTTAAGCCCCACTTTGTTAGACAGGGTAGCTCCCCAGGCTTTCTGGTGTTTTTCCAGAGCAGCTTCTACGCCTACGCCCTGGTAACCTGAAAATACGTTAGGTAAAGCGCCCATATCACAGGCGCCCTGAACGTTATTCTGGCCGCGCTGCGGGCAGACACCAGTTCCTGGACGACCCAGGTGTCCGGTTAACATAGCCAGGTTGGCACAGCTCATAACGTTGCGGGTTCCACATATATGCTCGGTAATACCCAGAGTGTAGAAGATCATAGCTTTATCCGTAGTAGCATAAAGCCGGGCCACTGCATACAGGTCATCTACGGACAGTCCGGTCAGTTCTGCAACTCTCTCCGGAGTATAAGTTTCCACGATAGCTTTGAGTTCTTCATAATTCTCGGTACGTTCCTCGATGAACTTCTTGTCTTCCAAGCCCTCTTTTATAATGATGTGCATTAGTCCATTAAGAAGGGGGATATCAGTACCTGGCTTCAGACGCAGCCAATAATCAGCTTCATCTACCAGGTCGATATGACGGGGATCACACACTACCAGTTTAGCCCCTTTACGGGCTGCCTGTCTCATCTTATAACCAATAACTGGATGAGCTTCGGTAGGATTTGTGCCAATCAGGAACATGAGCTCGGCCTCATTGGTAATATCACTTATTGGGTTTGTCATAGCGCCGCTTCCGAATGTGGTGGCCAGACCGGCCACGGTGGGAGCGTGTCAGGTACGGGCGCAATGATCCACATTGTTGGTTCCCATTACCGCACGGCTGAACTTTCCAACCAAGAAGTTTTCCTCATTCGTACAGCGAGCTGAACTAAGGGCTGCAAATGAATCGGGGCCATATTTGTCCTTGATTTCTTTAAAACGCTCAGCAATTAAATCATAAGCTTCATCCCAGGATGCAGGTTCAAATTGTCCATTCTTTTTAATCAAAGGGGTAGTAAGACGGTTTTCGTTATAGATATAATCCCAGCCAAAACGGCCTTTCACACATAGGCTGCGACCATTTACCGGGGCGTCCGGGTTGGACAGCACTCCGATTACTTTGCCATTTTTTACAGCCAGGTCAAAATTGCAGCCTGTGCCGCAGAATGGACAGGTGGTCCTGACCCGATCAATATCCCAGCGACGCCCCTGCCCGGCCATGGTCTTTTCTGTCAGGGCACCGGTAGGACATACTGCCACACACTGGCCGCAGAAAACGCAGTCGGAGTCAATATAGGATACATCACCGGCGGTAGTTGCTTTGCGGTGAAAGCCCCGGTTTAAATAGGAAAGGTTATCTGCACCGGTCAGTTCCTCGCAGGCCCGAACGCAAGCGCCGCATAAGATGCACTTGTTCAGATCACGGACGATGAAAGGATTACTGTCATCAATGGCATAGCCGTGCTTTTCGCCCGTAAAGGGACTGCTCTTCACGCCATACCGGTAGCAATATTCTGCCAGCTTGCAGGCGCCCAGTTTTTCGCAGGTCAGGCAATCCATGGGATGATTGGCGATGAGCAGTTCTAGAATTGTCTTGCGCGCCTCGGCTACAGCCGGAGAATCTGTACTCACTTCCATTCCAGGGAATATGGGTGTCACACAGGATGCCGGCAAAAGCCGGTTGCCCTTGACTTCCACAACGCACAGACGACAAGCGCCCATGGGACTCAAATCCTTATCATAGCAAAGCCTGGGGATGTCGATCCCAGCCAGCTCGGCAGCTTGAAGTACAGTACTCCCTGCCGGAGCTTCTACCTCCTTTCCATCCATGATGATTTTAACCAGTTCCACTATCATCACTCCTTTCAAATATTTACCTGCATCAGGCATAAAAAAATCCTCCTATCTGAATAGGGGGATGGCATTCGTTGTCTATGATAAATCATGACAATATGTTGCATTCAAATGCACGCTCCTCCCCCTGCCCAGAAATCCCTCACGACTCAAATTGCATAAAAACACCCGACGTTCCCTCTTCAGAAAATACGGGCAACGCAAATTGATTTCAAGGCCAGTGACTCCTTTCCAAGTAAGGGAGGCAAACCCGTTTCCAGGTTGACCGTACTAGCCACCAGCCTGCTGGCTGGGAACCGAGTCGGCTAAATCCCCATGGCCTAAGCTTTAGGTGAAGTAGCTTTGGAGCTAAGCTTTTGAAAGTTATTTAATTTTCGACAAATTATAGGATTCCATACCAATACTATTAAGAATTCTAAATATAGTTTGAAATACCTTCCGACATGCTTGTTATCTTAGGCACAAGCTGTTTTAGATTACCGATTTAAATTAATAACCACATGTCAGACATCTGATAGCCAGGACTTTGTCGAATCCAACCTAGACAATATTATTAAAAGACTATAGGGGTCATATATTCCTGAACCTTATGCAATAGTGAACTTATGGTATGTAATAAGTTCGGATTCCCACCATCCATTCAGCCTCGATCATCCGGAAAGTAGTTTGCAATCAGGAATTCCGCCAGTTCATCCAGCTGGTCAGAAGGAAAGCAGGGAACCTCTTCCGGTATAGGTGAATCGCTGACCACTGCCAAAAGATTCCCTTTCAAACCAACACGAGGAGACTCTTTTTCCCGGACTATTTCTACCTTGGGTCCGGGCTCATTTTTATAGCCTTCGATAAGAATCAGATCAACATTTTCAATTGTTGCCAGTATCTCAGCCAGTAGCGGCTCTCTTTCCAGGTGTTGGTGAACACTCATGGCATCAGGGCCTACTACGATCACCTTCTGAGCCCCGGCTTGAAAGTGCTGCCAGGAATCCTTGCCGGGAACATCAAGATCATAGCCATGAGAGGCATGTTTTATCGCCGCCACACGGTATCCCTTTTGGCTGAGAATCTTGATTAATGCTGCCACCACTGTGGTTTTTCCCGAGTTTGAGTAACCGACGAAGCCGATTGATGGAATCACTTTTTCACCCCTTTTGTGCTATCCGCGCCACTTATAGGATTATTCTTTCCCAATGGCAATAGGTGTTAAAACGTTTACCACGGGCAAAACCCACAATGGTCATGCCGGAGGCCTCTGCCAGTTCTACGGCCCTCAGGGTAGGGGCAGACCGGGACACAACCAGGGAAACGCCGTGACGTAGGGCTTTGCTTACGATTTCGGCAGCAATGCGTCCGCTTAATAGCAGGCATTTGTCATAAAGGGGTACGTGATTCAGGTAAGCCCGTCCGAAAACCTTATCCACAGCATTGTGGCGACCGATATCTTCGTAACGGATCAACAATTCCGATCCCCAACCAAGAGCGGCACTGTGTACACCACCGGTTCGTTGAAAGGTAAAAGAAGTCTCATCGAGGCTGGTAATTAAATGGAGTAAATTCTGAGCTGAAAAACGATAACCGTTGTCACACATGGGGATGGGTTGTGATATGGGGTCGCTCTGCAGCCCTCGACCGCTGCAAGTATTGATAAAACGCCCCTCTTCTTTGGTTTGTGCTTCGGGGAGGCAATCAAGCTCAATGTACACCGTGTTTTGATCAACAGTGATTTTGTTCACTTTATCAGTTCCGGAAAGGAGGCCTTCACTGATAAGAAATCCCACAGCCAGTTCCTCAAATGCTTCTGGGGAGCAGGCTAGCGTAGCTAGATTACGTCCGTTGACCACAATTTTCATTGGCACTTCAAGAACCAATGGATCACTGATGGTGTGAAAGTCATTATTCTCATACAGTCGCATGGTGCGTTCAATAAAAAAACGGCTGGGCGGCAATATCTTATCTCCTTGCTTTCAGGTGGATGAGGTCATAATCATACCTTCCATGGCAGATATGTTTCAGATACCACTTTTATCATATATTAAAGCACATTCAATAAAGGCTGGCTAGAATGAGGCCATACATTCTGAAAGAAGGGAACTATCTGGATGCGTTCAGAAAAGGGTGGTGGGTCCAGAAAAAGGGATTGGTGGTGGAGGTGCGGAAAGTGCGAAACATTATTCCCGCGAACTCCGGTTATACATTATGTTCGCAATTCTCGTAGTTCAGAGGGGGATTCGGAGTCCTGTGTGATTTACCTGGCAGAGGCGGAAAAGCTGGTGGTTTGTATATTTGTTTATCTTAGGAACTGCAGAATGGCAAGGGCAAATTCTAAGGCGATTAGAATGATGATGATCCATTCCAGGATATTGGAGTGTTGGATATTAACTTCGTTGCTTAGCAGGCTGTAATTCTGTTGAATGACCTGCAGTTTGCGGTTTACACTTTTCCGCCATTGATCAGTACGTAATACGCCTAAAGTGGCCTGATAAACCCGGGCATAATAAATATCCTCTGTAATCTTGATCAGGTTGTCAATCTTTTCGGTAACCTCGGTGATGTCCGCAATAAATCTCATCGATGTGCTGGTTATACGGCGATATCGTCCTACTCTACTGTAGGCCGGTCTGGATCCTGCCTGTTCTATATCATCATACATATTCTCCATTTGTTTGCTAAGTAAGGAGTCATAGTAGCGGAGTTCCAGGAGTTGAACATTGGCGAACTCTATGAGGTCGCGCAGATCTCCAGGGTCCTCTGGGTCGCAGATGAGAGCTGTATCCCAGGTTACCAGCGCAAAATCATCCTGACTGTAGGAAAGACGGTTGCCCATGACCTGTGCGCGAATCTGTTCACTAAAGGCGGCTTTTTCCCCCATGAGGAGGGCAACCGGATCTGCTATTTGCCCGGCCTCTTTGATCTGGTAAATCGTATAATCTTCATAAAAATTGCTGTCAATTTCCAAGGAGCCCAGAGCGGGCTTCAATATTTCCTCAAGGCTGTTCAGGAGTTTGGTAAAGGTGTCTGTCAATCCCTTTTGACCGGCAAAAGCCATGGCGGTATCTTCGATGAAGGTCTTTTCCTTAAGGCTTTCATTAAAAATTAAACATATGCTGATCGATCCAATATCATAGATGCGGGCCTGAGCTTGGAAGGAATCCTCTTGCCCAGCGTCCATGGACACACTGCCCAGATTTACTAGAAGAGGGGGAGAATCCATCAAGATGGATTTGGTTTTCACCCGGGAGAAGCGACTGCGGGAAAGGGAATGACTTCTCGGAAGCTCTCTCTCCAGGAGAGCCAGATCGATTTCCATTTGGGTTTCAAAGATACGGTAAAAATAGATCGAATACATTCGAGCATTCCTCCTTGCGTTTTAGTCGCCAGGCTTTCCCTTGTATCACAGCGAGAAATCATGGCAAAAGACACCTGCGCAAAAGGAGCTGTTTAGCGAAAGGGAGGATTCTTTGCAGGGTGTTGATGTTGGACATATCTTCTGTGGCAGCCCACGAGCAGCCTATCGCAATCATCAATTGCTGCACAGTGAAAAACCTGTTTTCAGTTTAGCTTGGTATGCAAGGAAGACAGCGGTTTCGGCAAGATCTGGTTCATAGTCGCTGCAAAAGATAACTTGTCTTATCATTCTGTCTATTTACTGATTCTGACTTCCACTTTGTTGCCCCTGTCCTCCACTCTGCTGGCCTTGACTCCCACTTGATTGACCTTGACTTTTTGCGGGCTTGGACAACGCTTCCTCAAGTTGTTTAAGATTACTCATGGCAATTTCGCCTTTAAAGGCTACTAATTCCAGTGACTGGCTTTTTATGGCCTGTTGAATATCATGTAGAGAGAATTCTGTACGATCCATTAGTTTGGGATCGGCGCTTTTGGCCTGCAAGCGAAGTTGATTCCAGTGCGTGTCAATCGTGTTAGCATGAGATTCGGCTAGTTTCCAATCCTTCCGACTGGCTTCGACCAAGGCTGCCATAGTTTGGTATTTTACTTTAAAGAAATCAGATGGTAACGGCATCTTTAGAACTTTAGCAATTTCCCCGAAGCTGTCATATAGCGAAATGGCAGCTAAGAAGCTATCCTCCATTTTCTGTTGACTCACAGCCTTGGTAAGTTCATCAAGGTACATTTCAAAGTTATCCCGGGCTCCTACACTAAGCCCGGCCGTGACAGCATCGGGTTCCAGAGAGTTCCAATTACGATGGATGTTTTGCAGACTTGTGGTTTCCACCTGCCAGGGTGAACCCTGTTGGGTAGCCGTCTGGGAAGTATTTTGACCCTGACCCTGACCCTGACCCTGACCTTGACCCTGGCTCTGGCCCTGACCCTGGCCTTGACCCTGGCTCTGGCCCTGACCCTGGCCTTGACCCTGGCTCTGGCCCTGACCCTGGCCTTGACCCTGGCTC
>DATMYR010000031.1:0-38307 GCA_035560815.1 Syntrophomonadaceae bacterium | reverse complement strand
CCTACCGGCTTTTTTTCATGGCAAGTGTTGGTAAGATTACAGGAGGAAAGAGGTGTATTTATGGATTTCAAGTTTTCGGAAGAACAGGAACTGATCAGGTCAAATGTCCGCGAGTTCGCTTTGAAGTACATCGAACCCGTGGCCGCGGAAATCGATCAAAACAGTCGCCAACCTGTCGAAGTGTTTGAGAAGCTGGGAGAACTTGGCATGATGGGCATTTCTTATCCGACCGAATACGGCGGCGGCGGTGCGGAATTCGTTACTACCATGATCGTTACCGAAGAATTGGCCCGAGCCTGCGCTAGCACAGGTTTTCTCCATGGTTACAGCTTTGGTCTGATTGGACATCCCATACTTACTTTCGGCAATGAAGAACAGAAGAAAAAGTGGATCCCCGGCTTAGCAGCCGGCAAGGTTGTAGGAGCCTTTTCACTGACTGAACCGGGAGCGGGGACTGATGTCAGCGCGGCCACCAGCTCAGCGGTTAAAAACGGTAATGAATATATCTTGAACGGAACTAAGACTTTCATCACCAATGCGATTATTGCGGATGTCTTCGTGGTTTTCGCATACAACGACCGCTCGGCCGGCGCCAAAGGAATGAGCTGCTTCCTGGTCCCCAAAGGAAGCCCGGGACTTATTGTAGGAAAACATTTTGAAAAGATGGGGATTCGGGGCTCCCAGACATCTGAAGTCGTGTTCAAGGACTGTGTCGTACCGGCTGACTGCCTGCTTGGCAAGGAGGGAGATGGCTTCAAGATCGCCATGAGCGCACTTGATGTCGGTCGCATAGGCATCGCTGCCATGTCCACCGGCATCGCCCAGGCCTGCCTGGATGAATCCGTCAAGTATTCGAAGGAGCGGGTCCAGTTTAACAAGCCTATCGCCAAGCAACAGGCTATTCAGTGGTTTATCGCCGACATGGCTGTCGATATTGACGCAGCCCGTTTCATGTATATGAATGCTGCCTGGATAAAAGAGCAGGGCAAATCATTCAGCCTGGCTGCCTCTAAAGCCAAGCTGTTCTGTTCAGAATGCTCGGTCCGGCACGCTTCCAATGCAGTGCAGATTCAAGGCGGCTATGGTTACATGAAGGGGCAAAAGGTTGAACGCCTCTACCGCGATGCCAAAATAACCGAAATCGGGGAAGGCACGTCCGAAGCTCAACGCATGATTATTGCAGGTTCGGTTCTTCGCTAAAATTTACCGGCACCAAGGACTGTCGCATAGTCTGCTCGGTCAACTTGGATCATAAGTGACTTGCGCCCCCTACGGGAGGTGTAAGAATAAATGATTATGACGAAGGAGGAATTAGTAATGAGTAGTGGAACTATTACGGCTGGTGATAAAATTCCCACCAGGGTTCGTCGGACACTTGATGTGGGGGACTTTTCTATGTTGCATCAACTGAACTGGTTCAATATGGCAGTTCACAGTGATTCGGAGTATGGCAAGGGAACCTGGTTTAAGGAACGTTCGCTTGCTGGTCCAGTCATATTTACGGTTGCGGATGGGCTGGTCCACAACGCCGACACAGTTGCAGAGTTTTTAGGAAAAGCTGGGTATGAAATCTATGCATATATTGGTGTTGATAACATGAAAATCACCAAGCCGGTTCTTTTTGGGGATACCCTTAGATCAGACGCCGAGGTAGTTGATTTTCGCCCCACAAAAAATCCCAAGATGAATCTATTTATGTACCAAAATAAAGCATATAATCAGCGCGATGAGCAGGTAATTGAATACACTACCACCATGATGGTCCAGAAAAAGGACTAATGATTAGATTGGGCAGGCAAGTTTGAAATTGGCCAACCATGCCCGCTTCCACCGGCTAAATAGCGAGTAATCGCTTTAAGGGACCGGATTTCCGGTCCTTTTGTTTTTGGGGGATTGCATACGACTCGAGAGTGTACGAAGCGGCTAGCACGGCACTAAGGGGGGCTGCTTGTTAAGCCACTGAAACCTTACTTTGGAGGGAGGTATTGAGCCTTTCGCTTTTGCCAGTTTAATAACGAATAGACGACTCTAGATGAAATATGCAGGAATTCGGGTAATTTCCTGGATGTTATATTACAATGATTTTTAGGTATATGTAGAAGAGGTACTTATTCTATATTAGATGCCAGCTGGGAACTTCTTCAAAAAACCAATAAATTATGGATTAGGTTGAGGATCACATGAAAAAGGTCTCGGTTTTATGTATCCGTTTCATCATAAGCAGCGCCCTTATATTTGTTTTGACATTTCCGTTGATAGTGCTTTATGGCCCCTTTACGAACATACGCAGCACGGTAATCGGCGCGGTAGCCACCTCCATGCACTCTTATTGGCTTTACTATTTTATGAGCGATGCCCAGGTTGACAAATTGTTGGCTGAAGCTCAGGGAAATAGCAGCACCAATAATAACCAGGTACTGTCCGACTTCGAAAACAGCCATAGTGGGAATATCATACTGACCAACATAACCAGTACCCGGTTTCAGGGCTACTTGCTGGAGATCAGCGATCCCACTCGGTTGAAAGTGGGGGTGGCACAAACCCTAGGCCAGGCGGGACAGACAATCAGTGAGATAGCTAAACAATCTGGCGCCATTGCTTGTGTAAACGGAGGAGGTTTCATAGACCCGGAGGGAAGTGGCAATGGAGGAGTGCCGTTCGGCGTAATTGTCAAGAACGGTTCTATCATCTATGGCGGAAACTCTAGGGCATCTGTGCCATTAATCGGTCTGAACAAGCAGGGCGCATTAGTAATTGGCAACTATACACCCGATCAGATCAGGGCTATGCAAATCGCCGAGGGGATATCTTTCTATCCTACTCTGATAATGAACGGCCAAAAGCAGATTGACAGTGGTGATGGCGGTTGGGGGATTGCTCCGCGCACAGCCATAGGTCAGAAGGCAGACGGCCATATTCTCCTTCTGGTGATCGACGGCCGTCAACCACAGTACTCTCTCGGAGCTACACTGGTTGATGTACAGAACATCCTGTATGACAACGGTGCAATCACGGCTGCCAATCTAGATGGAGGATCCAGCACTACGATGTACTACCAGGGCAAGGTCATCAACCGGCCCTGTAGTGCTAATGGCGGACGTTCTATTCCCACCGCTTTTGTGGTCGAATAAGAGGTATGATCATGAGAAAATATGTTGTTATGCTGCTTATAGCAGCCATATTGCAAATCGCTATATATTTCTATCTGGACCGGGTAGTGCTGGTGCCGGCCGCCAACTTTTCACAGCGAATTATCACAGATGAGGCAAAGTCGGCGGTTAATCCCCAAAATATCTCGAAAGACCAGAAATATTACGCAGAATTAGAGCCTACTTGCGTTAAGTTTTTTACCGCCGACAATGTCCTGGTAAAAGAGGTCCCGCTACAGGTTGAGGACAGTGTTAGCTGCTTTTCCTGGGTGCCTGATACCCACCTGACCTTGATAGGAATCAGCAGCAGTACATCTCAGGGTACTAGTGTGACATTAAAATCGGTTGATCTGGATAGTGACATTAGTCGTCCAGAGCTAATGATTAGCGGCCTGTCCAGCGGCTCCACAATTGTCGCTGCAGCCTTTTCCCCTCAGGGTAACGCCTCCTATATTCAGGTCAAGGATAGTATGGAGAGCTCAGTCTACCGTAGCGATGCCAATAATCATCTGATTAAGGTCTTTACTGGTTCTTCGGTGTTAAGAATAGCTGTTATGCAGAGTGAGGAAACGCTGTTATATGATAGCAACCAGGAAGGCGCAGTCTATGCGCTCAGCAAAGACGGAAAGCCGGTAATGGTTTCACCACAGGAAGGACAATATGCACTCATTGGTACCGATCAGGATGATAATATCTATATTGGACGATTGAGTAGTCCGGGAGTGATATCTGACGTTTTGAAAGGTGCCAAGAACGGGAATTTCACAGAATTCCAAACCCTCGCATACCCTTACCCAGTTGCTTCGGTAACTATCAACTACGATGGCAAGCTGGTGCTAGCCTAGCGGTTATTTTTTGGCCCGATGAAAATAAACATGCTCATGGACGTTCTGAGTGCTTAACATAAATCACGGATTGCGCTGCCGACTGGCTTCACCGTCAGACATAATGCCCTCAAGTGATTTCTTTATCGTGTCCCTGATCTTCTGAGCCGTATTTTGCCCAATGCCTCACCGAATCGCAATAATATGTTATTTCCTCAATAAACTTTCCGCAAAATCAACCATTTCATTACTCAAGTATCAAAGAGAACCTGGCCTTTTGTCACTGGTTGAGTTACGCTGTTACCCCGTCAAGTTTAATCCTGCCTTGCCCCTGATAATCCCAATTTAGAGTGTTAAGTTATGCCAAAAGGATAATCCCCATAATATGGAGAATATACTAAATTAGATGATATATGCTAAAATAATCTATAAAATCAATTTACTGAATGGTTAAGGGTGTTATCTATTTACCCCGACAAACCCCTATATGCCAAAATAATATGGTAGGGGTATGATAACTGCCTGGGAACCCATCTATATTTCTATATATAGCTGGGTTTTAATCATTCTCTCCAGGGGGTAACCTGGAAAACTATCGTTATTATTAATTCACAAAATGAGAGGGCACGATTATGCCAGGAATCAGTAAAAAAATGTCTCTACTACTAGTGATTACTTTGCTGGCCACCATGTTCGCAGGGACAGGTTCTGTCAGTGCTGCAGCGACCTACTCGACCAACTCCATTGCATGCGTTGCACCCGGGGATGGTCAAGACCTGGGTAGCATAAAGATAAGCGTTCCCACAGGTGAACTTCGGGATGGCGATTGGCTGGACCTGCGCCTACCCGACGATTTCAGTTTTGGTTTAACTGTTGGTGAGCAGGTTTATTGGCACTCGACCGTTGTTGATGGGAAATATGATCTCAATAGCGCTTCGAAACCCACATTTAGCGTTCCGCAGCTAAAAAACGCCTTTTGGGGTGGTACAATGACTGGAATAACGGTGGACTGTCTGGCCTTAAACGAAATTAGGATCAATCTCGGGAACATCAGTTCATTGTTTGGCCCCCAGGCTAGCAATGAAGAGGAATGCTATTTCTATATCAATCTCAAGCCCATTCATGTAGCCCCCACTTCACCAGCAAACATAAGTGTATATATTGCCGGGAAATTCACATCTCCCTTCGTGGACGGCCTCGTACCTGTAGCCACCCTGGGTGCCCCGGCGACAGTGACAGAAAGGCCAACTATTACCACCTCGCCTATCTACGCTGGAGCTGCCAGTGTGAGTGGGACAGCCGTCGAGGGAGCAAGCGTTGTGCTCAGCGTAAATGAGGTAGCCCAGCCTGCAGTGACAGCGAATGGCGACAACTGGACCGTCTCCGGCCTGACTGCCCTGAACGTAGGTGACACCATCTCCGTAACCGCCCAGCGCCAGGGAGAGGCGGTCAGCCCGGCAGCGACTGCCATAGTGGTACCCCAAGTCTACTGGACCGTAACATTTTATGGCCAGGGCGGCGACCCGACAAAACTCGAGAAGCAGGTGGAACCAGCCAAATCGGTTACCACGCCAGATGAACCGACCCGATCTGGGTACGACTTTGCTGGTTGGTATCTCGATCCTGAATATGGGGGATCACAGTTTAACTTCGATACACCGATAATGAATAACATTACCCTGTATGCCAACTGGACAGTCTCAGGAAATCATGGGGGGGGCGAAAGCTTTCCGATATTCTCAGCAACACCCAGCTTTTTTGAGCTATTTGCAAGTCGTTGATTTTCGCGGTTGTATTAAAGTTCAAAGATCTGAATATAAAACGGGCGAACAAGGGGACGGAAGTCTCACCCTCACCTACAGTCCGGGACAGCTCCAGGCTGGAGACTATCTGGTAAAAGCAACGGTGGGTGGGGTTTGTTTTTATGCTTGAGTTCAATGTGGTTTTGAGGAACGAGAGTGTACTTAAGATATAGGAGCATTTTCTACAGGGACAAGGGGCCTGACCCCTTGTCCCTATCGATTCCGTTTTTTTCCGCCAGTAATCTTTGAAACAATCTTATCCTCTTAATCATCGCCGCCAAAGAAAGTCCCGATGCCTATACCGCCCAGGACACTGCCTTCATCCTTGCCCTTGCCGCCTTTACCCGCGGCGAAAATCCTATCGGCCAGACGGGAAAACGGCAGGGATTGCAGCCATACGCTGCCCGGACCGGTGAGTGTAGCCAGGGCCAGTCCTTCGCCTCCGAAAAGGGCGTTTTTAATATTGCCTTGAAACTGGATATCATAATTAACGGTTTGCGTCATAGCTACCAGGCAACCGGTATCCAGCTTTATGGTCTCCCCCGGTTGCAGATCCTTTTTGATGATGGTCCCACCGGCATGCATGAAGCACAGGCCGTCGCCTTCTAGCTTTTGCATGATAAATCCTTCTCCACCAAACAAGCCCACGCCAATTTTCTTCTGAAACGCGATTCCCACTGATATGCCCTTTGCAGCGCAGAGGAAGGCATCTTTCTGACAGATCATTGTTCCGCCGCAGTCTGCCAGGTCAAAGGGAACCACTTTGCCGGGATAGGGAGCAGCGAAGGATACACATTTTTTGCTAGTTCCCGAGTTGGTAAAGGCGGTCATAAACAGGCTTTCCCCTGTAAGTACGCGCTTGCCCGCAGAAAAAAGCTTGCCCATGAGATCTTTGCCTTCTTTTCCCGAACCGTCGCCGAAGATAGTTTCCATCTTGATGACGCTGTCCATGTACATCATAGCTCCGGCTTCAGCCACGATGGTTTCCCCTGGATCCAGCATAATCTCTACAAACTGCAAATCATCACCATATATTTGGAACTCAACTTCATGGGCTCTCCGCATACTGGCACCCACGTTAACCGGGGGCTGTTGGGGCACGGGTGCAGCCCCGCCGCCTGCCGGTTGGGGCGCTTTCACAGCTCCCAGGGCTGCTCCGCATTTGACACAAAAACTGGCATTCCCCGCATCATGCCCGCATCCCGTACAAAACATAGTAAAGACCTCCTTCAAATTTTAACGAAATTCCGCAAATATAACTTCTCCACAGATAAGGGAACCGCCTCTTTAAATCCTTACATTTTTACTTGGCTAAGTAAAAATATGGAGTTATGGCGGTTATTAATAATATAGTGCCTTTGGCTGCAATATGTAAGTACAAATTTTATGAGCCTCACCCCACCGGATCAATCGATGATTTTTCTATTTTCATAGTGATTAAATATTAATTTTGTGTCATAAAAAGAGGTGGGAAGTGAAAATCGATTCAGCTAGGAGGGGTGGGCTTGGCAAATACATCAGTTAATATTTTTCGCAACCGCTTTATTCAGGCAGTGTTACTATCCGGTGTATTTTTACAGATTGGAATTTGGGTGCGCAATTTTGCGGTACTGCTATTTGTGATGGATAAGACGAATGCCAACCCCATCGCAGTATCATTAATCTATTTAGCTGAATACGTTCCTATATTTCTTTTTTCTTTTATCGGAGGAACTTTCGCCGACCGCTGGCCTCCTAAGAAAACCATGATTGCATCCGACCTACTGAGTGCCTTGTCGGTATTTATAGTGTTGTTGACTGTCATATACGGAAATTGGCAGGCAATTTTTCTCATAACTTTTATTTCGGCCATCCTCTCTCAATTTTCTCAGCCATCAGCCATGAAACTTTTCAAAATATATGTACCCCTTGAACAGTTGCAAACAGCTATGGCCATTTTTCAAACATCTATGTCTATCTTCATGATTATTGGTCCCGTGCTTGGTACCCTGGTTTACTTGAAGCTGGGCATCAATTATGCCATAACGATAATGGGCTTGGCTTTTTTTCTGTCAGCGGGAATGCTCACTCTGATCCCACCGGATCCAATACGGGCAGCTTGTGTCCCAACCCATTTCCTGCATGACTTGCTGGAAGGCTTTAAATATGTTTTGGGCAACAAAGTCCTCGCCGTAATGGGAGAGGTATTCCTGGTGGATGGTCTTGCTGTCGGGATCATACAACCCATGGGAATTTTTATCGTAACCGAAAGATTGGGGATGCCGAAGGAAAGCCTGCAGTGGCTGCTGGCAGTCAACGGCGCAGCGATGCTTTTGGGTGGTGGAATCGTAGCCGGATGGGCAAATAGAATAGCGCCCCAGAGGCTGCTTATCGGAGGGATTATCTTCAGTGCAGTTTCAGTAGTGGGCATTGGCTTTTCACAAACCTGGGTACTTACATTGGCATTTCAGTCCCTTAATGGCCTGGTTATGCCTTGTGTTCTTGTCGGTATCAATACCCTGATTCTTCATAATACGGTTGAAGAGTTTGTGGGAAGAGTAAACGGCGTGTTAAACCCACTGTTCATCGGTGGCATGGTGCTTACCATCAGCATTTCCGGTTGGCTAAAAACGCATGTCTCCCTGTTAACCATCTATTTGGTATCAGCCCTGCTTTTTGCGGGTGGTGCTCTACTATGTCTTCCTCTACAAAGCAAAGGGCCTTTATTGCCTTCTGCAACTGGCCAGGATAAGGACCTCATGAATGAATAGCAAAATGGTTTTATGTAGTCTAGCCTGTGGATATTGTCCCATAGACCGCGGCAAATTTGCGGTTTCGATCCCAGGTGTGAATCTATTCCCATTCAATCCCGCTCTAGAGCCAGGCTATGTCTGGCATTGCCATAATATCGACCACGAGGACAACGAAATGATGCGTCCCTATATCGTTAGGAATCCGCTTGATGATTGCAGAAGGTAAGTAAACTCTTGATTCCATAGATCGGGGATTGGATAAAAACCAGTCCCCGATTCTAACAGCCACATCTACATTTATGCCGTCTTATGCTTGAAAATTTGCATTGAGGCAGTATAGGAAACAATGAGCATACCCGAGCACCATATAACCGCAGACCAAGCATTGTTGCCGACCGGTTCACTGAGCAAAAGGGAACGGACGGTTTCGATGATTGAGGTAAACGGTTGATTTTCTGCAAATAGGCGGACAATCCCGGGCATGGATTCGGTTGGAGCAAACGCAGGGCTTATAAAGATAAGTACCAGCAAAAAATAGCTAAAAACCCCCGCACCTTCTGCGCTGTTTGCGAGTAGCCCAAACATGACCGCTATCCATGTCAAGGCAAGCGTGCAAAGCAAAAGGATTCCTATCACAAGAAGCCATCCAATGATTCCCGTATCCGCACGAAATCCGATCAAAAAAGCGAACAGCAGGACCAATACGGTCGAAAAGGCGTTGAACACTACCGACGATAACACATGTCCCCCCAAGATCGCGGATTTAGCAATAGGCATTGAATGAAAACGGTCAAATATCCCCCCGGTGATATCGTTATTCAAACGAAAGGCAGTATAGGCTACCCCGCTTGCTATGGTCATAAGGATAATGCCGGGTACAACATATTTGATATATTCAACAGAACCGGTGTTCATTGCTCCGCCGAACACATAGACAAACATAAGCATCATAACAATTGGCATCGCAACAACCGTGATAATGGTGTCGATACTTCGTAAGGTATGGCGCATCATGCGTATGCTCATCACCACCGTATCGCTGATTTGATTCCTGATTTTTGGAATAATTCTCATTCTGCAGCATCCTTTCCCGGATTTTCTCCGATAACCGTAAGGAATACATCCTCCAGAGTTGGCAGCTTTTGCGCAAATTCGGCAATGGATATGCCTGCGCTTTCCAGGCGGTTCAGAATATCCGTTATTTGCTTGATGCTCCCGTCAGTGGTTATTGTAAGCGTTTGATTTTCCCCGTCCAAGCTTGCTTTATAATCACCCAGCAAAATGCGCGCTGATTGTACCTCTTGCTCATCACGGAAGCTCAGTACGATATGTCCATGTGGAAGCAGCTTTTTTAATTCTTCTGCGGTTCCTTCAGCAACAATTTTACCTTCATTTAGGATTGCAATATGGTCGGCAAGCTGGTCCGCCTCCTCCAAATATTGTGTAGTTAAAAATACAGTAGTTCCTAAATGAGCAAGGTCTTTGATAATCTTCCACATGGCTAAACGACCTTGCGGATCCAGACCGGTCGTTGGCTCATCAAGGAACACAACGGAGGGAGCCCCAAGCAAACCCATTCCCAGATCAAGCCGCCGGCGCATGCCGCCAGAATAGGTCGCAACCCGCCGGTCGGCGGCTTCCAGCAAATCAAACCGTTCCAGTAATGCATCGGCTTGTTTATTTACGTCATGCAGATGGCGCAGCTTTCCAATCATGCGCAGGTTCTCTCTGCCGGTTAAAATGTCATCCACTGCGGCGTTCTGCCCGGTCAAACTGATTTCTTCGCGGACTCGCTCCGGCTGCAGGACAACATCAATGTCGCATACCTGGGCGTTCCCTTTATCGGGCTTGAGTAAGGTAGAAAGGATTTTAATTGTTGTGGTTTTGCCTGCACCATTGGAGCCCAGTAGGGCAAAAATGCTGCCTTTTTGCACAGTTAAGTTTATTTTTTGCAGGACTTTAACATTCTTAAATGACTTCTCAAGGTCGTTTACTGAAATTGCTGTATTCGTTTGCATCATAATCCCCCTAAATTATGGTTACATTAGTCAAGTTGGCTCTGCTGCCTTTTAGTACAGCATAGATCAACTTATCCATAGTGGCGCCATCGAAGATGGTCTTTTTGGCATCAATCCAGCGAAAGGAGACATTTCTGAAAACGACGTTTCTAAAAGAAGTCCTCGTCAGTCCGGCCTGGTCAAATATGACACCAGTGAAGGTCTGGTTATCGAAACAGACCCCGCTTAAATCTGAGCTGTTAAAATTTGTACCTTCAAAGATGCAATTTTCAAAAGTCGTACCGCTCAAATCAGCTTTAGTTATTATGGTCTCAGTGAGATTTGCGCCATTAAATTTTGTGCCCCGCAAGTCTGAACTGCTTAAATCCGTCTTCTCAAGAATGCAGTTTTGAAAACTCGCATTCCCTAACGCTGCCGATGTCAGTCTCGCCCTGATAAGGTTCGAATTATCAAACTTTACTTCTCGCAAATCACAGTTTTTAAAAGAGCTGCCCGTCAAGTCTGAATCACTGAAATCAGACCCTCTTAAGGCGCTGTTTTCAAATTTGCCATCATGCACCGTTACGCCCTTAAAGTCGGAGTTTGGAAGGTTGGCCATTGAAAAATTCGTCATGACCAACCGCTGCAGCCCTCTAGTTTGAGCGGCTACAGTACTAATCGTTTCCTCAATATCTCCAATGGAGTCTATGGTCATGGTATAAGCCGTTTCATCATCATAACCTTGTTTTTTCAAGTCATCCAGACGCTCCAGTAAATCTTTACGCAATTCATCTTTCAATTCCCCGACTGTGTGCAATCCCTCATAGGAAGCAAACAATCCGTTCAAATAGTTGTTTAAATTTTCATTCATTGTAATTACCACCTTTCCTTATAGCAATTGATCAAGAATACGCTTAGCATACTCCCAGTTATTTTTGTTTTCAGAATATATTCCTTTTCCTTGTTCAGTTATCCTATAATACTTTCTTCGTCCCCCCTGAGTGGCATCACCCCAATATGAAGTTATAACGCCATCATTCTCGAGCCTCTTCAAGCTCGAATACATAGTAGCTTCCTTAAGTTCATACTCGCCATGGGAGTTTGAATGTATCAATTTTGATATTTCATACCCATATTTATCACCGCTTATCAACAACTTCAAGATCATGGTATCCGTATGTCCTCTAAGTAAATCCGAGGAGATTTTATTATCGACCATTTTGGCACCTCCATAGATACAATATACATCATATTACTACGACTGTCGAGGTACTATTATTGTCGACATACAATTATTTCAATCCTATATTGGTCGGAATGTGCAATTTACCGGTCCTTTTTTTATGGCGCGTCCAATCTTTTTTTCAGGTTTATTTCTGTTTAGCTGTTGTATCAGATATGAATAGTACTTCGTGGTAGGTATCCAGTTGATACTGAATCCCTGAAAAAACCTTTTACCGTAGAAAACAATATTTTTGCAGGAAAACCACTTTTTTCATAGAAAACTTTAGTAATTGTAGTAAATGTCCAAGGGGGGCTAAGGTAATGAGCGTTATGGGTATGATAACTAGTTTTTCTGGAATGAATGCCTATTTGGCAACTGGCATCTGCTATCTTGCCGGTCTATTGGTGGTGGTTTTGGGCGTGGTGGTTTTTTCATTGATCACTAATTATCATGATTTTGAGGAGATTAAAAACGGCAATATTGCTGCCAGCTTAGCTACCGGAGGATTGATTTTAGGCCTGGCAAACGTATTGCGTTTTGCCATACTATCAAACAGCTCCCTCACCGGGCTGCTGATATGGGGTGGAATTGGAATAGTCGGTATGATCATCGGATGGCTGCTTTTCGATATGGCTACTCCCCAGTTCCGTACCGACGAAGAGTTGAAAAAGGATAACCGTGCTGTTGGTATCATGGTTTTCTCGGCATTTATGGCCATATCATATATTGTTGGAGCCAGTATTAGCTAGGAGGGACCGAATTGAGGATCTATATCTACCTCACCATCGACGATTGGAATAATCAAAAGACCAAATACGTGCTCGAAGGCCATATACAGAAAATCGAAAATGGTGTTGCAACGATTCGCGATAACGATGGAAATCAGCAATATATTAATATGGATCAGGTTTTTTGCCTGGTAGAAAGCGCCAGCTAGGGAATTATGGCAGGTACAACCTTACACGAGCTGGATTTCAGTGATATTTATACCCGATGGGTTCAAGGTGCTGGCCCTTTTACTTGTTTTGTGCGCAAGACAAATTTTGTTTCTTTGAAGCATTATCCTGATTTTGAGTTGAGTCCAGTGCAGATGCGGGATAGCCGCCTCTTCAAGTTCCTGCAACCAGCTATGGAGTCACTTAGCCCAGACCATCTGGTATTGTTTGATATTCCAGCGCTGGCTGGAATGCGGATGGGTTGCCTGCTGCAAAATAAGATGCATCTGAAACCGATCCTTACTTATGCCAATCCATTACATCCCTATGGTGTGGTGGGTGGGGATCTCTATGTAAACGCACTGGTAGGATTTGGCCAGGAGCTTATGCCTCTCAGCAGCCCACGCGCATATGTATTGATTCTGGATAGTCTGCGCTACAGAAATCGTATTGGCCCGGCTACCTTGCTCAAAAAGTTCAATAACCAATATGAATTGACGGAAGATGATTTGCCTACCATTGAGATGCTGGGTTTTCTGCAGTATACAAAAATGACATTATACCGGCTTGGCGAAGCCAAAGAAGATACTTCAGCCTATATTCAGTACATCAAGGAAAATGGCCTGACGGTTGATGAAATTGAATTAAGTAAAGAAATTCTGCGTTGAATTCAATAACAATCGCTTCTTAGAGGAGGGGTGCATATGGCCGGAAACAAGTTGAAGGATAGCACAGTGGAGGATTGCCAGGATGGGATTAAAAAATTCTTGCCGGGCAACAAAACACTGGCTCTTAGCTTTGCGGTAGCTCTGGCTGTTGCCAATATCATTTCTCCCCCCAGCTCTTTCGCCCTTGATCAAAAGACACCGTATTCTAAACAAAATATGGTATTGGAGAAAGAGAAAGATGAGCGTGATCGCGAATGGGAAACTGACGAAGACCAGAGCTATAGTTATTACAATCCCGGGTCCGGATATTACTACCGCCCCTACTCGTTCGCAGGCACCTCGTCAAGACACGCATCCTGGACTTCTTCCCCGACAAAGAAGTCATCCGTGGGTGGATATTCAGTATTTCACGGACATGCGTCGGGATAGAGGATAACAAAGGGAATGAGGCAGGAAGAACTAACCCAGCATTTAAATTTCGAATATTACCTGGTGAGTTCACAGCGGGAGTTGGAGATTTTTTCCCCCCAGCCGGGATATCTTAATCCAGCAGTTTTTGACCGAATGGTGCAAACTGCTGCCACTCTCTACAATCTGGTTGACCGCTTAACCAGGAAATATTTTGAACACCCGGGGACACGGTCTTCGCTACAGGTGCCTGATTTTGTTTATCGGTCTAAGATCCTGGATTTATCCCTGGCCTTGCCGCCGTTTTTCTGGGTGCGTTTCGATGCGTTTGAGCGGGCTAAGGGTGGAATATTTTTTTCCGAATTTAATTATGATAAACCCTGTGCTCAACGTGAGATTCTCGTGTCAAATGCCAATGAACCTGAAGGAAACCCTAACCAGGAGTTTGCCAACAAGTTCAGGCAGGGAGTCGTCAAGCTTTGGGAAGCCTACGGAAATGGACGGGACCGCCCCAATGTAGGCGTACTGGTTGACCCCAACCATTATGAAGAAAGCCATCTGGCATTTTTATATGCGGATCTCTTAAAACCCCTGGGCTACCAATGTACTCTGGTCGGGGGCAGTAATCTCCAGGTTGAGAATGAGCATCTTAGTGCGTTCGGGAAGCCCCTGGACCTCATACTACGCCAATTTCCAACCGAATTCAGTAGTGAGGTGCATGACTATCCCAAGCTGTTAAAACTTCTCGAAAAACGCCAGGTGTTAATGCTGAACGATCCACGCGCCATAGTTCCTCAGGCGAAAAGCCTGTTCGCCTATCTCTGGCAACTGTATGAAGAAAAATCATCCTGGCTGAGCGAAGATGAGGCGGCAGCGATTCGGGAAACAATTCCTTATACGCGGGTCTACAAACGTTCAGACCAGGAAGAACTACTTAGCGAGCGTGAACACTGGGTAATAAAATCCGTCTTTGGACGCTATAGTGAAGAAGTATATATAGGCGCAATGATGAGTGACCAGGATTGGAAGGAGGTCATCGATTATATCAACGAATCGAGACATCCCCATGTTATTCAGGAGTTTGTTCCCATCAAACGGCAAATAGTACCCCGGTATGACGGGCGGGACTATAGGGACGAAATCGCTTTTGGCAATTATGGTATCTATTTTACCTGCGGGGAATTTGCAGGGTGCTGTGTACGCTGGTCGAACGATTATCTTAGCTTAGATGATACGGTCTGGTTCACCCCGGTTGGCATTCGCATCGGCGGAAGTTCTTTACTAAAAGCGCAGCCTTTGTTTCTAGATGAAAAACAACGCCGTTCCATATGGGACGAAACAGCTCATATAGCTGCTTTTCAAGACGATTATTCAACCAGTTATACCGGTGCTTTTGAATCATTTACGCTGGAACCGGTTCGATTGTCACGCTCATTATATGAAGAGCTGGTCCGGGCAACGGAAGAATTGGCTCGTGTTTTTCTTAAGACTCGGCTGTTTATTTTAAACAATTATGAATTGTTTTCATCTCTGCTGGGTATTCCAGCAGAACTTACATCACTGTTGCTAGAGGATCATTCAGAATGGCTTACGGTTTTCGGGCGTTTTGATTGGGCGCTTGACCGCCAGGAGCATCTTCGCCTATTGGAACTCAATACGGACACACCGGCGGGATTAGAATCCATAGGCCTCAACCGAATGGTTCACCGGTTCTGCCCGGATTGCGAAGATCCCAATCGGGGTTTATCAGATCTACTAACCCGAAAGTTTAAGGGTTTTTTGAGCAGCGATTCAACCTCCCCGGTAAAGCGTTTAGGCCTGGTTGCCTGTGCTGGAGCGGAAGAAGATTGGGTCGCCATTCAACAGATGGGTAAAATCCTTCGCCCACTGTTTGATGAAGTGGTCTGGGGCGATATTACCGGCATTACAGTGCGTGAGGGCAGTCTTTTGTTAAACGGACAACCCGTGGATGTCCTGTATAGATACTATCCCTTGGAATGGTTGGTAAACACCAAACAACAACTACGTCTTCTTTCGGAGTTGAGCGGGAAAAGGTTGGTAAATCCACCTTCGGCACTTGTTGCACAGAGTAAAGCTTTCCTGGCCATAGTATGGCGTCTTACTCAAGAAGAATTCTATCTGCCTGAAGAAAAGGAACTCATTAATCGCTATGTAGTACCAACATTTTTAGAATGGCAGGGAAAGCCTTGCATCATTAAGCCCTACCTGGAAAGAGAGGGGCAAGGGATACTTTATTCGAACGACCTTAATTCCCTGGAAATAAAAAACCTGAGCAGCCAAAATATGGTTTACCAGGATCTTGTGGATATCAAACCTATAGATATCTCCCTCTATACTAGCTATAATGAACGGTTTCAGGTAGCGTACCCCATTCTGGGGACTTTCCTGGTAGGGGACCAATTCGGTGGTTTATATACACGGCTAGGGGCCCGCATTACAGATCGCTATGCCGTGGTGGTACCAACCTTTATTGAGGAGTGAGGTAATGGAATTTTTACGCAAGTACAAAAAAACAATCATAATCTATTCAATTTGTACCCTGGTTTTCCTCGCCTTTATCTTCTGGAGCGATCTTTTTCCTTCCTCCAAAGAGGTCTACAACACTAGTGAAATGAAGGTCATGGAGGGCAGCGTTCTCAGCAAATCACAGGACAGTGACGGCTATTACCTGCAAGTGGCAGCACCGGGTCTTCCCAACTCGCCCTTGGATGTTCAAGCCAACCCTGACTTTTATCAGAATGCCGCAGTCGGGCAGAAACTAGGGATTCTGGTCGGAAATGTTGAAAAATACCTGGTATCGCCAAGTTGGGATAAACTGCAGTTAAAGATTAATTATGATTCCAGTGCGTGGGAAATATTGTCTCTTTATCCCACTCTGGCTGATGCGCAAAAGGAGAATAAGCCTGCTTCGTTTACAACCAATGCCAGTTTGACCCAGCGGATTAAGTCTGCGGACGGCCATTACTTTTTCCTTTTTGATGCAGGGGGGAAAAAACTGATGGGCGAAGTCAATAAAGACTACTACGACCGGTATAACCCCCAGAGTACTCCCAAGGATTTGTTTGTTCTTCAGTTTGAGGGATCGGGGGATTTTAACCACCTGGTCGCCATCGTTGAGCCCAAGTAAAAATTCTACCCGGAAAGACTTAAACCTTGTGATACTAAGGAACACTGCTCTGAGAGAAGGGCGCTGTATGGATTTTACCACCTGTTTTTACCGAAGCAAAAATATGCTGATGGAAGGTGCTTTGGGTGAGCGCCTGAAAAGAGAAATCCATTTGACTATTGACCCCGATGTCGCACTGGCAGCACTGGTGTATGATGATGAAGGGAGCCAGGCGTTGCTTGCCTTCTGGAATGAATATGCTGATGTTGCAACCAAATATCATCTGCCTTTTCTGGCCACAACTCCCACAAGAAGAGCAAACAAGGAGCGCGTAACAAACTCCCGCCATAGTTCTTCCATTATTCAGGACAATGTAAAGCTACTTAAAAAGATTCAGGAGCAGCGTACAACGGAAATGTACGTTGGCGGCTTGATGGGCTGCAAAGGGGATGCATATCAGGCCACCGATGTGCTGGGGACAAGAGAAGCAAAGCATTTCCATGCCTGGCAGGCCCACCTGTTTTTGCAGGCAGGGGTGGATTTTCTTTACGCAGGGATTATGCCGGCTGTTTCAGAGGCAATCGGTATGGCCCAGGCCATGGAAGAAACAGGGCTTCCATATATTATTAGCTTTATGATTCGATCTGACGGAAAATTGATTGACAAAACCTCGATACACGAAGCAATTCAGGCTATAGACAATGCCGTCACCCAAAAACCGATCTGCTATATGACCAATTGCGTTCACCCTGCTGTTTGTTATGAAGCATTGGCACAAGATTTTAACAATACACCGCTTGTGCGGCAAAGATTTCTTGGTATACAAGCGAACACCTCGCCGTTACCTCCGGAGGAATTGGATGGTTGCGAAGATTTAAGGTATTCTGAGGCAACGGTTTTGGCAGAAGAAATGATGCTGTTGAATGAAGTGGCAGACATAAAAATATGGGGAGGATGCTGCGGTACAGATCAATCACACATGAATGAAATAGCTCGAAGATTATAAGTATAATGCGAAGTAGCATGATATTTCAAAGTAGACGAATCGGGGCACAAAGATTACTAACGCTTCTGCCAAACAGTCCTTCCCAAGGCCAGCTCACGGTCTTCGGTTTTATCCAGAATTCTATGTAAGTACTCTGGATGTGCTTTGTTGATCATCTGATATTCCGAGTAGACGTTAGTTCCGTAAACGGTTTCCTTTTTATACACAACTTCTAATTCAGATAGTTGATAATCCTGGATCAAATCCCCATTGATCCCTTCTATCATCCACTCCACATACCGTGCATTGTTTACATGACCATTGGTGTCAATATCACTGCGTCTAACACGGAAAGACATTCCAGTTTCAGGATCAGTCATGTCTGGAAGGTCCCTATAAGAGTCATCCATTACCATTTTTTCGATCACACCATAAGCCTGCTCGAATTGCTCGGGGATGCGCAATGGTCGTTTCTTATCCACATTCAGATAGATCCATAAAGAACTGGCTCGACCAAGCGGATTGCCTTGAGGATCATCAATCATGAATTCCCGCCGGGCATAAAAACGTTCGAATCTTGACGTCCACGTTTTTATTGATATTTTATCACCCAACCGGGGGTACTTTTCCATTCTCAACACCCAGCGGTTGAGAATCCAACCGGTTCTTTTTTCGAGTAAACGATCGATACCGAGCCCGACTGCCTGCGAATGAAATATTGCGATATCTTCAAGAAAATGAAGTATTGAGACCGGAGTGGCTTCTTTGCTTTGGTCTATCTGAAAATAACGGATCTCATATTCTTTCTGAAACCCGGGCATGATCTCACCTATCTTTCTGGAGGGTACGCAAAGGACCCTATTTTTTCCCCAAGTCAAATTCCACAATGCCATCCTGGAGTTTTAAAATGGCGTCAAACCTGGTGCCCTCCTCAGATAAAAAACCTTTTATCTGTTCCGTTCGGCCGTCCTTAAGCAGCTTGGTCACCAGGACTTCAGAGATCTTCCGGCCAGCGATCTCTTTCCAAATCACCAACTTGCACCCTTGGCGCCACCCGGAACACCCATAGCCCCTCTTGCCCTCGATCACGGGTTTCCCACAGAGAGGGCACTTTCCAAAGTTCTTGACTGCATCAGTGGAAGGATTCCTTTTCACAGGCCTTTTGCCTTTTAAACGATCAATTAGGTCCATAGTAAACTGTTGGATCTCCTGCATGAAGACCTTTCTCGGAAATCGTCCCTGCTCCATATCCAGGAGTTTTCTTTCCCATTCCGCCGTTAATTCAGGGTCCTTCAGTTCACTGGTCATAATATCAATCAGGTATTTGCCCTTATCAGTGGGCACCAGGTTCTTTTTTTGCCTCTCAATATAGGCTGTACTGATAAGCTTTTCAATAATGGCCGCTCGGGTGGCGGGAGTGCCTAGACCCTTGCCGGCCATGGCTTCGCGTAGTTCCTCATCTTCGATCTTTCGTCCGGCGTTCTCCATGGCGCTTAATAGATCGGCTTCCGTATAGCGCCGGGGTGGCTTGGTTTCCTTGACCAGGAGCTCAGCTTTTTCTAAATGGAGTTTTTGTTTGTTGCTGACTATCGGTAACGTGGGTTCAGATTCTTCTTCCTGATCGGCAGTTGTGCCTGCATATAAGGCTTTCCATCCAGGCGCAAGGATCACTTTCCCTTTGCTGATAAATGTTTCTTCCTGGCAGGTAGTAATAATCGTGGTCTTTTGAATTCGGGCCGGTGGCAAGAATATTGCGACCATTCTTCTGGCTATCAGCAAATAGACCTGTTGTTGCTGCTTATTTAGGGTGTCCAGCTTTGGTGCGGCATCGGTGACAATAATGGCGGTGTGATCCGTGACTTTGGAATCGTCTACGAAGCGCTTGTCTTTAACAACCCTGCTGGAGATGGTATTCACTATGGAACCCAATTCCGTTTCCTGTAGTGCGTCCAGGCGAGCTGGCATAGTGGCCGCCATGGCCTGGGTCAAATGCCTGCTGTCTGTGCGTGGATAGGTGAGTAGATGGGCTTCATACAGTTTCTGGGCGATATTTAAAGTCTGTTCTGCGGTAAAACCGTATTTCTTATTGCATTCCTTCTGCAGGTCATTCAGATTAAAGAGTTGGGGTGAGGACTCCTTACTCTCTTTCTTCTCCATGCTGCTGATGACAGCGGGAGATCCGGGTGCCATCGTGGTCAGAACGGTTTGAGCCTGCGCCTGATCCGTAAAGCGGTCTTCTTTGTTACGGAACCACTTCCCTTTATATGATTTTTCCGTATCAAGGCAGAAAACCCCCTCAATCTCCCAATAGGGCCTGGGGGTGAAATTCTCTATTTCTCGCTCCCGGTTGACAATGAGGGCCAGAGTAGGCGTCTGCACCCGGCCCACAGTCAATTTATCGCCATGTTGAACGGTGAATCCACGCGTAGCATTAATACCCACAATCCAGTCAGCCTGGGATCTAGAGATAGCAGCCTGGGCCAGATTAGCCACTTCAGAACTGCTGCGCAAATTGCTAAAAGCAGTTCGAATAGCGGCCGGGGTGGTTTCTGATAACCAGAGCCGGTCAAAAGGCTTGCTGTTTCCTAAAAACCGGGTCAAGTAAGTCCATATTAATTCACCTTCCCGGGCAGAATCGCAGCCATTAATCAGCCGGTCCACATCCTGCCTGGCGAGGAGGCCCTCAATAATTTTGAGCTGTTTCCTGGTAGATTCTTTTGGTTTTAGTTGAAAAGGGTCAGGCAGGATGGGCAGGGTATAGATGTTCCAGCGTTTCAATTGAGGATCATAATCCTGGGGGGCAGCCAGCTCTAAAAGATGGCCCACTGCCCAGGTGATAATCATGTTATCAGATTCCAGGTAGCCATCCTGCCGGGAGAAAGTGCCCGGCAGGGCTTTGGAGATATCTTGGGCAACCGATGGTTTTTCGGTGATGACTAGCGTTTTCGTATCAATCGCTCCCTAAGGTTCAAATGAATGTAAACCTGGTTGATATTGTAAGACCAATATACCCCAATTTTACCGAACGTGCTGCTCGGGTATAACATCTTTTAGGTCTATATCAGTACTTTGTGTGAATGCATGAATGTTTTCCCGCGGGTATGCATCCGGATCTTGGTTGGGACTTCCAGTGTCCTGACAGTTTGCTTACGGATATCCCAGGCATACAGGTCGGTTTATCGCTGTCTGTACTCGATAGTTTAAACGAATCTCTATCTGCTGGCTACTATCAAAGCTATCTTGGTATGATGAATAACCTCCGCCTTTATGTTCTGCATTTTAGGGAAAAGGTCCGAAAACCTTGGGATCCCAACAAGATTTCTCTCGCATAACCTTCTACTCAAACGATAAGAAGGATTTCTTGCCACGAGATGGAATTGTAAGGAAAAAGGCTGGCCCGGGATAAAATCCTTTAACCAGCCGTTGATATCCTAATTGTCAGCAAAGGTGGTCGTCGCTTTGAGAAAACACAATTGGTATCGCAGGTTTTTGTGTTTACTTGTTATCAGTTTAATACTGGCTGTAAATATTGCTTCCAGTATGGCGGCCCCGGTTAATCAGATGCCGGGGATCAAACCTGAAATGATGCATCCCGAATACTGGATTAGTAAGATGTCTTTGGCGGAAAACATCATTATGGTGCCTTCCGCAATAGAAGAGTTTAATCATGCTATCATTCATAAGCTTCCCACCCTGGTATATGACCTGAATGATTATCCTCAGTCTTTGTCCAGAGATGAATTAAGGAAATTGATTGAACGTCCCTACCTGGAAGACCCTATGTATATTGGGCCTGAACAAGTAAATCAGGCCTATCTCAATCATCTGAGCAATAACACCAATCTAGCAAATATCAAGGCTCAAAATTCCGTTCAATATGGCTTCACGGTCTGCCGGACTCAAATGAGGGAATATCCAACAGGAGATGTGGTAAGCGATGAAGTCAATGATATTGAATTTGACCTCTTTCAGGATACAGCCCTACTTCCCTTCGAACCGTTGATTCTCCTGCACCAGAGCAGTGACAAGCAATGGTACTTTGCCCAAATGTACAACTGCAGCGGTTGGGTTCCCGCCACGGACGTAGCATTCAGTTTAAACCGAAACGAATGGAAGACCTATCAACAGAACAGCAGATTTCTCCTTGTCTCCGGAAACCGGGTGCGTTTATGCCAGGATCCTTATTCGTCTGAAGTCTCCGAACTTGAGCTGCCCATGGGCACCATTGTGCCGCTGGCCGATCCTGAGAAAATTCCAGCCTTAATCGACGGGCAGGCGCCGACTGGAAATTATGTAGTCGAGGTTCCGGTTCGTAAACCGGATGGACAGACAGATTACAAGCTGGCGATGGTGCCCTGTTCTGCCGATGTCAATGAAGGGTTCTTGCCATACACGCGCGCCAATACCATTCGCCAGGCATTTAAACTCCAGGGGGACCGCTACGGTTGGGGAGGCATGCTTGATGGACGTGACTGTTCATCATTAGTTATGGATGTATACCGTTGTTTTGGATTCCGTCTTCCTCGTAATTCTGAACAGCAGGCTGAATCGGCCGGCAAAACTGTATCATTTAATGATTCCAATCTTAGTAACCGGCAGGCTTTATTAGATCAGGTACTGCCTGGAGCAAGCCTTCATTTTCCAGGGCATACAATGATCTATTTGGGTAAAGAAAGCAATGTTTATTATGTAATCTCCGCTTTGGGCAGCTGGGCGGCCATCGATCCTGGTATGCCGCCCCAAATACAGAGGATTCATGGCGTAGTTGTTAACAACCTCTATTTGACCCGGAAAAACGGCAAGACTTGGATGGAATCGTTAACAGTTGCCAAGCAGTATGAAAATTGACTCTCCACCTCAACCAGTATAATAGGCGAGTCATCGCTTTAAAGGACCGAATTTTCGGTCCTTTTTTAATGATTGGATTTTACCGGGATTGAGGAGGAGAAAAGAATTTATGATTTGTGGGACTTTGGGGATAAAAATGTGTAAACTAGTGGTTTTTAATCAGCATATTGGTCAAGATAGCGTATTACAAAAAATAAACCAGCACATATCAGAGATCCGCCCAGGCCAGTATAAAATGTACCCAAGCATAAAGGTGTTAGAAGATGTGAGTTGCGGAGCAATACTCCTAAAGTTATCATAAAAGCCATAATTAAGTAACTTCTTGTATCAAAGAACTTAAATACAACAATTTTATGCTCAGTATAGCCTTTAATACGATCACAATGCTTATCAACCATTTTTTGAAATACTAGCTTAAAAAACAAATAAAAAATAATAATGGAAAGAAGCACCGGTAAAATTGGCGAACGTAAATCTAACAGCATTTCAGGCGTACCAATTCTAATAATATTAAAACCAGCGATAAACCAAACTATGCCAGCCAACAAAAGCAATGAATTCTTCTTAATTTTTGGAATAAATTTTATCATTACGTCAATCCTTACCAAGTAATTCGATAATGCTGCAAAATGAATTCGGTATTAGAGTAGCATGGTCCCTTTATAATAGCAAGATAAATTGAATGGGCGAACCGAGGGGCAAAAAGCAACTTGTATTTTACGAACGATGTAAAGAAATCACCCACTGGGTGATATAAAACATCAAAAATTCACCATACAATCATTATATGGTGAGTTTTTACTTTTTGGAGGTAAGTGATGAGTTAAATGAAAAATGTAGTGCCGAAGGAGGAGTACAGGTCAGAGGCTTTGATGATGGCAATAAGTGAAATGTTAAGAGGGGGAAGGAATATGAGGAAATCAGTAAGTGTTATTGGTTTGTTAGTTCTATTAATAATGGTTGGACTATTGTCGGGATGTGCAGGGAATAATGCTACAGTTGATTCTAAAACCACTGCAAATGTCCCTAAAACGCCTAAAGAGCTTGTTATTGGAAAATGGACTACAGCCGGAGGCTCTATGGAATTTAATGAAAAAGGTGTAGCCACCTCAATAGAAAATGGGGAAAAGAAGCAATTTTCTTATAAATTGGCCGCGATAGAGGGAAGTAAGGATTCAGTAACGATAACAATAAATGATAGTGGCAGTGAAAGTTCTGAAACTGCGGTTTTTAAAGATGAAAATACCATGGTCATAGGAGACACAAGTTTTAAGCGTGCTAATGCAGCTAAAGCTAAAGAATCCAAGGGTGCTGCTGCCGTTGAAGAGACCAAAACCTTTTCTAACCCTGACTACCGTGTTACCTTTCAGTATCCCGCCAGCATGAGATTAGATTTAATGGATAATAGTACTATTCGTTTGACGAGCACAAAAGGTGATACAATAAATGATTCATATTTCATTCGATGCGAGCAGAAATTTGTACAGGATTCTAAAAAACTAGGCCTCACCAATGAGGGGACGGCTAAGAGTTTTATAAAAATATCTGTAGATAATTTGAAAAAGATTGGGGATGCCATATCAAATTATAATGAAAGCAGTTCAACAGATAGCGACGGCTCTGCCATCGCAGAGGCAGTATTTAATGCACAAACCAGTTCCGGATATGGAAAGATGAGAATAGAGGTTATGGTCGCGGGTGATTATATGCTTGCAACAACTCTTTGGTCTGGCGAGAAGAGCTACGATAACGCCTTAAAAGAACTGACAAGTATTACAGATACGCTGGATCTAATCCAATAAGGCTATCCCGGTAGCGGATTCTATACGGGGATGTTGGGTATGGTAAAGTAACACTTATATGGAGGTTCGGATACAATGACCTTCTCCCCGCCTCCACCAGCCAAATAGCGTGTGATGACTCGAAAATAAGAGAGGACCCGTAAGGGTCTTTTTTTATTGAAATGATCGATGACTCTAGAGGATAAAAAGTTACTGAGAGAGCGAGTGAGAATGGAAGGAAAAGGAAGCCTGAAGGAGTATAATATGAATTGGATAGTTTGAGTTGGCGTAGTGTTGAAGCTGCCATTTTCAACTTGAGAAAAAGTAGAGGCAGAGATGGGGGTTAGAGATCGATGGACGTCAGAATCATTACTGATACATCTTGTGATTTACCTGAAGAAGAACTGGATAAGTACAAGATCGAGATGATACCTTTAAAAATTACCTTTGAAGACGGGGAGACATTCTTGGACCGTGTGGAAATTAGCCCATCTTTGTTTGTGGATAAAATGACAAGGTCTAAAACCTTGCCCAAAACATCAGCCCCAGATCCGGATACTTTTGTCTCTTATTTTGAAAAGGGGCTCAGAGAAGCCGGTCAAGTCTTGTTTGTAAGCTTGTCATCTGGCCTTAGCAGCACCTATCAAACAGCGGTACTCGCTAGGAACATGCTTGGCAGCCAAAATATATGTATTTTTGATTCCCTTACAGCCTCATTGGGAACGGGGATTGCGGCCATAAAGGCTGCTCAGATGGCAGCCTTGGGATTGAACGTACATACTATCGTAGAGCAATTATCATCAATAAGAAAAACACGGGAAGTAATGTTTACCTTGGATACTCTGGAAAATGTGGTAAAAGGGGGGCGCCTTAGCAGGTTTCAAGGGCTGGCTGGTACCGTGCTAAATATTAAGCCCATACTACGAGGCAATTCTGAAGGCATACCAGAGATAATTGATAAGGTCAGAGGGAGAAAAAAAGCAATAAATCGACTTGCTAGTATGTTGGGGGAGATTCCTGGTCCTTGTACTTGTGAAAGAATTATTGGAATTAGCCATGTTCATTGCCCCGAAGATGCTGCAAAGCTAGCCAGAGATATTGAGGATAGGTACCAACCGAACGAGCCAATCATTATAGCTGAAATGGGTGCCACCATTGGAACCTATGCAGGAACAGGCGGGCTGATGATCAATCTTTGAGCAAGCCTTTTTCTATCACACCAGCTTCCCCCGGCCTCCACCATTTTGAAAAGTCTGTTTTCCCAAGCCTCGGAATCACTCCTATTAAAGATAGATAGTGGAAAATAACTGAAGAATCCGACCGACAATAAACAATGAATCTTTTATCAAAAGGCTCCTGCTTCACATATACATGAAGTAGAAGCTTTTTTTAAGTAAATGTGTCATTGGGGACAGGGATAAGCATGGCGAAAGTTCTGGTTACCGGGGGAGCCGGGTTCATTGCTTCACATATTACTGATCAGCTTGTTATTGCCGGTTATGAAGTTGTAGTGATTGATAATCTATCCTCAGGCAGACTGGAGAATGTTCACAGGCTGGCTAAGATTTACTGCGAGGATATTTGCTCTCCCGTAGTGGAGTCCATATTTAAGACTGAAGAACCACTGTACGTTATCCACCACGCAGCGCAAACGAATGTAACCGCTTCGTTAAAGGATCCCATATACGATGCCAAAGTCAATATTATCGGATCTATTAACATCTTTGAAAACTGTGTAAAATATAGCGTTCAAAAAGTAGTCTATGCCTCAAGTGCTGCCGTCTATGGTGAACCTCTATATCTGGGATTGGATGAGGAACACCCGGTAGCGCCAAGATCCTTCTATGGCCTTTCCAAATACTCCTGTGAACAGTATCTAGCCAGTTATGCGGGCTTGTATGGGCTTAACTATGCTGTACTGCGTTATGCCAATGTTTATGGACCCCGGCAGCGAGATGATGGGGAAGGAGGGGTGGTGTCCATTTTCACCGGTAATCTCCTTAACAAAAGAGTGCTGCCCATATATGGAAGCGGGGAACAAACACGAGACTTTGTTTATGTTAAGGATGTGGTAGAGGCTAATATTAAGGCTTTAGCTTCCCAAGAGAATTTGGTGGTGAATATCGGCAGCGGACGTGCAATAACAGTAAACCATCTTTATCACAAGCTGGCCAAGTTGATGGACATTCAAACGCAGCCGATATATGCTCAGGCCCGACCGGGTGATATTCTGCACAGCTATTTTGATATAAGCAGAGCAGAAAGATGCTTGGGATGGAAACCAGCTACTGGCCTGGAATATGGGCTCGAAGCCACCATCCAAAGCCAAAAATCAGGAGGCTCGTAACCAAAGCCCATAATTATCATATTTTATCAAAAAGAACTGAGGTGAATTGCAGAATGCCAGACAACAAAACAACCCGGCGCCTGGACTCGGCCGGCTTAATGGATGCCATCCTGTCGGCGTTGAAGCATCAGCGTCCCTTATCCATTGTATCGGTGGGGCAAACCGAGGCTTTTGTCATGGCCCAGTATACTATTTACTCCGAGGAGGAGTTTATGAGTTCCCGAGAGGCCTATAATGCCAACCGGGGTGAGAAAAGCGGTTTCTTTCATCGCGGCATCCGCTTCCCTAATGTCGCCGCCCGTGACGCTGCGGTGGAAGCAGCGCGGAATGCCGATATTGTCGGATACAATCTTATTGAGCCCTGGGCTAGAGAATTTACCGAGAAGGTGTTTGCCGCCTATGATCTCCAGCCTCAATTCGTGTTTGAAGCAAATATCCGCAGGGTCTTTATGTTTTCGCAAAACGAGAAATTTGAAGAAATGCTAAAAGGAAGGAAAGTACTATTAGTCGGATCACTGGCGCCTCAGGCCAAGACCGCTTTTGACGGCAAGCTGAAAGAGAAGCTTGGGTTTGAAATTGTTGGAGCTCTAAGCATTTTTGAAAACGAAGAAATACCCCGGGTAAAGGAAGAGCTCGAACAATATGACTTTGACCTGTGCATCCTGGCTGCCGGTGTCAATGCCCTGATCCTGGCACCTTATATTGCTAAAAAGTATGGAAAAGTGGCTTTTGATATCGGATGGGGGATGAAAAGCTTTATAACCGGTGAAGTTGAAAAGGATTCCTTTATCACTGACGTAATCGGTCTGGATAACCTGTACAAATTGTAAAAGATGTAGTGTGGAAAAGGAGCAACGTATGATGAAAATGCTGGTTACCACCGGTGATCTCAGCCGGCACCTGACCCCCAACTTTCACTATTTACTAAATGAGCTGGCCGGAATGGTGGATCTCACCGTATGGTATGAACCGGGTAGTATTCAGGAGATTCTAAGCCATCTGAAGATTGAGCCCGATTTTATTTTCATTAATGAATTCAGGGAGACTAATTCTCCTAAGATTACGGACTTAGCCTCTCTATCAATTCCATATGCAGTGCTGCTGCATGATCTGCATTATGAAATAGAGGCGCGAACAAGAGCTCTAAAAGAGGAAAAGGTTCAGTATATTTTTTCACTGGCCAGGGACAAATTTCAGCAATGGTATCCGGAATTTTGGAAATGTTTTCGCTGGCTGCCTCATCATATAAACACGAATGTATTCAAAGACTACAATCTTCCCAAAGAGATTAATTACTTATTAATGGGAGCAGTTAACGAAAAATGGTATCCATTACGGGTAAGAATTTTGGAAACCATGAAAGATAAGCCTGGATTTGTATATCATCAACATCCAAATTATAGAAACTTCTCCAATGAAGAATGGGCAACTTTGTTTATCGGCCAGAATTATGCAAGAGAGATTAACCGGTCAAAAATCTTCATTACCTGTGGCGGAGTATATGATTATCCGTTGGCAAAGTACTTTGAAGTACTAGCCTGCAAAACCCTTTTACTGGCTCCCACATCCCCAGATATCGAGGGGCTAGGCTTCATACCCGGAATTCACTTTATACCCATTAATAAAGACGATTTCGAGGAAAAAGCCGAGTACTATCTTAATCATGAGAAGGAGCGCCTGGAGATTGCCCAACAAGGATATGATATGGTTCAAGCCAGACATTCAACTACCCAGCGTGCTATTGAATTTGTAAATATGATTGAAGAAATCCTGCAATAAAACTATTGCGGTAGTGATAAATAAGGAGAGAAACTATATGGCAGATACAATTCAGAAAAAAGTATTTTTTATTCATCCAACTGCTGATGTTTCACCACAAGCGCAGATTGGTTCGAACACTAGCATATGGCACCAGGCTCAAATTCGTGAAGATGTTAGGATAGGACAGAACTGTATCATCGGTAAAGGAGTATATATAGATTTCGGAGTTACCATTGGTGACAATGTAAAAATTCAAAACGGATGTTTCGTTTACCATGGTGTTAGTGTTGAGGACGGGGTTTTTATGGGTCCGGGAGTAATCTTAAGCAATGATAAGATACCCAGAGCAATCAACATCGACGGTACCTTAAAAAAGGAAGCAGACTGGCAGACTGGCAGGATCCTGGTAAAGCGAGGGGCTTCTTTGGGAGCTGGATCCGTGATCTTGCCTGATGTGGTGATTGGGCAATTTGCCATGGTGGGGGCAGGGTCAGTGGTTAGTAAAGATGTTCCAGATCATGGAATGGTAATGGGGAACCCCGCTCGACTAGTAGCCTTTGTGTGTAAATGCGGGGCGAAAGTTGTTGAAGAGATTCACTTCGAAAAAGAGGTTCAGGCATTATGCTCCCGGTGTGGGGAAGTTGTAATAATTAACAAGTAATTGTTCTGTGCCTACGGTAAATTACAGGATTAGGAAAGTTGTTAAGGCTGCCGTTGATAAAGAAACGACAGCCTTATTTAATGCTTGAGCGGGAATAGAAGCAGTTAAAACAGCATTTGACAGAGCGAGCAAAAAAGGTGAAGGCTGTCGTGCTGTGGTCTTCAAGAAAGAAAACTTAGACCAGCCTGTGTGAATCCCCTATTAAGCCAATGTTATTTACGAAGGCAAAGCATCCAAGAAGCCCGTGATTGAGACGTACATAAGGTACGGTGACTGAACGGGCTTCTTGAGATAACGCAGCTATTCGCCTTTTTTGACGGTCTGGGCGGCAGATTATGCAAATCGGCCGCCTTTTTGGGTGATTCTGATGAAGAGCATAATTTCGGACAGATCCTTTTCGGAGACCCATGGGTTAACCGGCAAAGACAGCACCTCGCAGGCTGCTTTCTCAGCGTTGGGTATGGATTCGTCATATCCCATCTGGCGGTAATAGGGTTGAAGGTGGATAGGCAAGGGGTAGTAGACCTCGGAGCCAATTCCATGAGAGGCAAGCCGTTCCCGCAGGGAGTCCCGCGTCATGCCAAATTGATCCGTAATTCTTACCGTGTATTGATGGAATACATGAACGGTATCAGGCGCTACTACGGGCGTTACCAAACCCAGCAACGACTGCAGCCCTTTGTTCAAGTGGCTGGCATTCACGATCCGTCGGGCATTGAATTCATCCAGCTTACTCAATTGCTGAAGGCCGATGGCGGCGGCAATACTGGTCATTCTCAGGTTAAAGCCCAACATGGTGTGATGATACCTTTCTTTTTGCCCATGATTTCTCAGCATTCTAATTCTATCGACCAGCTCAGGATCATTGGTGGTGACCATACCTCCCTCACCGGTAGTCATATTCTTGGTGGGATAGAAAGAAAAGCAGCCGGCCCCAAAGGACCCGGACTTTTGCCGGCGATATTGAGATCCGTGGGCCTGGCAGGCATCCTCGATGACCACCAGATTATGCTCTCGGGCAATTTCCATGATTTCATTCATGGCGCAGGGCTGCCCGTATAAATGAACGGGCATTATGGCCCTGGTTCTCGGAGTGATCTTTTCTACAATTTTTGCGGGATCTATATTAAAGGTTTTCTCATCGATATCGACAAAAACAGGTTTGGCGCCGCTCATAACTATCGCATTGGCGGTGGCAATAAAGCTAAAGGGGGTGGTGATAACTTCATCGCCCGGGTCGAATCCACAGCCCAGGAGGGCAAGGTGTAATGCAGATGTTCCCGAACTTACTGCTACGGCATAACGGGTGCCGATATAGGCGGCAAAAGCTTCTTCAAACTCCTCCACAGCCTTACCATGAGCCAGTACGCCTGAACGTAAGACCTCCTCAACGGCTTTTATCTCGTCTTCGTCGATCATGGGTTTCGCCATTGGAATAGTCATTTTCATTCTCCTTTGTCAGTTTCGGTTTTTTTCGTCCGGTTCTTACTCGCTTGTGAAACGAGGAGTAGTCTCTGCACGGTTTTCAATGCCCGCAATCCATCCCGGCCTTCTACTGCAAAGGGTTCATGGCAGGCAACCGCTGCTACGAAGGATTCCAATTCTCTTCGCAAGGGTTCGTGCCGGGGAAGATGAAAACGAGTCATATTCCCTTCGCTGACTCCCCTGAAGGCCGCCAGGCTTTCCCATTTACTCTCGGTGTAATTGTTTTCATAAAAAAAGAGGTCCTGAGTTAAAAGGTCGGCGCAGAGAGTGCCATTTTCCCCGTTGACAGTGATATCGCGTACCTTGGTGGGGCTTATCCAGTTTTCAACAAGCACACCGATAACTCCGTTGACGAAGGACAGCAGGCTGACGGCCGTATCTTCGTACCGGTCATGAATAAACTGCCCGGATTCGCTGGAAATTCTCCGAATTTCACTTCCGATGAGATAATGCATTAGATCCGTATCGTGAATAGCCAGATCCAGGATTACGCCGGTATCCTTGATACGCTCAGGAAAAGGCCCCGCTCTCCGAATAATTATCTGGAATACCCGGCCCAGAAAACCTTCATCCATCCTTTGTTTCATGGCCATGATCACCGGGTTAAAACGTTCTACATGTCCCACACCCAGCCTTACATTCCGTTTTTCGGCCCGACGAATGATCCGCTCCCCTTCCCTGACGCTTGAAGCCAGCGGCTTCTCTATGAGAAGATTCACCCCACAATCGATAACTTTGGCGGCCACCTCACCATGCAGTCCGGTCGGAACAGCTATGGAAACGATGTCCAGCTTCTCCTTATCCACCATAGTCATGTAATTGGTGTAGGGAATGGCATTGAAGCGTGTAGCAACGGCATTTGAGGCCTCTTCATTTATGTCAGCTACTGCCACCAACCTTACCGCACTCATTTCGTGGTAGATTCGGGCATGATTTCTTCCCATTGAACCCAGCCCTATGACTCCGACACGCGGCAAAGGGGAGTCATCAGAACACTTCATCGATTATCACCCCCAATACTGTCTAAATACACTCCACTCATGTTTTCCTCAGGGGTCGGGCCGGAACACCTGCTACGGTACTGTGTTCGTCGACATCGGCGAGCACCACTGCACCTAATCCAATTATGGCATTCCTACCGACCTTCACGCCTTCCCTAATCACGGCTCCCGGAGCGATCCAGCTGCCGGGCTCAATTTTTGAACTGCCACCGATCATGGAGAGGGCAATGATCACCGTGTTTTCTCCAATCACGACATTGTGAGCGATATGGCAGAGATTATCGATTTTGACTCCTCGGCGAATGATGGTGCTGCTCAAGGCGCCCCGATCGATGCAGGTATTGGCACCGATTTCCACGTCGTCTTCTATAACTACTCCGCCAATATGAGAAAATTTTACCCAACTGCCAGAACTTTCTTTCTCATATCCAAAGCCATCCGCTCCGATTACAGCACCGCTATGGATGATGCAATTGGATCCGATCGTCGTGTTTTCATAGATGGTGACATGGCTGTGAATGATGGTGTTCTCACCCAGTGTCACCCGGTCTCCCAGAACCACATATTCGCCCAGGCGAACATTCTTGCCGATGCGGCAATGGCTTCCTATTTTAGCCGTCTCAGCGATTCTGCCGACTTTTGGCTCGGAAGTAAATTCTTGCAGGATGCGGATAAAAACATAGCGGGGGTTCTCCACCTTGAACCAAACAATGCCAGCAGGAATACCAGGCGTTGCATGAGTGCTGCAGATGACAATTCCAGCTTCCGTATGAGTCCAGTCGGTAGAGGGTGATCTCATCCAGGATATGGCCCCCTGACGCAGCTCGCTCAGAGTGCAGAAGTCATAAACCAGGTGCTCCTCTCTGGAGTTGGTTTCATAGGCGATGCCTTGTTGTTCGAGGAAAACACGTAATTCTGAGAGTTTAAACGGGCTCACGTCTTCTTACCTCCATACTGGCATAAAGCCAGTACTCACCAATTGACTTGCGGTTCCTTTTGCCAGCCCAATACCGTGTCTTCTGTGGATACCAGGGGTTGCCAAACATTTTCCAGGCCATCATTCAGGACCTGCAGCCAGCGCTGTTCCAGGGTGCCCCCCTCAGGCCGCCACCACATGGGGTGAATCAGCAGTTGAATTTTCTTATAACGCTTCAGCTTGAATACTTCTTCTGGCTTCCTGCCCGTAAAGTGCATACGACTATCCGACAGGTAGAAATCAAATCCCAGGTCCTCTTTACGGTAGCTGTTGATCAATCCGGGCAGGGCCAGCTTCCCTTCATATTCCATGGTGGGCTTGTGAAAGCTTACCGCCCTGACCGGATGAGTGATCAGGTCCTCCAGAATTCCGATCTCATGGTGGATGGACCCGATCAACGTATTCTCTTGCGTCATTATTTCCGGACTGGTTGATTGGTAGGTCCATTTGGAAAAATGAAGGCCGATTTCATGTCCCATATCTAAAATATCCTTAAGTATCAGTCGGGAGTTGGGGGATAAACAGTTGTAGGATTCCGAGGTCAACATAACAAAATAGGTTGAGGCAACGCCAAGTGCAGCTTCTTTGGCAGCCAGTGCCAGAGCGGGCTGCAGGCAAATGTCTATGTCATGGCGCAGTAGACAAATCCTGGCGGCATCATTCGGGATCTCCGCGAAACGGGAGAAATGATACCCGCTGTCTATAGCACTCCGAACCATGATTTCATATTTTTCATAAACAAAATCGCTCACCCATTAAGCCTCCGATCAGCGCAACAGCATTCTTAAGATACTGCCATACTACGTAAAAAGGTCCGCATGTGTGAGAGCCGGATGCTGGAATAATCTCCATTTAGCGGTGCTCCAGGCGCCTGCTTAGGATCGGATCGGTAACCAATGGGATCCCGAGGCATATAATGCAGAAATCAGCTAAGGAAGTGAGCTGTTCATGTCTTCAAAAGGCCCTTTGCATTCAGCTGAATTAATGGATAGGTTGATACACGCCCTTGATTATAAAGAGCCCTTATCAGTAGTCTCGGTAGGACAGACCGAAGCCTTCGTCATGGCCCAGTACGCCATCTATTCGGAGGAAGAGTTTATGAGCCATAGAGAAGCTTACAACGCCAATCGTGGGGAAACAAAGGGTTTTTTCCACCGGGGCATACGTTTTCCCAACCGGGAGGCCCGGGATGCCACAGTTGAGGCCGTAAAAAAAGCTGATGTTATAGGTTATAACCTGCATGTGGAAACAGCACGGGTCTTTACCGAAAGGGTGTTTAGCGCGTATAACATCGAGCCCCGGTGTGTATTTGAAGCCAACATCAGACGGGTGTTCATGTACTCCCAGGAAGAGAAGTGCCAGGAGATGCTGAGGGAGCGCAAGATCCTTTTGATCGGTTCCCTGGCTGCCGAAGCCGCAGCTGTTCTCAATGCCAGGTTAAAGAGCAAACTGGGATTTAATATTGTTGGAGCCCTCCCCATCTATGAATATGAAGAAATATCTGACGTTCAGAGGATGATTGCCGATTATGATTTCGATCTATGTTTTCTGGCCGCCGGGGTCAATGCTGTCATCCTCGCCTCATTTATCGCCGAAAAGTATGGCAAAGTCGCTTTTGATATCGGCTGGGGCATGCAAAGCATGATCAAAGGGTATGTGACCATTGACTCGTGGGTATCCAACCACATCGGTATAGAGAATCTATTTAGAATGTAGCTATTAACGCAAAGGAGGCAGCCAAGATTATGAAGCTTCTGATCACCAGCGGTGATTTCAGCCGCTGGCATTCTCGTGGGTTTTCCTATCTACTGACTGAACTGGCCAAAATCTGCGAGCTGTATGTCTGGTATGAATCCGGTGATATCTCGGAAATCATTGAAAAAATAGGAGAGGAGCCGGACTTTGTCTTTATCAATGAATTTGGAGAAACCAACTCTCATCAGATAAGCGGCCTTGCTTCACTTACCACGCCTTACGCCATTTATTTGTTTGATCTTCACCACGAGATAGAGCAGAGAAAAGAAGCCATGGAACGGGCCAATGTAAAACATATATTCACTCATTACCGGGACAAATTTTATGAATGGTATCCCGAATTCTGGAGGAAAATGCGCTGGCTTCCGCTGCATGCCAATACGGATATTTTCAAGGACTACGCTTTGCCCAAAGACATCGATTACCTGCTGATGGGAGCTGTCGGAGAGCGCATTTACCCGCTGAGGTATAAAGTAAGAGAACTCATGCGGAACAAGCCGGGCTTTATTTGTCACGAACATGCGGGCTACCGCAATTTTGAAGAGGACGAAGAGGCCCTGGTAGGGGAAAGATATGCCCGGGAAATCAACCGGGCCAAAATGTTTTTTACCTGCAATTCGGTCTACGACTATCCTTTGGGGAAATACTTTGAGGTTCCGGCCTGCCATACGCTGCTTATGGCTCCGTCCTCCAGGGAGATATTGGACCTGGGCTTTGAACCGGGAGTCAACTTTGTGGCAATAGGCGAGTCCGATTTCCTGGAGAAAGCGGAGTACTACCTGAACCATAAAGAGGAAAGAGAGCTGATTAGCAAGCGGGGTTATGAGATGGTGCGCTCCCGACACTCCACCAGCCGGCGGGCTTTTGAGCTGATTGCCATGATCGAAGAGATCTTAGCTGCCGAAGGGAAAAAGCCCCTCGGGGCAGGGGGAGGAAAATGATGTTACCCAGAGCTGAAGATTTCGCTTCCCATAAGGAAGCTATCGCCGTCGTGGGGCTGGGATATATCGGTTTGCCCCTGGCAGTATTGCTGGCCCAGAAATACCGGGTGGTAGGATTTGATGTCAACCCCGGGCGGATTCAGGAGCTCGAAAACCACCTGGATAGAACCGGCGAAATCAGTTCAGAGGAGCTCGCCCAGGCCAGGATACACTTTGTATTCACTCCGGAGGAATTAGTAAATGCCAGGCTTATTATTGTAGCCGTCCCTACGCCAGTAGATCCCTACCATGTTCCCAACCTGGAAATCTTAAAAACCGCCGTCCGGACGGTGGGTGAAAACCTTTCTATAGGATCAACCGTGGTCTTCGAATCCACGGTCTATCCCGGAGTGACCGAAGAGATCTGTGTTCAGATCCTGGAAGAGAAATCCGGCTTGACCTGCGGTTCAGGGTTCAAGGTGGCTTATTCACCGGAAAGAGTAAACCCCGGGGATAGGGAACACACCCTGGCAACGACCACCAAAGTTATATCCGGTGATTTCGAGACGCTTCAACTCCTTTCCGGCATATACGGGTCGGTAATCAAGGAAGTATATCCTGTCGCTCATATCAATATCGCTGAAGCGGCCAAAATTATTGAGAATGTTCAAAGGGACCTGAATATTGCCTTGATCAATGAGCTGGCCATCATTTTCAAGCTGCTTAAAATTGATTTTAGAGAAGTGCTGGCAGCTGCAGCCACCAAATGGAATTTCATGAAGTTTGAACCGGGCCTGGTGGGTGGCCATTGCATCGGGGTTGATCCCTATTATCTGACCTATAAATGTGAAGCGATTGCTTATCACCCTCAGCTCATATTAGCCGGGCGCCGTATTAACAATCAGATGGGGAAATACGTTGCCGAGCAAACGGTGAAATGTCTCATAGCGGCATCCACCCAGGTCAGGGGAGCGAGGGTGCTCATCCTGGGATTTACTTACAAGGAAAATGTAAAGGATGTTCGCAATACCCGAATCATAGACATATATAATGAACTAGGGGAATACTGCGTAGATTCTTTCATCTATGATCCCCAGGCCTGGCCCGATGAAGTAGAAAAAGAATACGGGCTGGAGCTGGTCCCCGACCTTAAGGAGGGCGCGCCCTATAATGCCATTATCGCTGCGGTAAAACACCAGTCGTTGTGCGAGTTAAGTCTGGCTTTCCTGCGTAGTCTGTGTGCCGACAGCCCGGTTCTGATAGATATTAAGGCGAATTACTCGAAAGAAGAAGCGGAAGGTTGCGGTTTTTCCTATTGGAGGCTATGAGCATGAAACGGATACTGGTTACCGGGGCGGCTGGCTTTATTGGAAGCAGAGTGGCCGGTCTTCTTTTGGATCAGGGATATGAGACGGTGGGTATTGACAATCTCAATGACTACTATGATGTAGAACTTAAACTACGACGCCTGGCGGAATTAAAGAACCGGCCAGGCTTTTATTTTTATCCTACCGATATCGAAAACTATGCTGCGCTTAATATCATTTTCGAGCTGCACCATCCCGACGCGGTGATCAACCTGGCGGCCCGGGCCGGCGTTCGCTACAGCCTGGAGAATCCGTTTATCTACCTTTCCACCAATGCCATGGGCACCTTAAACCTCCTTGATTTATGCCGGGCGTACTCCATCCCCAAATTCATTCTGGCTTCCACTTCTTCGTTGTACGCCGGCCAGGTTTCGCCATTTAACGAGGACCTTCCGGTCAATACTCCCATCTCGCCCTATGCCGCTTCCAAGAAAGCGGCCGAAGCCATGGCTTACTCTTACCATTACTCATACGGGATAGACGTGACCATCCTCCGCTATTTTACCGTATATGGTCCTGCCGGGCGTCCTGATATGAGCATATTCATTTTTATCAAGCAAATCATCGAGGGCCATCCTCTTACAATTTTCGGAGATGGGTTGCAAAGCCGGAATTTTACTTATGTTGACGATATAGCCCGGGGAACCGTCCAGGCCCTTTTACTAGAAGGGTATGAGGTCATCAACCTGGGGAACAATCATCCCGCAAAACTTATGGATATGGTTCACTTGATTGAAAAATACACCAGCAAGCAGGGGAAGTATCACTATGAGGATTTTCACAAAGCCGATATTAAAGAGACATGGGCGGATATAGGCAAAGCCCAGAGCTTGATGGGTTGGAAGCCTGCCACAGATCTGGATGAAGGCATAAAAAAAACAGTTGCCTGGTTTGAAGACAACTGGTCCTGGGTGCAAAGAATCAAGCTCTAGAGAATCTATACACTACATCTTAAAAAGCTTATCAAGGCCAATGATATAAGCAAGCCACTGGTCCATTACGATTTCTCCCGTCATCAGACTGGTCAGGCCGGAACCCATATCGAATGCTACCTTTCCGCACGACTGGGCAATATAGGAGGCAAGGATTACTGCGTTAACCCCTGCGGCCAGCAGGCACAAGTCAAACTCATAGTGCTGAATCTCATCTTTTACTCGAGCAATTTCCTCATACTCGTGGATGCTTATGGCGCCCACTATATCGCATTGATATTTTCTCCTGTATTTCCATTCCAGTTTAGACTTCATTATTGGTGCCAGGGAACCAATAAGGAGTACCTTTCTTCCTTGTAGCATGGCCATAAACTTTTCCTTTTGAGAAAACATGATTACCCGCCGGATATTGGCTTCGAATATCAGCATGGGTTCAATATCATAGGCAGAAAAGACTCGCTCTGTAAGTGCGCAAGCCGATTCAACGATGGTATTAAAGCCCACGATATCAGCCTGCCTGACAGCCTCGATCAATTCGTCACGCGCCGCAATACTGGGGAAGCGAATTCCACGATGGTGAAATCCGCTCTGAATGCCCATATTGGCAATCTGCGCTTCGGG
>DATMYR010000030.1:0-9762 GCA_035560815.1 Syntrophomonadaceae bacterium | reverse complement strand
CCCGTCAACGCTGACCGTAAACTGAGCCTGTTTGCCGCCGGGATCCGCCATAGCCATGTCACAACTCAACGTGATAATTTTGCCATCACCGCTAACCACAGCTGCTGCCACAGTCGGTAAAGCTTCGTCCGCCCGAACCGGCGGGAGCATCCAGAGGCCGTTCGAGGCCAGAAGCAGCGTCAGGCACACAACAATAATCAGATTTCCTCTCCTCATTTTTCCCCTCCTAACCTGCTTGTTCCCTTTTTGAATGTATAGCTCAGCCGTCTGTCCTGTTGCCAATCCGATCAATACAACAGGTTAGCTCCTGCACTTAAGATTTTTTTCTTAACCCGTATCCAGTTGACTAACAAAATCCTTTTCCTGTTTCGGATTCATTTTTCATTTCCTCGCAATATACAAATCCAATTGCATCATAATAGGGGGCTATTGTCCCAGAAATACCCGGGCCGTTTCGCCTAAAAAGGCACTATATTATTAACATAATTTTGCCATTTTCCCAATCCTCCCAAAGTATATTTCTGCCGCATTCCCATTTTTCCGGAGTTTGCAGCGGGTATATATTTACGAATGGAAAGGGTTCTGATATACTACCTGTGTCTTCTAAAAGTTGGCAGACCAAGCAATTATTATAAGAAGAACAGGATCAGATCATGAAAGATTACTTCCGTTTGAGCCGGTCCCAGTCTGCTTTTATGATCCCGACAGCCTTGTATATTCTGTGGCAGTCTTGTGTAGGATGGCTCAGCCATTACTGGACCTTTATTCACCTGGGGCGCGACCTGGCGGCCCTGCTTTATATTGTGTTTTTCCTGGCTCATGCAGGCGGAATGGCGGGTTTTGCCATATGGCTGGATAGACGTCCTGAAGTGGAACGGATCAAGAAGACCATGCTGCTATCGACTGTACTTACGGCTGTTTTCACGGCTGCCATGGCATACGTACAAGGGGGCGGCCTGTTTCTCATCTGCCTTTCCTCCGGTCTGGTGTCAGGCTTGTTTATGGCCTACTTATCCCACTTCGTTTTTCAAGCCATCCCCGTGGAAAGACGGGGGCTGACGATTGGAATTGCTGCCGCCCTGGGATTAACTGTTCATTTTATTGCCTTTACCTTGTTGTTCCCGCAGCAGGAAGGGGCGATCCTGTACGGAAAAACCTTTTTCGCCTCCATCACAGCCCTTCTGATTGGAAGCAGTGCTCTATTCCTGCCCGTTTGCCGGGATTATCTCTGGCAGACTGATACCCTGGCAGCCCCCCCGGAACGCGGCTCAGACAGCTTGAAACCGGGCCTCATAGCTCCATTAGTTCTTATTCTCGTGGGTTTCTTCTTGTCATTCGGAATGCAGGATTATGCTGCCACTGCGTTCTGGCTGGGGGGAGTAGACTACCTGGTATACACGCGGGTGTTCTTGATCCTGGGGTTTATCGGGGGCGGCGTGCTCTGCGACCTGAGGGGAAAACACATGGTCTTAAACAGCTCTTTCAGCCTGCTGGCCATGGGTTTTGTTTCAATGGCTTTCCAGTATAGAGGGGGGTTTGCTTTTGTAGGCTTCTCCTGTGTGCAGATGGCTGGTGCTGTTTTTTCCTCGGCCAGCCAGTTGATTTTCATGGACATTGCCAGATTTTATAAGAAACAAGTCCTGGTCTGTTCTCTGGGCCTGGTTTTCCCCTTGGTTCTAAAGCAGTTTGGCATTATTTCAGCTGATATCTTATACAAAACCCTGGGCAATATGTCCATATTCCTCGTTTCTCTCATCGCAATCATCGCTGTTTTGCCACTGGTCTCCGTGTTGTTTGAAAAAATCAGAACCATTGGAATCGTCAGCATTAGACAACAGTCGCCGGTGATCAATCTGGCCTCGACCCTGGATTCCACTTCTGTAGAAATGGAAAACGGCCTCTCTCTTCCTGACCACCAGTCCATGATTGAGCCTGATTCAACTCCGCTAGATAACCAGACCATTCACGAGCAAACAGCCTCTGGCCTGGCGGATATAGCTGAGAACTTTGCTCAAAAATATGGCTTCACGCATAGAGAAACACAGGTATTGGAGCTCACCTTGCACGGGTTGTCCGTGGCAGAGATGGCCCATACCCTTAACGTCTCAGAACCCACAATCAAACAATACGTCCGCCAGATGTTGAGGAAAACAGAGACGAAAAATCGCAGGCAGCTTCTGTCTATGATGATCAAAGAACAGAACCCGGGTTAGTAAAATGGAAGATAGCGATAGTGCCTGGTAGCTTGCCGACTTTATCAACAAGCTAGCCCTCTCGTAATAAATACGAGAGGGCTTTTTGGTGTGTCAATTTCGAAAGCTGAGTTTATAATATTTTTCGTCACTATGGCAGATACTAAGGGAAAGGAGGTGATTTACAATGCCTAGAATGTCAAAATACGGAGGCTATAAACCCGACAGACCCGCGGTCGCCATGGCCAAAGGCAAGACCGGCAAAAGTTTTGCCAACGAGTTGTTCGCCCAGGCCGACAACTTTCTCTACGAGTTCGGGATCATCGGCAGACCACACAAACAGCCTGATGAACCCCAGCAAGAAAAGGAATAAGCCACCTGACCCTCAGGAAAGCTCCGGGATTTAACCCCGGCCTTTTTATTTTCTGGAGACATATTTGGCTGCATTCAGACCGGCTACCTGACCCTCACCAACCGATTTAGCTACTTGATAGGGGGCCCCGGTGCAATCTCCGGCGGCAAACACTCCGGGGATGTTGGTTTCCTGTTGGCGATTGACTTTGATGTGCTTCTCTTCGATCTGCAAGCCGGGAATAAGACGATCTGGAGCTGTCTCCCCTCCCAGAACAAACAATCCCTCCACCTGAATGATGCTTTCATCCTTTAATTTGAGTCCCTCTACAAAATCCTGACCGACAATTTCCATCGGTCGTTCCTTGACTACCTGCACCCTTGGATCCAGCCGGCCAACCTCTTGATACAGAGGCAGATAATAAATTTTTCGGCAAATCTCAGCCATAAAATTGGCTTCATGTTCGGCTTCCGCTCCGTGCCCAATGAGCAGCACATCTTTATCGCGATACAGCGGTCCATCACAGGTGGCGCAATAACCCAGGCCTTTACCCAGGAACTCCTCTTCCCGGGGTAAAGTAGCCCGGTAAGGGATTCCGGTGGCAATCACGATACTGCGGGCTCCGATCATGTCTTCCCCCAAAAGGATGTTGAACAATCCCTGGTTTTCAACAATGCTGGAGGCCTTGATGGTAGTACGTTCCAGTCCCAACTCCTCAACGTGATCGATGAATTTTTCCAGGAGGTCCTGTCCAGTGATTCCCGGCAGCCCCAGGTAATTTTCAATCTTCTGGGCCTTATGCAGAGGCGGGCTGCACAACTCGGCACCGATAATCAGCACCTTCTTATTCCGTATAGATGCGTTGATGGCTGCTGACAATCCGGCAGGCCCACAGCCCAATACAGCGATGTCGTAAATGGTCTGTTCCATCCTTATTCCCCCTCCGGCAGTCTCGTCTCGCCATGCTCCTCCTGCTCATTATTTTTATTTCTTTTATCACTATTATATCCAGTTATTATTCATTGATCATTGGTCCTTTGAGACAAAATATTAATTTTATTTCGTTGGGCTGTTAAGATTTTTACTATCCAGTCTTGCGTTGGGAAAAACTATCCCGAACAGAAAGGAGGCTGCGCTCTCGAATGAAAATTCATACCGGATTACACGTGAGCCGGGTGTTCTTCGAAGAAAACGCACTTCATTATCCGTTGGGAAACCAGATCCTCCAACGCGTGCAAAAAGCCGGTCTGGACGTCCAGTACCTCAAATCCCATAACCGGGTTACAGGGATTCCGGGCAAAAACCCGCGCGAAGCCTTTTTTGAGGGTAAAAACTCACTCGTGATTGGAGTGCGCAAGGGGCTCGATTTTGCAGGATGCAAACCGTCAGCCCACTTTCAGCTTCCCTTAATCACCGGCTGTCCAGGCATCTGCGAATATTGCTATCTCAACACCAATTTGGGAGGCAAACCTTACATCCGGATCTATATCAATATAGAAGACATTCTCAGCCAGGCCGCCAATTACATTGAAGAGCGTCGGCCGCAAACCACCACTTTTGAAGCTTCGGCAGTGGGAGACCCGGTAGCCATTGAGGAGCTAAGCGGCACCCTGGCGGCCAGCATTCTCTTTTTTGCCGATCAGGATTTGGGCCGGCTTCGCATTGCCACGAAGTATCCCTGCCCCCCCAGCCTCCTGGATTTGGTTCATAAGGGGCACACAAGAATCCGCTACACAGTCAACAGCGAGAGCATAATCCAGCGTTATGAGCACCGCACTCCCCCCTTAGGCACCCGCCTGACCGCCTTAAAGGAACTGATTCATCATGACTATCCGGTGGGTATCATGATCGCTCCGATTTTTCTAGAAGGTGATTGGCAAAGCGAGTATAGACAGCTTCTAGAGACGGTTCGCCGCGAACTACCAGAAGCATCAGTCCCTGATCTGCATTTTGAAGTGATCTCACACCGTTTCACATCCAAAGCCCATCGTGTCATTGACCAGGTCTTTCCTCACCATACGCTGCCTATTGATGAAAAAACTGGCCGCATGTTCAAATACGGCCAGTTCGGATACGGAAAATACCTCTATAACACCGGGCAGCTGGCAGAGATGAGAGATTTCTTCTCTTCAAATATAGCCAGGTTGTTTCCGGAGGCACACGTGGAATACATCATTTAAGATTTTAACCCTTCCACAAACCATGTAGATTGCAGTAAGCTCTCAGAACAATCGTCTGGCTCCCATCCGGAATTCTGAAAGAAGCTTCGGGCGCCATGCCAGGCTTCAGGGATGCGCGGCAAACCTTGTCCCCGATCAGGACTTCTATCCATTGGATATAGTGCTCTTCGGTCATAGGATGGACAGCGCTGCCAACTTTTACTGTTAACAGGTCGCCTTCCGTCTCTGCCACCGGAACGTGTTTTTCCAGGGATGCATCCACAGAATTCTCCTCCATTAGCTTCATGGGCTGCCCACAGCAAACCAGTTCACCGGCGCCTTCCCAGATGACCTCAACCATGTTGCCGCACACTTCACACTTGTAGATGCCGAGTAATTTAGCCATCCTTTCACCCCCAACATTCATTTTTCCACCTTTCAGGTGGTGTATTTATTATATACATTTCTTACCATCACGCCTAGATGCTGTTTACTGACCAAACAAGCTCTCCTCAGCGTTATTTTTAATGCTATACTGGATGAAAAATGCTGACGGAACAGGAGTTGAACAATTTGAAATACCTGGTGGTTCTGGGGGATGGTATGGCTGATTATCCGATTGAAGCGCTGAATCGAAAGACGCCGCTGCAATATGCTCAGACTCCCAATATCGATGAATTTGCCCGCTCGGCTCGTATAGGCCTGGTATCCACCATTCCCGGGGGCTATCCGCCGGGCAGCGATGTAGCCAATCTTTCGGTTCTCGGATACGACCCGCGCACTTGTTATACCGGGCGCTCCCCTTTGGAAGCGGTGAGTATGGGCGTTGAACTGGGTGATGACGACCTGGCTTTGCGCTGCAATCTGGTTACTTTATCCGGACAACCTGATTATGCAGACCGCACCATGGACGATTACAGTGCCGGAGAGATTAGCAGTGCCGAATCGGCACAATTGATAGAATCTCTGGAGAAAGAGTTGGGCAGTGATGCGTTTAAATTCTACCCGGGAATAAGCTACCGCCATCTTGTGATCTGGCGAGGGGGAAGAAAGCGGCAAGTTGCTCTCACCCCGCCCCATGACATATCTGACCGCCGGATTGGCGAATACCTACCAGCGGGTGAAGACAGCGCCCCCCTGCTTGACTTGATGAAGAGAAGCGCAGCGCTGCTGGCATCCCATCCGGTAAACGAAGTCCGCTCCCAGGAGGGGCTGCATGCGGCCAATTCCATCTGGTTCTGGGGGGAAGGCAGTAAACCGGCATTGGATACCCTGACCCGCCGTTATCAAATCCAGGGATCAGTGATTTGCGCGGTTGATTTGGTCAGAGGTCTGGGAATATGCGCAGGTTTGACCCCTATTCGTGTTCCAGGAGCCACCGGCGGCATTGAGACCAACTTCTTCGGCAAAGCACGGGCGGCGCTGGATGAGCTGAAACGAGGGCGGGATTTTGTCTATCTGCATATCGAATCACCTGATGAATGTGGTCATCAGGGCAATTTGGAAAAGAAGATATGGAGCATAGAACAAATTGACAGTCAGGTGATCGGGCTGATTCGGGAAGAGATGAACAGCCTGGGCGATTTTCGCCTGCTCCTGCTGCCTGATCATCCCACACCCATCTCGCTGAAAACGCACAGCTGTGAACCGGTTCCTTTTCTGGTCTTTGACCGGCAGCAGCCTCATACACAGGCGCCGGATTGCTTTGACGAAACAGCAGCCGCTTCCGGCACTTTTGTACCGGAAGGCCACCTGCTGATGGAGTACTTCATCAAGGGGTTTCCCGATTGATCCAGCCGCTAATCTTGAGGAAGCCCTTTAGTCACGGCGTAAAGCTTCAATGGGATCCAGGCGGGCTGCACGGTTGGCCGGATAAACGCCAAAAACAAGGCCGATGGCAGTAGCAAAACCAAAAGCCAACCCTATCGTCCCCCAGGAAACCAGGGGCGGCCACTTGGCATAATGGGCCACGAGAAATGCGCCGCCATAACCGATCATGGTGCCTAGAATTCCTCCCATCAAGCAAAGGACAATGGCCTCTACCAGGAATTGCACCAGGATGTCACGACGCCTGGCTCCCAGCGCCATACGGATGCCAATTTCCCTGGTTCGTTCGGTAACCGAAACCAGCATAATATTCATGACTCCGATCCCCCCTACCAGCAGAGATATCCCGGCGATGCTGCTGATGATAAGGCTGATGATGCTGGTGACTTCGTTAATCTGCCGCATCTGACCTTCCATACTCTCCCCTTTGTAGTGCTTGGGGGCCTGGTGACGCCGTTCAAGGACCTTGATCGTTCCATTCATCGCTTCATCAACTTTGTCTTTTTGTGTGGCACCGCCCCACATCATGAAAAATATCTCATCGCCCTCAATCCCAGATGTAAACGAAATGGGAATATAACCGGTTTTTGCATTATCACCGAACTGAGATTGATTCTTACGAGTTACGCCAACAACCATGGCCGTATTTCCGGCCATGCTAACCTGCTCCCCTACAGGATTGGCATTGCCAAAAAGACTTCGGGCTGAGTCTTCATCCAGGACGATTACCCTCCTGCTGCTGGCCTGGTCCTCCTCATTGAGAAACCTGCCGGTACGCAGTTCTATATTCCTAATAGCAGCCATTTCATAGGTGGTTCCCTCGATGTTCATATCTATTTCGCCTCTGGGCCCCCGAACTTTGGCATTAAGATCTCGGACAGGAGCCAGATTTTTAACTTCGGGTACTGCAGCCTTAATGACCTGGAGATCGACCATCTTCATATCACCAAGTCGTACTTCGCCATCAAGGTAGACAACAAAGACATTCGTACCGAACTTTTCCATTTCAGTGTTTAAGGCGGCTCTGCCCCCCTGCCCAATAGCCACCACAGAGATGACTGCCGCGATGCCGATCATGATGCCCAGAGTGGTAAGCAGAGAGCGCATTTTACTGCCTTTTACGCTCATCAAGGCTACGCGGACCAATTCACCCAGGTTCATTGATTCACCGCCTGCCTTTCCAGTTCCGGCTGTGAGGAAGAAGCCTTTCGGGGGTTGGGCACCGGCTCATCAGCTACAAGACAGCCGTCACTGATCCGCAGGATGCGCCGTGTGCACCCGGCAATTTCAGGTTCATGCGTAACCAGTACAATGGTAGCCCCCTGGTTGTTTAATTCCTGGAATACCTCGATAATTTCCTCACTGGTACGGGTGTCCAGTGCTCCGGTGGGCTCATCCGCAAGGAGTAGAGCCGGCTTGTTGACAAGTGCTCGGGCGATAGCTACCCGCTGGTTCTGACCGCCCGATAGCTCATTCGGCCGGTGGCGAGCGCGCTCTTCCAAACCCAGACGTTCCAACGCATCCCAGGCTCGCTTATGACGTTCGACAGCTCTGACCCCGGCATAGACCATAGGCAATTCAACGTTCTCCAGTGCAGTCAACCTGGGTAGAAGGTTGAAAGCCTGAAAAACAAAGCCAATTTTCTCATTACGTACCCTAGCCCTCTCCGATTCTCCCAGATCTGCTGTCTGAATACCATCCAGGCAGTAGCTGCCCTGGTCAGGGCTATCAAGGAGTCCCAACAGGTTCATAAGCGTCGATTTCCCTGACCCGGACGCCCCCATTATTGCTACAAATTCACCCTCTACGACTTGGAAAGACACCCCCTGCAATGCTGCTACCTGTATAGTACCCGTAATGTACTGTTTGCACAGATTTTCTAATCTGATCATGATTTGATCTCCTCTGGTGCCTCAATAGCTTTCTTACCGGCGGTTAAATCCGGCGACGGGTTCTTTACCACTGCATCGCCTTCCTGCAACCCGGATTGCACGACATCTTTGAGTTCATTGCCGCGGTCGGTTTCGATTTTCCGTTCGTCCAGCCTGCCATCCTTAAACAGCCATACCTTTTTCTGCCCTTTGTCTTCCACCACTGCTTCCACTGGTATGGTCAACACATCCTTCATCTCCTTGGTTTTAATGGACAGGCTCACACTATAACCGAGCTTCAGACGGCTGTAATCGCCCTTCAATTTTACTGTAGCAGGGATCTTCAAAGCTGTAGTTCCATTCTGCCCTTTATCCTGCACCGCAGCTCCACCAATATGCGAGATGATTCCCTCAAACTTTTTCCCTGGCAAAGCGAGACAGGTGATCGCGACGTTCTGTCCTTCCTGCAGTTCTCCGGCATCCACTTCATTCACCCGGGCTGTCACCTTGAGAGACTGATCATCAGCTAAAACAAGAATTTCCGTCCCTTCCTGCACCCGATTTCCTTCTTTGGCTCCCACCGATGTTACCACCCCATCGAAAGCAGCGGTAAAGGTGGCTAGACCCAAACGTTCTTGCGCCTGGGCGACCTCTTGACCAGCCAGGTCAACCTCGTTTTGCAGGGCTTCAATTTGTTTTTCCGAGGCCTTCTGCTCCTTTTTTACCAGAGCTTCCTGGTAAGAGGTCAGACATTTTTGCATATCCGCTTCGGCGGTCTCCAACTCTTCAAGGCCCGCAGCACCTGCTTCAACCAGTGCTTTTATTCGGTCGAGATGGTTCTTCGCCTTCAAGTAGGCTGCCTCCGCTTCGTTGCATTGTTGTTTATCATCACTGGCTTGCGCTTTGGCCAGATCGGCTTTCTTGCTGGCCAGGTTCGCAAGTGCTTGTTGATGCAGGCGGCCCAGTTCCAGTGTGTCCAAGCGCCCCAGAACCTGCCCCTTCTTCACACGATCGCCCAGCTCGACATTCAATTCCATCAAGGTGCTTTCCACTGGAGAAAAGAAAGTCTGTTGATTCTCTGCCTCCAGGCTGCCATTGGTAAAGACCACCCGCTCCAAATCTTGCTTTTCGATCTTCCCCACGTTTACCGGCAGCGGGGCATCCTGTCCGCTTGCTGTTCTCCAAACAACCAGCCCGCTGCCGATTACCACGACCAGGCATAGTATTTTGATCCAGCGAGGCCAGTTTTTTATTTTCCCGCCCATCATTTTGCCAAAATTTTTTAATTTGTGTATAAAACCCATAACCGCTCCTACTCTCACACATTTAAAAATTTCCTCATTTATTATAACGTTAAATAC
>DATMYR010000029.1:0-9811 GCA_035560815.1 Syntrophomonadaceae bacterium | reverse complement strand
CCCGGGCAGCGAGCGGAAGGCGCAGGCGCAGGGCCGAGTAACCAAGATATATCTAAATAGTGGGGATAGTAGGAGTGCCCGGAGGGTAAGCGCTGATATGCGAAGCAGATCCGCACCAGGTCCCGGAGGGCAATCCGCTCTTTCTAGATTCACGAAAAATTCATGGCTTTAAGAAGGCTCGGAGCCTAGGCCTGGAGTGGGAGAGGTGCAGTCCCGGCGCGCGTTGTGCGTTGGGGCGAACCGGTGCTCTATCGGCTCCAACCTGCCCGGCCACCACCGGGGAGCTGGTCCGGGCGCAGCGAAGCGGAGGCCGGAGGAGCGGGCGGCCACCGAGCGGAGTGCGATGTCTGGAAGGTCTGGAGGGCAGGGGCGTGAGCGAGAAAGGCGGAGTGTGCGAAGCGGCACCCGTGGAGATGTAGCCGGAATGGGTGGGTGCAGCGCGCCCGCCGGTATGAAGTATTGATGATGATCTGTAAGATAACTCGAACCTTAAGGAAAGTGAGCTCTATACATGCCCATCCGAGCATTATGTACTTCCAATATAAGCTGTGAATTTATATTCGGCCATTATAAACTACAGGCTTATACTCTCCCCGCAGTCCAATTTGATTTATGATACTCATTACTAAGGGAAAACCTTTTTGTGTATCGATATTTCTAACCTTTGGGCAGTCATCCACAGGCTAAAACAGTACAACAGCTTTTGATTATATACCTTCAAACAAATATTCAGGCTCAACCACCGAAGTACGCTTAATTGTACCGTGGTTGGGCCTGAAGGTTTGGAGAGGGAATATATTGAAAGAGGATAAATCTAATGAAGTATTAGACTTTGGAAGTAAGTCTATAAAGCATCGTAATCTCAGGGGAAACACAAAAGAGCATCTTCAAATTGCTATTTGGACGGTCCCTGCAAGTCTTAATGCTTAACCTTGCCTTTGCATTTTTAAATATATATAACATACCACGGTAACATGTATAAGGATTATTGCATAATTTGTTGTAAGTAATGGTAAAAAATAGCAGAGTGAAGAAGCTAATTTGGCGTGCGAATGCAATCTTAATAATTTGAGGAGGTTTTATAAATGAGACAACATCGGCAGCCCTGTGATTCTCCAGATTGTTCACCTGAGTATGAGCATAAACATCATGAAAACAAAATAGTGTTGAACTGCGGAACCGGTACGGGAGTGAGTCTTCCTGTCAGCAGTGCAGCGCCACTCTGTCAATCTGATCTGGTTGTGGGTACTGTCCGCAGTGCAGTGCCACTCTGGCAACCTGGTTTAGTTGTGGGTACTGTAACCCTTGATACAAGAGGGTTCAAAAAACCAACCGTAAAAATTGATTATTCTAGTGTAGTTAGTTTCAGAGCTGGTAGTTTTAATTTTGAATTAGAAATAACGTTTCAGTTAAGCAGATCCTGCGATAATGGTCCTAAGATTCCGCTCGCCACCTGGACCTACGAAAGAGAGGTTGAGTCTGATTTTACCAGTAGCGCAGAAATAGAATTTAAAGACCCTATCGCTTTCACATGGTGTGAGTGCCATGACTGCCTGGGCTGCTGCACTTATTTTGTTGAGGTGATATCTATAGATGCCGAAGATATTGAGTCTGCATCAATAACAAATGTAGGGATAAACGCTCTTGCAATCGGTTAAAAAGCACCTGAATTGAAGCAACAAGCAGAATAGGTTTGATAAGTTTATTATTGGTATTTATATGAGAAGTCAGAGGTTAGTATCACTACAGCACTCCGGTTCAGCTTCCAACGTAAATTGTGTCGACCATGCTGATCAACCCGGCCCTTCCCGTGGCCGGGTTGATTTTCCGCCTTATAAGGCTTGAACCATCTACCGGCGGCTCCACCTTAATTTACTTTTGGTATTTATACATCTCCTAGTCTGGTCAACAATTTTCCGCGATTGTTTCATTTTATAAGGTGTATTTCTAATCAAGAATTGGCTTTGGATATCTTCTAATGCTATCTAGTTCATGCCCATTCGCAATCCCTCATTAGGCACCAATCCAGGGCTCAAGCGGCAGACTCTCGCCTACTTCTCGAAAAATGCCCAGATTAATGTAATAATGCCCTCTATAAAGTAGGGTAGTTAAAACCCTTTAGGGGAATGGGATAGAGCAATGCGATTGTATCTCAGTTCCCTAATTTTACTGATCAATTCTTCGAATTTGGAATCAGGGCTGATGCCAGAATCCTGAAGTAGGGTTGCGGTTGAATCAGAAATCAAGTTAAGACCCTAAAAAGATCTGCTATAAGTATTTTTATGGGGGCGGGAAGAAATGGTACCAGATCGAGTAATACGATGGTACAGCTTTAAAAATTAAGTGGTTTGTGATGTTCCAACGGAAGCACCAACAGCGAGATAATTACATAGAATGTATTGGTAATGATGGATAATATTACAATGACGCAATTAAACGTAAGGAGGGAACACTTATGCAATTTACCCGAAGATTTTACAACCTTTTTGCCACAGACGGTTTTATTAGATTGCCGGTTGATCCAACAGGTACGGATCCTAGAGCTGAAATATATGTATTTGGATTCGTCGGTGGTCTTGTCAGAACACAGCTTGTTCGCAAGGGAAAAGTAATCTCGACCCAGAATTACAATCCCCAGTTTGAAGACACCCTGGCTAATCGGGAAAATTTACGAGGAACCGCTGTAATCCCATCCCCCCTGATAACTGCAGACGTAGGCGACGAAGTTTACATCAGGCTGGTAAACCTTGGTATGCTTATGTCTACCCCACCCGTTCTTGATGTTCATACGATCCATATTCATGGCGCCCATGTGGCAACCCAGTTAGACGGTTTTCCCGAAACATCATTCGGAGTACCCGTTACCCCTGTCGGATCTACAGAATCCATTCATGTCACCTATTTCTTCCAACCGGAGCATCCAGGCTCTTTAATGTATCATTGTCATCAGGAAGCATCGGAACACATTCAGATGGGCATGTACGGAGCTTTTATTATCTACCCGTCTTATGCGAGCTTGTGTCAGGCAGGCATTGAAAAATGTCCAAGGACGGGAGCGTGGTATTACCGGCGTAGGTACCAGCCGCAGATTCCGGTATCGGCCACTAACCGCAACTTTGCCCAGAATGATATCAAGACTTTCTTTAATAGCGATTGGATTCATCTACTTTCAGACATTGATTCCGTTTGGCACAACGCGGTATTCACCCAGGATCCCAACTTCAATGCGGTCAACTATAAACCGGATTATTGGCTGGTAAATGGCCGGGCTTTTCCAGACACGCTGCTACCTACACAGTTGCCCTTATCACTGGTACCCAACTTTGGTTACAGCATCCCCCCTGGCTACGAGTCCTACGTCCATGTCAATGTCGGTGATCGCTTCCTTGTCCGCCTCATTAATATGAGCTATCAGCCAGTTCCCTGGCATACCCATGGATGGATGGGTACTATTGTTGCTAAAGATGCGCATCTCGCCTTGGTAAACGGTCACGAGGAGATGGTCTTCACAGTATTGGTGGGTTCAGGGGAAACCTATGATGTGCTTTATTCTGCAGACGATAAGCGCAGGCAATATGCCAATTATATTTTCTGTGGTCAGGCTGGGCTACCTTCCCTAAAAGACCAAATTGCTGTTGCTACTCAACTATCTAAAAATGTTGGCACTTTCATACCTCCATTTCCAGGCGCTCAAGACCTATGGACCAACATTATTTTGGCCGGTGGTTTGGGTAAAGGAAGTTTCCTACCACCATACAATTGGGCAGTATGGAACTATGGTTCCGCAACTGCGGATAATTTCTTCTTTCCGCAGTTCTATCCGGCTCATAACCATGACGATTACAAGGTAACCAATAATGGCGTATATCCTGGGGGGCAACTAACCTTTATAGAGACTGATTTCCCAGGTTCAGACTATACTGCCAGTCCGCCAATTATTACTGAACCTCCCTGGAGATGCCGCTAGTAATAGAAACCGAGCGGGGCAAATGCTCCGCTCATGTTTTTTTCTATTTAAATTGTTTGTGTAAGGTCTTTTCCTTGATTGTTTGGGAATCATAAGGTTTTAGATAAAAAAGAGCCCTGCCCGGTGTCAATGAGCATGCTCATGGTTGTAACCTTAAAGACCCGGGTCGGGCTTCTTCGTAGTGAACGCGGGCAGCCATAGTATCAGCAGTTTCCGGGTGGATGAACACGGTACTATTCCTTCGTTGGCAAGCATCCATCATCACAAACCACTCGGTGTTTTCAAAAGATGGGTAGTATACTTTCGATGAATTATTAACCAACCCATACTTAAGAGGTGGGATTGATTCTCGGAGCCTTTTGCTCCAACCCACTAAGCTACCACCGGGGAGCTGGTCCGGAGAGCGGAGCGTAAGCGCAGCCCGGAGGAGCGGACGCAACCTTAGCGGAAGGCGCAGGCGTAGGGCCGCGAACATCCGCGCATATGATCGCGCAGCGCACGCGGGTGAGCGCCGATAGGGAAGGCCGCAGCCTGGGCCTGGAGCGGGAGAAGGAGCAGCCAAAGGCTGCTCCTGGTGCTATTTGTGCTCCAACCCACCCTGATAACAGCGGGGAGCTGGTCCGGCTGCAGTGAAGCGGAGGCAGGAGGAGCGGGCGGGCACCGAGCGGAGGGCGATTTCCGCAACGGAATGAAGCGCAGCGCATAGCGTAGTGGAGGACGGAGTCCGGAATAGAGCGGAGCCGCGAAGCGTAATGCAGTGGAGGACATGGCACGGAGCGGGATAGGGGGAAGTCCCGGTGCGCGGGCGTTAGCCCTGTGCGGAAAAATTCAGAGGGGCTCCTATAGTATTTTATGGTCAAATGTGAACATATCTTTGTGATTCATGTCAAAAGTAAAATTAAATCGAGCACGCTAACCTTTACGATTCATAGCATCAAGAAGCGGATGGTCTTGAAAACATTGAATGCGGATAGCCGAGTTGCTGTCTGGCTCGTAGTTTTTAACGTAATTCTATAAAGAATTTAGAGTCAATCAACGGCCTTCGTTAGACCCCAAACCAGGGCTAAAGCGGCTGATTCCCGCCTGCTTCTTCCGAAAATTTTTTTATTGATGAAAGCATTATCTTTGTAAGTCAATTTACAGTAAAACTTTTTAGCAGAATGGGAAAAAGTAATATTGTTATATCCTAATTGCTCAATCTGGTTTAACAAATCCTCTAAGCTTAATTCAGAACTGATTCCAGAATTATTCAGTCGCATCGCGGTCGCCTCAGAAATCAAAGAAATACCTCCTAGAACTGATTGCTATAAGCATTCTATTACTATTAGCCATTAGAAGTGAGTAACGGCAAATAACTTCCATCGTCGACAAAAGGGATTCTTGATGCACCTATACACTGGGAAAAGATGAGATTGAATAAGTTATTGCTGATTGGGCGACCGAGTTAATGTTTGAGAGCCACTATGTTAATCCGGCAGATCACTGTGTTGAGTCGAGAGAAGCCCATATTTAATATCGGCAAATTAGTTTTGTCGTTCTGCTATCGGGTTCCATATTTTTTCCACCACTCTATCTTCTCCGTTTTTAAGCTCCAAAAATGCCAGATTAGACCTTCTTTAGGTATAGGGTAACCACATGACTACAATCATATTGGCGCCTGCAAAATGTACGGCAATGCTTCGTAGTTGTTAATTTATGATAGAAAATTTATCTATAATAGGAAAAATATTGTTACGCATTGGATTCTGCCGACATATGTTAAACCAAGGAGGTGAATCAATGCGTTCTTATGATATATAACCGCATCTGTCTCCAAATTCGAGCAAATTATCAATCATGGTATTTAAGTCATGGGTCTATTGATAGAAATAGCGGATATAGGCAATCCAACCATTCGCGCCATGATTACTAGCATCATTGGAGATGAGACCGGTCACGTACGGTTCCTTCCGTTGTTGCTGTCACAGGTAACGATAATTCCCTAGGAACCACAATTGTAAGAGGTATTACCAGTACTTGATACAAAAATAATAAGAAAGGGAGTTTTTTTATGTCTAAAAAAGCCAACCACTCAGAAACATGTCGCTGTCCCCAATGTGCCAATTACCGTGAAATGCTAGAAGAATCAATCCAGGATGAGATTTGCGATGCTGGATTTTATGCTCAGATAGCTAATGAGGCCCCGACAGACGAACTGCGCGAAATCATTACGAGTATTGTAGGAGACGAATATGGCCACGCACGACTACAGGCTTCTCTCTTAGGCATCTGTCCACCTCCAGTATCATGTCCCCCAAATTGCCCACCAGCGACTGGAGACTTTGAGGTAGATGTGACAACAGCTATCCGTGGTGAATTAGATGCAATTAGGCGATATGCAGAGCTAGCAGGATGTGCTCCAAACCCCGAAGTCCGTTATTTGTTGACCTCAATTCTTGGAGATGAATACGCACATACAAGGATATGGAATGCAATGCTGCTGGCTCCTTCGATCTGTAGATATCCCTGTAAGTAGTCAAACACGAAGGTAAATTCCTGTCTAAATTAGCTTATTTAAAACCTCACTTTGAAAATTGTCAAGGTGGGGTTTTATTTTTTTATATTCAGCCTACTGGATGGAATAAAAGAGTTGATATGTCGCTTTTAAACAAACTGCGACACACTGTATATTCTTTCCTAATCTACCGCTTTCTCCAGTCCTCTCCCCCCACCTTAACCCCCTCGCACATCTCCATAATCCTGGACACCGACCGGCTGCCTATCTGGGCCTCCAGCTGCTTCATGGTGCAGTTGGTGGTAAAAATGGTGCTGCGCAGCATCCGATACCGCGCATCGATCAGGGCATAAAGCTGCTCCTCCACCCAGTCGGATGATTTTTCCGCGCCTATATCATCCAGAATGACCAGGACATCGCTCCGGGCCCGGCGCAGGAGGCGGTGGGCGGGAGCGCGTAGCTGCTCGGCACGGAATGATTCCCGCAGCAATCCCAGTAGATCTACCAACGAAACCATGGAGCAGCAATATCCCTCATAAACCGGTTCGCCGATATAGGCCGGTTCGCTGGCCGTTGTTCCGAAGTATTCGCTATGGTTTTGTATAATTGCCCGGAGGATCGATACACTCAGGTGGCTTTTTCCCGTACCGACCGGGCCTTTGATGAATAGCCCCTTCCCCTGATCAATGTTATCCAAACCATTGCCAGCAAAAGCCCGGCACTTCTCCAAGGCCCGCTCCTGCTCCGGGCAGGTAGGCTTATAGGTCTCAAATGACGCAGCGGCCAGGCGGGGCGGAATCCGGCAGTATGACCACACCGCCCTGAAGCGGATCTCCTCACTGGAAAAATCCTTTGTATTCATCATCTTCCTCCCCATGGGGCTGCCGCCCCGCTGCTCCCCGGGTGGGCGAGGCGCGCGCCTGTAGCCGCCTCGAGTTCAGCCGGTCATAATGCTTGCGCAGCTTGTCAACGCTCAATATATTGGCCTGCCAGAAAGTATCGCCCTGGGCGAAGAGGATAACCGCCTTTACTTCCTCTGGAGGGCGTTTATCCAAGCGAAAGAGGGCATCCATACTTTTGGCCCATTTTTGCAGATCGGGCCTTTTGTAGCCGGGCAGGTGTTCCAAGATTTTCACGAGTAGCAGCTCGGCCAGCTGATATTGAACGGCATCGGTAGAATATATTTCTTTTTCTTTCTTTGTCTTTACTACTGTATTTAGACCCGCTTCAATCCCCGGCTCCGCCACGGTTTTAGCATGGTTAAGGGTTGTCGGATCAGACAATACCACCCTTGTCTGATTAGACAACCCATAACTTGTCCGATCGGATAACCCCCGGCTGTTTTCCGTTGTCCAATCGGACAACCCATAACCTGCTTCCATTGTCTGATCGGACAACCTCTCCAGATTACATTCATAAATCCCCTGCTCGGCATTGTCGGATAAAGCCTGCAGGTTAATGCAGGCTTTATCCCAACTGGCAATACTGCTGGCGAAGGCATAGACCGGGGTCTTTCCCGGGGCATAGAACAGCCGGCGGATTATATTCTTCTGTAATAAATCCGCCAGCTGCCGCGATATGTAAGCCTTGCTGGTGCCGCAGGCTGCCGCGAAATCCCCCAGGGATATGGCATCCTCGCCGCGGTTCCACCCGTAGGTGCGCCGCAGCAGGAAAAGGCAGATGCCGATTTGGGTAGCATTTAACCTGACCAGTGCCAGGGCCTCCAGGATCAGGTTGGCTATCCGGGTAAAGCCATCATCACAGTCCGCTTTAAAAATCTCCCGGTCACCCCTGGGCATCCGCCCACCCCCCTGCTGGAATAATTCTTGGCATATATAAAATGTTTTAAGGCCGCACATACCAATTCCGCCTGATGGTAAAAATCACAGCTGCATATCGGATCAAATTCCCCGTTTTGGGGATTCATCTTTCCCACCAAAAACGCATCTTTAACCTGGCAAATCTCCCATTCCATCATAAATACCTCCCCCGCTCAAAACGATCATTCCCCGGGTAATACCCGGCGTTTCATAACATAAGCCACACTATCCCCTGGACTTCCAGCCCAAACAACCACGCTCCGAGTCAGCCCTCCGGGGTTTGCGGTTGAGGCGGCAATAAGGCTCCCGGAACCGGCATTTACACCTTTCCTTAAAATCGTCGCCGCCTTCGGACTCCCAGAAGAAACAGGTCCCGCAGCAGCGTTTAATCTCAATGCTGATCATTATCAAACCCCTCCCAGGCGCTTTATGAAAAGAGAAATATTAATATACAGACCACCACTACATAGAGCAATTTCAAAAAGAGTTCGTCGAGATCATGAACCCCGTCAAAGCGGGTTCCCGTGCCCCGGACAATTATCAATACCTGTTTGTGGTGGGAAGCGGCCTTTCAGGATTTGGCGTTTTTGCTGATAGGTTTGTTCCATTATTCATCCCCCTCACCGGTCGCCATGCGCGCCGCCTAATACCATATTGTCGGGGATTGAATATGCAGCCATCCCCCTTTTTCGAAATCCACTCTTAAATAGGGGATCTTGTCCACAATATATCGGACTTTCACCGGTCGATGATTCTCGGGAAATTCCCAAGCCCCATAAAAATTGCGCAGGAATTTTTCAAACAGTATCTTTTGTTTTTCATCCAATTTCTCATACCCATTCACCTCAGCAGGACCGGTCAAAACATCGCCTTTATAGCTGATTATTTTATCTGTTGATAAAGAAACAGCATTCACGTTAGTTCCCTCCCTATAAATGTCTGAAATAGATACAGAGCTGGGCTGTCACCGTCATAATGAACAGCACTGTCGCTATAATGATGAGAGCCCATTCAAACCAGGATATTCCTATGGGCCGTCCTGGTGTGGTGGCTGCGGGATATTTATATACCTGGAGGATGGCGCTATCCCGGCGGGCATCTTCCTGATCCGGCAATGCCCGCCGGTTCCCTTCTCGGGCATAACTCTGCGAGTTATTCATTAGACTTCGGCCTTCCTTTCGGGCTGCTGCCAGGAATTTCATATTTGACCTCTAGTTCGGACTGGCAGTTTTGAATGGTGACGTGAGCCAGCTCCGCCGCCCGGATCAGGCCCAGCTGCTCCAGGGCCTTACGGCAGAGTTCCTCACCGTAGACGCTGTCCTCAACGGACAGGCAGTTGATTTCATTGACAGTTTCGGCATAGGCTTCCTGGGCGCTTATGCCGGCTTTGATTTCTGCCCGGGCCTGGTTGATTCTGCCGAACAGCAGTGCCATTTCCTCCAGCTCGACGCTGTTCAGATCGCATTTAACCATTTATACCCTCCATATATTGCCTCAGTCCCATTTAAGTGCGTATCCATTGATTACCCT
>DATMYR010000028.1:0-23644 GCA_035560815.1 Syntrophomonadaceae bacterium | reverse complement strand
ATATAATATAAGAGATGGGAGGTTTTATGATGAAAAGCATAACCGTATATGATCCGGCTATGTGCTGCAGCACAGGTGTTTGCGGGCCGGCTCCTGATAGTGAACTAGCCCAATTGGCAGGCGATCTAGAGCGCTTGGCCAAACAAGGTGTGGAAGTAGTCCGCTACAACCTTGCCCAACAACCTCAGGCCTTTACCCAGGGCGAAATCAGAGCCCTTTTAGCACATCAGGGTCTGCTTGCCTTACCGGCCGTGTTTGTGGATGGACGGACAGTCCTGGTGGGCCGTTATCCGACCAGCGCAGAACTGGATAACTGGCATTCCGGAAATGACAACCTGGAGGTCGAGGAATGATTACTACCCGATATATGTTTTTCTCAGGAAAAGGTGGTGTGGGAAAAACCTCGGTAGCCTGTGCGACCGCCATTCATTTGGCCGAAGCCGGCCGCAGGGTTTTGCTGGTTAGCACAGACCCCGCTTCCAACCTGGATGACGTATTCGAAACCCGTATTCACCAGCAAGCTACAGATATTTTTGGAATTGAGAGTTTGAAGGTTATGAATCTCGATCCCGAAGAGGCGGCCCGGACTTATCGCGAAGATCTCCTTGCCAATTACCGGGATTTGCTGCCCGAAGATGTGCTCAGATCCATGGAGGAGCAGTTATCCGGTGCCTGCACCGTGGAAATTGCCGCCTTTTCTTTATTCACTCATTTGCTTACCGATGCCAACCTGGTAGAAGAATATGACCACATCGTTTTCGATACCGCACCCACCGGCCATACTTTGCGGTTACTGGCTTTGCCCAAAGCATGGTCGGGTTTTCTGGGCGAGAGTACGCATGGCACTTCCTGTATCGGCCCCTTGGCCGGCTTGCAGGAGCAAAAAGAGCAGTATGAACAGGCGGTGGCCGTCCTGGTTGATTCCGCTCAAACCTCATTGATCCTGGTCTCAAAGCCGGATACCTTCGCGCTCCTGGAGGCTGCTCGGGCCAGTAAGGACCTGATGTCCCTGGGTATGGACCACCAGCAGCTTATCGTGAACAGCATTCTTACGACAAATGGCGAAGATGCCATTGCTGTTATATTGCAGAATCAACAAAAAGATGCTTTAGACAAAATGCCTGCCCGACTGGCTCAATTACCCCGGCTCTCTCTTCCGTTGCTGCCCATTCCTCCCAGTAGCCTGTCTGGGTTGGGCTGTCTGGCTTCCTATTTATTTGGATCAGATTCACTAGAAGCCGATTATATTTCCCTTCCATTAACGCTCAACCAGGTAGACGATGGCGACTATATCAAAAAGAGTGAGATTCCATCGGGATTAAGTCCCATCATCGACGAACTGAGTAATCATCCCCATAGTGTAATTATGGTCATGGGCAAAGGTGGTGTGGGGAAAACAACTATCGCTACCGCGATTGCCTTGGCCCTGGCCGAACAAGGGTACCCGGTTCACCTTTCAACTACCGATCCCGCTGCCCATTTGAGCCTGGTGCTTTCCGGAGCGGAGAATACTATCGGCTATAATTTGACGACAAGCCGGATTGATCCCTCCTTTGAAGTATCCGCATATCGCCAGGAAGTGCTAGCGACAGTGGGAGCACCGCTGAATGAAGAAGCGTTGGCTCTTCTGAACGAAGATCTGGCTTCTCCTTGCACCGAGGAGATTGCCGTTTTCAGAGCCTTTGCCCGGATTGTTAGCAAGTTGGACAACAGCTTCGTAATACTGGACACTGCTCCCACGGGGCACACCCTGCTTCTGCTGGATAATACGCTCGCTTATCACCGCCAGATTGAACAGAGCAGTGGTGAAATACCGGATGAAGTCCGGCAGCTGCTCCCACGCTTGCGTGATCCCAACTTGACCAGGGTTTTACTGGTCACTTTGGCCCAGGCCACGCCCGTTTTGGAAGCTGCCAGGCTGCAGGATGATCTAATCCGAGCTGGAATCACCCCCTTTTACTGGGTCTTCAACCAAACCTGGAACGGCGTTCCGACATCGGATCCGGTACTAACGAGTCTGGCCAACGAAGAACAACCTTGGATTGAAAAAGTGGTCCATACACTGGCACGAAAAACAGTTTATATTCCATGGAAGCCTGTGATTCCTCGAGGCATTGCCGGTCTGGCAGGACTCCTCTAAACTATCTCACGGAGATGATTGGAGAGCCGAAGGTGATGGAGACCCATGATCTTTTTCCATTGCAGAGTTGGGGGTTCTGCCCCCAGAGAGGTGGTTGCTGATGCGGGAAATGGCCGAACTTTTTAAAGCTTTAGGTGATGAAAAACGACTGCAGATGATCAAGTTGCTTTCCGAAGGAGAAACCTGTGTTTGTGAATTTATTGAGGTTCTAGGGATATCACAACCAGCGGTTTCTCATCATATGAAGATTCTCAAACAGGCCGGGCTGGTTCATGACCGTCGCGAAGGACGGTGGATTTATTACCGGCTCGATGAGGAAAGCATCGCTGCGTGGCAAGAGATCCTGACCGATAATTTAATCACACCTATCAGGATAAATTTAAGCATGAACGCCGGATGCGTAAAAAGCGCAGTTTGCCAGAAATTTGACCAGCTCCCTGGGGAGAAACGTAAAGGAGGTAAATAGTATGACGGAGGCCTTTACTCGCAAGTTATCATTCCTGGACCGGTATTTGACCTTATGGATCTTTTTGGCTATGGCTGTGGGGGTCGGAGTAGGTTATGGCTACCCCCAGATCGCTGGCTTTTGGAACCACTTCCAGGTTGGAACAACTAATATTCCTATTGCCATCGGCCTTATTCTTATGATGTATCCACCCCTGGCGAAAGTACGTTACGAGGAACTGCCCATGGTTTTCAAAGACAAGAAACTGCTGGGGCTCTCCCTGGTGCAAAACTGGATTGTGGGCCCGGTCGTTATGTTCATTCTGGCCGTATTGCTCCTTTCAGACAAACCCCAATTGATGGAAGGCGTCATCCTGGTTGGTTTAGCCCGCTGTATAGCCATGGTCCTGGTATGGAATGATCTGGCCGAAGGCAACCCTGAATATGTTGCAGGGCTGGTGGCATTCAACGCCATATTTCAGGTTTTAACTTATTCGCTTTACGCCTATATTTTCCTTACCCTGGTCCCCCGTTGGCTGGGGCTCTCCAGTGTGGCGGTCGATGTGTCTATGCTTCAGATCGCCAAAAGCGTCTTTGTTTATCTAGGAATTCCTTTCATTGCCGGATTCCTTACCCGATCCATCATGGTGAGGGCCCGAGGAAAGGAATGGTATGAATCGCAGTTCATCCCCCGCATCGGCAAGCTTACTCTGATTGCCTTGCTATTTACCATACTGGTCATGTTTTCTCTGAAGGGAAATGTGATTGTTACACTGCCTCTTGACGTTGTGCGGGTCATGATTCCTCTGACCATCTACTTCTTGTTCATGTGGCTGACGACTTTCTTCATTGGGAAATGGATGGGAGCCGACTACCCCAGAATTACGACCATTTCATTTACTGCTGCCAGTAATGATTTCGAACTGGCTATTGCCGTCGCCGTTGCCGTTTTTGGAATCGGTTCAGCACAGGCCTTTGCCACCGTGGTCGGCCCTCTGGTGGAAGTCCCGGTTCTCATCAGTCTGGTCAATGTGGCCTTTTTCTTGCGCCGCAAATACTTCGCAGCAGGCAATACAGAACGTTTAGGTGGTGTAAGATAGAATGCAGCCAAAGAAGAAAGAAAGGGTTCTTTTCATCTGCAACCAGAACTCCGGGCGCTCACAAATCGCGGAAGCACTGTTAAGAATGCTGTACGGAGATCGCTATAAGGTTTATAGCGCAGGCGTGATTCCGTCTTCGGTGAATCCGTATGCGATCAAAACCATGCAAGCGCTGGGTGTGGATATGTCCTCCCACCGCTCCAAAAGCATCGATGCGTTTAAGGACATTGATTTTGATTATGTAGTCACTGTATGTGATGTCGCCCGGGAAACCTGCCCCTATTTTCCGGGGCGTCAGGTCTTGCATCACAGCTTCAGCGGGGCAGTAAACGAAGGCAGCGAGGAAGAAATCCTGGCCTCTTTCGAAAAGGTGCGGGATGAAATCAAGGCCTGGCTAAAGGTACAGTTTGGACCTGATCAGGAACCCAATAAATAAGGGTGAGGATCTCATTCCCCACCCCTACAGGTAATAACGAGCAACTCTTCTAGGCATCCTGCTGCGGTCTTTCCGCCAGCAGTATTTTTTTCATAACCATCTCAGCTACCTGACCCGTGATGTGAACACACTGGGCAAGATGTTCGGGCCCACCAAACTCGAATTTCTTAATCAACACCCGGCAGCACGCGCTGCGAAACTGTTTTTTAAATTCATCATGCAGCTCCTTGGAAACTCTGAACATATCAGGCATTTCCGCTCTCGGTTCCGTGCGGCCAAATTTAAGACCCAGAGCCATTATGCCCCCCGAAAGAGCTCCACAAGCACAGCCAGCAGTGCCCATGCCCACCGGAAAACCGGATGCTAATTTCACAGCCTCCGCTGGAAGGGGTTGGCCGAGATGGTCATTCACCACAGTGAAGACCGCCTCTGAGCAAAGGTACTCCCCATCCCGGTATAATCCCTCAGCCCGTTCCCGGGCTTCCTTGATAAACGCCTGTTCTCTCTCATTAAAATCCATATGTTTACCTCCTCATCTACAACGAGTCGACCAACTATTCTTTGTCCCAAGCCTTTTATTTCTCAGTTATTCTTTATCCGAAATGATACATAACAAAATATCGCACAACTGCTTTCGCTGCACTAAGGTTATATTCTCCAACAACTTTTCTGATACGGAGTCCATAACGATCTGGGCCTCTGCAATAATTCTTTCTGCCATCTCAGTAAGTTGCAGCAATGTTGCACGGCGATCGGATGTATCGGGAAGGCGAACAAGAAAATTGTCTTTTTCCAGAACATCAACGAACTGGGTGACTGTACGGGCCCTAACCCCCAATTTGGCGGCTAATTCACTCATTTTCAGTCTGCCTGCAGCAGATATTTCCATAAGAACTCGCAATCTCGGCCCCGTTAACTGCGGCGGTAAATTGTGCCTGGAAAGTTCAACCTCTATTTGCTTATGAACAAAATTATTCGTTTTCAATATTAAATGTAATAGTTCTCCTGCTGAAGGGTCGATTGTTTCAGTCAGTGGTTGAGAAGTATCCATAAAATCCTCCTTGACAGCAAGCCTTTTGCTGTGCATACTCATAGTGAGTATTGTAATAATGAGCATAGCTCAGTATGATTATACTCTATAAATGATTTTACTCTATTATTGGCGATTGTACAGACTGAAATAACTCTCCTAATAATCCGAAAGGCGTGGTGATATATATGAAAGAAAAACGCAAAATATTGTTGTTTTCTCTATTATCTTTAATGCTTGCCGTTTTGGGTGCTATTGGTATTTATTACTGGTATCAAAACACTTATTATGTCTCTACGGAAGACGCCAAAGTAACCGGTGAGCTGGTTACAGTTGCAACCCAGATCTCCGGGAAAATTGCCGAGCTTAATTTTGATGAGGGAGATACGGTGGTTAAGGACCAAATACTTGGGCGGCAGGAGATGATTACAAGCTCGGATAAGGATGTTGATCAGTCTCTCTTAAGAGCACCAGTCAATGGGATTATTTTAAAGAAAGAAGGGACCACTGGTGAAGCGGTCAATTCAGGGGAGACAATTGCCATGATGATTGACACAGACAAATTATATATTAGTGCAAACATTGAAGAGACCAAGTTGAATAAAATTAAACCTGATGAGAAGGTAGATATTACCATAGACCAATATAGTGGAGAAAAATTTACTGGAACAGTTAAATATATTGGCAAGGCCACCAATTCAGCCTTTTCCCTTCTACCGTCTTCAACGAGCGGCACTTTTACTAAAGTTGTTCAGAAGATACCTGTGAAAATTGAGATCAATAAAGGCAACCGTGAAATTTTGGTAGGAACGAATGCCATCGTTAAAATTCACATCAGATAGGGGGGATATAAGATATGCAGGTACAAAATCAAAATTATGTCGGCATCAATAAATGGTTGGCCCTGTTTGTCGTGGTAATAGGTACTTTCATGGCCATGCTTGACTCAAATATAATTAACATTGCCATACCCAACCTTATGGCCGTATTCAGCGTTTCTCTCCAGGATATTAAATGGATAATAACCGCTTACTCCCTGGCCCTGGCTGCAATAATTCCGCTGACTGGTTTTCTAGGCGAGATATTCGGAACTAAAAAGCTATATATATACGCACTGGCAATGTTTACATTCGGTTCACTATTATGCGGTTTTTCCTGGAGCAATACTTCCATGATAGTTTTCAGGATCATTCAAGCCCTCGGTGGAGGCATGATCATGCCCGTGGGCATGTCCATAATATTCCAGATATTCCCTATGGAAGAGAGAGGGACGGCCATGGGCTTCTGGGGCATAGCTTCAATGGCGGCTCCTGCTATAGGCCCTACCCTGGGAGGATATATCATTCAGTATATGGATTGGCGCATGATATTTTATGTAAATGTGCCAATCGGAATTTTAGGCGTGTTGTTGGGAAGTATTCTTCTAAAAAGCTCACCCACCAAGCCCTTTAAAAGTTTTGATTTCATCGGCTTTATCACCTCCATCCTGGGTTTGGTGAGCCTGTTGTATGTTCTGGGAGAAGGTTCCTCCATTGATTGGGGAGATATAAAATATCCCTTATTGCTTGCTTTCGGGATTTTCAATCTATTAATATTTGTGGCTAATGAGCTTACTATAAAAGATCCGATGCTTGATTTGAGAGTATTAAAAATATTCAATTTTAGTGCCAGCCAAATAGTAACCAGTTTTAATGGCATGGCTTTTATGGGTGGAATATACGTCCTCCCCTTGTTTCTGCAAAGCATAAGAGGATATTCTCCGATGGAAAGCGGCATAATTCTTTTTCCAGCTGCCATAGCATCAGGGATAATGATGCCCTTGAGCGGAAAATTATTAAATAAATTAGGGGTCAGAAAACTCACCATACCTGGACTCATAATTGTTGCCGCTGCTTCTTATCAGCTCTCTTTCCTAAATATGAATACTGCCAAAGAAACGATTACACTTATTGCTATGGTTAGAGGCCTGGGCCTGGGAATATGCATGATGCCGGTAAACACGGCCGGTTTAAATTCAGTGCCAATGCCTCTTGTCGGTAAGGCTTCGGCACTTTCCAATACGATCAGACAAGTTGCGCAGGCTTTAAGTATAACCATCATGACTACATTGATACAAAGCAAGATGGATTACAGCTATGCAATTCTTTCGGCCCAAATAACTGTATTTAATCGGACTGCATCAGAAATAATCAAGCATTTCCCGGACTCTGCCCTATCCATGATATCACAATCCATTCATTTACAAGCCTATAATGACGCCATGAATTATGCTATTGCCATAGCTTCATTCGCAGTTGTCGGTTCAATTATTACTGTAATGTTTATGCGAGATACAATAATTGCCAAACCAAAAATCCAATAATATTTACACTTTAAAAGGTGGTACAGGAGTTATTTTATAATCCATTGATTTAGAGGAGTGGATCGTATGAAAAAAAATATATTACTATTGGTGATACTGGTGCTGAGTGGGATGTGTTTTGTGGGGGGATGCAGTAACTATAAAAGTACAGACCCGAATTCTATTCTGACCAACGGCTACGCTAAGACCGGGCCTGTATATTTTATGGCAGGCAAGATTCAAGCCGTTTCAAAGGCGGACATAAGCTCCTTGATCACCGCCCGGGTCGTGGGTGTAAACGTAGATGTCGGTACCACGGTAAAGCAAGGCGATCCCCTAATAAAACTTGACTCCAAGGAACTTGCCGCCCAGCTGGCTCAAGCCAGTGCCGGTTTATCTCAGGCCCAGGCGGCTGCGGACGGGGCGCAAACCAGTTATACAATTACCAAAAATACTAATGATAGAAACCAGGCGTTATATAATGCCGGGGCCATTTCCAAAGCGCAACTGGAACAATCACAGGCAGAGCTAGACGCCGCCCAAACGGCTTTGCGTTCCTCCCAGGCACAACTAAATCAAACGCAGGCATCCTTAGAATTGGCTTCAACTCAACTGGAAAACGGGATGATTTTATCTCCGATTTCCGGTGTGGTAAGCGCAAGAAATATAAATACTGGCGAGTTGGCCTTGGCGGGAACCGTTCTGCTAACCGTAGTTAATTCTACTTCTTTAAAGGTTGATGCTTATCTTCCTTCAACTCTAAGCGGTAATATCAACGTCGGTCAAGAAGTATCTATTAAAGTATCAGAACTCCCCAACCAGGAATTCAGGGGTAGAATATCGCTTATCAATATGATCGTTGAGCCCAATACTAACAACATATTGGTCGAAGTGCTCTTCTTACAGGAAAATCCCTTATTAAAACCCGGAATGTTTGCTGAAATTGGTCTAATTAATTGAGAGCTAGAAATTAGCACAAGAAACACGTGTATTAATCATAGAGTATATCATCATTCTTTCGAATCCTGTATCATTTCGGATTTAGCTGCCCATTATAAGTCGTCCAAATAAGAAAGCCCTTCTCCGTATTCAAGCAATTTGTTGCGGAGAAGAACCTTCCTGAGTATAAAATGCTTATTGACCACCACTGAGCATAAACGCACCGTCCCTGGAATATCCCTTTGCCACCATTCACACGGGATAACCTGGAGTTTGAGGGACTTCCTTCAGAATCTCGAATAAAACCATCCGCCGATTAAATTTTTAGTCTCCATTTGAAACGTCAGAGGGTGTCGGCGACGACACCCTCGATAGGTTACTTGTGGTACGGTTCGCCCTTGAGGATCTTGAAGCCGCGGTAGATCTGTTCTGCGACCACCAGGACCGCCATCTGGTGGGGCAGGGTCAGGCGGGATAGGGAAAGCTTGAAGTCAGCTCGTCCCCGGATGAGGTCGGCTACACCATTGGCAGAGCCTATCACGAAATTGATTCGTTTTGCAGAAAGTGTCCAGCCTTCCATGCGGGCCGCTAGTTCTTCGGATGTTAACTCTGTCCCGTGGCTGTCCAGCAAGACCAGGATCTCATCTTTGCCAATCAGAGAAAGGATGCGCTCCGCTTCTTTCTGTAAAGCCTTTTGTATATCACTACTTCCTGCCCGGGGGCTTATTTTTTCTTCCAGTCCATCCACCAGTTGAATCTGCGTGTAACTGCCCAATCGTTTTAGATATTCCTTGACGCCTTCATGATAAAAGGGTTCCCGGACCCGGCCGGCACTAATAATCCGGTAAGACATGGGATTTTCTCCTTTCCATGACAACACTTCATAGTTAACGCGATAAGGTCTTCTTCTCTCTCGTCAGGGTAAATAACAGGGAGGAAGTCCCAGCAGCGTGCCCGTTCTAATAGTAGCTTTTCTATATTATAATGAATATTGGATTCCATGTGGGCGGAGGAGAATAATGAGCAGGAGTAAGGCCAGAGTTATAGGTCTTCTTATCACCGTTCTACTGATAGCCGGGGGTTCTTTCTGGTACTTTAAAACCGGCCGCTATGCAGTTTTGCCAGCAATTCAACCACTGCCCACCACCATCTATTACCAGGATAAAGCAGTAGTCCTTCTCTATCACAATTTCGGACTGGGAGAAACCGGAACCACCATTACTCCCCGAAGGTTCAGCGAACATCTGGATATGCTCAGCCGGGAAGGCTTCCATGTAGTCTCTTTGCAGGATGTGACCCAGTTCATAGAAAAGAAAAAGCGCCTCCCCCCCAACGCGGTAGCCATTACCATGGATGACGGCAATGAAAGCAATTACACGGTAGCCTACCCGCTGCTCAAGAAACGGAATTGGCCGGCCACTATGTTTGTCGTGGTTTCTCTGGTCAACAATTCGGGGGATACGTCCAAGGGAGCGTGGATGGATTGGTCGCAGCTAGCCGCTTTAACAGAGGACAACTTTGATATCTGTTCCCATTCTTATGATGGACACAAGTTTATTAAGGGCACCTATCCCGGTGGCAATGCCTGGCTTACTAGCCGCTTTCCAGGCGAGGATCAGGCAGCTTATGAAAAACGTATTTTCGATGATCTGGTTACATCCCGAGAGGTTCTGAAGCAGCATAATTTTAACAGCCTGGATAGCTTCTGTATTCCTTTCGGCTACTATAATCAATCTCTGATTGATGCAGCTCAGAAAGCAGGTTTTAAATACCTCTGGACTACCGAACATACCCCCATCAAGGTGGACTCTCCACCCTGGAGATTGGGTCGGGTCAGCGTGGGTATTGGAGGCACGTCAGCGGAAAAGGTTAAAGAAATGCTGATTGAGACAGGTCAAAAGTAGCAAGGTGAGGGCGGCATATTTGACCCTTTTCTTCATACAGTATCCTCCTCTAATCGGGTTAGGCATATTATCTACAACGGGCGGGTTTTAATACCAGCTTGTGGAGGCAAAAAAAGAAAGCCCTTAAGGCCTTCTTTTTTAAGTTAACATTTCTATTTCCGGGAATTAGTCTACCTGAGCTCCCAGGTCTCTAAGTTTTTCAACGATGTTCTCATAACCCCGAAAGATATGACTGGCTCTTTCAATTTCTGTGGTTCCCTGGGCTGCCAAACCCGCAAGCACCAGTGCCGCTCCAGCTCGTAAATCGCTGGCTTTTACTCGAGCTCCATACAATTTTTTTACCCCTTGCACCACCGCAGTATGGCCCTCTACCTTAATGCGAGCCCCCATGCGCTTCAATTCATCCACAGTCTGAAAACGGTTTTCAAATACGTTTTCCACAAGTACGCTGGATCCCCTGGCCAGTGTCAATAAGGCCATCATCTGAGACTGCATGTCAGTGGGAAAGCCCGGATAGGGCAGGGTTTTAATATCAGCTGGTAAAATGCATTCACCAGCCCGCACCCGTATACCACCATCGGTTTCCTCGATATGAGCTCCAGTCTCCTGAAGTTTGGCAATAATCGGATACAGGTGGGTGGGTATAACATTTTCAATCATGACATCTCCACCGGAAATCACGGTTGCCACCATAAAAGTACCAGCCTCAATGCGGTCGGGAATAATCGCATATCGTCCGGCGCGCAGCTTTTCGACCCCTTCTATTTTGATCAAGTCGGTTCCCGCGCCGCGAACGTGTGCCCCCATGGAGTTGAGGAAGTTGGCTAGATCAACAATCTCGGGCTCTTTGGCCGCATTTTCAATTAAGGTGGTGCCTGAAGTTCGTGCTCCCATCATGATGATATTTTCGGTGGCTCCCACACTGGGAAAATCCAGGTAAACCCGCGCACCCCTGTTCTGGCGCGCCCGAGCGTAGATATAACCGTGCTCAATGTCAATCTGGGCGCCCATGGCCTGCATCCCTTTGATGTGGAGATCCATAGGCCGAGAGCCGATGTCACAACCGCCGGGCATGGAGACAATTGCCTCCCCTTCGCGCCCCAATATTGCTCCCAGGAACAGATTGGAAGCCCGCAGCTGTTTAGACAACTCGTAAGATGTCTGGCGCTTTATATCTCCGGATGGAGGGCAAATTGAAAGGCTGTCATCCTCATTCCACCTGGTATTAACCCCTAGATCCCGGAGTAGCTCGATCATGACCTCCACGTCCCGAATGCGAGGCAGGTTGTCAAGGATTGTCTCTCCTTCAGCCATAATTGAAGCCACCATGAGCACCAGCCCAGCGTTTTTTGCCCCACTGATTTTTACCTGGCCGTGCAGCGGGTGTCCCCCTTCAATGGTTAGCGTATCTTTCAACATTCACACCTCTCGCCTTTATGCTCCCTGCAGTTCATTGTAAACTTGACTTTCAAAGGAACTGTAGGGGATCCCCAGGCCCTTTTCCAGGGCTTGTTTCATGGAATACCCCTGTCCAAGATAAGACGTAATATCAAACAGGGTTTGCTGCCCATAATTATCGACGATCCACTCTATCGTCTTGAGCGACTCCCAGTATGCCACTTTCTGGTCCAACTGGTCATACTGCTTTTCCAGGGTGCCTAAATCGTAATACTTAACCTGCTGCCCATTGGCAAAAGGATCTGCGAATTCAAATCCAGTAACTTCTTTCTCCACATACTGGGCAATTCCCTCTGTCCACCACCGGTTGTAGTTTCCATGACTAACATCATCAACCATTAGATGAGTAAACTCATGCACCATAGGCCCTTCACGGTAGAACTGGCCTTCGAGATCCGGGCCATGCAGGTAAGCGCGCGGGGAAAGAATCCGTATGGTTCCGCCCCAGTACACTCCCATAGCCTTCTCATCCCGATCCCAGCCAAAACTCTGGGCCAGACTGGATTCGTCCGGATAAACAACCAGGGTTATTTTTCCCTGGGGGTCGCGCCCGAAAATATTGCTCACTGAAGTGTACGCCTCTTCTGCGGATTGCTCTATGATCGGTACGACCTGAGTGTCACTGCTGGTATATTTTATTATATAATGGCTGCTTTGGGTTTCCTGGAAGGAAGCAGTCCTCCATCGCGTTTCCTGCCCCACCATGGTCCTCATAAGAACCTGGCTGTTTTTGTAAGCCAGAAAGCCTAGAACCAGGAATATAAACGCTATTATCATGCTGCTCCGCAAGGAAGCCTCATTTTTTATCCCCAACATTTGCTCTCTCTCCCCTCTGCAGCCCATTATACAATGCCAAACCTGCTAGCGGGGAAAGCAAATAGTGGGTCTATTCCTTCAAAAACTCAGTTACAGCTATTCCTGCCAAGGCTCCCTCTCCCACAGCTGTGGCTACTTGACGCGCCTTTTTCCAACGGATGTCCCCGGCCGCAAAAATTCCGGGAATCGAGGTCTGTAGATTCTCATCCGTCCGGATGTACCCCTCCCTGGTGTCCAGTAATCCCTGGAGAAAATCACCTGCCGATATCAACCCGATACTGACAAACAATCCTTCTACGGGTAGATTCTCGGTCTCCCTGGTTAGAACGTTTTCCAAGACCAGGTTGTTCATCAGGCTCTGCCCTTCAACGCGCCGGATAATCATATTTTTCTTGATTTCTACCTGCGGGTTGGCCAGCAGTTTCTCCATCGATACTGGATTGGCCGTAAACTGATCACGCCGATGAATTAGATATACTTTTGAGGCAATGTCGGCAAGATAAAGGGCTTCTTTTATAGCTGTATCGCCGCCCCCTACCACAGCCACTGGCGACCCGTGAAAGAACGCGCCATCACAAGTCGCGCAATAAGAAACACCCCGCCCTAAGAAGTCTTTTTCCCCTGGAACCTCAAGCTCCCGGCGGCGCGCACCCCCGGCTATGATCACCGAGCGGGCTGTGTATTCTCCCTGGTCGGTTCTGACCAGGATATCCGTGGTACGTTTCTCCAGTCCTACTACCACTTCAATCTTCAATTCCGCCCCAAACCGTTCAGCCTGCCTCCAAAAGTTCTCCATCAACTCACGGCCCTGAATTCCAAATGGAAAACCAGGATAATTATCGATCAAATCGGTCAAGGCTGCATTGCCGCCCAACATGTTCCCTTCCAAAATCAGGGTGCGCAGCCGGGCCCGCCCGGTATAAATCGCTGAAGTAAGACCAGCAGGTCCACTTCCGATAATTATTACATCATACACAGACCCGTCCCCTTTCATGCCAAAATAAAAACCCTGACCCTTGGGCCAGGGTAATACTACATCTAATTCAGGTATTTCAAGGGATTAACGAAGGAACCACCGGACAGCACTTCGAAATGAAGGTGCGGACCGGTTGTATGTCCTGTTACTCCAACCGCAGCGATCGCTTCTCCCTTGGCCACACTCTGCCCCACAGACACATTTATGGAACTGCAATGTGCGTAGCGAGTCACCAGTCCGTTGCCGTGGTCTACAGCTACAAAGTTCCCATACCCTCCCTGCCATCCGGCAAAAGTAACGTATCCGCTGTCAGCTGCTCGAATCGTCGTGCCGACCGGAGCACAGATATCAAGGCCGGTATGCCTGCCGAAGTACTGAGAAATGGAACCTGACATAGGCCAATCCAGATCGCCGGTGGAAGATATCGGTCCACTACCACGGGAAGCCAGCTGCACCTGGTTGCCTTTCACCAGGATCTTGCTCACCGCCGCTTTGATAATCTTCTCATCCTTAACTTCTTTTTTATCAACACTGCCGTTGACTTTGGTTAATGTGTAGACTACATGCTTTTGACCCGGCTGTCCGTCCTGGGAAACCCTAACGCCGCTTCCTATATTAGGGTCCACCACAGTCTTCACTTCGTATGGAATCTGCTCGTCTCTCTCCCCCTGTACCTGGGCTACTACTGTGATAAATGGTTTGGATTTGACCAGAGTCAGCTCCTGGCCAGGTTTTAGACGGTCACCGTCCATATGATTGGCCTGGGTGATATCCTTGACCAGCATATTATTACGGCGGGCTATCATCCACAGCGAGTCGCCTTCTTTTACCGTGTACTTTTCCGGGCGCTGGCTGCCGGTGGTTATATAATCATAAGCTTGTTTCTCACTGATTACTTGATCCGCCCCAACTTCTTCATCCTTGATCTGCACATCTTCCTGGTATGTAACGGCCACCAGTTTCTCGCCCTGGTCAACTTTGGTAAAATCCTGTTTTAACGTATCCAATAAATGTTGGGCAATCTGCTGGTTTTCTACATAGGCAACACTCTGTCCTTTAACGACGATCGCTGCCGCCATTATTTTCATATGCATAGCCATTTTTAAGGCGTTTTCAACATTACTGGAAACCGTAATATCCCGGCGTTTAGCGAAAACCAGTTTTAGTTTTACCTGGTTGGATATATTCAGTTCGCGGTGCATTTTTTGCTCCTGCTCGGTCTTCATTTGTGCCAGTGCCTGGTAATACTCAGCCCGGTTTTTGATGATAAACTGTTTGCCACCATCTACATAAACCGCATAGGCGGGTGTCCTGATGGCCAGGCACCAAACCAGGGCAAAAACGAAAATAAAGACCAGGACGATTCCGGCAGTCCCTAATCGCCTGTTCTCCTGTAAATAATGAAGCATAAGCTATACTCTCCAAGATAAATTTTCAACATTTGCTATTTCTACTCATTGTATTCAAATTCCTGCTTTTTCGGCTATTTTTTTCCCATTACAGTCCTTGCATGCAGGTATATTCCAGCTTCAATTCGTTTGCGATGCATAGCGCAGGTTACGGCATGGGGGCGATTTAGCGCCTGGTTGGCTAAATAATTATTGGCATGGCAGCCGCCTCCACAAAAGTACCGTCCCCAACAATGTCGACATTCTTCTTTCCCTATCAGGTGATTGCTAGCAAAAATTTTCTTTATATGCCAGTTTATGCCGGAGCCTCCCACATTGCCCATAAAAAATTGATCCTGCCCCACCAATTGATGACAGGGGTACAGGTCGCCCTCCGGGGTTACGGCCAGATATTCAACGCCCGCCCCGCACCCGGTCAAGCGCTTGGCCAAACAAGGCCCTCTAAGTAAATCCAATTGCAGGTGAAAAAAGGAGATCTCCTTGCCCTCTTGCTGATAATTCCAGAGAATCTCAACCAGACGTTCATATTCAGACAGGACAGCCGGCAGATCTTCTTCTCGAATAGCAAAGTCTTTATGCGGCCCCACCGCCGGTTCCAGGGAAATCGATTCAAAACCCAATTCGACCAGATGCTGAAAATCACTGGCGAAATCCAGGGTATCTCGAGTAAAAGTCCCCCGGATATAATGGCTGACCGGTTGCCTTTGAACCAGAGCTTTAATTCTGGGTAAAACCAGATCATAGGAGCCCGACCCGTTTTTCATCTTTCGATTGTAATCATTAATCTCTGGACGCCCGTCCAGGCTTAAGACCACACTGATCCCTTTATCTATAATAAAGTCGTTCATGGCCTGATCCAACAATACGGCATTGGTTGTCAGGGTAAAATGAATCTTCTTCCCGATCCGGGCTGCCTGCTCTTCCCCATAATCAACCACATCCCGAATCACCCGGGGGTTAAGCAGCGGCTCACCGCCAAAAAAATCAACTTCCACCTGCCGCACACTTCCGCTCTGTTCCAGTAAAAAATCAATAGCCTGGCGGCCAATCTCACTACTCATGAGCGCTTCGCCCCGGCCGAAGTCTCCCTGGCTGGCAAAACAATACCGGCAGTTCATATTACAGCGATGAGCAACATTGAGACACAGGGCTTTTATTGACAGAGCAGAATAATCGAGCTCAAGCGATTCCGGAAGAGTAAATAGGGCCTCCTGAATAACTGTCTGTTGGATTTCATGAAAAGCAGCCTGCACTTCATCCAGCGGAAACTCCCGGGCACAGGCTTCCACCGCCGCTTGCCCGTCCCCATGGTGATCAGCAATCAAGCTGACGAGCCGCCAACCGACTTCATCCAGCAGATGCACTGCTCCGCTGTTGACATCCAGGCAGATGTAGAGCCCTCCCCAGCTATACTGGTGAATATGGGCAGAAAAATCATAGTTCTCCGGACAGAGCACGGTCCATCTCCTTTTCCCCTAAAAGCCCACAAAAAAAGGGGCTTTGCCCCTCAACGGCCATCGCCTTATTGTTTACGGCAGATCTGATTCCCTACTGTGCATGAGGTCTTACAGGCAGACTGACAGGATGTAGCACACTCCCGACAGTTCATTTCCTTTACATCCCTTTTCAAGGTTGGTTTAACGATAGTCATCAGGTGTTTACTCATTCACTTCATGACTCCTTCCCTTATTGACTTCGCTCCCTCGTCACAATGTGGACGCATTACATAATTCATGAGGGATATGAAATTTCAGGCATGGTGACCTGGACGTGCTTATTTTATATGGTTTGCCTGAGTGGTGTCAATTCCAAAATCGTTATATTATCCCTCAATTTCATGCGCTTTCGTCAGGATATGAAACCTTATCAGGCCCCAGCTAGTATGATCTGGTTTCCTTGTTGCGGATTCCCGCTCCCCCTACCAAAGCCCCCCCCTTTACATTATATTCATGGATTGCTCGTACATACCTGACATGGCCTCCCGGGTTCACCATGATATATCCGGAAATGCTTATGGGCCAAAGCCATAAGAAAAGCGCTTCCTTATTATATTGGAAGCGCATGTGTTTGTATGCAGCAGGAAAAGGGTTCCGATCCCGCGACACTTGCTATTTCGTTATACTCAGTATTACGCCAATGGCTTCGGACCTGGTAGTGTTGGCCTGAGGCCTGAAGGTGTTGTCCGGGTAACCCTTCATTATATTGTTGTTCTCTTTTGGCAGTCCAATCTAGGTTACTTCGACTTCACCCATATGTAGGCGCTTTTTGAAGTTTGCTTGGAGCCGGGGTCAGTGGCGTTTGGCGTGTTCCTACCGTAGACGACAATGAGATACTCGGCATTCTCTGTTTCGGTTATTGAGACATTATAGCTGTTACCGCTCTGAACCTCGAGCCAGGTACTTTCACTGCCCTTGATGATACAGGCCTGCATGTGGTCGCAGCCGGTTCCAATAGCGGAAATGGTGATCTTACCGGGTGGATAAATGCTAGCATCGACTGAGTCAGACGGACTGATCAATTTGATTGTTGGCGTCGGGAGCCCCACGGCAATCGTTCTGCTGGCAGAAGTGCTCAGAGAGCCGGGATCGGTAGTATTAGGTGTATTCCGGCCATAGACAGTAACGGTATAATTGCCCGTGCTGCTCAGTTGGGGCGTAAAAGATGCGCTGTAGCTATTGCCGCTCTGTGTCGCAAGCCAGGTAACTGTTCCACCCGGATTGGTATAAGAGGCCTGCATATGATCGCAACCGGACCCGGAAGCGGAGATGGTAATCGCCGTATCAGATGTGCTCGGGTTGTTGCTGGCCGGGCTGGTTATGGCCACTTTCGGAGGAGAGAGCAGGGAAATGACCACCTCGGATGGCGCCCCAGCGTCAGCAGAAGCCGCACTCGTGTTGGAAAATGTGTCGCTTACGCTGAAGAAAGCCACAGCAGGCATATCCCCACCATCCACCGTTGCTTTCACCAGATAGTCTCCAGCTTGGAGCTGTCCCGGATTGCAAGTAATGGTAAAACTTCCATCCGCAATAGTGGAGAGGTTGCCCGCGTAAAGCACATTGCCGCTAGGATCAGTGACCTGGACACATATAACTCTGGCCACCCCTTTATCGGAATCTACCTTGCCTGAAACAATTACTGCGCCTGTCGATTGATTTGACGAAGCTCCCAGTGCGCTTATCGTATGTGATGCCAGGACCGGCTGTGGCATCACGTTCAGTATCAGCATGGCCGCCAGTAATATAAATGGAATAGAAAAAAGTCTTTTCATGGCCATATTCCTCCTTTGAGTATAGTTGCGGCGGGTATTCATCCTTTAATCACCTCTAATCTCCCCATCCGTAAGTACATGGTCGGTGAAGGCGATAATTTTGCCGGAAGCATCCAGAGCATAAATGCCCAGGTGCTCGCCTGCCGTTACACCGTTTATATCATTGCCCGTGTTGTAAGCAGTAGCGCCTGCGATTGGAGTATCGCCTACATTTGGAATGGTAAAGGCGCTATTCTGCACGTATATGGCATATGCTGCGGCGCCCGGATGGCTCAGAGCTGTCAGCGTGGAGGAATAAGGTACGCCACCTTTGTCCACAGTGAACTCGGCGATTGCTGGAGTAAGGGCCGATCCCCCTCCTCCCCCACAAATGACTTGTGGCAAGTGAATGGTTAAACTTCTGGTGACACTGTCCAGACCGGTTTTGCTTACTGTTACGATGATGGTGGCGGTATTATCGTTGGCAATCCCGGAATTCAAAGTGAGCCAGTAGCTGCCTGCACTCCCATTCAGGCTGCAATCGACTGTGCCGCTGTTGCTGGTAGTAGCGGTAACTCTGGCATCCGCCGGGTAGACGTTAAAGAAGCATTTAAGCTGACTGTAGTTGTCCATATCAATAGTAATATCGGCCAGGCTAGAGGTAATCCTCTCCTTGGGCTGAAAAGTTAATTTTACGCTTGTCCGGCTGCCGCCGCCATCGACAACCGTGGCATCCACTGTTGTCGGAAGCGCCGCCTGGGGAATGCCACTAATGGAACCGTCAGTCTTCAGGATAAGCCCGTTGGCGGGTGTGACCGTCCCGCTCCAGGTGTAATGCCCGTCGCCGCCAGCGGCGCCTAAAGAAGCATGGTAAGATTGGCCAACCACTCCTCCCGGAAGGCTGGTAGTGGTTATTGAAACCGGTACGGCCGGCTTGCTGTTAATCTTCAATTGCATGGCGGAGCCGCCGGAATTGCCGCTTCCGTCGTTTACTATGATCGTGGCAGTCAGGGGGGCGGCACCGGTTGCTGTAGCAGGGGTGCCAGCGATCTTCCCGTCTGGGGTTATTTTGAGGGTTCCGTTGGCAGGAGCAACGGTCCCGCTCCAGACATAATGTCCGTCGCCTCCAATGCCGACCAGGCTCATATCATAAGATTGATCTACCACTCCAGCCGGCAGCGGGTTGTTTATATACATCTCGAAGTTAGCGCTGTCGCTGTTGCCGCTGCTGTCTTTGACCACGGCCGATAAAGTCAGAGGTGTGCCCCCCGTAGCAGTACTCGGAGTGCCGGTGATCTTTCCATCGGTTGATAACTGAAGGGTGCCGTTGGTCGGAGTAAAAGTTCCACTCCAGGTGTAATGCCCATCGCCACCGCTGGCATTTAGGGTGACAGTTTTTTTATCCTGTGTATGGTAGGCAATTCCTGTCATACCTACAGGCAGGGTGGTGCTGCTAACCTTCAGTTTGTCAAAAATATTTATCTTGAAGCTGGCGTTGGCTTTATTGCCACTGCCATCACTGACTGCAGCGTTGACCGTTGAGGAGTGCGCTGCCTCTGGAGTACCGGTGATGGAGCCGTCAGTGTTCAGCCTAAGTCCATTGCTCGGGGTGATGGTCCCGCTCCAGGTATAATGCCCGTCCCCCCCGTTAGCACCCAGAGTGACGGTTTTATCGTCGCGGGTTTTGTAGGCCGTTCCCGTCAAACCGGTAGGCAGGTTGACACTGGTAATTATTAATTTATTAAAGATGTTTATATTAAAATTGGCAGTTGCCTGGTTGCCTTTTTCATCTTTGACTGTAGCCTTTACAGCCGACGAGAGCACCGATTGTGGAGTGCCGGTGATGGAGCCGTCGGCATTGAAGGTAAGTCCGTTGTCCGGCGTAATGGTGCCGCTCCAGGTGCAGCGGCCCTGACCGCCGCCGGCGGTCAACGTGACAGTCTTCGCGTCAGGCGTCTGATAGGCATTGCCGATTAAGCTGCTGGGGAGGCTGCTGGTAGTAATCCTTAATTTATCGATAACACTTATGCTGTAGGTGGCACTTCCGCTGTTACCGCTGGCATCTCTGACCGTAACCCAGACCTGCACCGGAACAGCTTGAGGAGATACGGGTGTCGCGGTTATAGGCACCCCGCAAACGATGCCATTGGGATAGACGGCCAGGCCGTCACCGGGTGTGATTTTACCGTCCCAGGCTGTGACCTTGCCGTTCCAGGTATAGTGCCCATCACCCCCAGATGCCTTAAGGGAAGAACTGAATGCTTGCCCTACCACCCCGGTGGGCATGTTGGCGGTAATGGTTAACGTGCTGCCGCTGCCGGCTGTGAACAAAAAGGGATGGGCGGAGTCTTCATATCTACCCGACATGGTCATAGTAACATGCGGCCAGAATTGATAGGTATGGCCCTTGATCAAACCGGATACTTTGGCGGAGAAATCTCCGCCGTTGGTGGGTACCGGCGTAACTGTCACCGTTTTGAAGTCCTGGCTGCCGCTGGTGAGGTCCTGATACTTGAAACAGGCCTCCAATATCAGGTCTCTCTTGTAATTCTGGTTTTGCCACTCGGCGTGCCCGCAGAGAACAGATGTCGAATCGGTAACATCCCGGGCGGCCAGGGTGGAGATGACGCCCAGGCTGCTATTATCCTGCCAGGCGGTGCCCGTGCCCGCCAAAGTGGTGAAGGTCAGAGATGGCGCCTGGGACATAAAGGAGCTGTCTGTTCCGAACATGGCCACCCAGGGATAACAGGTATAGGTGTGGCCCGGAGTGAGGCCGTGCAAATGCACAGTGTAATCGCCGCCGTGTAGGTGCAGTGGAATAACATTATTGGTGCCCAGCGCCTCCGCAGTACGGCCGGTCAAGCTGCCTTCCGAATAATAAAAACCCAAATCAGTTATGGAATCGGGGTAGACGATGTTACTATAATTCTGCCATTCCACGTGGCAGGATAAATCGGCTGAATATTGTCCGATATTCTGAACTGGTAGAGGGGCTATGATGCCGTCACTGGAACAAGAGAATTGATTTATGGGCTCCCAGGAACCGGCCTGGCCGGGTTGGGTAGTAAACTGTCCAGTCCCATCATAATCATAATGACCGCCGGACATAGTCATATTTACATAGACATAAAAGGAGTAGGTGTGACCGGGGACCAAACCGGACAAGTGGGCGGTGAAATCGCCGCCGCTGGTGGGCACCGGGGTTACTGCGACACTGCGATCACCGGCCTGCCAGTTGGATGCATCCCGGTACCAGAAATGGGCATCCCGCACCAGGTCGATCATGGCATTGCGGTCTCGCCACTCCACATGTCCTTTTAAATCAGCACCATACTGGGTGACATTTTCCGCCGGTAAGGTAACCACGATGCCGTTGCTGCTGTAAGACGTCCAGGTTGTGCCTCTTCCGGATTGGGTGGTAAATTTCATGGTATGCGCGCTGTCGTCATGGCTGCCGGATATGGTCATGGCTAAATAGGCGTAAAACTGGTAGTTGTGGCCGGGGGCCAGCCCGGAAAGATGGACGGTGAAATCACCGCCCCCAGTCGGTACCGGCGTTACCGTTGCCGATAGCAAACCCTGGCTGCCATCGGTGAGATCCTGGTACTTGAAATGGGTATCCCGCACCAGATCGATCATGGCATTCCGATTTTGCCACTCCACGTGGCCCTTCAGGTCGGCGCTATACTGGGTGACATTGGCGGCTGCCGACGTGGTTATTATGCCGTTGCTGCTGTATGATGTCCAGGCGGTGCCATTTCCCGCCAGGGTAGTGAATTTCACGGTGTTAGCGCTGTCATTATGACTGCCGGATTCGGTCATAGCAAGATAAGTATAGTACTGGTAAGTATGGCCGGGAGTCAATCCCTTTATATGCACTTTAAAATCGCCGCCTTTGGTGGGCACCGGCGTCACCGTTACCGACTGCCAGCCGTTGCTGCTATCGGTCAAGTCCATGTACTTGAAATGGGCGTCCCGCACCAGGTCAACACCGGCATGCCGGTTTTTCCATTCCACGTGGCCCTTAAGTTCAGCATCATACTGAGTGACATTCTCGGCGGTTAAAGTGGAGATAGTGCCCGTGCTGAACCAGGCTGACCAGGCGGTGCCGCCCGCATCGGCGGTGGCTGCACCCCAGGGGATGGCCAGGATGAAGATAGGAATCAGCAAGAAAATAAACGACAGACGCCTTTTAAGCATTGGAATCTACTCCTTCAACTTTTATTGCCAGCCGAAAAGGTAAAATAGGGCTCTTTCCCCAAAATATATACGCCGGATTGATCTCATGATTAAAAAGCTATTTTCAAATTCAATATCACCATCACTATAGCCAGCATAAATCCGATAATCATAAAACGGGCCAGGATCTTTTTTGCGGGATGGCGCAGCGGTTTGACATAGTATTTCCTTCCTATTTACAGCACTTCCCAAACTCAACAAGTCTAAATATCCCTGCCGATATTTTACAATATTCTCTTCTTTATGAAACCTGTACCAGGTACAGGTTTCTGGCATTTATGCAAAAAAACTGCCGGTTACCCGACAGTTTAAACAAATACGGTCCTTTTTCCATATCATCGTCCTATTCCAGCAAGCCCGCCTCCCGGGCCTTGATCAGCGCCTCAATCCGGCTTTTTGATTCCAGCTTTTTGTATAGGTTGGCATTATGGTACTTTACCGTGCGCACACTTACGTTCAGTTCCCGGGCTATGTCCTGGTTGCTCCTCTCTTCGGCCAGCAACCTTAAAACCCGCAATTCCCGCCTGGTAAGTTCTATCGTTGTTGGGGAAACAGCCTTCTTTATATTTTGCCCGGTTTGAGTCTGGGCCAGCAGCTGGCAGGCATAAATATGGCGGGTATGGGCTGAATTTTCCCGGCCCTGTAAATAGGCTTCCAGGAGATTGGCCATGGGTTCCACTTTATCGATAAAGGTGCGCATATAACCGTCTTCCATGCCCAATTCCAGGGCCTTATCCAGTGCCTTCAGAGCTTTTTCCCTGTTTCCTTGGCGCTGATAGGCCAGCGCTAAAAGGCAGAGTATTTCCACTTCACTGCCCAGCCGGTCTTCTTTCTCCGCCAGGTTTTTAAGCCGGGTTAAAAGTAGAACGGCTTCATCGAGATTTCCACTTTTTAGCAAATACTGGGCCAGGATGATATGTTCAACTTCGCGAGCGTGGGATAGGTGGTCATAAATGCCGGTACGGGTCAAATTTAACCGGGTGCGGGCGGTTTTGATGTCGTTCATATCCAAATATAGAGCCGTTGTATAGAGATCAAACAGATAATGCCAGTAGGCGTTGCCATCACCCAGCTTCTTTTCCCCTTCACAGATAGCCATAAAAGCACCGGAAATGTCGCCCTCTGCCCATTTTAATTTTGCCAGGGTTATGAAATAAGGTACGAT
>DATMYR010000027.1:0-88304 GCA_035560815.1 Syntrophomonadaceae bacterium | reverse complement strand
ATTATGTCTTGCATTCCTTTATTTAGCATTATTCTGGCTAATAACGGTAAGGAATGTCCCCTTGGACTCCCTTTGGTCGTGAGTTCCCAAGCATTTTCCTGATTAAGAATTTCTCGTTGGGACACACCTTCCCTCGGGCCTTAGCCCAATTTGTAGGGACTTTATTATGTCTTGCATTCCTTTATTTAGCATTATTCTGGCTAATAACGGTAAGGAATGTCCCCTTGGACTCCCTTTGGTCGTGAGTTCCCAAGCATTTTCCTGATTAAGAATTTCTCGTTGGGACACACTTTCCCGCTATGGTTAGGGGACACACCCCTTCAGGGAATGTCCCCTTGTGCGCTCTGCGATCGCGGTGCCCCATATGCCCTCGTTGGCGACACCGAAAGCCGTACAGGCTAGTCCAGGACCTCTACTTGATCACCGACCCGAACCCATCCACCGCTTAATACCCTGGTAAAAACGCCCTCTCGCGGCATTACACAGTCACCGACCTGTTTTTTAATGGCACAGGCCTTGTTGTGGCATTCTTTTCCGATCTGGGTCATCTCCAGGAGGGCTTCCCCCACCTGAATGCGTGCGCCCAGCGGTAATTCACATACATTGATCCCCTCCAGGGTTATGTTTTCAGCAAAATCACCGTAGTCTATCTCAACGCCCATGGCCCGCATCTTGTCCACACTAGAAAGGGACAACAGGCTCACCTGACGATGCCAATCACCTCCATGGGCATCTTGCTCGATGCCAAAACCAACTTTCAATAAGGCTTCTTTAATATTGTGTTTCTTTTCACCGCGTTTTTCGGAAATGTTCACAGCCAGAACTTTTCCCGTCAGCCCCATGATTTGTCACTCCTTCCCTGAATGTAAGCCCTTCCTTTTCTTGCCCGATGATTCTTAGCCAGGATCTCCGTACGATTCTGGCACAGATTATCTTTCCTTACAGGTGTTTAAAACTCCATTTTAGGAAATATACAACTATCATTATAACTCAATATTATTTTTGCAGCGCTTTTCCCTTTTTACGATAAGCTCCAATAACCTCGAGCTCTTAATATATTGGTTGGAAACTGGTAAACTGATGGCAGCAATCTTTTGCCCCGATACGAATAGGTAGCTCCGGGTTTTTATACATCGTAAAATTTTCACCCTCATCACCAGCTCGAACCGTCAGATGGAAGGAGTGATCCTGTGTCCGATTATTCTATATTGGACCAGCCGGAACTTTGCCAATATTTATTCTATCCGCGCCGCGCTTTTGACCTGCCGCCGGCTGGAGCTTTCGATGTTTTGGTGCCGGTTGACCAGGGAATCGTTATAAGTTGCCGTTTCTTTCAAGGCGGCGGAGATTGGCCCTGGATAATCTATTTCCATGGCAATGGAGAAGTCGCCAGCGATTATAATGACATTGCCCCATTCTATCTCTCTTGCTCTATCAACCTGGTAGTAGCGGATTACCGTGGTTATGGAGCCAGCACCGGAATACCTGGTTTTGCCCACCTGATCAAGGATGCTCATGTCCTCTATCAAACCTTGCAGGATAAAATCAGAGAGATTAATCCCTCCCTGGTTCCGATCTACCTGATGGGGCGTTCCCTGGGCAGCACCAGTGCCCTGGAATTGGCTGCCCACTACCAGGATCACATTGCCGGTTTGATTATAGAAAGCGGTTTTGCCTCCGTCACTCGCCTTATAAAACACCTAAACCTCCCGGGCTATACTATGCCAATGGATGACCTGGAAGACGCGTGCCTGGATATGATTGGCGGAATTACTTGCCCTTCGTTAATCATTCATGGGGAATATGACAATCTGGTACCCCAGCAGGAGGGAGAATTGGTTTATCATACTCTGAGCAGCCGGGAAAAGAAATTCATCAGGGTCCCCGGTGCCAGCCATAATGATATCATGTTTGTACGTCCGGACCTATATTTTAGCGCCCTACAGGCTTTTGTTCACCCGAAATAAGTCTGTAGAGGAGAATTGATACCACCAATACCCTGACCTTTAGTAACCAAACAATCATATTCTGCCTACCAAAAAGGCTCTTTAACACCGCCTCGAACTACCATTATAATCCATATCAAGAGAGCCAACCCCGCAGTTAAGAGCAGCCACAATCCTATGCCTTTTTTCGACCATATTGTGGAGCGCACTGCCTTTCTCTGCTCTTCCTGAGCCTCATTTTCTTCATCAACTTCGCCTTCAACCGGTTCAATGGGTGGCAGGTCGGTCCACTGCCGGGCTTCTTCCAAACGGCTGGTAGGTACATAGAGATCAAAGCCAGCCCAGGATGAACCCATATAAACCTGCAAATAGTCCCCGCCCCCCTTGCTCTTGACGACAATTGGGATCCCCCGGGATTCCAGAATATCTCTCAGCATATCCACCTGGTATCGTTGATCAACGCGAAGCAGATAGACCCATTCTTCACTGCCCATTTTCCTTCACCTCACCACCAATGAATTATTCCCTGCTGGCATAATACCTTTTCATTTTATCCTATTTATTATTTTTCTTTCTTACTGTTGATTGGTCAAACCTTAAACTCGCACAACAGCTAGGGACTCACAAACTAGGTAGGGAGGCTTGCAGCCTCCCTACCCAATAGTTATTCTGATTTTTGCGAAATTACTCCCCGCCTGTGCCAACTTTCAGCACCAGTCTTCAAACTGAATCATTTCGATCAGCTCTGGGATATTACGTCCATACGGGTCAATACCCAGTCGAAGTCGCCGTTGCTTACTACGCTGCCGCAGTACTCGCATTCGCCGGAAGCGTTTATGCTGACATTGGCGCCGCAGTTGGGGCATGTGGAGACCGTAGTATTCTGTTCCACTTTGGTCATGACGCCTTTCTTGCGAGCCATCACCAGCAGGTATTCCATGTAATTCTCCCGGTGGGGATCACCTTCCACTACTTTCTTGGTCTCGTCATCAATGACATAATCTTTGAAACGAGTGCGCATATAGATATCCAGGCTCTCGGTAGCGCCATCCTCGTGGCATCCTACAATTTCCGTTTTCAGTATGGCGATTTCGGCTACAATATTTGTCTGATTGGCTCGGATATAATCCTGAAGCTGTTTGGCATGCATGTTGAACAGCTCATCAGACTCGAACGGCCGTACCTTTTTCCAGTCTTTCTCCTGCCAGGCTTCCTGGAGCTGTATGAACATATTGTTCACGCGGGAGATAAACATATCTTCAGAGAAGTTTTCATCCCGCGCCTTGAGTTCGTCCAGAGCGGCGCTAACCTGAGCAGGATCATGATCGGGAGGCCCTTCCTCCCCATAGTCTTCATCAACTCCAGAATAGGAGGTGCTGCCACCTTTTCGTTTTACGATCATCACAATGACAATTATGACAATTAGAATAAACAGGAATGGTATGAAGAACAGCATTCCTAATAGTCCACCTAGAAAGCCACTGCTGGGGTTGCTGCTGCTAGTGCTATTATGACTAGTGCTGCTACTACTGCTGCTCCCTGATGAAGAACTGGAATGTGACGAACTAGAAGAACTGGAATGTGACGAACTGCTGCTAGAATGGGATGTACTGTGCCCCACCGAAGCAATAGAACTGGAAGCGAACACCAAAGCCACCAATGAAAAGCAGATCAGGGTCAACAATATGATCCTTTTACGCTTTTTTAAGGAAAACATTCCTCTCCCCCTTTTCATTCCCAATCAAAATGGACTCCACAAAAGTCTAAAGCTGTTAATTACTTTGCGAGATCACATCCATCCGGGTTAACACCCAGTCAAAATCTCCGTTGGAGACCACGCTCCCACAGTACTCGCACTCTCCGGAGGCGTTAATGCTGACATTAGCCCCGCAGTTAGGACAACTGGTCACAGTGGTGTTTTCAGCGATTCTGGTCTTTACGCCCTTCTTGCGGACCATGACCAGGAGGTATTCCATAGTAATCTCATCGTTGGGATAACCTTCAACCACCTTACGGGTTTCATCGTTGATGACATAGTCATGCAGGCGCACGCGCATGTACACATCCAGGTTTTCGGTGATGCCCATGTCATGATAATCCCTGATTTCCGATTCTAGAATAGCGATTTTTTCCACCACATTCGTGGTGTTGTTGCGGATATAGTCCTGAAGTTGTTTGTTGTGCATATTAAACAGTTCGTCAGACTCAAAGGGCCGCACCCGTTTCCAGTCCTTCTCCATCCAGGCCTCCTGCAACTGGATAAACATATTGTTTACCTTAGATATGAACATCTCCTCTGAGAAATTCTCATCGGCAGCCTTTAAGGCTGACAGGTCGACAATATGAGGCGGCTGATATTCCTCGACATCATCCTGGTGATCGCTGATGCTGCCTCCGGATTTCTTGACCACGAAATAGATAATCAAGCCAATAATAATAAGGATCACCAGGGCACCCGGATGGCTGAACAAATAAGCCAACAATAAAAAATTGCCAATACCCCCGCCCGATGACCCGCTGCTATGACTGCTGCTGCTGGAACTTGAAGAGTGCGATGAACTGGAATGGGAGACGCTGTGCCCCACTGCTCCAACAGCTACAGATGAGAAAGCAAAGATACATAAAACCAGGCACACCAGACTGATCAAAATCCAGCGCCGATTATTTCTAAGGGTCTTCACGCATTTTCCTCCCCTACATCTTGTTGCCACAATTGCTGCAGAATAAGGCGTTTGCTTCCACCTTATTTCCACACTGGCTGCAGAATTTATCCTGAGTCGGAGCCGGTTCGGGGGGGACAACCTTGGTGCCGCAGATGCTGCAGAACATTGCACTGGCGGCCAAAGCACTTGCGCAATTGCTGCAAACCATGCCTGAAGCTGCTGGGGCTGCAGGTGCAGGTGCAGGTGCGCCAGGAGCAGGCTGCTGAGGCATAGGAGCAGTATTTTGGTTGGCAAACCCGGTGCCCATAGTCTGGGCAAAGGTCTGGCCCATAGCCATTCCTGCACCCATACCCAAACCGGCCTGCATCATCCCAGCACCGCCGCCTTCATTACCCGCTGCTGTTTCCATGACATCCAACTGCCTTACCCGGGTGTAATTGTCCATACCGCCCATCATGTTGATGCGGGTGCGCTCATTAAGCATGGCTTGAATTTCCTCAGGTAAGGATATATTTGAAATGGTCAGGAGAGTCATCTCTATCCCCAGGTTGCCAAAGCTTTGCTTCACAGCAGCCTGAAGCGCTTCGTTTATAATATTGTAATTGGCAGCCAGTTCCGCCACGGTTACCTTTTGCTGGGCTAAAATGGGGGCAAAATTAGTAACGATGAACTCTTTTAGCTGTTCACGTATGGCATCAACCTTGTACTCCCTGTTTGTACTTGAAACTGTGCCCACAAAGATTTTGGGATCAGTAACTGCAAAACCAAAAGTACCAAATGCACGCAGTTGAACCTGCTCAAACTTGGGGTCGGCTACAAGAATCGGATGAGGAGTGCCCCATTTCTGATCCAGGAACTGTTTGGTGTTAACAAAATAAACATCGGCTTTAAAAGGAGATTTAAAGCCATAGGCCCAGCCTTTCAGGTCGCCTAAGACAGGAAGGTTCTGGGTAGTTAAGAGGTGAGTGCCTTCCCGAAAAACATCCGCAATCTGCCCTTCGTTCACAAAGATCCCCGCTTGACCAGGACGGACGATGAGCTTACCACCGTTCTGAATTTCGTTGTCTGCCATAGCGAACTTGTGAACCAGGGTATCCTGAGTTTGATCCTCCCATTCAATAATGTCTAGAAACTGTTTAGATACAAAATCAAAAAGGCCCAAAACAAAAACTCCTCTCCCACACTTTATTGATACATCCTTCGACTGAAAAGGTTTTCTTATTACAATTATCGTTTGGTAGGCTCTATTCTGCAATACTCTCTTTTTACAATTCCCGAGCCTCAGCTATCGACAAAAACTCTATAGAGCCACCCTCGCGCCTGGTTATCCGCTGGGTTCGCAATCAGCATCATGATTCTAAAGCATGGAGGGTGTTCCAGCAATGGCTCGGTGACATACTTGGCCAGTCCATATTCGGAGAATGATTCTACTTTTATTCTTTATAATATATGCAGCAGGAACAATTTGTTCACAGAAGGAACCGTTGTTTGTAGAGTTTAGTAATCAGCATTTCGTAATGGAGAAATCCACCGCCCAGCGACAGTTCCTGAGTTGATTCACTTTATCCAACACTCATGGTATAACTGAAGCAAGGACTCTATATGAGCGTGGAAGTGTTAACAGGAGGTACAATGAAGAAGACAATCCTAATCCCTGTATTCCTTTTGGTTTTGCTCATAATAACCTGGCTTCTGCGCTGGGACTTCAGGTATTCTCAGGAGCCGGCTGGCCAGCAAATTGTGTATTTGAATGACAGGTGGCTTTCCCAGAGTTGGACAGATACCTATGCTGCATCAGATGATAATCTCATCAATGGAGAACGCAAACCTTTAGTTGATGAAGCGGAGTTGCAGAAGAGGGCTCGACTAATATTTTCCTCTCCAGAAGGCCGAAAAAAAGAACAGGTCTATCAGGGAACTATACAACAAGCCAGATCTGAGATGGACAAATACGCGGCTCAGGCTTTCCAGTACTCAGCATTAGCAGATGAAGAAGAAGAGGCCGCTACAGGGGTATGTACAAATCCGGTAGTAGAAATTCCTGCTGATTTGAAGCAGGCCTATATTGCTTACGGAAAGGCCTCGGCTGATTTGACTAGCGCTCAGGCAGAACTGGATTCTCTTTATCAGATTTGGGCAATACCTGTGGCCCAACACCAGTTAGAGGACGAGAAAGTTGCAGACAGCACCAATATGACCCGGCTGTGGCTGATAAGCGTGGGGATCATATGTTTATGGTTAATCAAGCAGTGGTGGCTCCCCTACTATAATTCATTGGAACAAAAAACCGACGGATCACCCGCCCAGACTGACGAAGAATCCTTAGCATCGTCTGATCCTGAAAACAGCCAGGAGTAAGAAATAAAAAAGGGAGGCTTGTGCCTCCCGTATTTCTCATGGTGCGGTAGAAAGGACTTGAACCTTCACAGCCTTGCGACTACTAGAACCTGAATCTAGCGCGTCTGCCAATTCCGCCACTACCGCATTTCATCAGCAAAAACAATTATAGTATATGGCCTGCGACCTTGTCAAGAACTTCAGCACCTTCCGAGAGAGGAACCCGTAACACCACATTGCATCCCCTTATATGAAAATTCGATCACTGCCTCGAAATCTATAGAGGATCCTATCGAATAAATTGAACGTGTCAAGAATTGTCCTAACACGTTTAACCATCGCTTAAAACATTTTTAACGATCTAAACTGGCTGCTAAATCAGAAAATTGACATTGAAGATTACACTACAACCACTTGCGTACGATCAGCCGGGTTATACTTAATACTTATAGTATCGCCGACTTTGGGCACAGCAATTTTTGAAACCATGGTCTGAACGGTTGCTTCAAATGGTGCTTCGAACTGGGGCTGTACTTTTAACTGCATGATAACAACTGGATTGAAGTTGATTAATTGGCCGGTGTCTTGAATAGTAACGACCTCTGCAGTGGCTGGAAGACCATTTTGCTGGAGGTTTTGCTGCGATTTCTGTAAATTAATGGCAGATTTGCCCAGGGCCAGAGCCTCGTTCTGACCATCAACAAAATCTTTGCCTAAGAAAGTCTTTGTCAAAAATCCGGTTACTCCTGTATTTAGCACTTTATCAGTCTGATCTAAAGCCTTTTCGGGGTCCTTCTCAGGTTTCTTACCCATTCCAAACATAATAACATTCCTTCCCTTTATAATTTTTCCCGGATAATAATAGCCTCAGCTTTGTATTGGGATAGAGCACTCCACAGCCGCTTTAAAAAACCCTATTGTTCTGCACTGGAATGATTTATCCGGCTCCCTCCTTTTTGGATATTCTGATTCCGATTTTTGAGTATTTAGGCTGCAATTTTAATAGCAAAAATGTTCATCAAAATGAAACACTTCACCTCCCGAATTTTATGGTTATCAGTGGTCAGCCTATCATAACAATTGTCAGTGTACCAAAGGGTTGCAAGATTTTTGCAAGATGATACAACGGTCAGCAGGAGGAAGCAAGCGAGTCTCGAATATGTCCGCATAAGCCGATATAAGCAGGTGATTTTATGAACGTTCCACAAGAGAATCCAGGCCATTTAAAACCCTCCCGAATGAAAAACATCGTACCCCGAAAGAGGCTGCAAGCCCTAAGTCAAAGCCTTCTCGCTTATCGGGTCACGACAGTCGTAGCCCCGGCTGGTTATGGCAAAACCGTTTGGGTATCTTCGCTCCTGGAAGAGCCGGGTTGGCCGACCACGGCCTGGCTGGGCCTGGATCAACATGATGCCGAACCTTCTCATCTGCTTCACCATCTCATCCATGCCCTGAAGAGGGTACTGCCCGGCTTTGGCCAATACACGATGCGAACAATTGCGAGCCTGGAAAATGTAGGGCGGGACTGGTCTATTGCCACCCTGGCTCTTCTGGAGGAGCTTACCTTAGACAGTAATGTCCTCCTGGTATTGGATGACATCCATCTGTTGTATGAAAGCCAGGTAGCAATGGCCATTATTGAATACTTGTTAGCCCATGTGCCGGAGAATGTTCATCTGGTACTCATTGCCCGCTCAAAACTCCCCCTTAAGCTGCACCGCTTAGAAATGAACGACGAACTGCTGCAAATCGGCAGCCAGGAGCTTCTGTTTACCCAGGAAGAAGCCCTGGCCTTGTTTTCTTTCATGGAGCTGAATATTCCGGTCCGGGATGCGGCTGACATCTATACCCACACCGAGGGTTGGGCTGTAGGGCTGCGCCTCATGGGCATTTTCCTAAAACAGTCGGGGGGCAGCCTGACTGATGCGTTCAAAATCTTAGAGCAGAAAGATTCCACTTTCTACAGCTACCTGATGCACGAGTTTTTGGAGACTATGCCTGCCAGACTGCGAGATTTCTTCCTGGATGCTTCCCTGCTGCCTTATCTGGAAGCCGGTTTGTGTGATGCTGCTTTCCAGTGCACAGACAGTTCCAATATGCTGGAAACGCTCTACTGTTTCGGCCTCTTCAGTCCCATAGAAGAAGGAAAAGGCGTCTGGAGGATTCACCACCTAATTGGGGCCTGGTTGCAAGACAGCACATTCAAACTTCGCAGCCCGGGATATATTGCAGCTTTGAGAAGGCGTGCTGCTGCTTATTTTGAGCAGAATGATGATATCAACGGGGCTATTGAACAGGCTGTACTCTGCCAGGACTGGGAAAGAGCCGCTGGACTCATACACAAATTCGGCTACGAATACTTCACGCATAACTCCTATACGGACAACCTCTACAAGTGGATTGATGAGCTGCCAGAAAACATGGTAGCTGCTGATTGCTGGCTCTTATACTTTAAGGGGTCCCGTCTAATAAATATTGATAACAACTATTCTTTTCAAATCCTGTCGGCTGCGTTAGACCTAGCCGTTCAAAACGGTGACTTTAAATGCGAATCCTGTTCGCTGCTGGCCATGCTCTTTTCCTCAGTTTTTACTGGTGATATAAGAAGGTGTGAAGCGGTAGGCGAACACCTTCAGAGAAACCCTGCTTTGTTGAAAAATCCCAATTCCCGCGGAGAAGCCCTAAGCGCTGCCCTCGTCATTGCTATGTCTCAGGATAACTTGCAGGAAGGTCTAGACTTGAGCCGCCAGGCACTGCGACTCAAGCTGCACCCCGAACTGCTCATGTGGGTTCACTATACAACTAGCCACCTTCTTTTTCGCCAGGGCAACCTGACCCAAGCCAGGCAGCTCATTGAAGAGACTATGGCTATGCCCTTCATCCTGGAGAACGAGCGCAGGATGCTCGTTGGCTATCAAATCCTGAACGATATTACATTTATCATGGGGGATTATAGAATGTTTGAGGAGACCAGCCTGGCTTGCCTGGGCTTGGGCCAAAAATATAATATGCCCGGTGTGATGGGCCGCGTCTACTATCTCAAAGCACATTGGCACTACCGGGAAGACCGGCTCCCGGAAGCTAGGCGCAACCTGGAGTTGGCCCACGATTATTTCGTTGCCGGCGGCGTGGTGCATTTTTCTAATCAAGCAGCCATTGATATGATATTACTGCAGATCAGTAACGGCGAAAACGCCCGGGAACTGCTGCCGGAGCTGCTAGAGCTGACATCCCGGTTTAATCAGCTTCCTTACGGTGTGGGAGTTGACTATATAGTGAAATCCCTGGTCGGGATCGCGGCGATGGAAGCCGGTGAGATGGAACTGGCTGGGCAGCTGTTTGAGAAGTCCGCTAGGCGCTGGAATGAGATCGGAGCCAAACAACACCAGGCCGGCACGAATTTATTGATGGCTCATCTGCTGCTGCTTCAAGGCCAGGAAACGTCTGCCGATAACCTATTGCGAAAGGCGCTCGCCGCTTCCGAGGCCTGGCAATGGGAGAATTTCTGGGAGTGGCACCATGAAACTATGTATACGATGTGCCAGCGAGCATTGCAGAAGAACATCCATCCTCGCTGGGCGGCCCGTATTCTGAGCCGATGGTTCCCTGGGCGTTCCCGCCACGAGTTAGGTTCGCTACTGATTGCTGGTAATGAACAGGTACGCTCGCTGGCCTTAGAGTTCTTTCAGAATGTGGCCAAAGAAACCGGACCCACCATGCTCCATGTATTCTATTTGGGAGGTTTTCGGCTTTTTGTCAATGGTCAGGAGGTTGTAGCGCCCGAATGGAAAACCCAGAAGGCCGAACATCTCTTTAAATTCCTGGTGGCAGGTCGCAGCCAGCATACCAAAGAACGTCTTATCCAGCTGTTGTGGCCGGATAGCGACCTCCTGTCAGGTGACGGAAAGTTGCGTATGACCTTGAGCTATGTACGAAAGGCCCTGGGCGCAGCGGGTTTACCTTCAAATTGCCTGCTTATGCAACGGGGGAGGCTTTACTTAGACCCTAAAATCGAGATCCATTGTGATTATGAGAATTTCTCACGGGCAGCAAATAAGGCCTTGCATTATTGGGAAACCAGGCATCCCTATGCCCTCACCTTTCTGGAGCTGGCTGCACAATTGTATAAGGGTGATTTTTTGCCTGAAGACGATTATGAGGATTGGAGTGCTAACCTGCGTTTCCCCTTACACAACATGTATTTAGAGGTCCTGAGCAAACTAGCCCAGGCTCAATACTCTCAAGGCAAGTTGTCAGCGGCCCTTCAAATCTGTCAGAAATATTTGGACGCAGAACCCATGGATGAACCAGTCATAAGGCTGGCTATGGACATACTGTGGAGAACTGGGAAGAAGCAAAAAGCGAAAAAATTATACCATAAACTAGTTGCAGCTTTAGCTGATGACTATGACACCATCCCGGAACCAGAGACAATGTGTATCTACCAACATATTCAGGCTGCTACCAGGGATTAAGACTACCACATCTTCTCGAGTTGGCTTTATCCCCTATCTCCCCACTGCCACCAGCTTAAAAGCTGTCTTATCCGCTTAGTAGGAAGCTGGAAAGCGGCCCATAAGCTTCCAGTCTTTTGAACTGATTATTAGACATGAAAACATTAACCGGTTTCATACTATGTTAAATATCATTTACTCGAATAAATGAATTCAGTCCAGTAGGATTTTGCACAAATCGTCGAATAACCCACATGGGGAGTTGAACCAGATGTATCATAGAACCAGGATTCTTTGTCTGTTGATCGTATTAATTTTTGTAACCAACGTATTCCCGGTTTCGGCAGCCCAAAAGGCGCCTCCGGCGAAGGGAGCCTACCCGCAGCCACTAGGCAGGACAGCCATAGTCATGGATGCTGGCTCCGGCCGGGTGCTCTATTCCAATAACGATCACCAACGAATGCCTCCCGCTAGTGTAACCAAGATTATGACTGCTTTATTAGTAGTTGAAAATGGCGACTTGGATAAAGAAGTGCAGGTCAGCGAACATGCTGCCAAAACACCCGAAAGTTCCATTTATCTGCAACCAGGAGAAGTATTGACTCGCTGGCAATTACTTTTTGCTTGTATGCTTCACTCAGCCAATGATGCAGCCACCGCGCTCGCTGAAAGCGTAGCCGGGAATGAACCAGCTTTTGTTGCTATGATGAACCAACGCGCTCAACAATTGGGATTGCAGGATACCCACTTCTGCAACCCTCACGGCCTTGAAACCTCTGGGCATTATACCTCTGCTTATGATCTGGCTATAATAACCAGACAGGCTTTGACCAATGCGTCCTTCCGTCAAGTGGTAGCCACCAGGAATATTTTAATTCCCTGGGCCGGCCACTCCGAAAACCGTTCTTTGTGGAATCAAAACCGACTGCTCTACCGATATCCACAGGCTATTGGCGTCAAGACCGGATACACCAAGCAGGCTGGAAACTGTGTGGTGGGTGCCGCCCAAAGAGGTGACATGGTATTGATTGCGATTTCTATGAATTCGCCTCAGGTTTACGAGGACCTGGAACAAATGCTGGATTACGGGTTTACACATTATCAGTTGGTGACCATAGAAAAATCCAGCCAGGTAGCCGTTCAAGTAAATGTAGTCATGGGAGAAGCTCCCTCTGTGAATGCCAGCTTAGCAAGCGACCTGGTGGCAGCCGTCACTCCAGAAGAAAAGCAGCTACTTTCATATAAAGTTTGCCCAACCACACAGGTCCTTGCTCCGGTGAAAGCCGGGGATATAGTGGGCACCTGCCAGATCTTTCTGCGTGGCACCGAAATTGGACGAGTAAATTTGCTGGCCACCGGTTCGGTAGCAAAAAAAATATCGATGGCCCAAATCTTTGGTCAATATTCATGGTATTTTCTTGCCGGACTCATCTTACTTCTCATGCTGAACCGAAAATTGCGAATCAGAAGGAGAAGAAGATGGTAGAGTGGGAGTTATTCCGGATTTGCTATAGGCTCTTCCGCTTTTTTTCCCTGCCAGGTGTCTCGTTCCTCTAATCGCCTGTCTATATGGTTGAGCACCTCCCATTTGTGCAAGCTCCACATGGGGCCTAACAGTAAATGCCGGGGACTGTCGCCGGTAAGGCGATGGATGACCATGTTCTGGGGCAGTATTTCCAGAATGTCTACCACCAGTTCTACATATTCCTCCTGACTCATGAAGGGAAAATCAGCAGCCTGGTATCGATGGGCCAGGGGGGTTCCCCGCATGAGATGCATAAGGTGAAGCTTCACCCCCTGCAACGGCAGTCTGGCCAAAGCCTGGGCGCTTGCCATCATATCCGCCCGGTTCTCTCCTGGCAATCCCAGGATTAAATGGGCGCAAGTTTCAATTTTCCTTTCCTGAAGTCCTGTCAGAGCTTGAAGAAAATCACTGTAATCATAACCCATGTTAAGGTATCGGGAGCTGCGAGGATGAATGGTTTGAAGCCCAAGCTCCACCCACAAAAAGGTCTCCCGCTGGCATTCCTGTAAAATCTCAAGGACCTCATTCCCTATGCAATCAGGACGGGTAGCAATCGCCAGCCCTACCACTCCAGGCAGCATTTGCGCATTTCGATAAATTTCCCGCAAACGAACCGGGGGGGCATAGGTATTCGTGAAAGCCTGCAAATAAGCGATGTAATATGCTGATGACCATTTACGCTGCATAAGCTGAATAACCTGCTCATGCTGCTCCTCCAGGCTACGACCCCGTTCTCCTGCAAAATCTCCGGAGCCCCGCGGGCTGCAGAAATGGCAGCCTTCCCACGATAAGGTTCCATCCCTGTTGGGACAGGTAAATCCGGCATCAAGAGAGACTTTAAATACCTTATGCCCAAATCTGTGACGCAAGTGAGTATTTAAACTGTAATATCGTTTTCCTCCCCAATCGGTGGGTAGTATGACCTGATTCAAGGAATTAACCTCCCAATCTGCCGCGGATATGCTATAATTCTTTCAAATTTAACTTTCTAGAACAAGTTTTCCCATACTGCTGACCATATTTTTGGGTTACGATAGTGGGGAGATTTGAAATCATTCAATTCGTAACAACTATTCGCTTCTTCGCCCATTTGGAGGTTTACTGTGAGAAAAGAAAATATAAAAGAATACCGTACAATTTTAGTGATAATCGTACTTCTCACCCTTTTCAGTCTGTTTGTGTCTCTGCGGGGAGGCAAAGTAATGATTAAAGAAGCAGGCCAGGATGCCCTGCTCCCGCAATCAGACTATGTTGTGCAAACGGAGCACGGCTCTCTGACAGTGGGAAAGTCAAGCTGGGAGGAAGTACAACATCTCTTTCCCCAGGGCAAGAACCTGGGCAATAGCACCATATACCACCCGGACGATCAACCAATTTTCTTTACCTTTTCCAAAAAAGAAAACATACTGACCGATATACATATCCAAGGTGGGTCCCTGGCTACCTACCGGGGAATTAGAGTCGGTGATTCGCTTGAAAAATTGACAACAGCCTATGGCAGCAACTATACAACGATAAGCACCGGCGAAGCGGGCAATGTTGATGTTGTCTATGGCAGAGGTAATGATATAGTATTTCAGGTCCGCGGTAACCTGGTAAATGCTATCGTACTGCAACACGGAATCACCTGGCCTGCCACCTAAAGCTACAGGTCGGTATTCCCTGCCTCCCGATAAACAATACCAGGCTTTACTATAAGCACCGAAGATTAAGTACATTGTCTACCTTCCGAACTCATACTCCGGGTATGGTGCATAAAGCACGCAGACCAGTCTGCCTTTTCCTATCAAGTTCCATCACATTATAACTGCTGGAACAGATTGATCATCTCAATAGCCGTTACAGCTGCGTCCACACCCTTGTTGCCGGCTTTGGTTCCAGCTCGTTCGATGGCTTGTTCCAGGGTGTCTGCTGTAATTACGCCATATATCACTGGGATTCCCGCATTCAATCCCACCTGGGCTATACCTTTGGTCACTTCTGCAGCTACATATTCGAAATGGGGCGTCCCCCCGCGGATTACGGCGCCCAGACAAATGACAGCGTCATAACCCTTTCCGCTCATCTTGGCGGCCGCCAGCGGCATTTCAAAGGCTCCCGGCACCCAGGCAACCTCAATATCCATCGGGTTGACGCCGTGCCGGGTCAGGGCATCCAGGCAGCCGGAAAGCAGTTTGTTAGTGATAAATTCGTTGAACCGTGAAACCACAATCCCAAGTTTTTGCCCATCTCCGATCATTTTTCCTTCATATGTCTTTCCTACCATGTTGTTTGCCTCCTTGAATCCTTTTTTCCTAATGCCTATACATTCATGAGCATATGCCCCATCTTTTCCTTCTTGGTTTGCAGATAGCGCAGATTTTCAACCTGGCTGTCCATCTCAATAGGCACCCTTTCCACGATTTCCAGACCATACCCCTCCAGGCCGTGCAGTTTTTTGGGGTTATTGGTCATAAGGCGCATTTTTCTAACCCCCAGGTCGACAAGGATTTGGGCACCGATACCATAATCCCGCAGATCAGCCGGAAATCCCAACTCGATATTGGCCTCAACCGTATCACGGCCATTATCCTGTAGTTTATAGGCCTTAATCTTATTGCAAAGACCTATCCCCCGCCCTTCCTGGCGCATATAAACGACTACCCCTTTGCCTTCCTTTTCAATCATCTTCAGAGCAGTCTTTAATTGCTCCCCGCAATCACAGCGGTCCGATCCCAGAACATCTCCGGTCAAGCATTCGGAATGCACCCTGACCAATACTGGTTCATCCGGATCCCATGTGCCTTTTACCACTGCCAGATGCTCCTTGTTATCCAATAAGGACTGGTAAGCAACCGCTTGAAAATCACCGTATTGGGTGGGAAGCTTGGCATCAGCCACCCTGGTCACCAGCTTCTCCCGACGGCGCCGGTATTCGATTAAATCTGCAATGGATACGATTCTAAACTGGTGCTCCTGTGCAAAATTTAGCAGTTCAGGCAGACGCGCCATCGTGCCGTCCGGGTTCATGACCTCGCAAATAACCGCCGCTGGATAGAGTCCCGCCAACTGGGCCAGGTCTACTGATCCTTCCGTATGGCCGGCCCGGCGCAGCACACCACCGGTTTTATAACGCAGTGGAAAAATGTGCCCTGGTTTACGAAAATCCGCAGGTTTGGATTCCTTAGAGATTAGGGCTTTAACTGTTTCCGCCCGTTCAAAGGCGGAAATACCGGTAGTCGTGCTCTTATAGTCCACCGAGACCGTAAATGCGGTCTCGTGATTATCGGTGTTATCCAGAACCATGGGTTGAATATCGAGCTCATCCAGGCGTTCCCCCAGCACGGGAACACAGATGAGACCCCGAGCATGCATGGCCATGAAATTGATAATATCAGGGCTGGCTTTTTCCGCCGCGACAACTAAATCGCCTTCGTTTTCACGGTCATAGTCATCCACAACGATGATCATTTTCCCGTCTCGTACATCTTGTATGGCCTCTTCAATAGTATTTAACATTGTTTTATCCCCTCCCTTTATACGAAGCCGTTTTCGGCCAGGAAATTTATATTTACGGCGGACTCTTGCCCCCCGCTTTCGTGCTTCATAAGTCTTTCCACATAGCGTCCGATTATGTCGCTTTCCAGATTTACCATATCCCCGGTATTCTTGGAGCCCAAGACAGTCTGCTGGGCACTGTGCGGGATCAAAGACACGGTAAAACTGTCCGGGAAAACATCCACCACCGTCAGACTGATGCCATCCACCGCAATGGATCCTTTGGGAACTATGAAAGTCAGTAACGACGTGGGTGCCTTAATCCGGTATATGATAGCGATATCGAGCTTTTCTTTCAATGCAATGCTGCCCACCGCATCCACATGCCCCTGGACGAGATGTCCACCGAGCCGATCACTCAGACGCAGAGCCCTTTCCAGATTGACCGGGTCGCCATGTTTTAGAAGACGGAGCGTGGTTTTGGCAATGGTCTCTGGCATAACATCAGCTGTAAAACTGCTTTTATCGAATTCCACCACTGTGAGACAGACGCCATTGACAGCGATGCTGTCTCCAAGTTTGACATCTTCCAAGATCTTTTGCGCTTGAACCGAAATCTGTCCGGAAGGCCCCCCCGTTTTCAATCTCAGCACCCGTCCCAATTCTTCAATGATACCGGTAAAAATATCGATCACCACCCCGTATAAGCTGTAAATAGAACATCCGGTCCCAACCTTTCATACTCGACATCCTTAAGTTCCAAGGCCTGTTCCATGAGATCCAATCCGGGACCACCCACCGGCCCGGGGGCGGTTCTCCCTCCGATGATCTTGGGTGCCACCATCCAGTGCACCTTATCCACCAACCGGCGACCCAGCATGCTGGCATTCAATTCCGCCCCGCCTTCCAAAAGCAGGCTGCAAAAACCCCTCCGCCCTAGTTCGTGAAGTACAGGCTCCAGGGGCACCATACTGCCCTCACCACCCAATTCAATGATCTCCACACCCAGTTCCTGCAAAGCTTGGGCCTGACTGTCTCTTTTCACCTTATTGCAGAAAAGCAATGAAGGCTGCTGGTGGCTGCTCTGGGCTATCCTGCTCTTCAGAGGCAGGTCCAGTTCCCCGTCGATTATAACCCGTACCGGATCCCTTCGGTCTTCCATGTCCAGCCTGGTGTTCAGCTGCGGGTCGTCGGCCAGTACGGTACCAATCCCCACCATAATCGCATCATAGGCATTGCGAAGATGGTGCACATATTCCCTGGCAACCGGGGAAGTTATCCAGCGTGAATCACCTTTATGGCTGGCTATCCTTCCATCAAGAGTCATCGCCACTTTGAGCGTAACAAATGGACGCTGCTCTTGAATGTATTTAAAAAAGAACTCATTGAGGCGCTTGGCTTCATCTTGCAGTAATCCCACTTCGCTGGTTATGCCAGCCTGCTGTAGAGTAGTCATCCCTTTGCCAGCCACCAAGGGGTTGGGATCCAGGGTGGCAATCACCACCCGTTTAATACCGGCCTCGATTACGGCTCGGGTGCAGGGAGGCGTGCGGCCTTGGTGGCAGCAGGGCTCCAAAGAAACATAGAGGGTGGCTCCCTGAGCCAGGTGGCCAGCTTCCCGTAAGGCTTCCACCTCGGCATGGGGCATGCCTGCCCGTTTGTGATAACCCCGGCCGATAATGTCCTGGTCCTTTACGATTACCGCGCCAACAATAGGATTAGGGCTGGTTCGCCCCCGGGCCCGGGATGCCAGTTCCAATGCCAAATTCATATATTGTAGGTCATTCTGTTTATCCATGAGCACCTCGACAAAATAAAAAAACCCGATTTCTCGGGATTTAAGGACAAAGCCATATAGAGTATGCCTCGCAAAGACATACCTAAATAGACCCTCTTCTCCCATCCAGACTTTTACTGTCGGCTCCGGAATTACACCGAATCCTGCCTTGAAGGCTCGCGGGCTGTACCGCCGATAGGGAATTACACCCATCCCCGAAGAAAGCACTGTTCTATGAATTTTTATCTATGGTATCATGACTCCTCTTCCTGGTCAAGTCCGCCCAGGGCTTTCAGGCTTTGCAGGGCCGAAACGGGGTCGTCGGATGCAAAGATATATGAGCCGGCTACCAGAATATCGCCTCCAGCTTTGACGATGGCTTCGCCGGTGGCCTGGTTGACTCCCCCGTCCACCTCCAGACAAGCATTGGAAGAACAGGCCTCCATCATTCTTTTTAAATGGCGTATTTTGGCCAGAACCGAGGATATGAAACGCTGACCGCCAAAGCCCGGATTTACACTCATCAAAAGAACCAGATCCAGATCAGCCAGCACATACTCCAAACCAAACAAGGAGGTGGCCGGATTGAGAGCCACGCCTACTTTTTTGCCACGATCCTGGATCATATGGATAACCCGGTGAAGGTGCACGCAGGCTTCCTGATGCACGGTAATCAAGTCGGCTCCAGCATCGGCAAAAGCTGGGATCAACTGCTCCGGTTTATCGACCATAAGATGGACGTCCAAGAACATACCGGTAGCCTCTCGGATGTCTGCCACGATTTGGGGCCCCATGGACAGATTTGGAACAAAATGCCCATCCATGATGTCGATGTGGAGCCAATCGGCCCCGGCCTTCTCCACCATTTGAATGTCTTCTCCGAGATGAACGAAATTAGCCGACAATATAGATGGCGCAACCCGAATCACCTGTAACACCTCTCTTTTTCCATTACCTCCGCTAGAAGGTGGGTATAATTTTGATAACGAAAACTGGCGATGGCCCCGTCCTCCACAGCTTTTTTTACGGCACAGTCTGTCTCTTTTAGATGCAGACAATCGGCAAAACGGCAATGCCCTCGGTAGGCCTCAAAATCGGGATAACAAAGGCCCAAATCCCTGCTGGTCAAAGGCGGAAGATCCAGGACGCTAAAGCCTGGAGTATCGGCAACCCATCCTCCTGATGGTAAGACATGAAGCTCTACATGACGGGTGGTATGTTTGCCCCGTCCTATTTTTCGGCTCACTTCCCCGGTTGGAATATTCTGATTGCCCGCCAGCTCATTCAGAAGGGTCGATTTCCCCGCTCCCGAAGGCCCGGTAAATACGGCAATCTCCCCGCGGATGACATCCCTCAAGCAGTCTACTCCGCTATGATCCCGGGCGGAGGTGGCGATCATCAAAAAACCCGCCCGTGGATAGTAATCTCTGATCAATAAAGAATTGGTCTCCGGGGGCAGGTCGCATTTATTCAGAACCAGGCAAGGACGCAGGCCATGGTATTGAACCAGAACCAGGAGTCGGTCCAGGAGTACCGTGCTAGGAGCAGGCTGGTTGTAGGCCAGCACGATTAAGACCAGGCTGGCATTGGCAATCCGCGGCCGGTAAAGCTCACTTTTCCTGGGTAATACCTCTTCCAGCACTCCGGACCCGGGTTCTAGAACAGAAATAAGCACCCGGTCACCAGTGGCAACCAGGTCCTTGATCTTCCCTCGCAGTCGGCATTGGTACAGGGTTCTCTCTCCATCTTGAACATAGTAGAAGCCGCTGTATTTTTTCAGCACCAAACCTTCTACTTTTTTCTGCGGCATAGATTCCCTCCAAACCGATAGGTTGATGGGAAACAGAGGGACGGTTCTCTTGTTTCCCTCCATGTTTATTATGGTAAATTTAATTAAATTGGGATAGGAGAGGAACAAGAGAACCGTCTCCCTGTTTCCTTCCCTCTATGTTTTATGGCAAGGAATAGGATACAGCGAAACTATCATTTAAGTAGACATCCGCTCTTCCACTTCCAACATAATTAATATTTACCGATACCGGCTCTCCGGGTTTACGAGTCCCCGGTACAGATATACTCCTCGACCCATTCCCATCAGTAACCTGGATTACCACTGTGTTGGTTGTCTGCCCATCAGGAATGGTATAGTTTATGGATTTTGATTTGACCGCTCCCCCCGAGCCCGGTCCGGTACTCAAGGATATTTCTACAATGCTTTTTTCATCGACCTGGGTGCCAGCATTGGGATTCTGCTGGCACACTTTATTGATAGCATACTGGTTGCTGGTTTCATTATGAACCGTTCCCAGTGAGAGGTTGCTGTTCTCCAGAATCTTCTTGGCCTGGTCCAGGCTTTTGCCCATAAGATCAGGTACTACTACTTTTCCCGGCGTCTTCCCCTGACTGACCAGTAATTGAATGGTGCTGCCCTTGGCTGCTTGTTCTTTGGCTCCGGGCTTTTGGGACATCACGATATTCTCGGTGTATTTATCATCATATTTCGGTTCCTTGGTCACCTTGAATCCTAACCCACGCAGCTCCAACTCGGCATCATCGTACGTTTTTCCGATGACCGAAGGAACCGTGACCAGTTCAGCGCCCTTGCTCACCACTACTTCAATTTCCCGCCCGGTCTTTACCTTCTGCCCCTTGGCGGGGGTCTGACTGATAATCTGGTCTGCTGGAACCTTATCGCTGCTTTGATCCCCGACTTTTTTTATCGTCAAATCCAAAGGGGTCAACTTATCCTGCGCCTCTTTCATGGTCAGTCCCACCAGATCCGGAACCTCCACTTCCTTGCCGAAGAACCCGTGGTTGGTAAAGAGAAACCCGGCCAGGAGACCCAGCAGAGCGATGCCGATCACCACCAGGGTGCTGCGTTTAATCCTGCGCTTCCCCCCATTTCCCGGTTTTCGGGATATGAATGGCAGCAGAGTATTTTTGCCCTTTCCCTCTTTGCCGTTCCCAGCAGCACCCATGACGCTAAAGCTCAGAAGAGCATTACGCAATTCCTGGGCTGTGGCATACCTTTGTGCTGGGAGCTTAGCCATGGTCTTCTGAATAATGGTCTCCACCCCTCGGGGTATGTTTTCGTTCAGAACACGCGGATGAGTGGGCTCGTCATGAATATGTTTCAAGGCTACGGTAATGGGGCTCTCAGCATCGAATGGCATCTGCCCTGTAAGCATCTCATAAATAACACAACCCACCGAATAGATGTCAGTTGTGCGTGTAACCGGCTCCCCCCGGGCCTGTTCCGGGGAAATATAGTGTACAGAACCTACGATATTACCGCCGTAAGTAATCGTCTTCTTGCTAATCGCTTTGGCAATTCCAAAATCGGCCACCTTGACAATGCCGCCTTCAGTAATGATGATGTTGTTAGGTTTGATATCCCGGTGGATAATTCCTCTCTCATGCGCATGCTGCAACCCGTCACAGATCATTGCGGCGATCGTGATGGCTTGTTCCAGTGGTAAAGGAGCTTCCTGATTGATGATCTCCTTTAGGGTCTGCCCCTGAATATATTCCATTACAATGTAATAAGTATCATCCTGCTGCCCGACATCAAAAATATTTACAATATTGGGGTGGGATAATTGGGCGGCGGCCAGTGACTCGGTTTTGAATTTTTGAACAAAGCCCAGGTCGTTGGAATACTCGTCCTTCAGAATCTTCACCGCTACGATCCGGTCCAGCATACGGCAATGCGCCTTATAAACCAGGCTGGTGCCCCCTTCGCTGATGAGTTCCAGAATCTCGTAACGACCACCTAATACCGTACCTATCAATCCGAATACCTCCCAATTAGATCCGCGACAAAATCGCTGTTATGTTGTCGCTGCCGCCATAACTCAAGGCCCGATCCACCAGACTTCGGGCGGCTTCCTGAAGGGGCGGTTCCCCCTCCTGAACGAGAGCGTAGATCTCCGTTTCACTTACCAGGTCGCTGAGACCATCGCTGCATAACAGGACAACATCCCCTCTTTGCACCTTTTCCTGATAATGATCAATAACAATTTGTTCTTCCACACCCAGTGCCCGGGTGAGGATATGATTATACGGGTTGGAGTGCATGTCCTCAGGTTTAAGCACTCCATCAGCCAGCAGTTGTTCGGCCAGGGTGTGATCCCGGGTTACCTTGCGGATTCCGGAACCAATCAGATACAACCCGCTGTCCCCCACATGTGCTATAAATAAGTTCCCTTCCCGGTAAACCGCTGCGGTCACGGTGGTGCCCATCCCGTGTAAAGATGGATCCTTCTGTGCCTGACTCCAGACTGCGGTATTGGCTTTTTCCACTACCCTCTGCAGTTCACCGGCAATATCTTCTCTATCGGTAAATTCCTGTTTAATCACACTTACTGAGATACTTGAAGCCACTTCTCCCCCGTTATGCCCACCCATACCGTCGCAAATGACCAGGAGATCGTGTGCCTCATCAACCAGGTAGCTGTCTTCATTGTTTTGGCGAACCAAACCCTTATCCGTGATCGCGATGACTTCCATGGATATAACCCCTTCATGATAAATAAACCCGAATCCGATTTTTGCTCCTGCTTTACAGAGTGATTTCCCGAGCAGCGCGCAGTTGCCCACAAGCCGCCTCAATATCAGCGCCCCGTTCTTGGCGAACAGTGGCGTTAAGACCGTTTTTCTGTAACCAGCGGCAAAACAGCTCGACACGAGCCGCTTCCGGCTGGCAATAAGGCAAATCCTCTACTCCATTATAGGGAATGAGATTGATATTGGCCAGTAGAGATCCGATCAAGCCAGCCATGTTTTCTGCATCCTGACGCCGGTCGTTGATTCCCGCCAATAGAATGTATTCAAAAGTTACTCGTCTTCCCGTCCTGGCAACATAGCCCTTAACCGCTCCCATTAGCATAGCCAGTGGGTATTTACGGTTGATGGGCATCAAGCGGCTGCGCAACTCATCATCACAAGCATGCAGGGAAACTGCCAGGGTCACCTGCATCATTTCTCTGGCTAAACGTTCAATGCCTGTTACATCACCAGCCGTCGATAAGGTAATGTGCCTCTGCCCAATGTTTAGCCCTTGAGGATCATTCAAAATATAAACTGATTTTATCACTTCATTATAATTTAGCAAAGGCTCCCCCATGCCCATATACACGACATTCCCGATTCGGTCCTGACCAGTCTCCCCGGCTTCTCGTTCCAACTCCCGGCGGACCGCCAGCACCTGCCCGGCAATTTCATATGCCTTGAGATTTCGGCGAAAGCCCAGTTTACCTGTGGCGCAGAAGCGGCAGCCTAACGGGCAGCCCACCTGGGTGGAGATGCACAGGGTATGCCGAGATGAATGATGACCCCCCTGAGGAATCGCCACACATTCGATTTCCTGCCCGTCAAATAGCTGCAGGAGGTATTTGCGGGTGCCGTCCAGGGAGGTGCGTTGTTTCAGAATGACGGGCAGTGATAAGGAAGCGACCTCTTCCAGACGCTTTCTTAAAGTCTGTGAAAGATCGGTCATTTCTGCAAATGAGCTGGCGGTTTTCTGATTGATCCATTTGTGCACCTGTCTCCCGCGATAGCGGGGCTCACCCATTTCGGACATAAACTCCTCTATTTCAGATACTCCTTTGCCCAATAACTCAACCTTATCCATTACACTACCCGGTCTTTCTTTCTCATTAACGCATAAAACATTCCATCACTATCATATTTACCCGGCAGCAGACACAGCATACCCTGGCGGGCAGCTTCTTCATCATCTGGAGTCAAATGCCAGGAGGACAGCGAAGCTTCAAACCCTTCCAAAACATACTCCGGGTGCTGACGCAGAAAAGCCTCGATTACTTCCTGGTTCTCGCCCGGGTTGATGGTGCAGGTGCTGTATAGTAAGCGCCCATCTGCGCCCACCAGAGAAGCAGCCTGCTCCAGCATAGAAGCCTGTAAAGCTTGTAATACTTCAAGATCCTGGGGCTTTTTTCGCCAGCGGGCATCGGCCCGGCGGGCCAGAACCCCCAGCCCCGAGCAGGGGGCATCCAGGAGCACCGCCTGGCCTGGATCCAGATCCGGTTTTAATTCAGTAATATCCGCAGGCCTGGTTTTCACAATCTTCACACCCATTCGGCGGCAATTTGCTTCCAGAAGGGCGAGCTTCTGTTCAAATAGATCGAAAGACCGCACCTCTCCGATATTATTCATGATTTCAGCCAGGTGGGTGCTTTTCCCCCCCACCCCAGAGCACAGGTCGTAGACCAATTGCCCCTTCTGGGGTTGGAGAATGGCAGCCGCCAGGGTTGAGGCCTCATTCTGAATATAGAAATGCCCGCTCTGGAAGGCCTTGGTCTCTACCAGGGAAACCTCGGCCCTTACCACCCGAAGATTAGAGGGGATCAGGGGGCTAATACAGCATATGACCCCCTCCGTTTGGAGCTCTTCCAGCAATTCCCCGGCCGAAGTCAGGAGATTGTTGCAGCGCAGAACCAGAGGCGGAGCTTGATTATTAAAAGTCAGGATCTGCCGGCATGCTTCTGCTCCATAGTGGACCTGAAGCAGCTCCACGATCCAACTGGGGTGAGACCAGCATACAGCCAGGTACTCGCTCTCTTCCTCCGGGAAAGACAGACTAGCTTGCTGGCGCAACAAGTTGCGCAAAACCCCGTTGGCTACACGCGATAAGCCCGGTCCGCATTTCCGGCCGGCGATTTCCACAGCATCGTTTACCACAGCATAATCGGGTACCCGATTCATAAAAAGAATCTGATAACTTGAGATTCTCAATATAGTACGCAGCCAGGGGTTCTGAGCTGTCACATCACCTTTCAGAAAACGATTAAGCACCCAGTCCAGGTGCTTAACCATACGAACCGTGCCGTTCACAATCTCGGTTAATAAACGACGGTCAGCCGATATCATCTTCGATTTACGCATCCGTTTTTCCAACAACAAGTTGGTATAGGCAGATTTCTCCATGACCTCGTATACCAGCTCGGCTGCTTGTTGCCGAAGTAATGCTGAACCAGAATCTTTAGGCCTGGGCACGCTTCTCACCACCCACCCTGCTACTCATCGCTGCCGCCGCTAAAGATCATTAGATACCATAATAGATTGGCAACAGAAGAAAGAGCGGCTGCCACGTAGGTTAAAGCCGCTGCACTGAGGACCTTTTTGACCATGGGTCTTTCATCCTCACTAATCAATCCCGCCTCACTGAGCTGAACAACCGCTCTGTGTGAAGCATTTAATTCTACTGGAAGGGTGACAATGTGGAATAAGACCACTATCGAAAATAGACCGATACCCAGAAACACCAGATTGGTCATTTGCAGCCAGAAACCCAGCAGAAGAACAACCCATGAAGCCCCGGAGGCAAAATTGGTCACCGGCACGATCGCATGGCGTAGCTCCAGAGGACCATAGTGCTGGTTGTGTTGGATGGCATGACCCACCTCGTGGGCGGCTACGCCGATGGCAGCAATCGATGCATTCCCATACACACTTTCCGATAGTCGCAAAGTCCGGTCACGGGGATCATAGTGGTCGGATAAGCTTCCTCTGACCGGTTCGATTCTGACCCCACCAATCCCATTGTTGCCCAGTAAAATCCGAGCTGCTTCTGCTCCGCTAATCCCCCGGTGGTTGCGCACCTGAGAATAGCGCTTAAAATTCGACGACACCCTGGCCTGGGCGTAAATGGAAAGAATTAAGGCCGGCAGCATAAATATCAAGTAGCCAAACATGTGATTCAACCTCCTTTGCACATGCACTGGAAAGCAGCTTCTACTGCCTCCAAGTCAACATCCGTATTATGACAGGGACCGTTGGGCCGGCAGTTTAAGACCCCAACGATCGGAATAAATCCACTATCCTGGATTCCAGAGGACAGGTCGCGCTCACAAGCAATTGCAACGATCCCCCGGGGGTGTAGATCCTGGATATATTTGCGCGCCACGGTTCCACCGGTTGCCACCTTAAGCAGCGCATGGTTTTCCTCGGCATATTTCTTTAAATCTCCCATTTTACACTTTCCGCACCCCTTGCAGTTATTGATGTCCACCGTAATCTTGTGCTGACATTCGGAGTTCTGCAAACAATGGGGCACCAGTATCATAACCTGGCTGCGCGGGATGAATAAGCGTTTCGCCACCACCAGGTAGTTGTTGACTTCAATAAACGAACGAAGAATATTTTCCTTCTGTATACCTAATATCTTTCCGGTTATCAAGGTTAGCGGGAAAAGAATCTCATTGGCTATCTGGGTTATGTTTTCCAGGGAAGGAATGGTTTTGGATCTGGCGATCATAATAACAAGAGACAGAATGCCAACCATTAAAATCAATGCCATACCGCCCAGGAAGGCCAGAATAATACTGAGCAAGATCTGGTTGACAATCAATTGCCGGTTGCCCACCAAATACCAGATCATGCTCAAAGTGATGATGGCAAATAACAGGCTTCCTCCTAAGAGTCCGACATAAAGCCGTTTTTGGGTGTGCATTAAACCCACTCCTAGCAGTGTAATATTAATCCTTCCGGTAAACGAAACCCTTTGATAAACTCCGGTATCGACATTCGCTTTTTACCTTCTTTTTGGACCTCTAAGATTTCCATGCTCCCTTCACCCGTCTGGACCAGCATTCCCTCCTGGGTATAGCCTAACACCTGCCCTGAAATGCCCTGTCCACCTGGGGAGAAGACCCGGCTGCGAAAAATCTTAAGCCGGCTTTCCTCCATAGCTGTGTAGGCTCCCGGAGAGGGGCTTAAAGCTCTAATCCGATTGTGAACAGCCAGAGCTGGAGCAGACCAGTCAATGATCTCATCCTCCCGGCTAATCATGGCAGCATAACTAGCGAATCGATCGTCCTGTTTACGGCCGGTAATTTCCTTCCTGGCTACTTTTTCTATCGTCTGCACCAAGAGGCCCGCACCCCGCTCAGCGAGTAAAGCTTCTAACTGTCCGTGGTCCATATCCGAATCAATGCTTACTTCCTCCTGAAGCAAAATATCTCCAGTATCCACCCCGACATCCATTAACATAGTGCTGATCCCGGTCTTTTTCTCTCCAGCCATGATGGCTCTCTGCACCGGTGCTGCCCCACGATAATACGGCAGCAGCGAAGCATGCAGGTTGATGCAGCCCAGCGGTGGCACCTGCAGCAATTGGGAAGAAATAATCTGACCAAAAGATACAACAACCAAAAGATCGGGCTGTAAAGCGGCAAGCGTCTCTACCGCTTTCGGTTCCTTAATTCGGGGAAATTGATAGACAGTACAGTTGTTGCGCAGAGCAGCTTCTTTCACCGGCGTTGGCTGAACCTGCTTTCCCCTTCCGCGTGGGCGGTCCGGCTGGCTGACAACTGCCGTAACGGTGTGGGAAGAGGAAACTAATGCTTCCAGAGCCGGCACGGCGAACCGGGATGTCCCCATAAATATTATTTTTAAGCATTCTGGTTCTATGCTCATGCATTCTTCCTTTTAACCTGGGTGGCTTTATCAATAAATAGTATGCCATCCAGATGGTCAATTTCATGCTGGAAAACCCGGGCCAACATGTCGGAAGCCTCAATTACTACTTCCTGTCCTTCCCGATTCAAGCCCCGCACTGTGATCTTTTCCGACCTGGGTACCAGGCCACTCACTTTAGGTACACTCAGGCAGCCTTCACTGCCCATTTTTTCTCCTTCACGGAAAATAATTTCCGGGTTGATCATTTGGATAAGGTTGTCTCCCGGATCTACCACAATAATGCGCCGGGATATTCCGATTTGCGGGGCTGCCAAACCCACCCCATCGAAAGCATACAATGTATCAACCATGTTATCCAGCACCCGAATTACCCCGGCGTTGATTTTTGCCACCGGAAGAGATTTGCCGCGTAATACCTCATCGGGGACTGTGACCACTTGGTAAATTGCCATTTTCACCCTCCTTACATAGTGACTAGCGGATCGATATCCACTTCTAGCCTTTCGTCCGCTTTCCTTTCCCTATTTATTATATACCGCCCAATACTTGATAATAAGAGTAAGTTGGGGGATTTCAACAGGATCTGAAAGCGAAAACGTTTGTGTAAACGAGCCAGTGGACAGGGAGCCGGGCCCAGGATGACAGGAAGATCTTCTTGCGCATCGAGGGCTTCATCGATGGCGTCTTTTATTTTTTGGGCTGTTAGGCTTGCTGCCCTTTCATTTTCCCCACTCACTACGATGCGCAGAAGATGAGTACAAGGCGGGTATTGCAAAAGCTCACGCCATTTAATCTCCTGGGCAAAAAATCCTTCATAATCCTGCGATGCCGCCCCCTGTATGACATAGTGATCGGGGTTGTAGGTTTGAATTACAACCTGTCCAGCCACTGGTCCTCGTCCGGCTCTACCCGCTGCCTGCACCATCAGTTGAAAACCCCGTTCACCGGCTCGAAAGTCGGGTAAACTGATCATACTGTCAGCATCTACGATTCCTACCAATGACACCTGCGGAAAATCAAGTCCTTTGGCCACCATCTGGGTGCCAATCAGAATATCGACCTGCCCGCTCTGCATCATGTCCAGGATCTCCTCCTGCCGCCCCCGACGGCGGCTGCTGTCTGTATCCAAGCGTTCTACTCGGGCCTCAGGGAATAGCAGCCTGATTTCCTCTTCCACCCGCTCAGTGCCTGCTCCCTGGAGCTGAAGAGCCCGGCTTCCACAGACCGGGCAAATCGATACTGGCCCGCTGTGATGGTCGCAGTAGTGACAGATATTCTCATTAGAAGAGCGATGGTAGGATAAAGCTACAGAACAATTGGGACAGCTCAACACCTTTCCGCAACTGCGGCAGAGTGTATAAGGGGAATGACCCCTGCGATTGATGAATAGAATACTCTGCCGACCTTGGTCTAGCTGATCTTGTAGACACTTCATCAGGAATGGAGATAAGATATCATAACGCTTGGCGGTCGTCAATTTGCGCAGGTCTTCCACAATCACCCTGGGTAAAGAAGCATCCCCCACTCGCTGGTTAAGCCGCAAGACTTTCACCTGCCCTTGTGCAGCGCGATAAAATGTTTCCAATGATGGGGTGGCGCTGCCCAAGACCAGCAAGGCCTCTTCCCTCTGGGTACGAAAGCGGGCTACCTGGCCTGTGTGATAACGGGGACTCTCCTCCTGTTTAAAGGTGTTTTCCTGTTCTTCATCCAGGATGATTAAGCCCAGGTCGGGAAGCGGTGCAAAGACTGCCAGCCGAGTGCCAAGAACCAAATCCACCTCTCCTTCGCTAATCCGTTTAAAGGTCTGGATCCTATCTCCCATGGTCATAGAACTGTGCAAGACAGCCAGGCGAGGAATGCGTTCTGTAAAAACCTTGGTCAAGTGCCGAGTCAGAGCAATCTCCGGGACCAGCACCAGTACACTTTGGCCGTCGGCAATCACCTGTTGGGCCAGACGCAAGTAAATTTCGGTTTTGCCGCTTCCGGTGATCCCGAATAAAAGATATTCTTCATTTCGCTTTCCCCGGGCGGCTTTGATCAGTTCCTGCAAACAGAAATCTTGGTCTTCAGTCAGAGTATATTGGGGATCGTTTATATCTATGTGACCCGAATGCCTGATAATATAGCCCTTCTCGATCAGACTCAGTACGGCTTTGCGACCAAATTGCCGCTCCATTTTTTGGCCTTTACACTGCTGCAGCCCCATTAAGTATTCCATGGCTTGAGCCTGACGGGGTGCTCTTTTTCTAAGTATTGGAAGTTGGGTAAAGGCATCAAATACCTCAGACACGCTTATCCATTCTTTCCCATCACGCCGGGTTGTACGCCTTCCCCTCACCATCTTTATCAACCCCCGGGAGCGCATCTCCTCCAACTGGCCTCGTTCTATGAAGTGTAGTGCTTCTTTCCATTCCATGTGCCCCTCTTCCAACAGGCGGGATATAAAATCCTTTTGGTCGTCAGCGAAGTCATCAGGATAACCTTCTCTGACTGCCATTTTGCCCGTAGGTATGATCAGTTCGGGTTTAGCCCGTCCGGAGCCAGGAGGAAGCATTGCCTTAAGTGTAATGTTGACTGGACAGAGGAAGGTTTCAGCGACCCACTGGGCCAGTTCCCAGGTTGACTGGTTAAATTCAGGCTGATCACCCAGTATTCTCAATATGGGTTTGGCCTGAACACCGGCTGGAATATCTTGAGAATGGGAAAGAATCCAGCCTTCCATTTTATTTTTGCCCATTTCAACCAAGACCCGCCGACCCATCGCGGCTTGTTGCTGCTGGTCTTCGGTCACCGTATAGCTATATATGGGCGGAGGATCCAGTACCGGTAGGTCCAGTAATACATTGACCAAAGTCATTTTTCAACCTCCCGATGTTGGAATGGTTCATGGCAAAAGGCGGGATATTCCCGCCCTCAGACCGTTGACGAAAGTGAATCTCATCGTTATCTCAAAAAACCCGTTCAATCAACGTACCTTATGTACGCCTCAATCACGGGCTTTTCTCATGCCTCGATCTTCACTCTCGTCATTCGGTCTGGCAGCTTGCCTCCATTGTCGGCAAGCTGAGGGCGGGATATTCCCGCCCTGCATTTTCTACGATAATCTTGTTAGATGGCCAGTCTACAACCCGGCTTGCTCTCTGATTGCTTCTGCCTGATCGGTATTCTCCCAGGTAAAGTCCGGATCGTTGCGGCCAAAATGTCCATAAGCAGCAGTTTTCTTATAAATAGGCCGCCGTAGCTTGAGATTACTGATAATAGCGCCGGGCCGCAGATCAAAATTTTTGTTGATTAGAGCAATGATCTGCTCTTCGGGAAGTTTACCAGTGCCAAACGTTTCCACCCGTATCGAAACCGGATTCGCTACCCCAATAGCATAAGCCAGCTGTATTTCCATGCGGTCAGCTACACCGGCTGCCACCAGGTTTTTAGCTACCCAACGCGCTGCATAGGCTGCAGAGCGGTCTACTTTGGTGGGATCTTTCCCGGAAAAAGCTCCACCGCCATGGCGGGCCATTCCTCCATATGTATCGACAATGATTTTGCGGCCGGTCAAACCGCTGTCACCCTGAGGACCGCCGATAACAAAACGACCGGTAGGATTTACAAAATAACGTGTATCACTATCCAGCATCTCGGCCGGAACCACTGGTTTCACCACATGTTCTATTACATCCCTGGCAATCTTGGACAACTCCACCTTGGGAGAATGCTGGCAGGAAACCACCACTGTATCGATCCGAACCGGTTTGCCATCCACATACTCGACGGTAACCTGGGTCTTGCCATCGGGGCGCAGGTAAGGCAGCGTTTCGTTTTTTCGAACTTCGCTCAGCCGCTGGGCCATTTTGCTGGCCAGAAGGATGGGCATGGGCATAAATTCAGGGGTTTCATTGGTCGCATAGCCGAACATCATACCCTGATCTCCTGCTCCCAGAGCCTCCAGATCTTCTTCAATCATCTCACCCTTCTTGGCTTCGAAAGCCTGGTCTACACCCATGGCAATATCGCTGGATTGTTCATCCAGGGAGGTGAGGACTGCACAGGTCTGGCAGTCAAACCCATATTTAGCTCGGGTATATCCGATATCTTTAATGGTCTGGCGAACCAGTTTGGGTACATCGATATAGCATGCGGTGGTAATTTCACCGGTAACCATCACCATGCCAGTGGTCACCAGGGTCTCCGCCGCCACCCGGGCTCTGGGATCCTTACTCAGAATAGCATCCAATATGGCATCGGATATCTGGTCAGCGATCTTATCCGGATGGCCTTCCGTAACTGATTCAGATGTAAATAGACTCTTAGACATACCTGCCATCTCCTTCCACTTAGATAAGAAGCTCGGCAATCCGATTAAGAATTGCCGCGGCCACATCATACTTGCTCATTTTTGGCAGGGAAACAGTGTCTCCCGACCTGCTGATAATACTGACTATATTGGTATCGCTGGCGAAGCCTGCCCCCTCCATGGTAATATCATTTGCTACGATAAAATCAAGGTTTTTGCTGGCCAGTTTCTTGGCCGCATTTTCCAGGAGGTTCTCGGTTTCAGCTGCAAATCCCACCATAATCTGATTTTCATTTTTATTTTTACCTAGTTCTTTGAGAATGTCCGGGTTGGGTATTAATTCAAGAATCAGGGTTTGAGGCTGATTCTCGGTTTTCTTTATCTTTTGCTGGGACTTATTCGCCATTCGGTAATCGGCAACTGCGGCTGAACCGATGATGGCATCACAACGGGCCTGGTTTTCCAACATCACCCGACACATTTCTTCGGCATCCCAGACGTTGATTAGGTGCACACCAACGGGAGGATCCAAATGTGTAGGACCGCTGACCAGAATGACTTCCGCTCCCCGGCCGGCAGCCTCCTCAGCAATGCAATATCCCATTTTTCCTGTACCTCGATTGCTGATAAACCTGACCGGATCGATGTCTTCACAAGTGGATCCAGCATTTACCATGATTCTTTTGCCAGCCAGATCCCGTCGAGGGAAAAGCAGATTTACAACACGCTGGTATATTTCTTCAACTTCCGGTAAGCGGCCTGGTCCGGTAGCTCCACAGGCCAGATATCCCTCTCCCGGCTGCATCACATGACATCCCACGCCCTTCAGCTTTCTCAGGTTTTCCTGAACAACTGGTTGGCGATACATATTGGAATTCATAGCCGGAACCACCAGAACCGGTGCGCTGTTGGCTAGATATACAGTGCTCAGTAGATCATCGGCAATGCCATGAGCCATTTTCCCGATGATGCTGGCCGTAGCCGGCGCTATCACCAGTAGATCTAGTTCTTCGGCAATGCCTACATGCTGAACTTTCCATTCATGGGAATCCTGCCATAAATCAGTAAGCACCTCGCGCCCCGATAAAGTCTTAAACGTCAGCGGAGCAACAAAATGCTGAGCGGATTCGGTCATCATAACGATGACATCAATATCATCCTTTTTCAAGCGGCTTACCAAATCGGCAATTTTATAGGCAGCTATGCCACCGGTAACTCCTATTCCAACAGTCTTGGTCATATCTGACCCTCCTAGGGTTTTTCAGTATAAGGCTGATGGATCCTTATACGCCCTTTCATAATTTCGTCCAGGGCTATGGTCACCATGCTGGATAAGCGATAATCCACATTGTTTTTTGTGTGTTCCGATAAATCCCGGGCCCTTTTCGCAGTAGCTACTACCACCCCGTACTTGCTGCCAGCTATATCGATCAGTTCCTTTGTTGATGAAGGTATCAGGATAATCACCTCTCAATTCTTTTCTCAATCCTACAGCGTTCGGCAATGATTATAGACCTCACCCTGTCTACAGCATCCTCAATTATATCATTGATTACTATGTAATCATAATACCGTGCGTGCTCCATTTCCCTCTGGCAAGCTTCCAGTCGTGTTTGGATACTGGACTCGGAATCCTGTCCGCGGTTCTGAAGACGATAGGCCAGATCTTCTATCTTTGGAGGGGATATGAAAATGAAAACACCCTGGGGCATTCTCTCTTTAACCTGCTGGGCTCCCTGGATATCGATCTCCAGGAGCACATCCTCACCACCCGCCACCGTATCCAATACAAAATCCCGGGGGGTTCCATAACGATTGGAGTACACCCGGGCCCATTCCAGCAGTCGTTGATTATGGATTAGATCATCAAACTCTTTATCATCGACAAAAAAGTACTCCCTGCCATTGCATTCACTCGGGCGGGGGGCGCGGGTTGTGGCTGAGATCGACAAGCAAACATCAGCAAGCCTTGGTAATAACGCTCTGGTAATGGTGCCTTTGCCGACCCCGGAGGGACCGGAAATGATAAAAAGCTTACCTCGTCTGTTCATAGCGCCAGTAGTAGCTTTCACTCAGGATTCTTCGTTCATATCCTTGGAAGAAAGACGATTGGCCACGGTCTCGGGTTGAACGGCGGATAATATCACATGCCCACTGTCAGATACGATCACTGCACGGGTGCGTCGGCCGTAGGTGGCATCGATCAGGATTCCCTTCTCCCTGGCTTCTTGTATTACTCGTTTAATTGGGGCGGATTCCGGGCCAACAATGGCCACGATGCGATTGGCTGCAACAATGTTGCCAAAACCTATGTTCACTAATTTGATATCCATACTCTCCGGTTAAACCGGATTCACCTCCCGTTTATTCTATATTCTGTATCTGTTCACGAATTTTTTCCAGCTCGGCTTTTACCTCAATGACAATTCGATTCATGTCCAGATCATTGGCTTTTGAAGCCACGGTATTAATCTCCCGGAACAACTCCTGAATTAAAAAATCGCATTTGCGGCCGATGGCATCGCCGGTTTCCAGCATCTCGTCCAAATGTTGAAGATGGCTCTTCAGGCGAACGATCTCCTCAGTAACATTGGTTTTGTCAGCAAAAAGAACTACTTCCTGAATCAAGCGCTGCTCATCAAGGGTGCCTGCAGCTACCAGGTCAGCGATACGATTACGCAGTTTCTCGTCATATTCCTTAACAACCTGCGGCGATCTCTGCTCCAAGATTTCTACCATAACCAGAATCTGACCACTCCGTTGTTCAATGTCGCTGGCCAGGTTGGCCCCTTCTTTGCGGCGCATTTCCAACAGTCCGGTTATAGCTTGATCCAGTGCATCTCGCACTAGCTCCCAAAGTAGTTCGAGGTTTTCTTCTTCATCATCCAGATTAAAAACCTCGGGTAACCTGAACAGGTCAATAAGGCTAATTTCCTGCGAAATATTTAGATTTTCTGCTAATTCCTTCAAATTATTATAATAAGCCATTGCTAAACCTTTGTCAAGTTTGATGTTTCGGCGTGAATCTTCGGTTTTCTCTATGTTGAAACTGAGCTCAACCCGTCCCCGGCTTAACCTACGCTTAATTTCTTCCTTGATGCGTTCTTCCAACATATTGTAACGCCTGGAAATTCGCAGCCCAATATCCAGATAGCGATGATTAACGGCCTTGACCTCACAGTTTACCATATACCCCGACCGGTTTACCTGGGCCCGGCCAAACCCTGTCATACTTCTTACCATATTCACATCGCAACCTTTCCTAAAGCCTGGTACATCCTATCAAAAGCCTCCTTCATGCGCTCCTTGTCCACGGTCATGGCAATACGGAAATACCCTTCCCCATATGCCCCATAGCCATTGCCGGGGGTAATAATGACACCGGCTTTTTCCAGGACCAACTCGGCAAAGGTTTCAGAAGAATAATTAAGGGGCACCGGCACCCAGAAGTACAGACTTCCTCGTGGAGGATTGACTTTCCATCCCATAGTTTGCAGACCCTGGGACACCACATCACGGCGTTCCTGGTAGATGGCCTGCATCTGGGCGATGCAATCCTGAGGCCCAGTCAGGGCTTCTATCCCCGCGTATTGGATGGCCTGAAAAACCCCTGAATCAACATTCGACTTGAAGCGCCCCAGGACCTCAATGGCATCTTTGTTGCCAACCGCCCAGCCCAGGCGCCAACCGGTCATATTGTATGTTTTGGAGAGAGAGTGAAATTCAATGCCCACATCCCGAGCTCCCTCTGCTTCCAGGAAGCTGGGCACCTGGATTCCATCAAAGGCAACTTCGGAGTAAGGCCCATCATGGCAGACCAGCAAGTCATTACACCGGGCAAATTCCACTACTTTGCGGAAAAAATTCAAATCAGCTGTTGCACCGGTTGGATTGTTGGGGTAGTTGATAAAAAGCAATTTGGCTTTCCGTGCTACTTCAGTCGGGATATCCTCAAGAACCGGTAGAAAGCCGTTTTCTTCTCGCAGTGGCATTATGTACGTTGATCCTCCGGCCAATTGGGTGCCAATAGCATAAACCGGATAGGCCGGGTCGGGGACCAAATTGATATCACCCTGATCCACATAGGCAAAAGAAATATGTGCCAGGCCTTCTTTAGATCCCAAGAGGGAAACCACTTCCGTGGCCGGATCCAGACTCACACCAAAACGCCCTTGGTACCAATCGGCCACAGCCCGACGGAAGGAAACCATGCCAACTGAACTGGGATACTGGTGGTTGGCACTGTCATGGATTGCCTGGGCCATACGATCAACAACATGCTTGGGTGTAGGTTGATCGGGGTCACCGATGCCCAGATTGATGATGTCGATTCCCTTTTCCCGGGCGGCATCGATCTTTTTTTCAATACGGGCAAAAAGATAAGGTGGCAGGTTTTGCATAGCTGCGTTTTCCTTCATAACTCCAAACCTCCTGATTTATTTAAACCGGCTCATGCCATCCAAATCGACCTGCCCTGAAAATACTTCTTCAGCCGGGCCGCTCATGTAGACATGATTATCTTCTTCGTTCCAATGGATATGCAAGTCTCCTCCTAGCAGATGAACGACCGCCGTTCGACCGCAGCGATGGTTGAGGACGCAAGCCACTAAACTAGCACAGGCCCCAGTTCCACAGGCCAGGGTAATTCCCGCACCGCGCTCCCAGACCCGCATGATCATCTCCCCTTCATCCAACACCTGGACAAATTCCACATTCGTGCGAGCGGGGAAGAAGGCATGCCTTTCCAGCAGAGGACCCCATTCCGATACCGGAATTTGGTTCACGTCATCAACAAACACTACAAAATGAGGATTACCCATAGATACCGCAGTGCCCATCAAACTCTGTTGGGGAATGTTGACCTGCACACCGACTACCGGACCTTCTCCATCCATGGGGATATGTGCCCGTTCTAAAACCGGTTCCCCCATATCCACCTTAACCTGGAAAAATCGTTCATCTTCCAGGATAATCTCGGGATAGCGGGGGCCAGCCAGGGTATGAACGGATAAACGCTTCCCATGCGTCATCCCCAGCTGGTAGGCGTAACGGGCTACGCAGCGAATGCCATTACCGCACATTTCCGGTTCGCTTCCATCCGCGTTGAAAATGCGCATGAAGACATCCATTTCCGGGTCAGGTCCTATGGTTATCAACCCATCGGCGCCAATCCCGAAATTCCGGTGGCAAAGCCATTGGGCGTATGTTTGTAAATGATCTGCTTCCTCCCAGGATTCGATCCAGGTAATGATAAAATCATTTCCGGCTCCCTGCATTTTTACAAAGTCCATAAGCGTCCCCCCCAAAGCCTAATAGTAACAAATAGGAATTCTGCCTATTTTCCCTTACTAAGCATTTATTTTAACATAATGGGGCCGGGAAGCAAAAACTCTTTGCCAGGTATACTGTATAAAATTCCAGGCTAGTTTGGAGCCCGTCAAGGCTATTACCAACAGCCATTGCCAGGCGGTTAGAGGGGTTGTGTGAAAGGTGCTGCTGAAAGGCGGCCATACCAGAACAGTAAACTGTAATCCCACGGAACACAAGACCGCTATCAATAAGAAACGGTTTTCGAAAAAACCAAGTTCAAATGGCGACTGGTTTTCGGAGCGGCACTCAAAAACATAAAATAACTGTCCTAGCACCAGGGTGGTCAAGGCCATACTGCGCGCCGTATCTAGATTTTCCATACCGTTTAGACGGCAATATACCAAACCGGCTACAAACGCGGTCAGGGTAATTAGAGAGATGTATATCCCCCGGGTGAAAACCCGTAATCCTAGTCCCCGAGCAAACACTCCTTCTTCAGGTGGACGGGGCTTGCGGCGCATGATGCCCGGTTCGGGAGGCTCCAAGCCCAGAGCCATGGCTGGCAATCCATCGGTGACCAGATTCACCCAGAGTATTTGGATAGGCAGAAGAGGCAGAGGCATACCCATCAGGGAGGCCAGAAACATGACCAGGACTTCTCCGATGTTACATCCCAGTAAATACCTGATAAATTTTCTGATATTGTCATAGATGGCACGCCCCTGGTATACGGCCTCAATAATGGTTGAAAAGTCGTCATCAGCCAAAACCATAGCCGATGCTTCTTTGGCTACTTCGGTGCCATTTAAACCCATGGCCACTCCGATATCGGCGGCTTTTAAAGCGGGAGCGTCGTTTACCCCGTCCCCAGTCATGGCTACCACTTCCTGGCGGCGCTTCAGGACTTTCACGATACGGTTTTTGTGCTGAGGCGAAACCCGGGCAAAAACACGGTTCTTCATAGTACGCTTATACAGCTCTTCATCACTCAGACGTTCCATATCCAACCCGCTAATCACTTCACTTCCAGTGCTGATACCGATATCCCTGGCAATAGCCAGAGCGGTAGCCGGATGGTCACCGGTAATCATCACCGGAACAATCCCAGCAGCCTGGCAGTCAGCCACGGCTTTCGCGACCCCGGGCCGGGGCGGGTCTACAAGAGCGCAAATCCCCAGGAGGCATAAGCGAGATTCCAATTCTTTCTCCCCCGCTTTTTGACCTTCAAGGCGGGTAAAGGTTTTTGCGGCAAAGGCCAGGACCCTGCATCCCTGAGCAGCCCATTCTTCCTGAAGGCGGATATAATAGCCCTCTGCCTGGGCATCCATGAGAACCGGACGACCATTTTTCATGGTTTGGGTGCATAGGGGCAGCAGCACCTCAAGCGCTCCTTTGCAAAACACCTGCGTCTGTCCGTTTCCTTCCACCACAACACTCATCCTCTTTCGATCCGAATCGAAAGGAATTTCTCGCAAACGAAGACCCGGCCCTTTTAGACCGGCTCTTCCCGCCATGGCAAGTAAGGCCCCTTCCATAGGGTCTCCTTCCACCTGGTGCACCCCTTTCTTTTTTTCCAGGCGGGCATTGTTGCAGTGGAAAGCGGTTTGCACCAAGAGTTTCAGAGTTGGATCAGCAAGCGGCTTTATCTCTTGTTTCCCTTGTTTGAAACGTCCCTGGGGTTCATATCCTTCTCCCTGGACCTCAACGGTCCCGTTCATAGTACCCAACTTAACTACATTCATTTTATTCTGCGTCAAAGTTCCGGTTTTGTCAGAACATATGACTGTTGTGCATCCCAGTGTTTCAACTGCCGGCAATTTTCTGACGATGGCATTGCGGCGGGCCATACGCTGCACCCCTAAAGCCAAGACCACAGTAACGATGGCTGTCAACCCCTCTGGAATGGCCGCAACGGCCAAGCTGATTCCGGCCATCAACATAGTCAGGATTTCCTCTCCCCTATAAATACCTAAAAGGGATACTGCTAGACAGACCACCCCACAGATCACAATTAACGCCTTGCCCAGCCGATCCAGCCGCTGCTGCAGAGGTGTGAGAGATGGCTGGCTTTCGCTGATAATACGGGCGATCTGTCCCATAACGGTTTCCATGCCGGTCTCTACCACCACGGCCAGACCCCGTCCCCGTGTGACTACAGTGCCGCTGAAACCCATATTCTTTTGCTCTGCAAGAGAGATTTCCTGGGTATCAATCGTGGTTGCAAGCTTGGAAACCGGCAAAGACTCCCCAGTCAAGGCCGATTCATCAAATTCCATGCTAAAGGTTTCCAGAATGCGGACATCAGCGGATATGCGGTCACCGCTTTCTAAAAAAATGATGTCTCCCGGTACCAGTTCGGAGGCTGGAATGCGCTTGCGGTCTCCCCCACGTAAGACCAATGCGTTGGGCGATGACAATTTTCGGATTTCATCCAGAGATCGCTCAGCGCGATATTCCTGGAAAAACCCTAACAAGGCGTTAATAATGACAATGGCCATAATCGTCACCGCATCGGCCAGAGATCCTACCATTGCAGAAATCACGGTTGCCCCCAGCAGAACCAGAACCATGGTATCCATAAACTGACTAAGAAATATATAGAGGGGATTAGGCCCCGAGCCCTTTTCCAGTTCATTAGGTCCGGCGGCCAGTCGGCGTTGGGCCTCATCTGTACTGAGACCCATACTTTGCGAGGTTCGCAATTCCTGCATCAGTTCCAGGTTATTCATCTGCCACCAGGCTTTTTGCTTCATAATAGCCTCCACCAGGTTTTTAGAAATTCTTATTCCGCTAAAAATGAGAAAAGAACCGGGGACATGCCGGTTCCAGAGCTTGGTGGATTGTGGTTATACTGTGGGACAGTCCCCTTCCATCCCTTAACCTCCTTGATTCGGAAAATAAAATGTGAGCAAAAGGAAATATTCCTTTGCTCACTCTTTAGCTAGTTATTGTCGAGGTAACTAGGCTCGCATTTGCTGAAGTACCTGCTGGCAGAACGCGCTGTCTATCGGCTCTTTATCAGGAAGCATCACCATACAGGATTCTCCTTGTCGATAAACGTTTTTATTATCCTCAATATCAAATATACCGCGTGATTTCAGTACATATTCGCCAACCCGGAATCCGAATAACATCAGATAATTGGGATTTAATATATTGATTTCCTCTAACAAAAATGGCAGACATGACATTACCTCGCCATCAGAAGGCATAATAGGAATGCCTTCACATTCCCGGCCATGGAGAAGACACTGATTATCCTTATTGAGCAAACGGGTTTCCGAAAAACAATTCAAGTTGTTGCGAGTGGCGCATGCTTTTGGTTGGCAACGAACCATAAAAGTATGGTATATCTTGTCAATCTGAAACTCATGCTTGATGAGATTCCGCAATTCAATCACATTCTGAATATCTCTGGTAAAAGAATTATCGTATTCAAAAACCATCATAAGATCAGGCTCCAATTCACCCTTACCCGCAGATGGTTTACGCACACATTGCGTCAAGGTTCTGCAACGCTGGCATTTTGCTATCCGGTCTTCCATTTCAATAATCTGCCGGATGTTCTCTTCCCGCGAACCTTTCACTATGCAATGCCCCCCACAATACCGTCAAATATCCTACAGCTATACACCTTGACAGTGCCCTGGTTTCTACCAGGGATGGTAAAGAATCATCCATAGAATCGCCCAATGGCAGTTCTATGAATTTTTTTCCGCTATTTTTTCCAGGTAGGTCCTGGTACGCTGATTGATTCCCCAGGTAGCGTCCACCAGTTTGCTGCAGATATAGCTACGCGTATTGTCCTCCATAAGCGGATCGCTAAGGTCAAACACAAGATAAAAAGCCCTGAGGATAACGCTCATACTACTAGCCAGCCTTTCCGGCGGAGCCTTTTTTATAAGCGAATCCTTTTTTCCAAAATGATAGACAAGCCTCTTAAGAACCCAGGATATCTCAGCATTAGACCACAGCTTTTTACTGATGATCTCTTCAAATAATGCTTCGGTTCCAATGCTGTTTTCTTTCTTTTCCAGCAATTCCCATTCTTCGCTGCCCACGACAGTCCGAGGCAGAACGAACATTCCCAAAATTTCTTCTTCTTCCACTATCCCACCTCCAGCTTAAGGCAACACCCGTCTTGCTCCCACGTAGCTTTCTTCGTAATAACTTTCACTTAAGGATGAATAGATGACTCCTCCACTGCGTGGTGAACTGGAATGGATAAACTGGCCATTACCTGCGTAAATACCCGCATGGCTTATACCGGAAGTTCCACAAGCAAAGAAAACTAGGTCACCGGGCTTCAAATTGGATTTATCAACCCGTTTACCGACTGACGCCTGACTGGCAGCAGTGCGCGGCAGGTCATAACCATATTGCCCATAAACATATTGTACAAATCCAGAACAGTCAAATCCCCCGGGTCTCGATCCACCATACTTATAGGGGGTGCCCAAATATTTGGCTGCTGTCTGCAAAACCGTTCCGGCTTTGGCCAGAGAACCCGAGCGGCTTACTTCCACATCCGCTACGGTCATTACACCGCCTCTTCCTTTGCCCGCCTGGGCACTTGAAGATTTGCTTTTGACTGTTGCAACTGTAACGGCAGGTACCTGTCCGCTGACCTTGATCTTATTACCAATGGACAATGCGTCGCTTTTGAGGTTATTGAGGGCTCGGATATCATCCACAGTCGTATTGAAATTCCTGGCAATCCCCCAAAGCGTGTCACCCGACTTCACGACATACTCCGTCGTAGGAGTTGCTGGCGCTACAGCGACTTGCACGGCAGCACTGGATGCCGAACTTTGGCCCGGCAACTGGCTTGCAAGGCGGGAAGGGCCAGATGTTAATGGGTTCAAATTCGTTATCTGAGCAGTTGCCGTACCCCCTGCTTTGGCTTTATAAGCACCTTCACTGGCAGCAACCTGGAGCACTCCCACCAGGAAGACCATCATCAAAACGAACAGCGTTTTCTTTCTATGCATTCCACCAATCCCTTCAAATATAGTATGAATTATTTCTTATTCTACATACTATGTCGTAATTCCTTCCAATTAAGGTATTTTTTCTTTCTTTATTTGTTATGATCGTTTCGAAAAGTAATTAATTCGTCGAATAATTCCTGGTTAAGCCCTGCGCAACCCAAGCGGCCACGGCTTTCCATATGACCCGTTCCGTGAAAATCAGATCCTCCAGTGATAAGCAGATTGTGTTCCCGGGCCAGTTGATAGTAATGCTGCACCTGTTTTTCAGTATGCTCGGGATAATAGACTTCCAGTCCTTCAATCCCCATTTCCATCATCTCCTGAATCTTTTCCTGTTCTTTGATCAGTCCGGGATGAGCTAGTATACTTATACCCCCCGCCCTGTGAACGAGCTCAATGGCTTCTTCAGGCGCGAATTTATAGCGCGGAACATACCCGGGACGTCCGCGCCCTATGTATTTTTGAAAGGCTTCTTTGATGGAGAAAACATAACCTTTTTCAATCAGAGCCTGAGCGACATGGGGACGCCCAATCAAATCTCCCCGAGCTACGGCCTGAACACGGTCAAAATTAATATTCAATCCCATGCTGCGCAATCGCTCCACCATCTTTACGGCCCGATCATATCGAGCTGCCTTGATCTTCTCCAGATGTTGCTGAATCGGTGAGTTGCGATGCTGAATAAAATAGCCCAGGATGTGTAATTCCGACTCCCCTGAATCGGTGTTTAACTCGATACCAGGTATGAACTGGATGGTTAGACCCTGGTCTGCCAGGTATTCCTCGGCAGGAGCCAGTCCGGCCAGAGTATCGTGATCAGTCAGGGCAATTCCGGGTAGACCAATATCGGCAGCTATCTGGAGAATCCTACCCGGGCTCATGGTTCCATCGGAAGCTGTTGAATGAATGTGAAGATCATAATACAATCCATTATTCTCCTGTCGATGATATTCAGACCATTTGAACCTTTTTGTTATTATATATGAAGCGAGTGGAAGAAATCTGCTTCATTTAGCTCCATCTCCCCGAGATGTCGTTCTAGCCTGTCCCCGACCTTTAGACTCCCCGCCCGATAAACCGGGACATTCCGAAGTTATATCTATCTTTTCGCTTAAGGGGACTACCCGATGGTATTTGTTCAGGTATCAAAGACCGTTCTCTTAAATGACCTGATTCATTACCCGCAACGCATTTTTTGACAGGATCATTTCCACTTCCTGAGCTGTGAAACCTCGTTCACTCAACAGTTGGGGCAGGGCTTCATAGGCTTCCACTCCGGGAAGCACCACCCGGTCCGCACCATCGAAATCCGATCCCAGGGCCAGATATTCGACCCCAATCAAATCCGCCACATAAGCTGCATGATCAAGAAAATCGGCTGTGCTTGCACCACCCGTTTGCCGAACAAAATCGTTCACCTGATTCAATCCGATCACCCCACCGTGATCGGCTAAAGCTCTCAATTGCTCATCGTTTAAATTCCTACGGTGCGGGCAAAGCTGGTAAACGTTTCCATGGGTGACCATCACTGGCCGTTCATAGGTTTCCAATGCTTCAAAATATGCTTGCGGAGCTATGTGCGAGAGATCCAGAATGATACCCAGGCGGTCCATTTCACGCAGCATTTCCCGACCTTTGCCAGTCAGCCGCGCTTGTTCTCCTTCTGCATCCACCCCACCCGCCAATAAATTGGCTGGATTCCAGGTCAAACCCAGGCTGCGCAGCCCCATATGGTGCAGAATATGTAATAATTCGGTATCTTCGCCCAGGGCCTCTCCCCCTTCCAAATGCAGCAGACAGCCCAATCGCTCCTGGTTCTCCTGCGCGTCCAGATCCTTCCTGCCCATTATTTGATAAATAGCAGAAGAGTGCTCCTCCAATGCTAAAAGGAAGCGTTCCCATTGCAGAAGAACCTGCCGTAATCCCACATGAGCTGCAGCAGGTGGTGTAAAAAATGCCAGGAATTGCACCCGAACCCCGGCCCGTAAAGCGCGTTCAATGTCGAAATGCAAAGTGTTGCAAAATAAAGATGCTCGGTTTTCAACCAGTTTGGATAAAGTGTCACAATGCAGGTCGATGATTTTCAATATTGCATACCTCCTAGCATGAGATGTTCCAAAGCAAATAAAAACCTGCTCGGTAAGCAGGTTTACTTTTCACATAACCGTTAAGTTAGCTGAAGTAATTAGCGTGGTTCGATAATTAGTTTAATCGCTGTTCTCTCTTCTCCGTCAATCATAATATCGGTAAAAGCCGGTATACATATGAGATCCATGCCGCTGGGTGCCACAAAGCCTCGGGCAATGGCGATGGCTTTGACTGCTTGATTGATGGCTCCAGCACCAATGGCCTGAATCTCAGCTGCGCCTTTTTCTCGTAAAACCCCCGCCAGGGCACCGGCTACAGAATTGGGACTGGATTTAGCTGAAACCTTTAATACTTCCATCAGAAACCCTCCCTCAAAAGAAATGAGAATATAACGTGATATGCTGCTCTCTCTATCTCTACATCTATATTCTAATAAAATATGGTAATTCCTTCTTTTTAACGAGGATTCTTGGTAATAATTCTGCTATGGGGTTATCTCCCGGGATATTCGCAAAATTTTGACAGTTTTCTTCATTTTTCCGTCAATTTCTAAGAGTACCCCTTGAAGCTGTACGGGACCTCGCGCTACCTCCAGCCTGATAGGCCTTTGGGTTAGAAATTTCTGAATTACCATATCCTTATTCATACCCAAAATCGAATGAATGGGACCAGTCATCCCCAAGTCAGTAATATACGCCGTACCCCCGGGGAGAATGCGTTCATCGGCAGTCTGAATATGGGTGTGGGTTCCCAAAACCGCTGTCACCCTCCCGTCTAGATAGTAGGCCAGAGCCAGTTTTTCTGAAGTAGCCTCGGCATGAAAATCAACCAGGCATAAATCCCACAGGCCATCGATTTCTTCTAAAATGTCATCCAGCAAGCGGAAAGGACAATCAAGCCCACCCATAAAAACACGCCCCGAGGCATTAATAACAGCCACCCTCAAACTGCCGGCTTCATAGATGTGAAAGCCCTGCCCCGGAGTTCCGGTCGGATAGTTGCAAGGTCGAATAAGTTGGGGTTGATCTTTAATAAACTCAAAGATCTCTTTATTGTCCCAGACATGATTACCCATTGTAAGCACATCAATTCCGCTGGATAGGAGAATATCCATAGCCTCATGGTTTATCCCCCTGCCTCCCGCGGCGTTTTCTCCATTGGCTATGGTAAAATCCACCACGTATTCCTTTTGCACTTCTCCCAGCAGTTCCTTAATCGCACGACGTCCAGGACGTCCAACGATATCGCCCACTACCAAAATATTCAAGAACGAAACCTCCGTCTATATTAATGCTCGGCCTCTCCGCAGGTGAAGGTGAGCTTGATTCCAATCTCGCTCCCACCATTTCCATTGTTTCCCATATATAGTCAAGTTATCCCTCGTATGAAAAGGACTCCGACGGCGTCCCGCCTTGTTCCGGACAGGATTCAGAGTCCCATGGTATTTGATAAAAGTAGGGTGTAGAGCTCTTCAGCCCTACACCCTATTCACTTTATTTACTTGGCAAATTCAACCGAACGGGTTTCGCGGATAACAACCACTTTGATCTGTCCCGGATAATCCAGTTCATTTTCAACCTTTCGAGCAATATCCCGCGACAGATTAATGGAAGCCAAATCATCGATTTCTTCAGGCTTAACAATAATCCTGACCTCACGGCCAGCCTGAATAGCAAAAGACCTGTCCACTCCGCTAAATGAATCAGCCAATGCTTCCAGTTTCTCCAGGCGTTTTATGTAGGCTTCCAGGGTCTCGCGCCTAGCTCCCGGCCGGGATGCGGAGATTGCGTCAGCCGCCTGTACGAGAACGGCCTCGATGCTTTCCGGCTGCACGTCGCCGTGGTGAGCAGCAACCGCATGAATAACCTCTTTACTCTCGCGATATTTGCGAGTCAGATCCACACCAATCTCTACATGAGGTCCTTGCACTTCATGATCTACAGCTTTGCCCAGGTCATGCAGAAGTCCGGCCCGTTTGGCCAGCATCACATCCACGTCCAGTTCGGCGGCCATCACTCCTGCCAAATGCGCCACTTCAATGGAGTGTTTCAAGACATTCTGTCCGTAGCTGGTACGGTATTTCAACCGGCCCAGGAGTTTAATGATCTCCGGATGCAGGCCGTGTACTCCCACTTCGAACGCAGCCTGTTCTCCGACTTCGCGCAGCTCTTGTTCGATTTCCTTGCGGGCCTTTTCCACCATCTCTTCAATGCGAGCCGGGTGTATGCGTCCATCTGAAACCAGATTGTCCAGAGCCACCCGGGCTACCTCCCGACGGATGGGATCGAATGAGGATAGAATAACCGCCTCCGGTGTATCGTCGATAATCAAATCCACACCGGTGAGAGTCTCAAAGGTCCGAATATTCCTTCCTTCCCGTCCAATTATCCTGCCCTTCATCTCGTCATTGGGCAAAGCTACTACGGATACAGTGGTCTCGGATACCACGTCTGCAGCACACTTCTGAATAGCCAGGGAAAGGATGTTCTTGGCTCTCTTATCAGACTCTTCTTTGGCTTCCGCTTCCAGAGACTTGATCATGAGGGCAGTCTCCTGGCGAATTTGCTGTTCTACGTTATATAGCAAAAGTTCTTTGGCTTCGTCCGAGGTTAAGCCGGAAAGACGCTCCAGTTCCTTTAACTGTTGAGTGAGGATCATCTTCAAGTCCTGCTGGGTCTTATCAATGTCCTTTTCCTTATCACTAAGTCCCTGTTCCTTTTTCTCCATGTTCTCGCTTTTACGATCCAGCATCTCTTCCTTTTGCAGGATGCGTCTTTCGATCCGGTCCAGCTCTCTCCGACGGTCGCGGTTCTCCTTTTCAGCGTCCTGTCGGTTGCGGTGGATTTCCTCCTTGGCTTCCACCAGCGCTTCCTTCTTCTGGGCTTCCACCTCTTTTGAAGCCTGCTCCAGAATACGCTTGGCCTCTTCTTCGGCTGCTCCGATCCTGCCTTCAGCAAGGACCTTCCTCAGGTAATAGCCGGCACTCAAGCCAACCACCAAAAAAACTATCAAAGCTACAATAACTCCTACTGATCCTATCTTGTTCACCTCCCTTTTCTTCGATTTATAATCTTATTTGCGATAATTTAAGAAAACGCAAAAAAACCGAGTCTAACTCGGTTTAGTCTGAAGTCAGAGGAACTCGCACCGTCCACGATTGCAATTGGTCCCCCGCCCCGGCTTCATCTCCGGCGTTGGGGTAAGATGAAGCCTAGCGCGTATTAACTGTGTTTAATTCAAAGCTGTTCCTGTTATCACCATCTATAATCCATAAACTGACGGCAGACCGGGCCGCCAATCCTAACTTCAGGGACAATTGAATTTCCACATCAGAACCCACTTGTCTCTATGGTCGAAGCCACGAGTTATGACTTCTCAACTAGAACCTTACTAAAATTTTAGTTAGTTTCCAGAAGAGTGTCAAGCTTCCTCTCTATTGCTGTCTTTAATGTCGGGTAGTTTTGTGGAAGTCTTAACCTTTTGCTCCAAAGCTGCGCAGAACTCCACATTGTTTTTCAGGTATTCTTTGGCATTTTCCCGTCCCTGGCCCATGCGGTCTCCCTCATAGGAATACCAGGATCCGCTCTTCTGAATAATGTCCAAAGCGCAGGCGATGTCCAGGAGATCTCCCTCCCGGGAAATTCCACTTCCATACATGATATCAAATTCAGCGGTTTTAAAAGGGGGCGCTACTTTGTTCTTGACCACCTTGGCCTTGGTGCGGCTGCCCATAATATCAGTACCCTGTTTGATCGTTTCGCCCTTCCTTACTTCCACCCGCACAGAGCAATAGAATTTGAGCGCTCTGCCCCCGGAGGTCGTCTCGGGATTGCCATACACTACGCCGACCTTCTCCCGGATCTGATTGATAAAGACCACACAGGCCCGAGATTTACTGATGTGTCCGGTCAATTTGCGCAAGGCCTGCGACATGAGGCGGGCTTGCAACCCGACATGAACATCTCCCATTTCCCCGTCCAGTTCCGCCCTGGGGACCAGAGCAGCTACCGAGTCTATGACCACCACATCAATGGCTCCGCTGCGGACCAAGGCTTCAGTAATTTCCAGAGCTTGTTCTCCGGAGTCGGGCTGAGCAACCAGCAGGTTGTTGATGTCCACCCCCAGATTCCTTGCATAAAGGGGATCAAGAGCATGTTCGGCATCTACGAAGGCAGCCATACCACCGTCCTTTTGTGCCTGAGCAATGACATGCAATGCCACCGTTGTTTTCCCGGAAGATTCCGGCCCAAAAATCTCGATGACCCTGCCCCGGGGAAAACCGCCCACCCCCAGAGCTATGTCCAGTGATGTACAGCCAGTGGGGATCACCTCCACATTCATAGCGGTGGCTTCTCCCAACTTCATGATCGACCCTTTGCCGAATTGTCTCTCAATACTTTTGATGGCATTATTAATAGCATCTGTCCTGCCTTGATTTACATCCACGTCGGCCCCTCCCTCAAACATATGTTCGCCCTTTTATTTTATTACGCTCGTATAGCTATGTCAATGCTAACCTTCCAGAAAATAACTTTCCAGAATGGAATATTGAGGTCCGCGGGGAGTAAGTTTGCTCACCATAAGCAAAAACCTATCCACGGGAAATGATATGGTCTCGCAGCACTTGTTGACTCCCGCCGTCTTGAGGCACAGCTCCTTCAGCCCCAGTTCGGAACGCACCCGCCCCAGAGTCAGGTGAAAGCTGCGTTTCTTTTCCGGATCGAAACCAAGTTCAGCCAGATAGGTGTCAATTCGTTCACCAAGAAACTCACTTTTGTCCATTTCACCCCTGATTCCAGCCCAGATAACCCGGGGCCGATTGGAGTTCGGAAAAAAGCCTACCCCCCTGGTCTCCAGGCCAAAGGGCGGGCAAGCCTGGGCTGCCATCTGCAGCTTTGCCTGAATGGCCTTCAGATTGTCTGCTTTCACTTCCCCCAGGAATTTCAGCGTCAGGTGGTAGTTCTGCGCTTCCACCCATTTTACATCGGGACGGCTCTGCTCCAGTTCACTCCTGATAGCCGCAGCGTATTCTCTAACCATCTGACTTACCGGTATCGCCACGAAAAGCCTCATGGATCTATCCCTCCCCCAGCAGGTGCCTCCTCAACAGGTCCAAAGCGCACTTGGCTGCCAGGGTGCGTACGGCATCCCTGGTTCCTACAAAACGCAGTTCCCGAGTTTGGCAAGATTCAGGCGTCGATAGGCCCAGGTAGACCAGCCCTACCGGCTTTTCGTCGCTACCCCCATCCGGTCCGGCAATTCCGGTTACGGAAAGGGTAATATCGACTCCGGAAAACTCGCGCAACCCCTGAGCCATTTCTTCAGCCGTTTGTGGACTTACGGCGCCGAATTCAGCCAGGGTATCAGGGGAAACATGCAGGAATGATTCCTTGGCCTGGTTGCTGTAGGTGCAGACCGACCCCCAGAAAAAGTTGGAACTGCCCGGCTGGTTGGTAAGCATCTTGGAAAGCAATCCACCTGTGCAGGATTCAGCGGCTGCCACTCGAAGCCCCCGCCTGACCAACAGATCAGCTACCTGTCCTTCCAGAGTATCCTCATCCCGGCCAAAGATATGCTTTCCCATACGTTGTTGTATTTCCACTGATATTTTTTCCATGATATCATGACTGTCCCTGGAATTTTCACCTTCGGCGGTGATTTTAATATGCACTTCCCCGTCGCAAGCCAGCAAAGCCAGGCTGTAAGCCTGGGCATGATCCATTAAATCTCCGATCCGTGCTTCTACCTGCGACTCCCCCAGGCCCAATACCTTAACCGTTCGACGCGCGATGAGGTCGGCTTGCAAAGCAAAGTCCTGTTTCAGTAACGGTTCAACCTCTCCCTTGAACATGGGCTGCATTTCCCTGGGCGGGCCGGGCAGGAGTACGACCACTGTATTCTGGCGCTTCAGGTACATTCCTGGAGCTGTACCAAAATAGTTGCGTAGCACGGTGGCTTCACGAGGAAATGTGGCTTGTTTCAAATTAGACTCGGGCATTTCTCGTTGTCTGCTTCGGAAATACTCCCGCAAGCGCCCGGCTTCCTCTTCCATAAGCACCTGCTCCACACCCAATACTCGGCAGGCTGTTTCTTTGGTCAAATCATCCCGGGTGGGACCCAGGCCCCCACTGCAAACAACCAGGTCGGCGGCTTGCAAGCCCAGGCGAAAGGCATCACCTATATATTCTTCACTGTCACCCACCGTGCTTTTCCCCACCACTTTAAAGCCCAGAGCGGTCAGTTTTTGCGAAAGAAAGGTGGTATTCGTATCATTCGTGGTTCCCAGCATTAATTCCGTTCCGGTCGAAATAATAAAAGCCCGTTGCATTTCCTTTCAACTCCTCCCTGGTTCTGCGCCAGCTCTGCAGGACCGAACCCATCATGGATAGTCTTACTCATTTCATTGCCCTGTTTATACATTTCTACACAGAAAAGCCATGCCCTGTTGCACTGAAAAAAAAAGAGTACAGGAATAAACTAGCCCGGCAGCGAGGCCGGGCGAAATTTAAAAAATCATACTTTGGCGCTATTAGTCAGGGATATTTTTCATGCCTTGCCGCTCATAAAGCGGCACCCCAAGGGCACTTGCCATCTCGGGATTCGCCTAAGCTCATCTTGAGCTGGCCGGTGCACCACAGGCACTTGTAATATCGGGCGCTTGCTTCGCACGCTCCCCGATCTTACTGTCGCTCAGACCTACGGTCTTCGGTCCACCGGCACTAGGCGAAATGTCGTCGCCGGCGGCGGGCGCAACATGGGGACATTCCCCCAAGGGGTGTGTCCCCTATCCTTAGCGAGGAGGTGTGTACCCTATCCTTACTGCAGGCAGAGCAGGAAACGTGTTCGGTCTATGTTCTCTTCTTCGTGCAGGCATTGGGCTATAGCCAGGAGGGATGTCCGGTTGTTTTGCAGGACTTCTCGGGTGCTTTCCTCCAGCCGGGCGATCAAACACCGACACTCTTCAAAAAGCTGGTCCTTAGGCAGGTCATCGGCGTTGATAATGCCCAGAGATGAAAGACCACTGGAAACGATCTCCTGGGCTAAATTCCAGGCCTGGGCAAAATCATTGCGGGCTCCGGTGCTGCGCTCTCCAAAACCGAGTTCTTCAGCCAGGGCTCCAGCAATTGCCACCATGATTTGTTTTTCCATCTCCTGTCGGGTAAAAAGATACTGGTCGTCTCGAGGCGCCTTGCGCATGAAACCCAAAGCGTTGCCTCTGGGCGTAATGGTCAGAGACGCGACGGAACCAGGTTCCAGCAGTTCGCTGATTAGGGCATGGCCGCCTTCATGAATACCCACCCGTTCTAGTTCGGATGGTTTGGGCCGACGGTCCAATTTCTCGCCCATCATGACTTTGTTGACTGCTTCTGAGAAGTGATGTCGTTCAATAATCTCGGAATTTTCACGCATGGCCTGAATAGCCGCCTCATTGGCCAGGCTTTCCAGATGAGCGCCCGAAAACCCGAAAGTCTCACGTCCGATTTCCTCCAGAATATCCCGGTCAGCCAGCGGTTTATTGCGGGTGTGAATATCCAGAATATGCACCCGGCCCACGCGGTCAGGAAGATTGACCTGCACCTGACGGTCGAAGCGACCAGGGCGCAGAATAGCCGGGTCGAGCAAATCGGCACGATTGGTGGCGGCAACGATTAGTATGCGAGGATCCTCATTTTGACTCAACCCATCCATTTCCACTAAGAGCTGGTTAAGGGTTTGGTCGTATTCCATATGGCTGGAATGACTACCCCTTTTCGCTCCCAGTACGTCCAATTCATCAATGAAGATAATGGCACTGTTTTTATTCTCATTACGAGCCTTTTTGCGTGCGTCTCGAAAGATTTGACGTATGCGTTTGGCTCCCACTCCGGCATAGATTTCGATAAACTCGGATCCGGATGCTGCAATAAACACCGAACTTGTAAAATTAGCCGCTGCCCTGGCCAACAGGGTTTTTCCAGTACCCGGAGGACCGACCAGTAAGATGCCCTTTAATGGCCTTATGCCCATGCGGCTAATCTCCTCAGGTTTGAGCACAAACTGCAGGGCTTCTTTCAATTCTTTAATAGCAGAATCCTGTCCACCTATCTGGTCAAAGCCGGTAATGTCGTTCTTCCCGACTCCGTTTCCCACCTGGTCCAATTTCAAGCTGCCCTGAGTCCGGGTAAAAAGATAAAAACCACCGGCCAAGAAGACCAGTAACAGAATAGGCATAACATTGATTCCAATTGCGGCCAGGAATACTAGGAATCCTACCCCAGAACCTACTGCAATCTCCTTCAAGACAAGAACCTCCCCATTAAAAACACATGCATTTATTATCTAAGATCTACCCACCTGGCGTGTCAGCCCGGTGGGGGCTCTAACTGGTCGGGAGCTGATTATTTACGGTCGAGGATGATTCCGGGCTGCGTTCGATCACCTGATATGCATAGGCATCCCCGTCCTCCACCTGCAAGAAAAGATGCTGGGAGTCAACGAATAATTTATAATGCAGACCCTGGGCAGCGGCGCGCCGAGCAATCTCTTCGTCCAACCACATGAAACGGTTGTTAGCCAGTGATTCATAGACAGCCGGCTGCAAATGTTGGAGAAAATCCTGAAGGCGCGTATTTGTCCGGTCCACAATGTGCAGATCATAGACTTTCCCGGGTAGAGCTCGGTCCACCGCTTTCTGGATGGACTTGTAGACCACCTGGAGATCGTCAACCTTTTTCAGGGTTATCTCAATATCATAAGATTGATTTTTATTGTCTATTTTAACTTTTTCCACACTGTTCAAGGATAGCAGTTGCTTTTCCAGCGGAGCTTCCATACCCATGCGTTGATATAAATAGTAAGATCCGAAGGATAAAGACAATACCAATATCAAGGCCAGCAGGGCCATAGCCACCCTAAATTCGCTGTTTTTCGGCATTTATCGGCACCCCTCTTCTGGTCTATTATAGCACAGGCCAGCAGCCAGGATGGCCCATCAAAATATGGTAAGTAACGCAGCGCGAACGAGGTTCTCATGGACTGAGGCAGACGAATCCTCTTTTAAGGTGGGCTATTGAGAGCTGGGTGAGGAAAAGAGTAGATTGGAAAATTACTGCAGAAGCTGAACTGCTCCTATTTCCGGTGAGGACGGTAGAACTCTTCGGTGAGACTCAAGAACTTCACGAAATATTCGACCCCTGATATTACGGTGATACATACTGTTAACAATAGGACCCAATAATCCAAAGGGAAGGATATATATGGGCGGTAAGCCGGTGCCAGAATACTAAAAAAAACGGCCACCACCTGAGTCAAAGTCTTCATTTTCCCCAGAAAACTGGCCGGGATTACAATTCCTTCTTCCGCTTTGAAAGCACGCAGGCCAGTCACAGCAAATTCACGACCCAGAATAACGATGGCAATCCAGGCCGGAACCCGGGCCAGTTCCACCAGACTGATCAAAGCAGCCGTGATAAGCAGTTTGTCGGCAATAGGATCCATGACTATGCCTAGTTTTGTTACTTGCTTCCAACGGCGAGCCAAGTAACCGTCCAGGGTGTCGGTTAAAGCCGCCAGGCCAAAAACCAGAGCCGCCCAGTAATCTCCATTAGGAATATTAATCAGGAGAAGAACCACAAATAATGGAATTAACGCCACGCGCAAAACTGTTAAGCTATTGGGCAGATTCATCAATAATTTCCCCGATCATATCGTAGTCGCGTACGGCCTTGAGACAGGCTGGGAAGAACTGACCCTTTTTCAGCGGGGTTTCACTTTTGAGCAGGGTTACACCGTCTACTTCAGGGGCCTGGAAATAACCACGTCCCAAATAAAGATTTTTCGAAAGTTGAGCAGAAACCAGGATCTGCTGCCGGGTGTTCACCCGGGCAATATTCTTCTTCCGGGTAATGCGCTTCTGAATGGTCATGATCCTATCTCGTCTCTGAACCTTTATCTCATCAGGAATCTGGCCGGTCATGGCAGCCGCCGGGGTCCCCTCCTGGGCTTGGAAAACGAAAGCACCCAACCAGTCAAATTCGGTCCCTAGGACGAAATCCTCCAACTCCTGAAAGTCGCTGTCCTGCTCGCCAGGAAAGCCTAGCATTACGGTGGTACGCAGAACCAGCCCCGGAATCCGAGCCCTTAGTGAAGATATCAACTCTTCCAGATGTTGCCGGTCATGCCGCCGTCCCATTTCTTGTAAGATCCGGGAGGAGGCATGCTGAATGGGCGTTTCCAGATAAGGGATGACCTTATCCTGCCCGGCCAGGGCTTCAATAATCTCCTGATCAATGTGAGCGGGATGCAAGTACATTACCCGCAGCCATTCAAGGTCGGGAATTTGGGCTAGCAGCTCCAAAAGCTGCGGCATGCATCCTTTTCCATACAAATCGCGTCCATAGCAAGCTGTATCCTGCCCCACCAGGATGAGTTCCTTAATACCCTGGCGGACCAGCTTCTGCGCTTCCCCGCTTAACTCTTCCAGAGACCGGGAGCGAAACTTTCCTCTGATGGAAGGAATCGTGCAGTAGCGGCAATGGTTATCACATCCGTCAACGATTTTAAGATAAGCCCAACCAGGCGGTGTGCTGAGTATACGCGGACGTTTTTCAACCAGGATTTCCGGCAGAGAAGGTGTCTGCAAGACCCTGCCTCCGGAAGCAATTTCCTCCAGCACTCCTTCAAGAGCATCAAAAGACGCAATACCCAGAACTCCGTCCAGCTCAGGTATCTCTTGGTAAATCTGCTGGCCAAATCTCTGGGTAAGACAGCCCACCGCCAGAAGGTGTTTTAACCCCCCCTGCTCCTTAAGGCGTGCGGTTTCCAGGATGGTATCAATTGCTTCCTCCTGGGCTTCGGAAATAAAACCACAGGTATTGATAATGACTGTCTCTGCTTCCTCTAGCCTTTCTACCAACTGGTGACCGGCCTTTTTAACGACTCCCATCATGATTTCGGTGTCAACACGGTTCTTCGCACAACCCAGACTGATAAAACCTACCTTCACTTGCTTCTCCTATTTCCCTAGTGTTTATTGACCGGCTTTAAAATCTTGATCTTTGATTTCGCCCACTTTACCCAGGGCTGGCACCTCCTGGCCGTTCAGCGAAAGTTTAATCCCACCTGCATTGCCGGTATGAATATGGACATTACTTGTTCCTTCGAATGTCTTACTATCTCCGACAGCCATAGTACCCGTATATACATTCTTACCGTCAACGGTAACAGACAACCAACTGCGCTGAACAGCATCTACCTTAACTTTCAACCCGGCGGTTTGGATCGCAGGCTTAACCGGCGTTTGGGTCGGAGAGTTCGTGTTTTGTTTTTGCCCAACCTGGGGCTGGGTAGGCGTAACTTTCTCTTGCCCGCGTCTGGCTATACAAGAAGCCGGGTAGCTTCCCAACCATAGAACCAGTCCCAGGAATACCAAACCTGCTATAATGTTCTTTACCGGTAAAGGCTTCTTTTCCTTTACCGGCAGAGGCTCAACGATTTGCTCGGGCTCCGGTTCTTCCTCCGGTCCGTAGGCCCGCTCTTTAAACTCCCGAACCATATCCTGTTCATCCAGTCCTAGCATCACAGCGTAGCGTTTGACGAAGCCGCTGGCATAAACTGGGGGTGGCAGAGCTCGAAAATCTTCCCTTTCCAAAGCCTCGATATAGTACTTTCGGATCTTGGTCTCTTCTTCAATTTCATCCAGGGACAATCCCTGCTTTAACCGCTCATCCCGTAAGCGTTGGCCGAACTCCATCGTCAATATCACTCCCTGCCCGGGTTGTCTACGACACCATCTAAGATATCTATCCCAATATTAAGCTAAAACCTTCAAATCACTGATTTCTCCCACCATCGAAGTGGCAGACCTCCGCGGCCAAATGCTGCCCGCTTTCCAGTCTGTTGGTATCCATTCCCTAGGAACTGCTGCAAGCGGCTCCCACCGCCATCCGCACTGCTTGTCGCATATTGTATCCGCAAGACAACCCATAAACCAACCCCCCTAACAGATAAGGTAAAGCCGTATCAAGGTTGAACTTCTGATTGGGTAACAGGGGAAATTCCACCAGAGAACCATCCTGCACATATAATAGCTGGTTATCCCCATCACAAACCAGTGCATATCCCTCATGCATTAATTCGGCTAGGCGTTCTGCACATGTTTCAATCTGGGAGCCTTCTTCTACCCCAACCACCAGCACCGAAAAACGAGATAAGTATTCAGGCATTTGGGCTGCGGAACCCACTGTTAAGCAAGTACATATACTCGGCAGGCGGTCGACATCCTTTTCCATCCATTTGCGATAGACGAAATCTTTGAATATTGGCTCCAAAATCAACCACTGGCAATTTACCGCCACCCATTCCTTTTGTGTAAAAGCCTGAGAATAGTCTTCCATACTAAAGCCTTCTTCATGAGCCAGAACGTCATTGATAAATACGCGGCGGGTGCTCCGTTTCTCAGGATGACGAAATAGACTGGCAATATCGGCTTCACCCTGCTGCAATTCCTCCACCAACTCAGAGGCCAGAGCGTCGTTGCCCACAACGGTGATAACCTTTACATCCAAACCCAATCCACGCAGGGATCTACAACTGTTCAGAGCAAAACCTTGAAAGTTAAGATCGATTTTTACTCCCTCTGGTCCGCCCCGTATGTCTATCTGTAAATAAGCTCGGCCGATCACTACGATAGAGACCTGCTCATTCACCACATAGCCTTTGCCCATGATGGCACCTTTTTTCATAAGGTTGGATATATGTACGGCGGCGGATGACCGAGTAATCCCAAAATGAGCTCCCAAGTCATCTTGAGATATCATGGGGTGCTTTTTTATAAATTCCAGGATCTCCTTTTCCCTGGCAGTCAGTCTCATTTTTTCCACTCCCCCATCAGGTCTGATTCAACTATACCATCCGGTTATGCTCCAGGAGTTTTTCCAGTTGATCACTGTCGATTAAGACTTCCCGCTTCTTATTATTATCCAGGGGAGACACCATACCCCGATCTTCCATTAAGTCCACCAGACGAGCGGCACGGGCGTATCCCACCCGCAACTTCCTCTGCAATAGGGAAACCGATGCTTTACGGGTTTCAACGAAAACGCCCACTGCATCCCAGAACAAGTCGTCACTGTCCTCCATTTCATCCATCTGCAGGCCGACTTCTGCAAAGGCATCTTCCTCTGGAAGTCCCTCCGACTGCTCCCGGATAAATTGAACCGTATTTTCGATTTCCAGGTCTGAGACATAGGCTCCTTGTACGCGATAAGGCTTGACCGCACCTACCGGGAAAAAGAGCATATCCCCTTTGCCCAATAATTTCTCCGCACCACCCATATCCAGAATGGTCCTGGAATCAGCCTGGGAAGACACGGAAAAGGCTACCCGGGAAGGAATATTGGCCTTGATAATGCCGGTTACTACATCAACAGAAGGCCGCTGAGTTGCTACAATTAAGTGCATACCGGCTGCCCTGGCCATCTGAGCCAACCGGCAGATAGCATCCTCCACTTCCACCGGGGACACCATCATAAGGTCAGCCAGTTCATCAATTATGATTACTATATATGGAAGCTTCTCCTTGACAACTTGATTGTATCGTTGAATATCGCGAACGCTTTTTTCAGCAAAAAGCCGGTAGCGCTTTTCCATTTCATTAACCATCCAGCGGAGAATCTGGGCAGCCCGCTTGGGATTGGTAACCACCGGCGTCAATAGATGGGGAATGCCGTTATAAACGGTCAATTCAACCATCTTGGGATCAATAAACACCAGTTTAAGTTCTTCCGGAGTGGCATTATATAAAAAACTCATGATAATACAATTTAAGCATACACTTTTTCCCGAACCGGTGGAACCTGCAATTAGTGCGTGAGGCAGCTCAGTTAAGTGAGCCACTACCGGATTTCCCGTAATATCCTCGCCCAGAGCAAAAGCCAATGGGCTGTTAATTTTTTTAAAGGCCGGGGCGGAAAGCAACTGCCGTAAACCCACACTAAGGATTTTGCTGTTGGGCACTTCAATCCCCACAGCTGATTTCCCGGGAATGGGCGCTTCCAGGCGAATGCCCGGTGCTGCCAGATTCAACTGCAAGTCATCGGTCAGGCTCAAAATCTTACTTACTTTCACACCGGGCGCTGGAGTAAGCTCGTAACGAGTAACAGCAGGCCCGCAGCTCACTTGGTTCACCTTGACGATGATACCGAAACTGGCAAAGGTGTCTTCCAAGACCGCAATGCTCTCACGAATGTTTTTCTTGTCAATGCTTCTTTCACTGCGAATATTGCTTAAGAGATCCAGCGGAGGTTTCTGGTAAGGAATTACTCCATCCCTGGTCACGGCCCGCAGGACTGGCTTCACCACAGGTTCTGCCACGGCTGCCGGGCGGGCGAATTCATAAACCGGATCCGTGATGGCCCGCTGCTCTTTGTTCTCAGGCAGGCTTTCGACAGGAGAAAGAGGCGGTCCTGCGCCATTAATGATCAATGGTTTGTCTAGAGCGGAAGCCGCTGCTTCCACCGGTTCCTGGCTCTCATAATACATGTGTTTGTCCAGGTATTGTTTAAGCTGCCGGCTGCGCATGAAGAGCCAGCGCGCGATCTCCGCTGGAGGCCGGTTGATCATATAGACCAGAGAGACAACCAGAGACAGGATCAATACGATCAGCGATCCGATTTCCCCGATCATGCGTCCCAGGACATACCCAAGAGTCCCTCCCATATAGCCCCCGCCCATTCCCTGACGGCCGGCATTCCAGGCATCTAGCCCTTTGGGGATGCCATAGAGACTCATTCCCAGCAGCACGGCCAGGAGAAATACGGCGGTTCCATTCATTCGCACCGACCACAGTCGTTTCTCAAAACCAATATGAATGGACCAGAAAAGCAAGAAAAACACCAGCAGGAAGGTGCCTTCCCCCAGTATCGACCCCAATCCCTTCATTATATAAGTTCCAATAATACCAAGGAATTGAGTGTCCTGGGGCAGCCCCTGAAACTTTTTCAAACCCAGGTAGAGAAAAATAGCCATCATAAATAGAATAATGGACAATACTTCCAGTCCCAGGGTGCGCTGCTTGGCTTCCTGCTTCCCTGCTACAGAGATGTCCACCGATTTTTTGTCCTTTTTTCTTGTCCTGACTCTTCCGCTCATCGTCATCTCCATCCGGAAGCTACCAGTTCATGTTCCACCCTGTTAAACACAGAAACGTCCCGTAGAATTACTTCTCCTAGCGTTGCCATTTTCCTCCTCCTGCCTAAAGAAAAGCTTAGCTGCTTTGCTAATGAGCAAGAGCATAAGCGATAGTTGACAGGTAGTATGTTTTCAGAGAATATGACATGGGCACCGGGGACTGCCAGTACCTGTCCTATAAGCAGAAAGGAAGAAGCCGGGCTGGCACAGGATAGGTGTTGGGAAAATACCATTCAGGGCCGCTGGAAGGCATCCTAGATCGCCATTTTTCGCTCAATCCATTATAGCACAGAGATAACGCAATGTTCCTAAACGAAACAAAAATTTCCACACCTTAAAAAGGCTGTGGAAATTTCAAATTCCAGAAAACATTCAGATGAAATAAGCCCGTCAACTACTTCTACAAGTCAGGTTTTAAACGCAGGATACTTCCGGGCTGAAGGTCCGAATGAAGGAAATCCTGGGGGTCGGTGCTGATTACCTGCACTACCCTCATTTGATCCGGTTGCCAGACTTCAGCAGCTACCAGACCACCGGAGGGCAACTGGAAATAACGCCGTTCCGGTGTTTTTTCGTTTTCCAGATAGGCTTGATCCTCCGGCAGGTAAAAAATCATTGCACCAATCCCCCGTTGGCTGATTTCATTTGATTTAATTTACTCACAGCTTCCTTAATTCCACCCACTTCATCAATCAAACCGCAATCCACAGCATCCTTGCCCACCAGTACAGTACCGATATCTCGGGCCAGATCTCCTGTTTTAAACATCAGTTCCCGGAAGCGTTCTTCGGTGATATTAGAATGCTCTATATTGAAACGCACTACCCGGTCCTGCATTTTATCCAGATATTCATATGTTTGAGGAACGCCGATGACCAGACCGGATAAACGGATGGGATGGATGGTCATCGTTGCTGTGGGGGCGATGAAAGAATAGTGAGCGCTGACCGCAATGCTGGATCCTATAGAATGTCCGCCTCCCATTACGATAGAAACAGTTGGCTTGGATAGACTGGCAATCATTTCTGCCAAGGCTAGACCGGCTTCCACATCTCCCCCCACCGTATTTAAAATGACCAGTAGTCCTTTAATGTTGGGGTTCTCTTCGATAGCAACCAGTTGGGGTATGATATGTTCATATTTCGTAGTCTTATTTTGGGGAGGCAAAACCATGTGCCCTTCCACCTGGCCGGCTATGGTCAGGCAATGAATGTCGCTTTTATAAGCCGGTACATTCATCTGCCCCAGTTCTTTTAGGGTATCCACCTTACTGCTTTCCTGATTCTGATCCACATTTGGTTCATCTGCCAAGATCATTTGCTCCTTCCGTCAGATACTCAAACCGTCCCTTTTAGCTTGGCTAAAAATACGGTGAATCATACCCGCGGAGAAAGCCTGGCGGTATTATTGTCCAATTATACTGTAGTAAATTGAACGTTTATTTCCGAACTTGAACTGCTACTGTCTATGTTCTTCAGAGCACTGGTAGGAATAGACAATACATAAGCTGTATTACCGGTTAAATCGCTAGCCGGATCTACAGTTAGTACACTGCCAGCAATGCTATTGGTGGTACTCACCGGTTGACCTCCGCAGGTCAGACTAATACCAGCATAATTATCGCCTGTCTGGATGTTTTGATTAAAGGTCACAGTGATGGTCTGACTAACAGGTACACCGGTGGAATTATTAGCCGGGTCGCTGGCAGTCATGTTAAGTCCTGACGCAAGCGTTGTAAACTCTACCGTGATGTCACTGTTGGATAGGGCTCCAGATAGATTTTTTACCGCACCAGCCGGAATAGTTAATGTATAAGACGTATTTTCTGCCAGGTCACCAACCGGATCAACAGCAAGTAGGCTGTCTGCCAGGCTGTTACTGGCGGCTACGGTTTGACCTCCACAGGTTAGACTGATATTCGCATAGTTATCACCAGCTTGAACTTCTTGACTGAATGTTACAGTGATGGTCTTGCTAACCGGAACACCGGTGGCGTTATTAACCGGGTCGCTGGCAATCATGTTCAGCCCCGGTGCAACCGTCGTAAACTGTAATGTGATATCGCTGTTCGATTGGGTTCCTGATGCTGTTTTCACGGCTCCAACAGGAACATGGAGATCATAAACTGTGCTTTGTAACAGGTTGCTGACTGGATTGATAATAAGGGTCTCTGCATACACAGAATTCGCAATTGATATAGAATCCTGCCCCGCCATCAAGCTGATTACGGCAAAGTTCACATCCTGTTCAATATTCTTATTAAAGTGAATTTCAATCGTTTGATCGACCGGAATATTCAAAGCCTGGTTTTGAGGGTTTGAAGATACTAGGGCCAGGGATGCCTGGTTCGTTACGCTCAGGATGTTCCCCCCGGCGTCATAGGTATAGGTGCAGCTTGGACCGCTGGTGGTCGTAACAGAAATTAACCTTCCCAAATCATCATATGTATAGGTAGCAGCCGAAACCGGAGTAATGAAAACAAATAAAAATAATGCTAGCCATGCAAGCCATAAGGCTTTTCTTTGAACGAAACTCCCTAATTTCATTTTTACTTTGCCTCCCAACCTTATATAATTTGGACCTTGTTATCGTTAAGCCCATCTCCTTGACACTGTCTTTTTTCGTTCATTGCCTCTTAACATGATTTGATAGATACGGTCCTGCTCAGTTCTCTAGAATGCCTCGTCAAACCAACCGCCTCCTCGTGTTTAGGTTAACAGGCAAAAGAACCGTCCCCATGCCCTCCTATTCGTTATTATCGGACTTTGATGCAATGATCTCACTATCGTGTTTAAGATTATTAAGACGTTTTCTCTCCTCAATTTCATTAATAAGACTTTTTCTTTCCTCAAAATTAATTCGTATCTTATTCGTAGAAAATGCCCAAAATGCTCCTGTGTACACAAAGACTAGCGTTAATATGCTAAGATATTTAACAAAATGGCAAATTAGGACTATAACAGTAAGACCCAGTGTAAATTTCAGAAATCTGATAATAACTTTGTCCTGCTTAAAATTATATGAAAGAACGATTCCCAAGAAAGCAACAGCCAAAGTTGATATATTTCTTAAAGCCCACAATTTCTGGTCAGGTTCAGCTGCCAGTACAAACAAGCTAGCTCCTGAAAACATCACGAAAAGCGAAAAGAAATATGTAAGCGTCTTCTTTTTGGTATTAGGGTCTCTATCTTGCATATTATATCTCCTTTATTTACATTTACTATCTATGTATTTATCAATAGCTTTTTTTGCTTCATTAGAAGCAATACAAATTGATTGACGGGGTTGTTATTACAATAAGCATACAAATCCAAACTCTTCGGATCGATAATATTCCCTAACTTACTATCCCGCGATACAAACCTCTTAATCTCCGGACTATAATACCTGGCGCGCATGTAATACAGCCCGTTGCCGTCGGTCATTATACCAGCCTGACTGTTATAGAGAAATGGTGTAGTGCTAGAGCCGGTATGGTTCAGGAGTTCACCGTCCATACTGGTAACTGTCTGTTACAGCTCCGGTTAGATCGGTCAGCATAACCGTGCTTCCGCGCCGGTCATAGTGGTGGACTTTGTAATCTGTTCCGCTCTGTTCCCCGATCAGCCCCAGACCGTAGACGTAGAAGGTCTGGTCGTTATCAGGTCCAGTGCGGACCAGAACCTGGCTCAAGGCTGCGGTGGAGTTAATGATATCATCGCGGGGCATGGGGACGGTTCTATTGCCCGTTTTTGATTTGTCTCACCTTTTCAACCACACTTTTATCTACACCGAGTAGCTTAGCGATTATTCGCTGCGATAATCTTGTATTTGTTCTTAAATGATTAATTATCTCAGTTCGTAATTGCTTATCTTGTTTAATCTGGTCAATTTTCCAACCTTGAGTTCTAAGATAATTTAAGAGATATTCTCTTCCTTCATCTGCCGTACGAATAAACGTTTCATTATCGTAGTCAATAAAACAAGCATCATCCAAATCTAAGGAAAATCGTTCAAATTCTCTCAATGCACTTTTCCGATCATCAGCGATCATTCCTAATACAAAACCGATATCCAACAAGATGTACTGTGGAGGACGGAAATAATCTAAGTAGCTACTCCATTTGTAGTCTGCTGGTTTTTTTACCATCATAGCTTTTACAGGATTGTTATGTATGTAACGAACAGCAGCCAGCAAGTATTGGTCATCCTCAATCGGCTCGCTTTTAAACCGGTCTTGAAATACATGTCCGACTCTGCTATGTTTCCAGTTATAATAGGTGGCATAGCGAACCGCTATACTCTTCATGATAGAGGCCAAATCTTGGTTTTTTGTATTAATAAGAAGATATGCATGATTGTCCATCAAACAGTATGCATAGATCGAAAAATCTTTGTCCTTATGTTTGTGTTCAATATCTTCCAGAAATCGCTGTTTATCTTCATCGTCCAAATAAATATTTTTTCGTTCATTGCCTCTTAACATGATGTGATAAACACCAGTCCTGCTCAGTTCTCTGGAATGCCTCGTCAAACCAACCGCCTCCTCGTGTTTAGGTTAACAGGCAAAAGAACCGTCCCCATGCCCTTTCTGGAGCGGGAGAGGGGCAGGGTCGACGCACGCGAAGCTGGGAGACGACGCGCCCCGGTGCTTAAATATTACGAAAAAACTCGACCCATGAATGGAGAGACAAATCCGGCAAATGAGCTAAATATGCGATTAAACAAATAGCATTTGCTACGATTATAAAAATAATAATGGCCTTTTGATTATTGCCAGATATCCATAGTCTGAAAACACATCCAATATTCATAAGAACAAGAAATATTATAAAATATGTTAGCTTACTCATCCTCATCCTCCATCACTATCGAGCAGTGTCCGACCAGCAAACATTAACGCTATCATAATTGCTGCAGCAGAGAGGATTACAATTCCGTTTATTTTTTTCAGGCTTTTTGATTGCATAAAAACAAAACCCCTGTCGGCGGAGGCCAATGCAGGGGTCTATTACCCTCATATGCTGGCAGCCTGACAATCCTAGTCTTTCGACCTTAGACTCATGGCTTTGCGTCCCCGGCTTTCACCAAGTTTGCCTTTAACATCATTTTTGTTTTATATCTCAATTAAAATGACATGTTAAAGTATTCGTTTTCCACAATACAGTCCTATATTCCTTTACAAATATAGTTTCATTCTCAAATATACTATTAAATTCCACATTAGGATATAAACCACTGGTCTGGTTTTTACCGGGCCTTTTGTCCTTATTGAGAAAGACTCTACCTTGATTTGAGCATCCGTCAAAGTTTCGCAAGATCTAAAAAGGCCCACACATTGCTGCGTGAGCCTTTGGGTTCTGCTTTTTAGACTTCCATAATGATCGGCATGATCATGGGACGTCGTCCGGTCTTATCGTAGAGATATTTGCTTAAACGATCCCGGACCTGGGACTTGATGACCGCCCATTCCGAAATATTGCGTTTCGTGCAGGTTTCCAGAGCTTCTTTAACTCTTTCCCTGGCTTCATCAATGAGTTGCTCGGATTCCCGGACATATACAAACCCACGGGTAACGATGTCAGGTCCGGCTATGACTTCGCCCAGATCCTTGTCTAAAGTCAGCACCACAATCATTATTCCATCTTGGGACAGCTGCTTGCGGTCGCGCAGGACAATGTTGCCCACATCTCCAACCCCCAGACCGTCAACCAGAACCTTACCGGCAGTAACTTTTCCCGCAATACTCGCTTTCTTCCTGCCCACCTCAATGATCTGACCATTCTCCGCTACAAATATTCGAGAACGGGGTATCCCCAGGCTTTCAGCCAGTTTGGCATGTTTCATCAAATGGCGGTATTCACCGTGTACCGGTACGAAAAACTTGGGGCGGATGAGATTGAGAAGGATTTTCAGTTCCTCCTGAGCAGCGTGTCCGGAAACATGGACCCCTACTCCCTTTTCATATATGACTTCTGCTCCCTGCCTAAATAGTAGGTCTACGGTCTTTGCTACCAGTTTTTCGTTACCGGGAATCGGCGTAGCAGATATGATAACCGTATCACCAGGCACTATAGACACCCAGCGGTGATCGGCAGTGGCCATGCGTGTTAATGCCGACATGGGCTCACCTTGAGAGCCCGTAGTTACAATCACAATCTGATTGGGGCGATACTGGTTGATCTCTTCAACTTCAATGAGTACTCCCTCGGGAACTGTCATATAACCGAGATCCATGGAAACCCGTACGTTGTTAATCATACTGCGCCCCACGACCGTCACTTTGCGTCCATATTTTACGGCTGTGTTAATGACCTGCTGGATCCGGTGTACATTGGAAGCAAAAGTCGTGACAATGATGCGTCCATCACAACGACCAAATAAATCGTCAAAAGTGTTGCCTACCACCTTTTCGGACATGGTAAAACCGATCTTGTCTGCATTGGTGCTGTCACCAAGCATTACCAAAACGCCTTTTTCACTGAGTTCGGCTAATTTGCGAAAATCCACTACTTCTCCATCAACCGGTGTCTGATCCAGTTTAAAGTCACCAGTGTGCAAAACCACTCCCAGCGGGGTATGCAAGGCAATGCCCATGGAATCCGGAATGCTATGACTTACCCGGAAAAATTCGGCTTCAAAGGGGCCGATATTGATTCTCTCCCGAGGGGCAATAGGGTGGAAATCGGCTTTATCCGTATTCTGCTCACTGAGCTTCTGCTCCACCAAACCCAGCGTTAATCGGCTCCCATATATTGGAACATTTATTTCCTTCAGCACATAGGGAAGCGCACCCACGTGATCTTCGTGCCCATGGGTGAGCAGAATGGCCTTGACCTTTTCCTTGTTTTCAACCAGGTAAGTGATATCAGGAATGACCATATCAATACCTAATAGTTCCTCTTCAGGGAACATTAGCCCGGCATCAATCACCACAATGGTGTCCTGATATCTGATGGCCATCATGTTCTTCCCGATTTCCCCCAAACCGCCCAGGGGAATAATGTGCAAACGGGCTTCTTCAGACACCCTCACACCTCCTTTGCTATAAAGTTGTAAAATCCTTCCGTAATCTGATTTTCCGTTCTCATCTGTCCAAATAATTATATCTGATTATGCCAGGTGATACAATACAAGCGGCAAACAATGGACAGTCCCGATGGCAAACAAAGGGACGGTCCCTGTCTGTCAAAAGGACCGTCCTACATTTTCTGCTATATATAATTGCTGATTAAACGATTAACTTATAGCTCTGCAATAATTCCTTTACCTGTGCTATTTGAGCTTCATCCGCTTCAACTAGTGGCAGCCGCAGGCCCCCTACCTTCATACCCATCATATTCAGGGCAGCTTTTAACGGGATAGGATTGGTGGTGACGAACAAGCCCTTAAAAGCCGGGAAAAGCTTGAGATGAAGTTCCCGGGCTTGATCCACCTGTCCGGCAAAATATGCTTCTACCATCGCTTTGATCTCATTGCCCAGTATATGGGATGCAATGCTCACTACGCCCTGCGCACCCACGGCCAACATTGGTAGGGTGAGAGAATCATCCCCGGAAAAAATAGCTACCCGGGGAGGCAGTATACTGCTAAGCTGCGATACCTGGTCCAGATCCCCAGCCGCTTCTTTGATAGCCACAATGTTTTCGATTTCCGCCAGCCGGGCCATGGTAGCAGGGAGCATGTTGACGGCTGTGCGTCCCGGAATATTGTAGAGCATTAAAGGCACGGAAACTGATTCCGCAACTTGTTTGAAATGCTGGTACAGTCCTTCCTGGGGAGGCTTACTATAATAGGGGCTTACCAGTAAAAGCCCATCCGCCCCGGCCTTCTCAGCCTCCCGGCTAAGCTCAATGACATGAGCTGTATCGTTAGAACCGGTGCCACACCAGACCGGCACCTGTTTACCCACTTTTTGTTTCACTGCAACCAGGAGCTGAAGCTTTTCCTCCGTCGAAAGTACCGGTGATTCCCCGGTGGTGCCGCTTACAATGATCCCTTCGCTGCCATGCTGGCAAAGATACTCGGCTAATTCGGCCGCTTTGCTATAATTTACCTGCAAGTCCTGGTCGAAGGGTGTGATCATTGCTGTCCATACACTCGGCAATTGCATACTTTCACCTACCATTCTCTTCTCTATTTTTTGCCCAGCTCAAATTTATCGTGCAAGGCTTTAACCGCCTTCTCCATATGTTCCCTATTAACCAAACACCAGATGTTGGTATAAGAATCTCCGGTTTGTAGGATCGGAATACTGCGCTCGCTTAGGGCTTCCACAACGCGGGCCATTACTCCTGGGATGCCGGTCATGGCAGCCCCAACCACCGCCACCTTAGCACAATTAAATTCCAAAGCAGGAAAAATGTCAATATCATTTAAGACCTGCACTGCCCGGCGGCCCATATCGGAGGCTACTGTAAAGAGAATGCGGTCCGGTTGAACACTGATGAAATCCACACTGATTCCCACCTGGGCCATGGTCCGAAACACTCTCAGGTCTATATCATCCTGATCCTGTTTAGCTTTATTGATCTGTACCTGCGCGATATTGGAAGTGTAGGTAATCCCGGTGATTAGCCGATCGTGAATAATATGGACGTTGTCCCCGCCACTTTGAATCTGGTTCGTTACCAGGGTGCCAGTGGATTCGATGAAAGTGGATCTAACCCGCAGAGGTATACCAGCTTGCATAGCAATCTCCACTGCCCGGGGGTGAATCACTTTCGCCCCTTCCCGGGCCAGCTGGCATATTTCGTTATAGGTGATGGCATCCATCAGCTGGGCATCCTCCACGATGCGCGGGTCGGCGGTCATGATCCCTTCTACATCTGTGAATATGTCTATGACCTCGGCCTGCAGGGCCACCCCCAGAGCGCTCGCCGTGGTGTCACTCCCGCCTCGACCCAACGTGGTCAACTCGCCATCTTCGCCCACCCCCTGGAAACCGGCCACTACCGGAATTATACCTTTATCCAGAAGGGCCTGAATTCGTTTTGGATTCACATATAGGATATGAGCGCGATTATGCCTTCCGTCAGTTACTATACCAGCCCTTTCACCACTGAGACAGGCGGCTTCGAGGCCCTGGGCGCAGAGCTGCTCAGAAAGCAAAACCCCTGATATCAACTCCCCACAAGAAAGAAGCAGATCCATTTCGCGGGGGGAAGGATGGGGGTTCACACCCTTTAAAAGATTTATCAACGCATCGGTTGAGTAAGGGTCCTTCTCCCGCCCAATGGCAGAAACCACCACCACTGGGTGAAATCCTGCCTCGATGGTGGTGGAAATGATGTTGCAGACCCGCTGCCGGGCTTCGGGCGTAGCCAGAGAAGTCCCGCCAAACTTCTGCACAATGATTCTCAATACCAATACACCTTCTCAATAAAGGTTTTTGTCGGCCACGATCTCTGCTATTTGTATGGCATTGGTGGCCGCACCTTTGCGAATCTGGTCGGCTGCTACCCACAGAACGATGCCGTGCTCACTGGAGATATCTTTTCTTATTCTGCCCACATAGACCTGGTCCGTATCAGAACTATAGAGCGGCATAGGATAAAGGTTTTTGGTCGGGTCATCCTGGACTATCACTCCTGGTGCCAATTTCAGCAATTCTCTTACCTCTTCCGCTGATAATTCTTTTTCCAGATCCAAGGTAATGGATTCGGAATGGCTCCGAAAAACTGGCACCCGCACGGTGGTGGCAGAGATCTTCAAATCCGGAGCGTGCATTATCTTGCGGGTCTCCCAGACCATCTTCATTTCTTCTCGGGTATAATTATCTTCCGCAAATACATCGATGTGGGGAATCACATTAAATTCAATAGGATGCTGAAACACCTGAGGAGGTATACTTTCTCCCCGGGACCAGGCCCGCACATGTTCTTCCAGCTCTTGAAGCCCGGCAATGCCAGCTCCAGAAACTGCTTGATAGGTGGATACCACCACTCGTTTCAACCCGGCAGCCAGGTGTATCGGGTTGATAGCTACAGTCATAATTATGGTTGAGCAGTTGGGATTCGCGATGATTCCTTGATGCTCTTCAATATCCCCGGGGTTGACCTCCGGAACCACCAAAGGAACCCGGTCGGTCAGACGGAAAGCGTAGCTGTTGTCGATGACTACGCAGTCTCTCTTCACTGCCTGCGGTGCCAACTCCTGGCTGACTTCTGTTCCCACCGCAAACAAAGCTAAATCAGCCGCCTTGAAGGCTTCCGGAGTAGCTCCCTGCACAGTGATGACTTCTCCGCAAAACACTACTTTTGTCCCCGCTTCTCGCGGGTCGGCCAATGCTATAAGTTCTTTTACCTTAAAATTTCTTTCCGCCAGAACCTTGAGCATCTCTTGCCCGACAGCTCCAGTGGCTCCAACAACCGCCAGTCTAACACCCTCTGCCACTGTGATTACCTCCCGCTAACAATCTAATGGATATTGTAGCACAAGGCATTGCGGCTCTCAAGGACGGGGTCCCATGAGCAAGGGCTGAATCTGGCGGCCTTGTAATGCCAGGACTATAGTATCGGCCAGAAGGTCCATGCAGGCCACCGCCGAGCTGGCTTTCCCAAACGGGTCATCCTGGCGGAAAGGCACAAAATAGATGTTCCTGGTATTCAGCAGACTGCCAATGTTTTTGGCATTCATACTAAGGGCGTCGTTGGTGGAAATGGCTATCACCACCGGTCGCTGGTTGCGCAATTGCGCTTTGACAGCCATTAGAGCGGGAGTATCGACAATACCGTTGGCCAGTTTAGCGATGGTATTTCCGGTAGCTGGCACCAGGGCAACAATATCGAGAAGTTTTTGCGGTCCGATAGGTTCGGCATCCACAATAGTAGTGATCAACGGGTGGTCACTCAAAGCTTTCAATTGCTCTTTAAGATCCTGGGCTTTATAAAAACGGGTGTCTACATGATCAACAGTATAGGATAAAATATTGTATATATCGGCTCCCTCTTGTTTCAAAAGGCTTATCTGAGGTACAACTTCGCCCATGGTGCAGTGGGATCCGGTAAACACAAGACCGACCTTTACTCCCTCTAGCCTGTTTCGGGTTGTTTCCTGTGGCTCCTGCACGTCTTACACCTCCCTGCTGCCTGTATTTAATAGGCCATTGTCTAATTTGCCAAGTTCATTGATGATCAAACGTGGAATCACCTGAGCCAGAATGCGTCCGGCCGATACAGGTGCCACTTTGCCTGGAAGACCCGGTGCTAAAATGGCTTTCAATCCAAAATCATTGGCAGCTTGGAAATCCGTGCCTCCCGGCTGGTTAGCCAAATCAATAATAACAATATCGGGATGAGCGTATTGCAGGGTCTCTCGATCTAGTACCATGGACGGTACAGTATTAAAAACCATGTCACAGCTGTTGATGATTCCCTGTAACTCCGGGAAATGAGCCGGCTGGCATCCCATCTCGTAAGCCCGGGCTAACTGCCCCTTATTACGGGCTACGACGACTACGTCAGAACCCAGTGCTTTCAAAGCCCGCGCCAGACTGATCCCAACCCTTCCATAGCCAATAATGCAGGAGCGGCTGCCGTGAATCGTAATAAGGGTCTCCTCCATTGCAATCTGCAGGGCTCCCTCAATACTGGGGATAGAGTTTAAAATAGCCAGTTCGTCGTCATCGTTTACCTCAACCAGGACAAAACCATATTGTTTCGACCATTGTTTGAGATAAGGCTGCGCCCATCCGATAATGACCACTGCGTGGGGCGCCAACCCCCGTATGGCTTTCTCGCTTAAGACCAACTGCCCCTCGAAGTACACGGCGCGGATGACCCCCTGGGGGTTGGTACCGGGTAAAGGCATAATAACCGCCTCGGCGTCTTTGCAGGCTTCCTCTACGGAAGCGGCCGTAAAGGCTCCGGGTCCGATCATGTCTCGAGGAAACCCTGCTACTACAACGGTCGCCCCCATTTTGACCAATTCGGCCACCAGGATCAGTTCCCGTGCATCGCCACCCAGAACAGCTACCTTCAAGCCAGAAAGCACTGAACTCAACACGATTCCTCCTTTGGTTGCTAGACTGCTACTACAACTAATAGCATTATATGTAGGTCTAACAGGCCTGGTGCTTGTCTGAACATCTAACCCCAACTTCGAATCATCCAGTTGGAGGATGATACCGCCTCACTTCAAGTGATCAACTGGGCATTAATGGTTGGTCGTGGATTCAGCGGAAAACTTTCATTGGAATATCGGAGTTAATGAAGGGATTTTTTGTTATTAAAAGAAATATATCCTTATACTTTCATAATATATAGGAATTCTTTTTTGTGAATTTCGAGAGAAAGTATACTGCATAGGAAATAACCATTGGAGGTGATTCCGACTATCCCCATGATGGTAGCAACTGTTCATTTCTCTTGAGTGTTCTTAGACAAATTTTGAAGGATGTGAATGGAATGAAGAATTTGAAAATAACCAGCCTACTGTCCATCATGTTCTGCGCTGGTTTGCTTTTTATGTTAGTTTGCTCATGTGCTGCAATAGGAACAGCATCTGCTGAGTCTTTAGTGAATGTTGCTCAAGGAAAGAACGCAACACAATCAAGCGATGGTTGGGGGGGCATTGCAAGCAGTGCAGTTGATGGAAATACAGACGGTAATTTTTGGGCAGGATCAGTCTCCCATACTAACTATGACTCTTTTGGTCCTTGGTTGCAGGTTGATTTGGGAGAATCTTATAGTATTGATCACATATCAATATGGAACCGGACTGATGGTTCTACTGATCGGCTAAAGAACTTTTATGTATTCGTATCAAATAACCCATTTTCCACCAATAGTTTTGCAGATTTAGCAGGGCGGAGCGATGTCTTCACATATTACCATCAGGGTACGATCGGGACAACCCTGGATATACCGGTCAACTGCAGCGGTCGATATGTTCGGGTACAGATTGATCACCAAGAGTGGCTTCATCTTGCCGAAGTGCAGGTATGGTCCTCCGGAACTCCATCAGGTGAAGGTGGGGGAGGCGAAAGCTTTCCTATACTATCAGCAATCCCAAGCTATTTCGAACTGTTCCAATAAGGATGCTAAGGACATCCATGTAAATTACCAGCAATTATTACCTTCGCCTTTCGGGGCGATTTTCTTTGTTCGGTGATGTCGGGCGCACTAAGAAAAAAGGTCTATCTCTTCAATCCCTGTTCACGCTAAAAAGCAGTCCTACTTAATGACTACAGGAGATTTTCCATCCCGTATATCAGTCCCTTACGTCCTGTCATTTTCTTGACCACCATGATTACTCCTGGCATAAACCCCACCCTGTCATAAGAATCATGGCGAATGGTCAGGCTTTGCCCTACTCCACCGAATATCACTTCCTGATGGGCTACAAATCCGGGTAATCTTACACTGTGGATGCGAACTTGATCAGCGTCCCCGCCTCGGCATCCCGGTATCTTTTCCACCTCCATGTTGCCTCGGGGCGGGCGCAGAGATCTCTCCCGGTTAATAAGCTCAGCGGTCTTGATTGATGTTCCGGAAGGAGAATCCATTTTCTGGTCATGGTGCAGTTCGATGATCTCCACATCTGGAAAGTAGCGGGACGCTTCGGAGGCAAATTTCATCATCAATACCGCTCCGATGGCGAAATTGGGGATTACAGCCACTCCCACTCCTTTTTGCCCGGCTAATTGTTCCAATTGTTTCAATTCCAGCTCACCCAGGCCCGTTGTGCCCACCACGCAGCTTACCCCATGCTGCAAAATGGAGCGGACATTCTCAAACACCACCTGGGGGTTGGTAAAATCGATGACGATATCAGGTTTACCTCGCCCCAGGAATAATTCCAAATCGTTCTCCATGACAAGCGAACTGGGGTCATCGCTTCCCGTGATCTGGCTCAGCGTTTCCCCACGGGCTCTCAGATCCACCATCCCCATCAATTGCAGTTCCGGGTCGGCAGTCACCGCTTTTATTGTTTCCCGGCCCATTTTTCCCAGTGCCCCGTTGATCATTACCTGTATCCTTCTTGCCATCGCCCTACCTCCACGTATTCTTAGAAATTAATTTTAACCATTTCGTCAAATCAAATAACTCGCAAGTACCGGGCAAACAAGGGGACGGTGCTCCTCTTTGCACCGGTGCAAACGGGAGAACCGTCCCCTTGTTTGCCCTTATTTGCCCTATGGGCGGCAGTATAAACGGGCTTGCTCCAGAATATATTTGCAAACCTCTTGCAGCAACCGGCGTTCAGTAAAATTCAGCCGGCTTTCATTTTCTAAACCCTTCTCAACCAGTTGCATAAACCTGCGCGTGCACTTGATTTCCGAACGAATCTGTTCCATAATATCTCTGCCCCGAACATGGGCATAGAATTCCTGCAAATCATTCAGCACATGGTCTTCCTCATTACTTAAGGCACAAACCGCTGCGTGCTCGAATAATTCATGTTTATCCAGGTCATAGCTCAAAAAAGCATGAATCATTTTCAACCGTCTGGGAGTTTCCCGGTAAAGTAAAATATCCCGACTTAAATCGCGTTTCTGATTTTCAAGGACATTGACTTGCCTGAGAATATCTCCATACATGATGGCTGGACCGCTCATTTTGAGAACACCTCCCGGTCCCTTATAAAGATTATATCGTTTGTTGTTATCATACTTTTGAGCCCTATTATGTATGCATGCCAGCATTTGTAACCCCACCCAGTCAAATGATATACTTGTGCTGGTAAAGGAGGTTGCACCATGCCTTTTGACGGTTTAACCATTCGCGGGCTGTGCCGAGAATTGAACGATCTACTCTTCAATGCCCGAATTGATAAAATTCACCAACCAGAAAAAGATGATCTTGTGTTTTCCATTCGCCAGTCAGGAAACGGAACCTTTCGGCTTCTTATTTCTGCCAATGCACGCTGGGCCCGGCTTCAACTCACTGGAGAAAAGGGTATCAATCCTATTACTCCGCCGGCTTTCTGCATGTTCCTGCGCAAACACCTTGAAGGTGGAAAGATCAAGGCAGTATCGCAAGAGGGTTTTGATCGCATCATTCATATTCATATTGAAGCCCTGGATGACTTCAGGGAATGGCGCAACAAGCTTCTGATCTGCGAGTTTATGGGTAAACACTCCAATATTATCCTGGTTAATCCCGAAACTGGAATCATCATGGATGCTATCAGGAAATATGGCAGTGATCTTAGTACCTATCGCGAAGTGCTGCCCGGCAAGGAATACCTGCTGCCTCCCGGGCAGGGGAAGTTGAATCCTCTAACCGCTTCCTATGAAGAGTTTGCTGCTTTAATGTATAGTCAGAATGAGCAAATCACCCTTTCAAGCGCACTTTTCCATACATTCTCCGGTCTCAGTCAATTTTCCTGCCGGGAAATCTGTTCTGCCGCCGGCCTGGATGAGGCCCTGCCCCTGGAAGAATGCGGCAGCTACGAATTCAATGCTCTTTATACATATCTGCGAACCCTCCTGCAGGATTTGTATGAGGGACGAGTTCGACCGGAAGTGGTTTATCTGCAAAAGCATCCCCAGGAGTTTGCGCCTTACGAAATAAGCGCCTGGCCCCAGGGTAAAAAGATGTATTTTGCCAGTCTCATTGAAGCTTGCCAGCGCTACTTTGATGACCGGATAGGCATCGCGCGCTTGGAATCCATGAGAGCTAATCTTTCCAGACACATCAAGGACGTGCTGGAAAAAGCTTATCGTAAACGTTTTCACCAGGAAGGGGATCTCCACCAAGCGGGTGAAAATAAAAAATATAAGATTTGGGGGGAACTGCTTACAGCATATGCCCATGAACTGGTAAAAGGTCAACCAAATGCCCAGCTTAATGATTTCTACAGCGGAGAATCGGTAGAAATACCCCTGGATCCTCGCTTTACCCCAATTAAAAATGCCCAGCGTTATTTTAAGATTTATAACAAAAGCACCCGGGCCGTCAAATATCTATATGACCTGATATCCAAAAACCAGCAGGAAATTGACTACCTTGAATCGGTGTTGGTAGCCATCGAGCAAGCCGAAATCCCCAGCCAGTTGGAGGAAATCATCGAGGAACTGGAAAAAGAGGGTGTTGTGAAGGAAAAGGGGAAAGGGAAGCGTCGCCGGGCCGCTCCTGTCCACAGCCAGCCCCGTCGTTATATGTCCTCCGACGGGCTGGAAATCATGGTAGGCCGCAACAATCGTCAGAATGATCAGCTCACTCTAAAATTGGCCGCCGGTCACGACTTATGGCTGCACACCAAGGAGGTTCCCGGCACCCATGTCATAGTAAAACTCGGGCCGGAGATGGATACCATCTTTAAAGTGCCGGACCGGACATTGGAAGAAGCCGCGGCCCTGGCCGCCCACTTTAGCAAAGCCGGTCTTTCTGATAAGGTAGGCGTTGATTATACATTCCGCTATAACGTTAAAAAGCCGGGTGGAGCCCGGCCGGGGATGGTTATATATGACAACTACTGGACCATCCTGGTGAATCCCCGAAATCAAGTGCTGGAACCGCTTCCGGAGTAATACTGATGAATGTCAAGGGTGTCAAGGGGGGTGTCAAGGGGACGGTTCTCCTGACACCCCGAGATGCCCAAGAGTGTCAGGAGAACCGTCCCCTTGACACCCTTCCCCTCATTACCAGTCCAATATTTCCACTGACCCATCCGGATTTTCCCTGACCTGAACGTTCTCTTCCAGGATATAGATCTTCTTGTTTAATGTATCTATGGCCACATCCCGGTTGACAAGGGTGGATACCTCTTCCGGGGTGACCAGGGTGCGAATCTGCACCCCATTATCATACATCTGCAGGGTCAGCTCTCCCCGCTCCCGTTTGATCACCTCGTGCTGATGTTTGGTGTAGGGTTTTAGAAACACGTATTCATAACCCTGGTCACTGAAGGGCACGGGCCGTCCGTTTAGAAACACCTTCACTGGTTCACCCCCTGTTTCCTGAGTTTATCCGCGGCTACCGGGTTTGATGGCCGGTCCCTGCCCTGCCTGGCATAGGGGGCATCCATCGGCTTCCCAGGATTCTATTTCCATTTGTAGAACAGCAACCTGTTTAACTCCAAAATTCACTTTGCCATTGCTGCGGTCTACCAACACTGCCACACCGCACACGTCTCCTCCGGCCTGACGGACGATGTCAATCACTTCTTGCACCGATCCTCCAGTCGTAATAACATCTTCAACAACCAGCACCTTCTGCCCTGGTCTAATACCAAAACCACGCCGCAGCTGCATTTGTCCATCCTGGCGTTCGGTAAAAATACCCGGCACCCCCAGCTGACGGGATACCTCATAGGCTACAATAATGCCGCCCATGGCCGGTCCCACCACCAGTTCTATTCCATCACCCTTGAATTGCTCGGCAATATGACGGGCAAGTTCCTCGGTAAAGCGAGGAAACTGCAGGACCTGCGCACACTGCATATAGCGGTTGCTATGGCGCCCAGAAGTTAATTTAAAATGCCCTTCTAGTAAAGCTCCTGCTTCCGTAAATATTTGAGTAGCCTGTTCTTTATTCAACATTCCGACTTACGCCTCCAATTCTTCAATAATTCTCTGGGCAGCCTCAATCCGGTCAGCCGCTTTTACGATGGGCCGGCCGATGACCATATAATCAGCTCCCATATCAAGAGCCTGGCGGGGGGTGGTAATGCGCTTTTGATCACCGGTTTCCGACCACACCGGCCGAATGCCCGGAGTAATAATAGCGAAATCACTCCCACAAGCTGAGCGAATAATAGAAATCTCCTGCGGAGAACAAACCACACCGCTGATTCCGCTATCCCGAGCCATGAGTGCCCATCGTCTTACCACTTCTGGCAAAGGCATACCCTGCACCAGCATTTCCTCTTCCAACTCCTTCTGGGCGATGCTGGTCAGAACCGTAACCGCCAGGATTATAGGGGGCTGGCTGCCCAGTCGGGTGGCTTCAGACTGAGCCTCTTCAACCACCGCTTTCATCATCTTTCGCCCCCCTGCGGCATGGACGTTGAACATCTGGCAGCCCAGTCGGGTCAACACGCGTCCTGCTGCCCCCACCGTGTTGGGGATATCATGAAATTTCAAATCAACAAAAACCTGACCGCCCAGATCATTGATGCGCCGAACGATTTCCGGTCCGCTGCTGTTGAAAAGCTGCATGCCCACTTTGAAATAACCCACCCAAGGCTGCAGTTCCTGTACCAAACTCAGCGCTTCGGCCTGGGTGTCTACATCGAGAGCTAGTATTATCCTGTCTTTTAGCTGCATTTTCTTTCCCCCGTTTCTTATGATCCCTACTTTTGGAGTGCTGCTCCCCTTATCTGTTCCAGATTGTCCAAACCGTTAGCCTGTAGATAACGACTGATACCCTGCACTACATCCCTTGCCAGGTTGGGATTGACAAAGATCCCGGTTCCGATGGATACCGCTGTGGCTCCCACCATGATAAACTCCAGGGCATCCTCGGCGTTGATCACTCCGCCGCCTCCCAGAATGGGCAGGTCTATTTCCTGGTGCACTTGATAGATCATTCGAAGGGCAACAGGTTTGATGGCCGGACCCGATAGGCCGCCAAAAATATTGCCCAAAACCGGTTTCCGGCTGTTAATGTCCACCGCCATGCCCATTAAGGTGTTGATCATGGAAAGGGCATCAGCACCCGCCGCCTGAGCGGCCCGGGCGATCATCACGATATCAGTTACATTGGGCGAAAGTTTGGGGATGACCGGCAGAGATGTCTGCGCTTTGACTGCTGCCACCACCTGGTAAACCATATCTGGATCGGTCCCAAATTGCAGCCCACCCTTTTTCACATTGGGGCATGATATATTCAGTTCAATTCCGGCTATGCCTCCATGGGCCTGTATCCGCGCGGCCATTTCAGCATATTCTTCTATTGTATTACCAGCTATGTTGGCCAGGACCGTAACTCCCTGGCTATTCAAATAGGGCAAGTAATTCTTGAGGAAGCCATCGATACCCGGATTCTCCAGGCCAATTGAGTTGAGCATGCCGCTGGCGGTCTCATAGATGCGAGGGGGGGCATTTCCAGCTCTTGGTTCCAGGGTCGTTCCTTTGACTGCTACCGCTCCCAGCTCTGCCGGGTTGATAAAATCCCGGTATTCACTTCCATAGCCAAAGGTTCCGGAAGCGGCCACCACCGGGTTTATTAAATTAATGCCGCCCAGATTTACCGATAAGTTGGGACTACTGCCCTGATCACTCTGGAGCATTGCTTCTTTTTTCAATCGTCTTTCCTCCCTGGACAGCGTATCAATTTGACTGTTCCCATGATACGTCATTGAGATCAAACACCGGTCCCTCTTTGCAAACCTTTACATAATGCGCATCATTCGATTTAGCCTGGCGGGCGCAACCCAGGCAGGCTCCGACTCCGCAGGCCATTTTTTCTTCCAGGGACACCTGCCCTCGAATCTGGTGCCTCCGAGCATACTCAGCCACTGCGGCCATCATGAGCTCCGGTCCACAGGTGTATAAAATGTCCACCCAGCCTGGATCCACCTTTTTATTCAACAGGTCAGTGACCAAACCCTTACACCCGGCACTGCCATCCATAGTAGCGGGTAAAAAATCCACCCCGATCTTCCCCAGTCTTTCCCCAGCGACCAGATCTGCCCGGGTCTGGGTGCCATGCACTACCTTGACATTGCATTCTCTTTCCTTGAGTTCCCGGGCCAGATAGACCAGCGGTGCGATGCCTACTCCCCCGCCTACCAGAAGCACGTTGCGCTTTTCATTCGGCAGGGTGAATCCTCGACCCAGGGGCCCCATTACATCTACATAATTCTTGGCTTGCAGCTGGCTCAAAAGGGCAGTTCCTTTCCCTACCACTTTGTATAGAAGAATCACGCTGCCCAGATGGTGGTCCACATCATAGAGGCTCAAAGGTCTCCGTAACAAAGGGCTGTCTTCACTTCCCACTTTGACATGCACAAACTGACCGGGCTGGCATTCCCCCGCCATGTTCGGTGCAATAAATTCCATTTCATACAGGTCGCGGCTTAACTGTACGTTCCGCACCACCAGTCCATTCTCCAAAGAAGGCATAGGATAACCTCCTGCTTATTCTGAGACTATTCAGCGTCCTGCTGCTTCGGGTTGTGGCTCTTCAGAGCTCTACCGATTGGCTACATATTCCTGCAGGGACTTGAGATCCAAGCCCCCGGGTTTTTCGTCTTCCATAATGACCTTCTGCACCACCTCCAGGGTGTCCAGAGAAGTCAAGCAGGGGACATTCAGTTCCACTGCTGCCCGTCGAATCTGAAAACCATCGCTAAATGGCATCCGGCCATGGGTCAAAGTATTTACAACAAAGTCCACCTTGCCCTCCCGGATTAGATCAACGATATTTGGAGATCCTTCCGTAAATTTCTTGACGATCTCGGCTTCAATACCTACCTTGCGCAGGCAGCGGGCTGTACCTTCCGTGGCAATTAGTTTAAATCCTAAACCGGCGAAAGCTTTCAATATGGGGATGGCTTCGTCTTTGTCCCGATCGGCAATGGTGGCTACGATGGTGCCTTTTTTGGGAATTTCTACACCAGCCGCCATAAGTCCTTTAAAAATAGCACCTTTCAAAGACCGGTCAATGCCCATAACTTCCCCTGTGGATTTCATTTCCGGCCCCAGTGTGATATCCACCTGTTCCAGTTTATTAAAGGAGAAGACCGGCACCTTGATGGCATAAAAATCCCCTTGAGGATATAGCCCGCCCTGAAAACCCTGGTCTTGCAGGGTCTTGCCCAGGATAATCTCGGTTCCCAATTTTATCAAGGGGATGCCCGTCACCTTGCTGATGAAAGGAATTGTGCGGCTGGAACGGGGATTAACCTCCAGCACATAGAGTTCCTGCTCATATTCCACAAACTGAATGTTAATCAAGCCCAAAACCTTTAACTCCAAGGCTAAACGGGTGGTATAATCGACAACTTTATCCTTGATCTCCTGACGCAGGTTATGAGCCGGGAATACCGCCATACTGTCTCCAGAATGGACCCCAGCCCGCTCAATATGCTGCATGATTCCGGGGATCAATACCTCCCGTCCATCGCACACGGCATCCACTTCTATTTCAGTGCCCAGGAGGTATTTATCCACCAGGACAGGATGCTCCCGGTTAATATTGGCGGCTGTCTGCATATATCCAGCCAATTCTTCATCATTGTATACGATCTCCATAGCTCGACCGCCCAGGACATAAGAGGGCCGCACCAAAACCGGGTAGCCGATTTCGGCTCCCGTTTTAATCGCGTCTTCCACTGAATAAACACTTTTCCCGGGAGGACGGGGTATGCATAGCCGTTCAACCAGGGCGTCGAAACGATCCCGGTCTTCCGCCAGGTCGATGCTCTCATTGGAGGTGCCCAGTATTTTCACTCCGGCCCGATCCAGGGGAGCGGCCAGGTTGATGGCGGTCTGACCGCCAAATTGTACAATGACCCCTTCCGGCTGCTCTTGATCGATGATGTTCATGACATCTTCGAAAACCAGAGGCTCGAAATACAGGCGGTCCGAAGTGTCAAAATCGGTGCTGACTGTTTCCGGATTATTGTTGACGATAATTGCTTTTATACCCGCTTCCCGCAAAGCCCAAACCGCATGAACCGAACAATAGTCAAATTCGACACCCTGGCCGATGCGGATGGGTCCGGAACCGACAACCAGAATTCTCCGTTCCGCAGGATCATGCCTGGCCTCGTTTTCCTCTTCATAACAGCTGTAATAATAAGGGGTCAGTGCCTCAAATTCTGCGGCGCAAGTGTCCACCAACTTGTAGGTCGGTATAATGCCGGCTTCCTTCCGGAGATGACGTATTTCCATTTCAGTGCAGTCTTTAAAGCCGGCGATTTCCCGGTCGGAGAATCCCATTTTCTTGGCTTCTCGAAGTAGTTCCGTGCTCAATTCTCGAGAACGGATTACCTGGGAGAAATCAAAAACATTTTTCATTTTTTTCAGGAAAAACTTATCAATCTGGGTGATCGACCAAATTTCATCGATTGACATACCCCGGTTAAAAGCTTCGGCGATAATGAAAATGCGCTCATCATCAGCATTTTTTAAACGATCGATTAGTCCGGCATTGCTGGTGTCTTTCAGCTCCGGGAGCTGCATGCCGGTAAGCCCAATTTCCAAACAGCGGATGGCTTTCAGAAATGCTGCTTCAAAGCTGCGGTCAATGGCCATGACTTCCCCGGTGGCTTTCATCTGGGTGCCCAGACGGCGGTCCCCAAAGACAAACTTATCGAATGGCCAGCGCGGCACCTTGAGTACGATATAATCGATGGACGGTTCAAAACAAGCGGTAGTCGTACCGGTCACGGCATTAAGAATCTCATCCAGCGTATATCCGATAGCGATTTTGGTAGTCACGCGGGCGATGGGGTAGCCGGTGGCCTTGGAAGCCAGGGCGCTGGAGCGGCTGACCCGGGGATTCACTTCGATGACATAATATTTTTTACTGAAAGGGTCCAGGGCAAATTGAACATTGCATCCTCCGTTAACTTTCAATGCGCGGATGATCTTTATGGATGCGGCTCGCAGCATCTGGTATTCTTCATCGGTCAGGGTTTGAGCGGGAGCCACTACGATGCTGTCCCCGGTATGGATGCCGACCGGATCAATATTTTCCATACTGCAAATGGTGATGCAGTTGTCATGGGCATCCCGCATAACTTCGAACTCTATTTCCTTGTAACCACCGACACTCCGTTCTATGAGCGTCTGGTGGATGGGGCTGTTTTTTAGTCCCTTGGTAACAATAAACCGCAGTTCGCTTTCAGTGTTGGCTGTTCCCCCACCGGTGCCGCCCAGGGTATAGGCAGGACGCACAATCACCGGGTAGCCGATTTTGTTGGCGAAATCCACTGCTTCTTCTATAGAATGAACAATAGCGCTCTCTGGAACTGGTTCACCAATCTCCTGCATGGTGGCCTTGAACATCTCCCTGCTCTCAGCCCGATCGATGGCATCCAGGGGCATGCCCAGGACTGGCACTCCGGTCTTTTCCAACACACCTTCCTTATACAAAGACAGGGCCATGTTGAGTCCGATCTGGCCGCCCAGATTGGCAATAATGCCATCTGGCTTTTCTTTCAATATAATCTTATGAACATTCTCTACGGTTATGGGTTCAAAATAGACGTGGTCGGCTATATCGGCATCGGTCATGATGGTAGCCGGGTTGCTGTTCAGCAAGACCACCTCTATGCCTTCTTCCCGTAAAGCCTGACAGGCCTGTGTCCCTGCATAGTCAAACTCCGCCGCTTGACCGATGATAATCGGGCCTGACCCAATCACCATCACCTTTTTCAATCCTTCTAAGAGCGGCATTTTCTTTCCTCCATATCTTTCAGTCAGCTCTATTGTTTGGAGACAAAGTTATTCAAGTGAAACCACGGTTACCGCTGGCCGGCAACCAATTACTCGACCAACTGTCCCTCCCGAGCTATAATCCGTCCCCCCACCATGGTCAGGAAGGGCCAGCCCGTCAATTCTCGGCCTTTAAAGGGATTGTTTTTGCTTTTTGAATAAAAATGATCCGGGTCTACAATTTTAACCGCCCGGGGATCAATGACCGTGATGTCGGCTACCGTTTTAGGACTGAGGCTGCCCTTTTGCAGACCCAATATCCGAGCCGGCCCCAGCGTAAACATACTGATTACCCGATTTAGATCCAAGACTCCCTGGTTTATCATATCCATACAAACCGCAACAGCGGTTTCCAGCCCGGATATCCCGGAACTGGCCAGAGCATACTCGCAGTCTTTGCTTTCCATCTGGTGGGGCGCGTGGTCGGTGGCTATACAGTCTATCGTCCCGTCATTGACGGCTTCGATCAGTGCGGCAATATGCTCTGAGGAGCGCAGGGGCGGGTTTACCTTGGTATCAGCGTCATAGCTTCCTACCAGCTCATCGCTCAAAGCCAGGTGATGGGGGGTCACTTCGCAGGTTACTGACAATCCTTCTCTCTTGGCCTGGCGCACCAGTTCCAGGGCTCCCTCAGTGGAAATGTGGCAAATGTGCAGGCGGGAATCAGTAAGCCGGGTTAAAAGAATGTCCCGACCCACGATAATATCTTCCGCTTCGGCCGGAATCCCCCGCAGCCCATAAATCGTCGAATAATAGCCTTCATGCATCTGACCGTCTTGGCTCAGATTCAGGTCCTCGCAGTGCGATAAAACCGGCAGGTCAAACATCTTAGCATATTCCAGACCGTTTCTCATGACATTGCTTTTCATCACCGGTTTGCCGTCGTCAGAGAGGGCTACGCAGCCAGCCGCTACCAAATCGGCAATGGCGCTCAGTTCCTGTCCTTCCTGTTTCTTGGTCAGGGCTCCAATGGGGAAAACATTGACCACTCCAGATTTTTTCGCTCTTTCGCGCACAAAACTGGCGGTAGTGAGACTATCAATCACCGGATTGGTGTTGGGCATACAACACAGGGTGGTAAACCCACCCACCGCTGCCGCTCGGGTTCCGGATGCAATATCTTCCTTATATTCAAAACCGGGTTCCCGGAGGTGTACATGCATATCGATAAAACCGGGAGCTACAATCATACCTTGTAGGTCGATGACTTCCGCCCCGGCCGCCTTGATGTCTTTTTCCACAGCTACGATCCTGCCATCCTCAACCAGAACATCTCGCACTTCCTGGATCTGATTGGCCGGGTCTATGACTTTTCCGCCCTTAAGCAAGTATTTCATCTTTGCTCCCTCCCATCATCAAAAATAGCAGGGCCATGCGCACTGCCACCCCGTTGGTCACCTGTTCATTAATCACTGAGTTCAGGCTGTCAGCGGCAGCGCTGGAAATCTCCACACCCCGGTTCATCGGACCCGGATGCAGGATGAGCACATCCTCTTTGGCACCCTGTAATCTCTCGGGGCTGACCATGTAGAGGTTGGCGTATTCGTCCAACGAAGGAAATAGACCGCTCTGCTGCCGTTCCATCTGGACGCGCAGGACATTGACCACATCTACATCTTCGACAGCCTGTTCCAGGCTGTAGTAAGTCTTGACTCCCAATTTTTCCAGTCCCGGGGGTATAAGTGTAGAAGGCCCTACCACCCGTACTTCACAGCCGAACTTCGTAAGCCCGTAGATGTTGGATCGGGCCACCCGGCTGTGGAGGATATCGCCAACAATGGCGACCTTCAATCCCTCCAGGGTTCCTTTCTTCTCCTTAATAGTGAACATATCCAGCAAAGCCTGGGTGGGATGTTCGTTAAACCCGTCCCCGGCGTTAATTACCCGCATGCGCGTATTACGGGCCACATAGTGAGGTGTGCCGCTCATAGAATGGCGGATCACCATCAGGTCGAAGCCCATTACCTCAATGGTCTTGATGGTATCTTTGAGGCTTTCCCCTTTTTGAACGCTGCTGGTGGAAACCGCCAGATTTACTGTATCGGCGCTTAGATATTTACCGGCAATCTCGAAGGAAGTCCGGGTGCGGGTGCTGTTTTCATAAAACACCGTCACCATCGCTTTGCCTCGCAAAGTTGGCACCTTCTTTATATCTCGGCTCATCACGTCCTTCATGGGTACTGCCGTGTCCAGGATTAATTCGATCTCTTCCCGGCTCATATCCCGCAGTCCAAGCAAATCCTTCCTCTGTTCAAGTCTCAAACCTGTTGCCTCCTCTCATGCCCGGGTACTCCAATGACTACTGCTTGACCCCTTCCACTTTATACAATTATGGTCGGGTACGATGGTACAGAGTCCTGATATAAAAACACCTCCCCTGCTGGGCAAGGGAGGCGGTGCCTCATTCTCTCAGGATCTTCGCCCTTGCCAGCCTCGCGGGACCGGTTTAAAGGGTTTTATTCATTCATCCACTAGTTCTTGTATTAGTACCTCATCTTTTCCGTCCAATTCCTCCACCATCACCGAGATAATTTCGTGTTTGGCAGTGGGAACGTTCTTGCCGACGAAATCCGCCTTGATGGGCAGTTCTCGGTGGCCCCGGTCCACCAGGACCGCCAGTTGAATGCATTTGGGTCGCCCCAGGTCAATAAGGGCATCCAGGGCCGCCCTCACCGTCCTTCCTGTATATAACACATCATCGACCAGCACAATTGCCAAATCATTGATGTTAAACCCCACTTCCGTTCGGTGCACCAGAGGTTGGGCTGAAAGGGTGGTCAGATCGTCCCGATACAGGGTAATATCCAGGATCCCTACCGGCACCTTGATCCCCTCGATCTCCTCAATGCGCCGGGCCAGTCGTGTAGCCAGAGGTCCTCCCCGACGGCGGATGCCCACCAGGGCAACTTCCTCAACGCCCTTGTTGCGCTCAATAATTTCATGGGTAATCCGGGTCAGGGCACGTTGCATTGCCATTTGATCCATAATCACATTCTTATCCCGCAATTCCATGGCATTCCCTCCTCTGGACAAAACAAAAGCCTGCCGTGGTCGTCAAGCCGCAGCAGGCATTCTATCCCTATCACCCTTGCAGCCTCACGGGGCCCACTTAAAGGTTCTTTATTGATTGTATATAAAGTGACTGAAGCTGTCAAATGTTGAATCCCAGCGAATATAGCCTCCCATCCCATTATAAGACCTGCCAGACTAATTGATCCGCATTATCGCTCTTCCCGCTTTTTCTCTTTCCTTAATCCCGTGAGAACTGCTTCAAAATAGTCAGGCAAAGGGGATTGAAACTCAATATACTCGCCGCTGCTGGGATGCTGGAAACCCAGGCGGAAGGCATGTAAGGCCTGGGTATTCATGTTGAGATGCTGTTTAACCGGTCCATAGAGCGGATCCCCGACAACCGGATGTTTTATATAAGCAAAATGCACCCTGATCTGGTGAGTTCGTCCGGTAAGCAGCTTCACCTTCACCAGCGTGTAGTTGAAGAAGCGTTCTAACACCTGGTACTCACTGGTAGCAGGACGACCATCGGCTACCACCGCCATTTTTTTTCGATCACTTTTACTGCGCCCGATCGGCGCTTCAATGGATCCCAAATTCTCCTGGATACGGTCATGGACCAGGGCGATATATTCACGTTCAATACTGTGCTCACGAATCTGTTCGGCCAGGGATCGGTGTGCATGGTCATTCTTGGCCACCACTATGACTCCCGATGTGTCTTTATCCAGGCGGTGCACGATTCCAGGGCGCAGTTCGCCGTTGATTCCCGAAAGGTCATGAATATGATAAAGCAAAGCATTGACCAGAGTGCCATCCCAGTTGCCATGAGCTGGGTGCACTACCATACCCCGTGGTTTGTTGACTACCACCAGGTCGGAATCCTCATAGATAATCTCCAGGGGCAAATCCTGCGGAACGATTTCCACCTTTTGAAGGTCGGGAATAACAATATATATCTCATCCCCAGCCTGCACATGATAGCTGGACTTTCGGGCCGATCCGTTCACGGTAACCTTGGCATCACGAATCAATATCTGCACCAGGGTGCGGGACAGGGCTTCCACCTGCTCGGCCAGGAAAGCGTCCAAACGCTCCCCTTCCATTTCTTCCTCCACCCATAGCAACTCCGTTTTTTCCATATCTACTCCGTCTCTTCCCGAAGGGAAACAATAATAAAAAGAAATGCTGCGATACAAATAGCCGAATCGGCCAGGTTAAACACCGGGAACCAACCTAGATCTAGAAAATCCACCACATAACCCAGGTTTATCCGGTCAATGAGATTCCCCAGAGCACCACCTGCGAGCAGCCCAGTGATCATCTGTAGAATAACGTTCGGTTTGTAGCGCTGGTTGAAGATTACCACAGCCAGCACCACCAGGGTTGCAGTCAAAAGCAAGAAAATCCTTTGCCCGGACATGAGGCTGAAAGCGGCACCCCGGTTTTGGACATAAGTCAGGTAAAGAAAGCCCGGTGCCACCGGGAAGCTCTCGCCCGGCATCATATTGACTTTCACCAGCCATTTTGTAAATTGATCCAGCCCCACGAGCAGGGCCGCAGTCCACCAGAAGCGCACCGGAATACTACCCCCTTCGCATGTTACTCTATTTTACGTGAGCGGAGTTGTCAATACAAGGGCAGTCCACCGGCATCCGCCCATAATGACAGTTGTGCTGCTGGCACTCTCCTCCCCAGGAAAACCCGGCGGGTGAAATTTGAACGCTCCAGAAGCAGCCCGGTGACCACCACAGGCAGAGTCAGACCGATAAAATAAACATGGCATACCCGTAGGAAGGATGATACATGAATATCCTATTTATGATAAGGTGCAAATACATAAGGGGCATGGACCAGACTCCCAATCGGGCCAGAGGCTTCTCTGCCAGGGTGCGGGATAGATGGCGGCTGATCCTAAATAAAGTTAGGATAAAGACACCGGTATGGCTAGATCCAGAATCGGGTTGGCATAAACCAGGTATTTCGTATCAAGATGGTAATCAAACAGCCCCAGGTGGAAAGCGACAAGAAAAAGCAGACTGGACAGAGCCGCAAGAGGCAGCAACCAGCTGTTCGAAATGTATTTACGTCTATAATAACCGAATGCCAAATACATCAAAGCGATTAGGGACACATCCAGATCCCATGGCACATAAAAGCTGGCGGCTGTTACATACACCGCATCCAGGTGGCCCGCCATATAGGCTGCCATAATAATCAACCAACGATCTATTCATTTTCCCTATAATAAAAATTAGCTTGATTTTTGACGTCAAGCTTTAGCTTGTTTACGGAATCATTATCATTATATTTGCCAGAATTAATCATATCCAATATCGATTCTGGAAACATTTTTTCTAATTCTGGATCGCCTTCGTTGTATTTAAGTGGATTCTGAAAATCAATCACTCTATATTCAAATAGGCAATTTTCAATAACTATTATTATCGGTACAAGTACAGCTGTACCTGAACTTAATTTATTATCGCTATTTACATAATACTCTTTTGCAT
>DATMYR010000026.1:0-27634 GCA_035560815.1 Syntrophomonadaceae bacterium | reverse complement strand
ATTAAAATGCAGTAGTGTCGTAAAGAACATGTATGTCACAGTGAAACTCCAGATACCGTTATAAGAAAATCTTAAGAATTTCATAAGATGGAATTCCAACTTAGCTCTTTATTCTGTGGTTAAATGAAATCGCACAGAATAAGGAGCTATTTTATAATGGTACGAAAAGCAAAAACGAAAAGGGCAAAAATGCAGATATTACTGTCATTCCTGCTAATGGTTGTAATCGCTGTCTTTGCATGTAAATACATCATTACCCCTGCCGCCCAGCATTTATTTGAGAAATACGTTAATGATATAAAAACACCGGTTCCTCAGTCAAATATAGAACCCGATCCTTCTGTTTCTATATCTTCAGACAAGCTGAACAGTCCTAATGCGATTCTGATCCGCTTAAAAGATCATGCCATCCTAATGCAAAAAAATAGTGAAAAAAAAATCTATCCCGCTTCTTTGACCAAGATGATGACAGCCATTGTCGCAATAGAAAACTTGCCTGATTTAAAGAAAAAAATCACACTGACCAATTCTACGTTTCAAGGCTTAAACAAAACAGATGCATCAATGGCAGGTTTCCAGCCGGGCGAACAGGTCAGGGCAATCGATCTGCTATACGGAGTAATGCTGCCAAGCGGCGCGGAGTGCTGTATTGGACTTGCTGATCATATTGCCGGGTCAGAGCAGGGATTTGTAAAGATGATGAATCAAAAGGCGGCAGATCTTGGCATGAAAAATACCCATTTTGCTAATGCAACCGGACTTCACAATGAAAGCCACTACACAACAGTCAAAGATCTGTCCATTCTTCTAAGCTATGCTTTGCAAAATGGTACTTTCCGGGAGATCTTTACTTCATCCCGTCATTCCACACAACCTACGAATAAGCATCCTAGCGGAATAACCTTTAACAACACCATGTTTGAAGAACTCGACAATCAAAACATCACTGGAGGGGAAATTTTAGGAGGGAAAACCGGGTATACCGATGAAGCCGGTCTATGTCTCGCGAGTCTCGCCAAAGCGGGTAAACAAGAATATATTCTGATTTCAGCTGGTGCAAAAGGAGATCACCATTCGGAACAGTATAATATTACCGATGCATTAGCTGTATACAATAGTATAGGAAAATAATAAGGTCTTCATAAGAATTTATTAAGATTTTGATAAGTTAAAATTCCAACATCGCCTGCCTGATTTGGGTAAGATGAAATTGCCGAATCGGACAGGCTTTTATATTGCCGAAAGAGGCGCGGACATGTTTCCATTCTTACTGCCGATCCGCAGGATACAAAGAAAAATATTTTTCTATGCTACGATGCGCTTTGACCGGAACCGCTATGCAAAAACAAAGGATCTCCTCGTTTTTGTATATTGAAGAGGTTTAGTATTGCATCTAGCAGAATAGATTGCGGTATATTGAAGTTGTTTGGGATAAATAACACGTAGGCGAAATTTGACTATAACAAGTTATATTTTACCAGACACTGCATTGGCTATATATGTATGTTCGCATGCACAATAGCTGTCTGTACGGCCTTGAAAATAGCGCTCCTGTATATCAGAAGGCTTCAAACACTCATGAAGGCGTAGGCCGAAGCCTGTCAGGTCTGCCGCAAGCCTATCGGGTTCAAAACCCGTTTTCACGGGTTCGCCTACCCGCCGTGCATTCTCCGAAATTAATCGTAGGCGTCTACTCGTTCTCTCCGGGATTAATGCATCGACATTTAAATAGTCGAAGATGACAGTACTACCTACGGGAGCTATTCCGGCAATGCTGTGTAGAGTAGCAAACACATCTTCCTGAGATAAATAATGAGTTACTCCAAGCCAGCTAAAAAAAGACAAAACCTTCGGATCATACCTAGAATTCTTCAGCATTTCTGACAGATCATCAGTTGTGAAATCTATCGGAACAAAGTGCAGATGTTCCGGTTTATCCCAGCCCACCTCAGACAGGCGACGGCGCTTAAAATCCTGTGTGGCGGGATGATCAACTTCGAAAACCTGAAGATTATTTAGTATATCCGGGTGACGATATGCAAAGGTATCCAAACCTGCACCAAGGATAATATACTGTTGCACTCCTTGTTTGACGGCTTCCTTCAGGCAATCCTCCGTATAACGAGCACGGGCTAGGGGCGGTCCTCCCACTGCTTGAATAGACCAAGCCAGGGCTGTTGCCTCGTCAGGACAAGTTGAGGCGCGTTCAGGATCAAACAATTCAATGAACTTCGCATAATGCTCAGCCATAATCTCAAGTTCGTTCTCCTTAAATAATTTCCAGGCCAGAAAATCATTTAAGATCTTGGGTTCATCATACATGGCATGGTAGCCACGTGTATAGGCTATTGACAGTGCCGTGATACTAACCTGATCCCCTTCCACAGGTAACACCACCCTTAAACATTTTGTGAAAATAAGACATGTTTCATGGTTAAGCAATACAAGAATCATTAGCCATAGACTATTTCCCAATATTACCGACATTCACGATTGTAACCCGGCTCATTTGATTGTTTTTTATTTACTGAGCTGTTCTGAAAAAAGAATCAGTAATGTATGCGGATCCTGAGATATTTTGAATGGCGGGAAAAAGCCGTGTGCATAATTAGGATGCGAAAGCGGGAACTGGCCCTAATCACCTCCTACCTTTGATAAACTCGATTTCCCTTATGGCTGATGGATTTCGTTCTGGTCGTTTGTTGGCAATTCCATAAAATAAAATGTCCACTAATCCGTCGATTACTTCGTCATATCCTCCATCAACATCATTAGGATAACCCCGGCGGTTATTAATATTAATTAGTGATAATGTTAAATTCAAAGTACAATCTGTCAGCAAAGACACATCGAACTGGCGAAATATACCGGCGGCAATAGCATCGTTTAAGTATTGCCTCATCATTGACGCGGATGGAGACCACATATCGGTCCATAAAATATTCTTTAAGTCGGGATCATGCTCGGATTCTATCAGGCCAATTTTTAGAAGGTTCATGTTTTCAACGAATAATTTAACTCTGTCTTTAAAAAAATTGCGCAGCGCAGTCTCCCCGTCCATGGTTTTGATTTTGCCAAGTGTTGAATCCAGTGAATCCATAGCAATCTTGGGGCCGATTTGAGCGACCGCTTTTATGATAATCTGGCGTAGAATATCTTTCTTGGTCGGGAAATAATTAAATATGGTTCCTTCGGCCACGCCTGCCTCGCGGGCAATCTCCTTGGTGGTGGCAGCATGAAAACCCTTTTCATTAATAACTTTGACCGCAGCCTCAAGAATAATTGATTCCTTTGAATTAATTTCTTTTTCCATTTAATTATTCTCCTGTTATAATATGAGTGAGTGCTCACTCATATTATAAATGAATTATGCTTGTTCTGTACATAAAATTTTTATGTTGGACAAAAGTGACATCCGGCTTAACAACCTAAAAACTCAACAAAACGGCGTTTCCCGAAAATAGGTTCCAATAATGTAGAAGCATACCATGGCCCAAAGGAGGAGAGGCTTACGGGACATATCGTAAACGCTAAAGAAGAGGTTTATCAAGCGCTGGCCGAACGACTGAACAGGAATCCGATGGGGACGCCAATGAACGAGAGCCTGATGGAGATACTTCATCGTCTCTATACTGAAAGCGAGGCCCTGGTGGGAAGCAGATTCCCCATGGTTCCTATGACACTGGCCAAAATTGCTGACATCACTGGAATGAACGAAGATATGTTGTTGAAAACGCTGGATGAGATGGCAAACAAGGGACTGGTGATAGACCTGCCACGCCGGGACCGGACTTACTACCTGCTGGCCCCTATGTTGATAGGGTTTTTCGAGTACACCTTCATGCGGGTTCGAGAAGAGATCAACTTGAAAGAAATGGCCAAACTGTTTGATAATTATTTTCAATATCCCGCAGTGGGGATGGAATTGATCGGCAGCAACACCAAGTTGTTCAAAACGCTGGTCTACGAAAGCATCATCCCTGCAGCAGTGGAAACTGAGGTTTTAGACTACGAGAGGGCTTCTGTGATCATTCGCCAGTCCGGAGGCGGATCGCTGTCCCTCTGCGCCTGTCGGCACATGGCCAGCCACCAGGGCACAGCCTGCGAAGCGCCAATCGATACGTGCACTTCGCTGGGGTACATGGCGGAGTGGGTTGTGCGACGGGGTATGGGCAGACCGGCCACGGTGGACGAACTGCTGAGGGTGTTGGACCAGACGGAGAAGCTGGGTTTGGTACACCTGGGTGACAATGTGCTCAATGAACCAGTTTACATCTGCCACTGCTGCAGTTGCTGCTGTACGGCACTGCGGGCCACCAGGGATTATGGATTATTCAACACGCACCCGAGCAATTTCATTCCGGTATTGGACTTGGATGAGTGTGCCGGATGCGGCACTTGTGCCGAAAGATGCCCCGTGAGAGCGATCGGCATGCGTGACGATGGAGGCGGGGATGTGAGGCCCGAAGTCAACCAGCTTCGCTGCATCGGATGCGGGGTTTGCGCCTCTGTCTGTCCCAATGGCGCTCTGAGCATGTCTCGCCGCCCGGTATTGCATGTGCCCCCGGAGAATAAGATCGAGCAGTTGACCCGTATTGCCAAGGAAAAAGGCAAGATATAAAGAGAACAATTGATGATATTTAGGTACATTAATCAATGTGCCTCCGGAGCCGTTACTCAATTAAAATAGATTCTTTATTGGGAAAGGTCAGCAATGTATTATTTGAAAATATTCCAGCCCTGTAAAACTACTGTAAAAAAGTACTGCAATTTGTAAAAGGCTTGAAACAAATTGCAAAGTTGAATTCTCTAACTGCGGTAAATTGAAGCGTTTTAAGGTTATTTGCAATTATTTTCAGATATTCCACTCTGACTTTTAATCAGGGTGTCGAAGGTTCGAGTCCTTCATGGCTCACCGAAATACCTAAACTAGGGGATTCTTCAAAAGCAATCTCCTAGTTTTTGTATTTGAATGAGAAAAATACTGTAATGTTTATAAGGTAAAAATAGTATAAATGAATTTGGAAAAGCCTTTATTTAGCCTCGTAAAGCTCATTTTTTTAGTCAGGTTATCCATACCTAATTATTCATACCTTAAGGCGTCTATGGGATTCAACCGGGCAGCCTGATTGGCCGGATATAAGCCAAATATGATGCCTACAGCCGACGAAAAGCCAAAAGCAATCAAAATAATTCCCCATGATATAATTATCGGCATCCTCAATACCAAGGAAACGATAGCCCCTATGCCAATACCCAGCAGCATGCCTATAGTACCGCCCAGGGCCGATATGGTAGCCGACTCCACCAGAAACTGGATAAGAATGTCGCGGCGCCGTGCTCCAATAGCCACCCGCACTCCGATTTCCCGGGTGCGCTCGGTGACTGAAACCAGCATAATATTCATAATGCCGATGCCGCCCACCAACAGAGCGATCCCGGCCAGGGCACTGAAAACCGAGGTTATAATAGTAAGGACACTATTAATTTGTTCCATCGTCTGTTCATTGGTCTGCGCCTGGAATCCTTTTTTTATAGAATGACGCATTTCGATAAGGCTTACGCTTTGTGATGCTGCTGCCTTTATATACTCCTTACTCTTAACCCGCACCTGGATTGTCTGAATTTCTTGATCGTCCGCCATTTCTATTAAAGCTTTAATCGGGATATCGGTATAGGACTGCTGCATTCCCATTAACACTACCTGCGGCTTACAAACTCCGCAGACTTGAAAGGGAATGCGGTTAATACGTACAGTTCTCCCCACCGCGTCACTGCCCGGGCCAAAGAGGTCGTCAGCCATATTCTGATCGATAACCACCACCCGGCGTCCCATTTGGTCTTCGGCTTTATTAAAGAATCGTCCCTGATTAAAGTTAATCTGCCACACCTTTAAGTAATCTGCGCTGGTGCCTATAAGCGAAGTGGTTTTCGTTTTACGTGTAGTTTCCAAAACAGCCGGGTATGATAATGTTTTTAAGGGAACTGTATAATCAATAGTATCCAGAGAATTCTTTAGAAATTTGCAGTCATCCAGGATAAGCTTGCCTTTTTGCCCGTTGTCATTGGCCACTGGCACCAGAGTGAAGGTATTGACTCCCATGCCCTCAAATTGCTGGGCTACCTGCCGATTCACGCTCTGCCCCATGGTTATGATGATGATGACAAACATTACCCCGATGATCATGCCCAGCATGGTCAGGGCGGAGCGCATTTTGTTGACCCAGATGCCTTCCAGGGCCACCATAATCATTTCTTTGAATTTCATTCCAGCCCTCCTTTATGCAGCCATTCCTCCAGCAGCTGCCGGGCGTCTAAAGGCTCCTCCACATTTTCATCCTTTACCAGGCGGCCGTCGCGGAAATGTACGATCCTTTGAGCGTGGCGGGCAGGAACTTGCAAATCTTAATATGTAATGTGTGTATGTACCATCATAATCGGAATAGTCCCATAGAACATTCTTAGATAGTTACTACTGAAAAACACCGATTTTAAATCGCTTACTCAATCCCTGAGTCAAATGTTTTTCAACACGATCTTTGACAATCAACCGGGCTCGTTTTCAGGCCAAGTCAGCCTGGTCATCTGCCTCAGGTTGTAGGCCAGGATCCCAGTCAAGCCCAGATCTTCGTGCCATTGAGCTCGCGGGGCAAGCTATAGCGTATACCTGCGCTTCAGGTAGCCGATCTGAGCCTCCTCGCCGGCTCTCTCCATTTCCGCAGGTACTTGAACCAGGACTCGGCTTAGTACGCTCGGCGCTCGTAATTGAGCCAGCCCTTGCGGGGAAGGAAGATCTTTTCAGGGTTTTAGTCATTTTTAAGAGATTTTTTCAGCGCGAACTAAATAGTTAACTATATATGTCATCGGAATGAGCTACTACGCCTGGTGGAAGACACTACAGTATTTCCACGTACCCAAGGGTGCCGTGCACCCGGATTCTTCGCCCGTCTTCAATCAACCTGGTGGCGTTTTCCACGCCGACAACCGCCGGTAGTCCGTACTCGCGGGCAATGGTAGCCCCATGGGTCATCGACCCGCCCACCTCCGTCACCAGACCCCTGACGGATAAAAACAGCGGCGTCCAACTGGGATCGGTGAATGTGGTTACCAGGATATCGCCGTCATCCAGGCTGGCATCCTCCATCCTTAAAACAATGCGGGCAGGCCCCTCGATGACGCCTGAGGATGCGGGCACGCCCACCAGGGCCTCCGGAGGAATATCGACGGCGCCGTACTCACCGGAGATGACCTCGCCCTCGGATGTCAGCACCCGCGGCGGCGTCATCTTCTCGAAGGCTGCGTGCTCCTCTTTTCTGGCGGCGATAACGCTATAATCAAGGTGGCCGGAGCGGACGGCATCCCGGAACTCCTCCAGCGATAAGTAGTAGACATCCTCCCGGTCCTGAATTACGCCCTTTTGCATGAGGACATCAGCCTCTTTCATCAAAGCCTCTTTATAGATCTGCCAGCGTCTGATCCAAAAATACTTGGGGTATTCCCGGTAGCCGATAAAATTGTGCAAAATGCTAATTGTTCTCCTGGTTTTCCTAGCCTTCCGTTTGCCTCCGGGCAATCGCTCCAGGCGGGCCAGGAGATCCCGCTCCTTCTGCTCCGCTTCCAGCCGTCCCTGTTCGACCCTGGTCTTATGCGCACCAGGCTTCAGATTCCTAACGTTGCTGAGAATTGCCGGTACCAGGGCGGTCGGCTGCTCGCTCCAGCGCGGCCTGGTAATGTCGATCTCGCCGGGGCAGCGCATGCCGTATTGCTCCAGGAACGCCTGAATGGAGTCGCGGACCGCACCGCCACCGGGCAGCCCATCAAAGCCCTCAAAAAAGGTGTTATCGTCAGCCTGTTCCAGATAGGCGATCACCGCCGGATATAGGCGGACGACATCAGCCACATCCAGGAGCGCCAGACCCATTTCGGAAGTGATGTTGTAGGGCACGGATTGGGAAAGCGCGTCGCCCCCCTTCACATCGCCCAACCACTTGGCCATGTTCTTGTTGAGCCACTTCAACGCCTGCGAGCCGACGGCTATCGCTCCGTTGCTTGCCGGATCGAACTGGACCTCCTGAAATTCTTTTTTCTCTTGCATGATCAGGTCAAACAGTTCGTCGCCGGATACACCGGCGATCTTTTCTTGCAGGCCACGGGTCCGGGCATCGATGCGCTCGATCAGTTTGGGAACGAGCGCTGCATCATTGGCCCGGGAAATCTTGACGGTCTGAAATAACACGGGCAAAGCCCCTTTGACTATGGCGAACCTCTTGCTGCCCGGCAGTTTGCGCGGCAGAGTTTTCAGGTAATCCTTCCTCTGAATCACTTTGGACAGGGCGTTCTCCATCAGGATATCCCCCAGGCTTACCAGAGAAACCATAGCCTTTCGTCCCATCACCAAGGACAACATGGCAGAGGCATCTAAGAATATCCTCCCACCGGCCTGGGGCATCGGAGGGTCACCGATGAACCGCCAGAAAGAGAGGCCCAACGGTTTGATGGCATCCGTCATCATCTGCATGTGGCTGAACGACACGAACACATGGTTCTTCCCGTCGCTTACCTCCGGAAGTGGGAACAGGGTGGTGATCGGGCGGCTCTGAACAATATAGAACTTGCCATCAAGGAAAGGGGATACACCGCCTTCGGAGGAATGTCCCCATACCATACACCATTCAATATCCTGTGGGCAGGCAAAATAGGCCTCGATCTTTCTGCCGATCTGCTCCAGCTGTAAAACCTGCTCGTCGGTCAGCGTCTGGACATGCTGCTGTTCAGGTTCGATGCCCCGCGTTTCTGTGCCGCCTTCCCTCAGGGCGTAAATACCCAATTTTTTGTGGGCTACCACTTTATCGCTTATCCGGCCGTCGCGAACCATAAAGAGATCGGCGTTGACCAGGCCGGAGACCAGAGCCTCGCCGAGCCCGAAGCAGGCGTTGATGGACAGCACTTTTCGATTGGACGTGGCCGGATCAGCCGTGAACATGACACCCGAGGCCTCGGGGAAAACCATTCGCTGAATGATCACCGACAGGTAGACCTGACGGTGATCGAACCCGTTGCGCAGGCGGTAGATCACCGCCCGGTCTGTAAACAGTGAAGCCCAGCACTTTTTGACGCTCTGCAGGATCGCCTCCTGGCCTTTGACGTTTAAATACGTATCCTGCTGACCGGCAAAAGAGGCGTAGGGCAGGTCTTCAGCCGTGGCGCTGGAACGTACGGCATAGGCGTTATTTGCCCCCAGGGCGTCGAGATGCAAAACGATCTCGGACTCGATCTCTTTCGCTATCTTGCTCCCTTCGATGACACTGCGGATACGAGCGCTGATTTGAGAAATTTGGGTCCGGTCTTCCGCCTTGAGAATCGCCAGCTGAGATACTAATGCTGTTAATTCCTCATTATGCTTGATCGCTGTTCGATAGGCCTCGGTGGTGATACAGAAACCATCCGGGACATTTATTCCCTCGATCCCGAACAACTGCCCCAGGTTCCAGCCCTTTCCGCCGACGAGATCTGGCTTTGACTCATTGATTTCCCGAAAATCAAACAGATACCGACTCATCCATACATTCCTCCCCTAACGCTTGAACCTCGCTGAGCAGTCCGCTACTTCTTAAGCGGCGGGTTGGATTATATATAGACCTTGCCTTCATCCCCATCAACCACCACGTTCTGTCCTTCTTTAATAAGCCGCATGGCTCCGGGTATGTTTAAGACTGCCGGTATTCCAAATTCACGGGCGACAACAGCGCCATGAGATCCTATTCCGCCCATTTCTAAAACTATGGCCCCAGCTCTTAAAAACATAGGTGTCCAACCCGGATCGGTGGAAGGGGCAATGAGCACATCTCCCAAATTCAACTTTTTCTCCTGATTGGGATGTTGTAAAAGTTTTGCCGGGCCGCGAGCTCTTCCGGCTGAAACTCCGAGTCCTTCCAGTACCGAGCCTGAACCGGTGGCAACGGCTTCAGCAAAGTGCGAGGTCTCGTCTATATAGTAGTCGGGAGGGGATAGCTTCTCCATTTCTTCTTTCCAATTCTTTCTTTCCGCTACCAGCGTTTTAAGTCCCCGGCCGCTCCAATCCCCTTTTAAAATGGAGCATAATTCTATCCAGCTGCAATTGAATACATCGTCCTTTTCTATCAGGATATCCCTGTCTTGCAAGCGGCTTCCCATCTCCAGCAATACCTTGCGGATAATCTCATAAAACTTGAGTAATTCGAATTTGGCCATTTCGCGTAAGGCCATACCTTTTATGGATTTTTCCACCAGTTTTTTAATCATGTTATGACGAGACTTGGGTATGCTTTGTTCAACTTTTCGCCAGGCATCGTTAACCTTAGCCTGTTGCTGCTTTTTATAATCTGCAACATTAGCGGTTTCCATGGTGCTTTTGATGACATTCAAAGGGTAGGAGGGATCTTCTCTCCAACGGGGATTGGATATATCCATTTCATAGACGCCCCGGTGCCCGTATTGGGCTATGAAGCTTCGAAATAATGTTTTGAACGATGATTCCTCTGGAAGTTCCTTTTCCCATGCGTATGGATTGAAATCGCCTCTGCCTAAATAGGCTCGGACGTCATTATCGTCCCTGGCTATTTCAGCCAGTTCTATTAGCCGGTAACCTTGCTCGGCGGTAGTTATATCCCCCTGGCCAATCATTAGGGCATAGGACATAACACTTCCTCGGTTTGGGAAATATTTTTCCAAGATTTTTTCTAAACGACCCATACTAGTAAGATCTGACAAGGTGCATGCGAAGAAAACCGGTAAATACTCGCACCATGCGGATCTAATAACGGCTGTAGTTCTGATTAAATCGTTATCGGAAAGGTTGCGTAAATCCTGCTTAGTGAAAGCGTCTGTGAACTTATCTACCTGCTCAAAAGACCAGTTCCTGCTGCTTTTAATCATAAAAAGGACAAGCTTAATCATTCGACCTATTCTTTTCAATCCTTTAATGCCACGGTAAGGTTTATCTTCGTTAATCTTGACTTCCGGCTCGTGTCCCCCAATTGTCTTTTTTATCTCACCGTTGGGCTTTCCCCCAAATAAATCAAAACCAACCCATTGTTGCAGCGAAGAGTTCCAATAACACCGACCTGCGAACCTTTTAACATACTGCAAACCCGGGGGCATTGGAAAACCAACTAAATTTACTAACCCCATAGCTCCTATATCCATCCAGGTTTGTTGACTCAGATTCCAACTAAGGATGGGCAAAACCATAGGAATCGAATCTTTTAAATTCATATTGGTCCAGATATCGGGCTGGTCTTTAAGTCCGGGATAAGTATAGCGAGGCAGGGCGGTTACCGGGCGCGCCTGGACCAGAACAAAGTCCCGACCGTCAAACACCCATTCAATATCCTGGTGTTGATCCTCGTTACTCATGGCATCATAGACTCGCCGGATTACCAATCCCAGCCGTTTAATATTTTGATCGCTTAACACTTGTTGCCCAGAAGAACCCGGGGATGCGATCAATTCTGTTCCCCCATCGGGGCGGGCTGCAGTTTTATTTTCTTTCCGGCCCATTTTCCGCTCCATTATTTCCAGTTTGGCATCCAAGCAGTATTCATCCGGCTCTACGGCCCCGCTGACCACGCTTTCTCCCAGCCCGAAATTGGCGTTAATAAGCACGACATCTTCCCGTCCGCTGCGGGGATCGCAGGTAAAGCCGACCCCTGCGGCCACAGCCTGAACCAATTCCAGGATTACGACCGCCTGAAATACCTCATCATCTTCAACCTGCATTTTACGTCGATAGGCAACCGCCCGGGGAGTCCAAAGGGAAGCATAACATTCCTTGACAGCCAGTATGATATTTTCGGTCCCGCAGATATTCAAGAATGAATCGTGCATCCCGGCAAAAGAGGCCCGGGCCGAGTCTTCGCAGGTGGCGGAAGAACGGACTGCCAGCGGCTTGGACAGGATGCCCATGCCTTTGAGGTCGGCGATCAATTCTTCCTGGATATACAAAGGGAATAATCCTGCTTTGATTTTCTCTCTTAGCTTAAGAAGTTCTTCTTCAATTTCTTTCTCTGTAATATTGGCGACGGTAACCCTTGTAGAAATCTTAGCTATGTCCCTAGACAGGTCATTTTCATTAATAAAAGCCCTATAGGCATCAGCAGACAAAACACCACCAACTGGAACAGTAAAGCCATAGCGCTCCAGCCGGGCCAGGTTCCAGCCCTTGCCCCCAACGGTTTCTACTCCAGCGGTAAAAGCTCCCGGCCAATTAAAGAAAAACCTTTCCCTTACCATGCCTCTTCCCCCTCCGCTAACGGTTTGATCCTTTATTATCAGGAATCGCGAGGTTTGTTAATTACCCCATTGAGAAAACAGTCTACGTTCTGCTCTATGCTTTCATTTATTGATATTAATTCCGGGTGGTTCACCCATAGAAGTGCTGAAAGAAAGTGGCTGAATTCCAGTCCACCTATAGCACCAAAACTCATATCCGGCCTGATTTCACCGGATTCTAAACCCAGTTTTAATATATGTCCCATAACGGTTGAAAAACCGGTGCTTGCGTTCATATCTAAATGCTTAAAAGCGCGCATCATTTGGGAGATCTTGTAAATAAAGTGCCGCTCAAACAAGTCATTATTCAAATCTATATGCATCCATTCCATTGTTTTTTGCAAGGCAGCAATAAGCCGGGTCCGGGTATCGGGTAATTTATCTAAATACTCCAACATCGCTGGGGTTTGCTCCCGTATAACGCTCTGAATATGTTCATAGATAATGGCTTCCTTTTCGGAAAAATGGTTATAGATAGTGCATTTCGCCACATCAGCTGCGTTGGCGATTTGATCTACGGTAGTCTCATCAAAACCCTGCTGTTTGAATAGATCAATGGCCACCGTCATAATTCTTTTCCGGGTTTCTTCCTTTCGTCTCTCAGTTCTGCTTACTTTTTTAGCTTCCATGCCTTCGCCTCCATACTAAGTCTTGTATCATAATGAGTATGCTGTCATAACAAGTTTATTTTACATAAATTGAGATATTGATGCAAGAAAAATACCACGGAACTCTCATAAAGATGCTATGAGAAGTGAAATAAGGAATGATAGTAGAGTATAACAGGAATAGCTGCAATATCACGTCTGCTGATCCCCAAGCTGTGAAGCCATAGGATTTCCTGATAATTGGTCATTTGATGACCTTCTTACAGAAAAAAAGTGCATATTTGGATTCTACAAGAAGAATCATCAACTGGCTCTCTATCCGGAAGCCCGGCTCATTTTGACCGGACTGGTGGCTCTTACTTTCCGGAACTTTGGCTCATTTTGATCCGGATTATTCATTATCCTTGCAGAATATACTAGTGGGCACCAAAATGGGCACCCGCCAAAAGCGAAGCATACGCCCAGGCCGTTTTATCCCTCCAGGATTAAGAATAATACTGCCGCCCTTCATAGATTCTGCCATAAGTTATTTCTGACATAACAAAGGCTACCATCGAGGGCATGATGGTGGCGGAGCCAAGCGTAGCAGCCATGATGCCCCAGGCAGCGAGCGAAAGGAGCAGGCGCAGGGCCGGGCATCCAAAATAAAGCTAAGTAACGGGGATAGCAAGGAGTGCCCGGAGGGTAAGCGCGGATATGCGAAGCAGATCCGTGCCAGGTCCTGGAGGGCAATCCTCTTTTTCTAGATTCGTGAAGGGCCAGCGGCTTAAGAAAGGCCCGGAGCCTGTTCCTGCAGCGGGGTAGGGCCAGTCCCGGCGCGTGCGAAGCTGTGCGACGAGGCGGCCCGGAGCGGGATAGGGGAAAGTCCCGGAGCGCGGGCGGCAGCCCAGTGCGGAGGGGCTTGCTCCGGAGGGAGATCGGAGTGCCCCACTTTTATATTACCTACAGTTTAATGCCCAATAATACCTAATTACACCAAAGAAATCGTTGATGTGGTTTTAAGACTATTCTTGCCTATTACTGTTTGATGGGAATAAATATGCGTACAACTGACGAAGAATTATCAGGACCGTAAAAATCCTTATCATATACTTCAAAATCATCACCTTGGTCAATCTGATAAGGTGAATTCGCTGCCCATGTTCCCCATATGTAATCATAGATTTCTCGAATCCGGGCCAGGCTTCCCTGGTGGGTAAATACTGCATACTCTCCGGCAGTTATATGATAAATACACATTCCTTCTGGGAGGTTTTCTGTATCGTAAACCTCCATCCCTACCATTTCGGTATACTCAGTATCCTCAGTAAGACTCAAAATATCTATATCTTGTTCGGCAATGCAGATGCCATAGCTGACTTCCGGATTAACCACAGGGGTAATCTCGTATCTTCTATAGCGAAACATCTCCCATAATCCAGGCAGCCGGTTGTTATTGATAGAAGTCGTACCCTTCAGCCCCATAATTACTTTGGATTCCGGGATGGTGACAACAGTTGGGAAAATGCTGGTCTGTTTCATTCGGTATTCCAGCTTTTCACCCTCCAGACTACCCATGCTAGCCAGGAACGGGCGGGTTCCTTTCCTCCGGAACACACCTGGACTGCAGCCGAAATTCAGTTTAAAGGCCCGGCTGAATGCTTCCTGAGATTCCCACTGATACTCCAGAGCAATATCAAGTATGCGCCGGTTGGTATTTAATAACTCACAGGCTGCCCGCGTTAAGCGGCGCTTGCGAATATAATCCCCAATCATTTCCCCGGTTCGGGCATAGAAAACCCTGTGAAAATGATAATAGGACATATTAATGCATCTGGCGACGTCCTCAACCCGCAAATGCTCATTAAGGTGCTCTTCTATATATTCTATGGCACCGGCAATATCCTTATAGCCGTCCATTCCTTCACCCTCTATTCAACCATTTCCCAGAACTCGGAACCATATGAACGATTTTCGATGTTAACCAGAATTTCTTCAAAAGGTAGATCATCTCCTACCTTCAAGTGAATCCACTGATTATCCAATGGCGAACCATAACACAGGTCCAGAGTGCCTAAATTAAGATCAAAAAGCACTGAATGCAAAGTTCCAAAGAACTCTTCATAATTGTGAACCGCTAATCCATAGGGATATTCCGTGTTAAGAAGTTCCTTAGCATTTTCAATGTCATATTTCTCTTTACCACTAAATGCTAATTGCATTAATCTATACCTTATCATGGAATGTTTCATTTTAACCGGTTCTTCAATGCTTACTTCTGGCAAAACTGCATGGTTGGTGGCTGCCAGAAAAACCGCGTCATCCCCCGATGCACATTGATAAACAGCTTTTTTATGGTTTAGAACCTCCACCTTCGCTGTATGCCCTGAAGAGTCGGTAAGGATCATATTGAAATTATAGGTACTGGGAAGGTCATTAAAGTACTGCAATGCCTCCCGCACATCTCTGCATTCCTCCAGTAGAGTCCGAATAACCACCCAAAATTGAAATCCTGATACTCCCGGCTTACGCAAGCCGGGAGTATCTCCAACCGGCATTCCACAAGAAGAGTTGGTAATACACAATCCCTGATTGTTCATTCCCTCAGTTCTCCCAAAATAGCTGAGGGAGAAACCGCTATGAGCATACTTCCCGTTAACATGGGTAGAACAGAGGCGCATATCATCCATCGTATCCGAAAAATCAAAGTTTCTAAGTACATAAATATGGCCCTTGCTATTTATACCTGATAGCAATGCTGCATGACTACAGCCGGCATTTATCCAGCTCATGTTGTAATAACCAATCTGCCTCGGCAGTATTTTCAATTCATCGCAAAAACCGTTCATTTCTTCATTGATTCCAGGGACGTATTCTTCATACATGTTCCATATTTTTTTGAATTCTGTTTCACTTACTAAATCCCTATCGTTAATCCGCAGCAATTCTGGATACTTTACAAAAAACCGTCCTTGCTGCCGCCCTATATCGTAGTGGCTACCCTTTAAACTAGCAAAATACCCTTTCATCTGATACATACAATTCCCTCCTTAATAGCTCTTCAACTATAAAAGAATTATATTAAAGCGTAATCAGGATATTTTGATACTTTCTGCTAAACTTAAAGCTTTAAACAAAGAGTATAGAAAACTGTAGGAGAAATCTTATATTCATCTCATTTCTCACCTTCCTTGTTTCGCAGTAAAAATTTGACCCGACACTGCATATCTTTTCAATTTATCGCTTTCTCCAATCTTCTCCCCCAACCTTAATCCCTTCGCACATTTCCATAATCCTGGACACCGACCGGCTGCCCGATCTGGGCCTCCAGCTGCTTCATGGTGCAATTGGTGGTAAATATCGTGCTGCGGAGCATCCGATAGCGTACATCAATCAGGGCATAGAGCTGTTCTTCCACCCAATCGGAGGGTTTTTCCGCGCCGATATCATCAAAGACAACCATGTCGTCATTCCGGGCCCGGTTCAGGAGGCGGCGGGCGGGAGCCCGAAGCTGCTCAGCACTGAATGATTCACGCAGCAATCCCAACAGGTCCACCACCGAAATTACAGAGCAGCAATAACCAGCATAGACCGGTTAGCCGAGAAACCGTTTCGCTCGCCGGCGTTCCGAAGCGGTCGCTATGGTTTTGTATAATCGCACGGAGGATCGATACACTCAAATGGCTTTTACCCGTGCCTACCGGCCCTTTAAGGAAAAGCCCCTTCCCCATACCTATGTTGTCCAATCCATGGGCAGCAAAAGCCCGGCACTGTTCCAGTGCCCGCTCCTGCTCCGGGCAGGTAGGTTTATAAGTCTCAAATGACGCACCGGCCAGGCGGGGCGGAATCCGGCAGGTTGACCATACCGCCCTGAAGCGAAGCTCCTCACTGGAAAAAGCCTTTGTATTCATTATCTTCCTCCCCATCGGTCTGTCGCCTGGCTGCCCCCCGGGCGGGCGAGGCGCGTGCCTGTATTCGCCTCGAGTTCAGCCGGTCATAATGCTTGCGCAGTTTATCGACGCTCAGTATGTTGGCCTGCCAGAAAGTATCGCCCTGGGCGAAAAGGATGACCGCCTTTACTTCCTCTGCCGGCCGTTTGTCCAGGCGTAAGATAGAATCCATGCTCTTGGCCCATTTCTGCAGGTCTGGCTTTTTGTATCCGGGCAGGTGATCCAATATTTTCACCAGCAATTCGGCCAGCTGAAATTGTACCGTGTCGGTAGAATATATTTCATTTTCTTTCTTTGTCTTTACTACTGTATTTAGACCCGCTTCAATCCCCGGCTCCGCCACGCTTTGAGCCTGGTTATGGGATGTCTGATCAAACAATACCACCCTTGTCTGATTAGACATCCCATAACCTATCCTATCGGATAACCCCCAGCTGTTTTCCGTTGCCCGATTGGACAACCCATAACCTGCTTCCGTTGTCTGATCGGACAATCCCTCTAGATTCCATTCATAGACCCCCTGCTCGGCATTATGGGATAAAACCTGCAGGTTAATGCAGGCTTTATCCCAGCTGGCAATGCTGCTGGCAAAGGCATAGACCGGAGTCTTGCCCGGGACATAGAACAGCCGGCGGATTTATATTCTTCTGCAACAAATCCGCCAGCTGCCGTGATATATAAGCCTTGCTGTTGCCGCAGGATGCCGCGAAATCCCCCAGAGAGATAGCATCCTCGCTCCGGTTCCACCCATAAGTGCGCCGCAGCAGAAACAAGCAAATGCCTATTTGGGTGGCATTTAACTTAACCAGAGCCATGGCCTCCAGGATCAGGTTGGCTATCCGGGTAAAGCCATCATCACAGTCGGCCTTAAAAATTTCCCGATCACCCCTGGGCATCCGCCCACCCCCCTGCTGGAATAATTCTTGGCATATATATAATGTTTTAAAGCCGCGCATACCAGTTCCGCCTGGTCGTAGACATCACATGTGCATATCGGGTCAAACGCCCCGTTCTCAAGATTCATCTTTCCCACCATGTATCTATTGTCAATCTGGCAAATCCGCCACTCCATCTCTGTCATAAATACCTCCCTGACTAACAGTCATTGCCCTCCGAATCAGCTGAGCATCAATACCATACTGTAGGGGACTGAATATGAAGCCATTCCCCTTTTGCAAAATCTACCCTTAAATACGGGATTAAGGCTCAGCAGGCTAAGGACAAACTGGCGCTTCCTGAAGGGGTATATATGAAGGACGGGTATGTATTCTGCTGGCCGGATGGAAGTCCGATAAGGCCCGTTCCATGATCTACGGCATACCTTCTGCACCTTACTTCTAGAGGCCAGGGAGGATCTGTCCACAGTCAGCAAGCTGGCCAGGCACAGCAGCTACTCCATTACAGCTGATATTTATGGCCACTTAACCAAAACCATGCAGGACCGGGCAGCTGGTAAGATGGATGCACTCCTGAAAGGACGGTAGTTTTAGGCCGATATTATTCGCGTTGCAGCAAGGAGCAACTTTGGAGAGAATTGAAGAGAAAGTAAAAACCGCGCAAACCTGCGCGGTTACTTGTTTCTTTATGGAGCCGATGGGCGGATTTGAACCGCCGACCTGCTGATTACGAATTAACGGGACCCGCAAGATTGCGGCACTTTCCTGTCCAACTAAGTCCTATATTTTGGTATTTGTAAATTTATTCCACCAACGAAAAGTAGCCTTCGGATAACCTCTTGCCACCCATCTGCCACCCAAGTTTTTATAGATTACATCCTTGCGTGAACGACATCACGCGCGCGTGATCCCGCGTGACAACCCTTGGAGAATTAACTAAACCAGAAAATAATTTCCGATTTTAGTTAATCACACATTCCCAATATATCGGCATTAGGGCAACATGTTCATCTTAATAATTAACTAAAATTCATCTATATTTATCTAAATTCCATTAAAATCAAGGTATTCATTGAAGCTTAGGCAGTTAAACGGAACTCATGCTCTATCTTTTCAACCTCGTGAATTGCGGCTTCAGCAATATCAATGGGGATATGTGGTTTAATCTCATTAATTTTCTTGGCTCTTTCCTCAACAGATACATGCCCTTCTTTTTCGGTAACATATAAAGCTGTAGCTAATCTCTCCAGCTCTGCAACTCCCAGACCAGCAAAGTGCCGAGTAATATATTCCATTTGTTTTTGGTATGCTGCTGCTGTCTTAGGATATCTTTCTATAAGGGCTTTACCGGAAGCCGTTGAACGATATGAAGGGCCATAAGGGAAACGACTGGTTGACTCAACCAGCATATTGCCTCTCATTTCGCCTAAACTGTCTCTAAGTTCAAAAGAGAACGGTCCATGTTTATATAAAATGAAATCAAAGTCTGTAGGCACATTAAGCATAGTCTGTAAAAAATATACGCTCTTTTGAATATGGGTTTCTCCACACCAACTGCCAGAATTTTTCATAGATTCAATTAAGGACAACACAACTACTTGTTTTTTTATATCCTCCATGCTATTCCTCCTTTTCAACCATGCCTAACATATTCTCTAAATTCTTTTCGAGCCACGCCTGACCATCTTTCAACAAATCAGGCCGAATAAACACATAATCAAACGATGCTACAGGTAACCGCTGAAGGGTTTCAGATAATACATAGGAAGATGTAATCCTACCATTATTTCTCAAGACAGGAAAGTCAGAAATATCACCACTTTGAGAATACGAATCACTTCGAACATTTTCAGAACCGAAAGCTTTTTGGGCTTCATTAAAGACAACTTTACCTATATGAGGATTATGAGATAAATCCTCAGGGTTCTTCTCGTACAGCCTTCGAAAATGCGCCCGCATTACTATTCGATTAGCTATATCATTTAATGGATGGCCTTCATCCAAATTAGCTTTCCATATTTCACTTAAAACGTCAGTATCACTCAATTTTTGCAATTCATAAATATCAGTAGGGAATTTACCGTCCTTAAGAAATCCTAACAAAAAGTCACAGAGGTGTATATCATAAATTCGTCTGACTGGATGAAAATATACCTGGGTATACATAAAGTATCGAGCTAATAGCAGTGCTTCTGCAGAGTGTAATCCACCCTCTTGGATACCTAGAGCCGGTTCAATAGACTCATCAACTTCACTTGACTTCGGCAGTATTCTCAATGTATCTATTAACCTGAAGTGATCAAATTTGCCATATGCCACGCCTGCATGATGAGAATCCCTGAGTAAGTAATCAATACGATCTACCCCGAAAGCATCCCCAGTAATAATTTCAGCTAAAATCGCTTCCCAATCAGTAAAGGTAACACTCTTAAGTTTTTTAGGACCAACTGCTAATTTTACTATATCGTCTACTCTCAAAGGTGGAGTCATTGAATCCCATACTTTTTTCATTTCTTCACAGTTAATAAACTCAACTGTAAGCCGTTCATGATCCCATCCATCGGGAAGTAATAGTTTTTCAGCGGCATGGGAGAAAGGCAAATGCCCTAAATCGTGGCAAAGTGCTGCCATCCGTAAAACATTACGCCAATATATCAGTTTTCCTTCTACGCTGATTTCTGGGATTAATTCCCTTACTTTCGTATGTATATTATCCTGTGTCGTAACAACATCAAAAACCCGGCTCGCTAATTCCATCACCCCTAGGGAGTGCTCAAATCGTTTATGCGTAGCACCTGGGTATACTAAATAAGACATGGCCAATTGATGAATATTGCGCAATCTCTGAAATGGTATAGAATCGACGACGTGGCGTTCATCAGTGGTCAATCGAATGAAAATGTGAATTGGATCGCGAATCTCATGAAAATTTTTTGCCATAAGATCTCTCCAGCAATATACTTATTCAATAAAATTCATTATTAACAATCAGGAACCCTTTATTTTCCAAAGATATTTTCCGACAATATCCCAGAACTAAAATCCGAATGATTTAAATATTGTACCAAGGTCCCCACCTCCAAATAAACGTTTTCATCATGCCACTGTAAGAATTGCGCATAAGATCTATCTATCACCGTGTCTGGAACATCGATCAGCATCTTGCCATGGGAAATTTTTATCTATTCTGTTCTTTATTCAATACCTTTGTATCTAATGGAGCATAATAAAAATCGGCTTTTTCAATCACCTTATTAGACAATTCCTCATCCTCTTCAGTTAGTTTGAAAAAATGAGAAGTTCCATTAATAAACCCCTGAACCAAATCACCAATATGAATTATTACAAACCGTTTTCCATTAGACATCTTCTCAATATCAGGTAATCCTTGATTCACTTTATTCATATTTTCTCCATCTCCAGAGGCATAGGCGACAATCCTATTATCCCCCTGTTTTTTGGCAATAGCGGAGAATGTGTGCAGTTGGCTACAGCGAGCATAGTAAATTTCAGTGGCAGTGCAATCGTATCCGAATTTTTTCAGTTCGGGCAAAAGAAAAATATTAACCCAGCCCTCATATTCATTCCTAACGTTTCTCTTTTCTAAATCATTTTGGTCAGAATACAACCATGAAAGCGAATCTATTCCTGAATAAAGAAGTCTTAAAGCGGATTCAAAGTATTTCTCTCGGCCGCACATTAAAATAGCCGCGGTAGTCTCAGCATATTTTTGTGCAACATCGTCCAAAGTCATCGTCTCAACCTCCAAAGACTCCAATCAACCCAATACCTTACTTATTTGTCCGTGAATATCTCGTCCTTCCTCATCAAACATGGTTACCATCAGGAACAAACATTGACTATTGCTCCTATCCGCCCAGAGCCTCCCAATGAGATCTTTTTCCTGTGTATCTTCATTAGTAGCCAAGTGCTCCCCTTTGTATTCGACTACCAGTATGCGCCCATCAATCAGTTCCGCCACAAAATCCGGGTAAAATCTATCGTCATGTGTAGGAAGCCAAAATGAGGATTCTTGATGGCGTTCTATGTTACGCACCCAGGTTTTAATCTTTTTGTTGCTGTCCAGAACTTTAGCGCATTCTACTTCTTCATCGTTCATAGATCCAATGCTGGTGAAGAAATGTTTAGAAAATATTGTTCGGCCCTGGTAGAAGTTCTTGGCAGGGTATAGCCCTTCTCGAAAAACCATTACTGCTTGCGGTCCGACATAGGCCGCCTGGGGAACATGAAATAAAACCTCTTGGATACCCTGTTTATAAGCCTGATCCCGGCATTGCTCAATTTTCTTGCGAAGTAACTTTTCTAATACGAAGCGCAGTCTCACAAGATCCGGCAGAAATACTTTTTTGTGTTCTTGAAGATAGCGTATATGGCGACGCAAGAATTCAATTAGAGTAGAGTAAGCTATATCCGATTGCTGGAGCTTTCGGTCCAGCCAGCCAATAAGTTGTGCTTCAGTCCAATGGGTGGCGACGCCAAAATTTAAAGTCTCCTGAAGATCAAGGGCTCTCTCCCTTAGCTTGGCACCTTCAATATCGATTTCGTATACATGTCCCTCTTCAAGAACCTGAAAACTCTCAAGCCCTACCGGAAAAGACAATAGATCCCAACCTTGAGGTAAGAATGTTTCTCTTTCCGCCACACTATGATACCCATCTCCAAAATCAAGGCATAATTGGGGAACAATCAAAGTCTCTCCCTTTTCGGCAGGGCTTAGAGGGCGGGAATGGCCGCGCTTACGTGCCACTTGTATGATTAATTGCTGACGATCTTCAACTTTATCAAATATCTTGGCGGCGTTATCTTCCAACTCTTTTAGGTCTTCGCGGCTATTAATAACAAAAGTTACTTTGTATTGTCCATCATCGGTATTTTCCATTTTGGCATCCATTTGAATAGCCATACTTAAAGTGGATAATTCCGGTGCGGAAGCAGTATATACAACCAAATCTTCTTGAATAAGATCTGGGGTCCCTTGCTCAATATCAAGCTCCGGCTGATATATAATGCTGCTGGAAGCTTCTTGCTCTTCGAAGCCCATACTGACGAGATTATCATGGATTCGCGCTAGGGCTTCAAACCAGGCGCTTACAGATAGATGAGCATAAGCCCGGTTCAAATCATTCTGCTTACGGCGCTTAGCATAAGGCATACGAAGAATTCTGCCCAGCAATTGCTCGGCGTCTTTTGCCGACTGAACCTTAGCCATGGAACAAAAAACATAGGCAAAGGAGCAATCCCATCCTTCTTTAAGCGCCTGGATAGTGATGATATATTTAACTGGGCATTTAGGGTCAAACAGGTTTATTCCATCGAGCTCTCTCTGGTCACCGGTGGCAACTGCAATTTCTTCTCTCGGAATACCTTCCTGGTCAACGAGTTGATTCAAAATAACATCCACGGTTACATCTTTATCTCTATTTTCGGCCTGAAAAAGCACTATTGGCCTGATATACTGGTCCTCGCCATTCGCCAGCTGTTGGAGGCGCTCACGAGTTTGAATTGCGTTAGTAACAGCATCCTCCCAGGATCTGTGTTCGGCAAGCCGTATGGGAAGCTTAATCATATCTTCGGCCTTAAGTTCCGATGCACTAACCTTATATAGAACATTGGAATTACTGGCAGGCGTCGCTGTAAATTCTATAATGGCTGAAGGTCTTAAGCGCTGAAGCACTTCTATACTTAGCGCACTATTATTATTATGAGCCTCGTCGACAATTACCAGCGGTCGATAATGAGCCAACAGATTAGCAAAGGAATACTTTACTTCTCCCTGTTCGGAATGTTCCAAATAAGCAGCTTTGGGAATTGAACCAAAATGTGGTTCCAGGTTTTCATTATGAGCATATACTTTTCGTCCAGCGGTAGAATTGACGCGAAAAGAAGCAAAAGTAGCCACAAATATACAAGTAGATTGTCCGATATCCTGAGCTCGCAGAAGATTAAAATCAGTAATATCGAATATTCGAACTTGACCCCCAAAATGATGATCCAAAACCTCGCGGTTCGGATGCCACGGGTTATTAAGAGTTTCTAGTGTCTGACTTCGTATGGTATCAGTAGGAACCAACCACAACACTAAAGGGTAGTCCATTTCCAAATATGAATTGGCAGCAACCTGTATCGAATGCGCAGAGAGTAGCGTTTTTCCCCCACCTGTAGGTAGGCGAAGGCAAATATAAGGAACATCTTCCAATTTCGCAAGTGCTTTATATTGAGCGCTATACCCAGGGGCTTCTCGTACCTGCAGGAATGTGTCGCTTAATGAAGCATATCTGCTTTTGCTCAAAAACTCGGACAGTTTTGCCAATGTTTTCTTCTGATAGTCCTTCAAAGTAAGTATAACGAGCCGCCTCCTTACCGCATCTTAATATCATAGGGTAGCTGCCTAAAGGTTATTTTCATGGTCTTTAAACGAGTCTCACCAATACGGCTGGCCTCGCCAAATATCACCCTTTCTCCGCTAAAGTCAGGAAGTTGATTTAAGACTTTTTCGGTAAGTACGTTTCCACCATTTGCCCGCTTATCTCCAAGGATACCGTTATACAACAGATAATAAGCTGTATCTTGGTGAACCCCGAGCAAAGGACTATTTTCACTCGGGCGATACTGTGTTTTCGTTTCGGCAAACCATATATGGGCAGCAAGAGCGTCAAACTTGATATCTTTGTTGATTATCCCCTCTTCATCAAACACCTGCTCTCCGAGTCGATAGAAGCGGAAACCTCCTCCACCCTGCCAATCTAAATCCTTGGAGACACCGCCTTGCTCTCCATCAACTACCTTTCGCATTCGAGGCACAACATGTGAAATAGCATGTTCACCCATCTCAACGCCAATATATGGTCTTCTCATTTTATGGGCAACAGCTGCGGTTGTGCCCGATCCCAAAAAGGAATCCAAAACAATATCACCTGGGTTTGTAGCTATTTCAATTATTCGTTTAATTAACCGTTCCGGCTTTGGTGTTCCAAACGTAGCATCCTTCCCAAATAAAGCTTGACTCTCTTTTTTGGCTTCATCAGTATGACCCACTTCATCATGGGGCCACCACGTCCAGGGAACATGTCCTTCAACTTCATCCAAAAATCTAATTATGTTGGGCTGTGATGACATATTTTTCCCAAAATAAATTCGCCCTTGATTCAATAGTTTCAAATACTCCGACTCTATTGTGCTCCAACAGCGACCTTCGGGTGGAAAATGAACAACTCCCGTTGGAGTCGTAATAGAATACATCTGGTTTGGCCGCCACCCTTGTGCGGTCATTGGTATTGCTCGCCACGGACCACGGGGATGGTTATTCGGGTTTTTGTAGACCTTACGACTCTTAGCATCTAACGGAACACGATTTCTGACTTTCTTGAACTTATCCGGATCATTTGCATAAAGAACTATATATTCATGAACATCACCTATGGCCTCACGATTTTCTCTTGAATATCTTTTTTGCCATATGGTAGATGCAATAAATCGCCTTCGGCCAAATATCTCATCCATAATGACCTTAAGATAATGCCCTTCATTATCATCAATGGATACCCATATGCTTCCCTCGTCGCTAAGGAACTCTCGTAACAATTCAAGACGCGGGTATATCATGTCAACCCATTTTGAATGTTCAAGATTATCATCATAATGTTCAAAAGCCGAACGAGTATTGTATGGTGGATCTATATAAATACACTTCACTTGTCCGGCGTAATAAGGCAATAATGCTTTCAATGCCTCGAGATTATCGCCTTGAATGACCATATTATCGGATTCTTCCCCATAACTGTACTGCTTGTCTTCTTCTAACAGCCTATACGGAACCTTCCTTGAAATTGATACTGTTTCATTTCGATTAAGCCATTGCAGAATTGGCATTATTGCCCTCCTAAATATATTAAATCCTGGACCTGTTTTGTCTAATAATTATTGATGTTGTTCCTTTAATGACATCCCGTATCTACGCGGTAAAAAAAGTTCTCTAAATGTATTTAAGAAATAATCGTCTGTCATACCGGCAATATAATCCACTATAATCCTTGCTTCCGGGGTACTATTTCGGTAATTACCATTTTTTATAATTGGGAAGTCTTTAAATATCCTGGATTCAGTATTTTCCTTTTTCAGATGATCAAGAAAGATCTCAAACATCACTCTAAACATTTTTTCTATTTTGCTATCCTGTTCTTGCTTCTCTGGCGCGAAATAAATTGTTTTGTAATTGAAATCCCTAAGAGATTTTAAGGCTTTTAGGACATCGGTGGAAAAGCTAAGATATGGCTGGTCAAAACTCCTATTTACCAGGTCTCGAACCAGAGCATCAATTATGCTCCGATTGTCTTTGCCCAGTACATTAGCTATTTCTTCCGGAATCTGATCCCGGGTCATTAGTTCTACCGTAATTGCATCTTCTATATCCCGCCCTATATAGGCGATAACATCACAAACCCTCACCACGCAGCCTTCAAGCGTAAATGGTTTAAGTTCTTTTCCATAGGCAGGCTGGGTTAGGCATGATTGATATTCTCCACAACACTGCTCCTTGGTTTTAGTGGGAGCAGGTTCATAATGTTCAGATATCTCTTCACCATTATGGCACAGAATACCATCCAAAACCTGCATGGTGAGGTTCCACCCCTCACCGAAATTCTCAAGCTCGGTAAGAAACCGTACACTCTGAGCATTATGACGAAAATAGCCTATGCCCTGTTCTTCACAAATCGTATTTAAATACTTTTCTCCGTCATGACCAAAGGGAGTATGGCCTAAATCATGCCCCAGGGCTATTGATTCTATCAGGTCTTCGTTTAATCGTAAAAATCGCCCGATCGTTCGTGCAATTTTAGATACTAATTGAACATGAAGAACTCGATGAGTTATATGATCATTCTCAAAAAGAAAAAACACCTGAGTTTTATCGATATAACGACTGTAAGCAAGGGAGTGAATTATTCTATCCGTATCATGAAAAAAGGCTGGTCTAACATTGACTTCATCGGGTATTGGCTCAGGCTTAACCCTAAAAGCCGTTTGATTGGAGCATGCATATTTTGATAGTATTAACCTTTCTCTTTCTATATTGTTTTCTAATACTGTCCGCTCCCAATCTGCTAGCACTTTCTCTCCCCCTCTGCCTAAACCACTTTCTTCTATCTTCTATACCCTCTCAGCATTATTTACCACGATCCTTCTAACTGCACAAATAACAACTTCAATTTAGCTCATTGCAGTCATAGATAGAGAATAAAATGTAGCACCGCCACCATCCGATAATAGAGGATTATGTAGCCCTTCGGGTTCGCTTCACCTACATAATCTCGTATTATCCGAAGGTGGCTACCCCGGCTCCGCACGTCCCTCCAGGCTTCCCGATCGGCGCTCACCCACGCGCGCTGCGCGATTACATGCGTGGATGTTCGCGGCCTTCCGGGACCTGCTCCGCCTCGGTGCCCGCCCGCTCCTACCGGCTACGCTTACGTTCCGCTCGGTACCAGCTCCCCGGTGATGGCTAGGTGGGTTGGAGCACCTGACGATATAAGTCATCCCGCTCCGGCATAGGGCTCCGGGCTGCCCGATCGGCACTCACCCGCGCGCGCTGCGCAATAACATGCGCGGATGTTCGTGGCCCTGCGCCCTAAGCCTGCCGCTCGGTGGTCGAGGAACATCATGCCCTCCATTTCGTGCCTCCACTGCAGGCATCATGTTCCCGGAGGTAATCTTTCCGGGTACCTGCTCTTTCTGAATCTCACGGAGTGATTATGGCCCTCGCCGAGAGGGTATACCGGCCTCGATCCCCCGATGTATTCGTTTCTTGACGGTTCACCTTCAGTTATTCTAATCGCTTATAATTCTTAACCTTTTACTTGACAAAATTCCATAT
>DATMYR010000025.1:0-15543 GCA_035560815.1 Syntrophomonadaceae bacterium | reverse complement strand
GCTTTCTACTGCTGGGAGAGAAATTGGTGGGGCAGGAGATCATCGGATGCGCTCTCATGCTTTCCGGCATGCTGGTATCCCAACTCCATAACCTGCGGGCGAGTAAAGATGAAATGGTGGGCTTTTAAGGAAGCAGCGATCATTGGGGGGCCTTTTAGCTTTTCTCTTTGGCCTTTTAAGGGGAGGAAAGCAAAATAAATCATAGGAACAGTTCTGATGATATATCAAAGGAACCGTAAACTTACTTATCAAGACCCGGGTTCAATCGCCGGCGCAGGCGTTCTACGATGATGTTCAGCTTCGTTCCGCTGACCGGTTTTAATATACTCTCAAAAGGCCAGACCTTTTTTACTTCAGTAAGAAGCTTGGTATAGGCGGTGACAAACACTAACTGAACAGTTTCGTCATAGCCATAAACTCTTTTGGCAAACTCTATACCGCTCACGTGCGGCATTCCGATATCGAGAAATATCGCATCAGGCATTGACGACTCTGCAGCCGCGAGAGCTTCCAGCGGGTTTGTAAAGGCTCCGGTTATCACGATATCATTATGCTTCAAGAGCAAATACTCCAGCTCATCGAGACAAGGCTTCTCATCATCGACAATCATTACCCGCAAGCAAGGTCCACCTCCTAAATCAACTTTGTGTATAAGTGAAACAAACAACCAGAGAGCGGTATAGGCCGTTTTATGTGGCCATCTAAGTAGACCTGTTGAACAATACTGGACATACCTGAACCCAAAGGGCAAAGCCCGGCGGCAGATGCGCCGGGCCAGCCGATCAAGGAATATGGTTTAAGCCAAAGGATTTCATTTTGGATAGCTAATCTTCACTTTCTGAGTTGAAGGATCCCATTCCACCTGACAGCCCAACTGTTCCATGACAAAACGCAAGGGAATCATCGTGCGTCCTGGATCTACCAAAATAGGTGTTACCTCCGGGTTGTCAGGATCAATGGGTACCCTCTCCCCGTTTAGGGTGGCATTATTGTCTCCGATCACCAGTTCGATGGTTTTGCCGTTAAAAGTGATCGTAACCTTCTGCGTATTTTCGTCCCAGTTCACGGTATAGCCCAGAGGTTCAGCCACGTACCTAATAGGCAGCAGGGTCCTGTTACCCAGGATGAGGGGAGCGGCATCCATGGACTTGAGCTGATCATTTACATAGTAATCCGTCTTATCGATGTAGAAACGCAGTACAATTTGTTGTCCGTCTTGTGGCCCCTGGGGATTCTGCCCCTGGTATACGAGCAAGCTTTTAACCTCGCCATAAGAGGTGCTTGCCCCGTTGGTGGCGTAGGCTTTGAAATAATATGCGGTGTTGGGCTGCAGTCCTGACAAGGTATAGGTGAAGGTCCCGAGCCGATTATCGCTTCCCGCCTGCACCTGCGTCCACTGCTTCTCATCACTGCTGTAGGAGAAGCCGTAGGAGGTAATCCCTCCCCCACCCCGGGAGCTTATCTCTCCGTTGAGAACTGCTGATGCGTTAGTTATAGAAGTGGCTGCATCGGTGACCACCGAGGGGGAAGTAATGCTGCTGCCTCCCCCGCCTCCCCCGCCGCCGCCGCCGGAATTCGTATTAATGGTGAATTCTGCGCTGGTCATTTCACTCCATCTGGTCTCGCCCTGAATAACAGCCTTGATAATCTCAGATTTACCCACAGTAAATCCTCCGCTGTAGGCTGTAGATGAACTGCTGTTGGCAGGGTCCGTTCCATCGGTGGTGTAGTAAATCGTGCCGCCGCTGCCGGTGATGGTAACCTGCACGCTGCTTGTATAAGAGCCGCCGTTGGGATCGATAGTCGGCGCTGCCGGGGTCTGGGCAGGATAGATATACACGTTGATGGCATCGGAATCTGTTGCCCCGGTGTCGCTCACGGCGCTGCCTTTGACCACCACGGATACCGTGGTCTTTGAGATGATTTCCGCAGCGGCTGTGCCGCTCACGGTTATAACGATATGGTTATTACCGCCGTTTTGGGCCGCCCAGGTGAGTACCGCGGGCAGGCCTGTAATGGTCAGGTCGCTGGCAGAGAAGGTGCTGGCCAATGTCCCAGTGGTGAGGTCAATCTCCCAGGTGTTGTCATTGGAAACCATCGTATTGCCGCTGGCCATAGTCACCGAGTCATCGAAGGTGGCAGCATTAATGGGATTTGAGATCGGGTCGCTTCCAGCATATAAAACCTCGTTGCCGCCGTTCCAATCATATACTGTCCAGTTCTTACCGGTGGAGATGGCAACATCGCTCATGAGTGCCACATTGCCGTCTGCCGGTACGGCTTTTGTGTCTATAATATAAATCTTGGCATGATCATCGGCAGCACGACCAGGCAGTCCGGTTACCAGGCCCATCATCTCTGCTCCGTTTATATTGTTGCCGTATACCTTGAGCACTGTAAAAGCGGTGTTTTTCGATATATCCAGTGAGGGAAGCCGGTTGTTGGAACAATCCAGCCAATAAAGCACCGTATCCTGTGGTACATTAATCGTTGTGAGCTGGTTGTTGTAACAATCAATTTTCTTCAGCAAGGTATTTCCTGTAAGGTCGAGTGTTGCAAGCTGGTTATTATTGCAGTACAGATCCGTCAGAGCCGTGTTTCTCGACAGGTCGAGCGCTCCAATCACATTATTGGAACAGGTGAGCCATGTCATTCCAGGACAGTGGGTAACATCAAGCGCTGTAAGCTGGTTCAGGGCGCAATGCAAAGTGGTTATCTGGGTATTTAGAGTCAGGTCCAGTGTCGTGATTTGATTGCCACTGCAATTCAGGTAAGTGAGCAATGTGTTTTTGCTGACATTAAGCGAAGGTAGCTGGTTGTTTTGACAATTCAGATAGGTGAGCAACGTATTTTTACTTAAATCAAGCGCTGCAAGTTTGTTGTTATATGCATCAAGTTTGTTAAGCATCGTATTTTGTGATAGGTCCAGTGAAGCAATCAGATTATTCTTACACGTTAACGACTGTAAGGCTGTATTTCGCGATACATCGAGTGAATCAATCTGGTTAGAGTTGCAATTTAGGTTTACGAGATAGGTTGTATTGGATAAATTAAGCGATGTTAACTGGCTTGACTGGCAGTTCAACTTATTTACTTTACCGTGGATTACAATAGTTAGTGATGAGACGGTGTAATTCTTGTAAAGCCCGATTACCTCCTCGCCGGGATCCTCGGTATTGTTGCCGTTAAGGTCAATCCATACACCGGGCAGGTCAGCCGGGTCGGCTTCAATGCTCAAGCATATATTCGAGCCTGCGGTTCTGGCGGTGGTAAGGGTAATGGTGGGTTCGGCGGCAGGCGGAACATAGAGCAAGGTCAGAGCAGTGCCCTCCGAATCGAGCGAACCCACCTCTGTGACAGCGCTGCCCTTGATAACGGCGGTTACGGTAGCATCCGCCGTCAGTGCGGTATCTGCCGAGCCGGCAACGGTAATCAAAATGTCGTTACTTCCACCGTTGGTCGCGGTATAGGTCAGCGCGGCAGGCAGGCCGCTAAGCGAAATATCTGCTGTAAGGTCAGTGCCTGATACGCCTTTCAATGTGCCGCTAGTCAACCCAATGTCCCAGGTATTGTCGCTGCTGGAGACTGCCTTATTGTCGCTGGCCATAGTCACCGAACTGTCGCTGGCGGTTCCCGCCACCTTAAGTGGTGCCGGTGGTAAAGATGAGATCACGGTTATGTCGTCGCTGTACTGGTTGGCAATATAAGCTTTGTGGGTAACCTCGTTAACGGCTACGGCACAAGGATAGTCGCCGGCGGCGACGGTGTTGGTGCTGTTGGTGACGCCGTCGATGATCGTCACCGTGTTGTCGCCGCAATTGGCCACGTAGATCTTGTTGGTGGTCTGGTCAATCCCCATGGCCAGGGGACCGTCCCCCACGGCAACAGTGGCTATGACAGTATCAGTGGTTCCATCGATGACCGTCACAGTATCATCGAACAGATTGGCCACATAAACATTGTTGGTGGACAAATTGATCGTTATGGCACAGGGCTTTTTCCCCACAGTAATGCTGGAAGTAGCATTCGTAGCCCCATCAATCACGGTTACGGTTCCAGTCTCCCCATGAAGAAAGTCTTTTAAGTTTGCAACATAAATCTTATTGATGGTTGGATTTGGATTCAAAGCCACTGCATAAGGTCCGGTATCGCTGGTGACAGTGGCTGTGACGGTGTCACTGCTACCGTCGATTACGGAAATGCTCTTGTCGTAATAATTTACCGTGTAGATCCTGTTGGTATTCTGGTTAACGGCTACGTCGTAGGGGGAATTACCGGCAGCCACAGTTCCTGCGATGTTGTCAGCCGCACCGTCAATAACAGTCACGTTTTTGCTGCTGTTGTTGGCCACATATACCTTATCGGTACTGCGGTTAACAGCCAGGTCCACAGGATAGGTGCCGCTGGGCAGGGTGGTGATGACATTATTGCTGGCCCCGTTAATAACTGTGACTGTTTTGTCTTGCTGATTGGTGATATAAGTCTTTTTGGCATCAGGATTTACAGCTATACAACGAGGATATGTGCCGGCTGGGACGGTGGCCTTAACCGTATCCGTAGCTCCGTCCATGACCGTCACGTCCAGGCTGCCTTTATTGGCTACATAGATGGTATTGGTGTTCTGGTTGACGGCCAGAGCTATAGGGTAATGCCCAGATCGGTGTACATAAAGTATCATTGCATCGGAATCACTTGCCCCGACATCAGTCACGGCGCTGCACTTTATGATAACGGAAACACTTGCCTTGCTGCTTAAAGCCGGGCTGGCAGTCCCTGAAACAATAATCTGTATCTTATTGGCCCCGGCGTTCTGCGCCGTCCAGCTCAGGCCGGTCGGCAGACCGGTGAGGGTTAAGTCAGGAGTAAGATCGTCGCCGGATGAACCTTTTACGGTTCCGGTAGTGACGTCTATTTCCCATTCGTTATCACTGCTGTTCACTACGGTATTACCACTGGCCATGGTAACCGAGCTATCGATGACAGTCCCCTCTACCTTACCGCCTGAATTCCATTTGGCATACAGTGTGATATCATCGCTTACCGTATCATTGGTAAAATCAAAGTCATCTGTACAGGCCGCGTCCTTATACCAGCCGGCAAAGCTGCCCTTGGAACTGGTGGGGTCGGTTGGGGCGGTTATATGTCCACTGTTGTCTACATCAACATAGCTGCTGTTGGCTGAGCTGCCATCGTTCAAGTCCAGGGTTAAAGTGCAGAAGGCTTTGGCGTTGTAGTCCGTGTAGCCCGCCCAGCTGGCTGCATGGCTTATATGATAATATATTGTGAAGTCTGAAGTGGTTCCATCAAAAACCTGTGTACCAAAGGTTGGCATGGCGCCCCAGGAGTATACCTTGGACAGGCTGCTGCAATTATAAAAAGCCTTGTTGCCGATACTGGTAACGGTGCTGGGAATGTTGATTTCGCCAAGACTCGTGCATCCGTTAAACGCTGCCAGATCAATACTTGCCAGACTGCTGGGTCCGGTAAAAATCACTGTGCCAAGACACGTACAGGTGGCAAATTCGTTTAAAGGAATACTGGTGACACCGGTGGGAATAGTGATGGAAGTAATTGATTTACCATAAAACACCGAAATATCCAGGGCGGTTACCGGATAGTCCGTCCCTCCATCGCTGATAACCTCGGGTATCTCGACATCCTGATCGGTGCCGGTATAGCCGGTGATGGTCGCCTCACTGCCAGATAGGCTGTAGGTGAAATCTGACGGGCTGCTCTTCAGCATAGCGCCCATTAATAAAGGGGTGCTGGCCGGTTCCAGATAAACTGCCAGGCTTTCTGAATCTGCGGCTTCGCTTTCACTCACAGCCTTGCCCATAATGGTGACGGAAACCTCTGTCCAAGCGGTAATGGCTGTGATGGTAGTGCCGGAGACTGTAATAATGATATTATTTGACCCACCATTAACAGCCGTCCAGGTAAGATCATTGGGAAGCCCGTTAATCGTCAAAACGGAAGTAATATCAGCTCCGGCGGTACTGTTTAAGGTTCCGTTGGTAAGGCTGATTTCCCAGGTGTTGTCATCAGTTGAAACCGCGGTGTTATTCGCGGACATGGTTATTGTACTGTCAGTGGCGCTGCCCGCTACCTGGATGGGATCCGGTAACGGAAGAGTACTGGACATTAACAGCATTGGGCCGCTGCTAGAGGAGGCTGAGGTGTCTGAATCCTGATCCACAACCTGCTGGTCGTCGTTCGAAAGGCTTTCGTCGGCCCAGGCTATGGTGTTAACGAAGGAAAACATCATCAGCAGAGTCACTAAGATTGAAACCACTGCCTGGTTCCTTTTTCTAAGCTTAAACAAAACCCTTTTCTCCCTTCTGAAAATATATTGCTGATTCGGTATTAGTTATAGCGAGTGGCCGGTGGGGCATTAATCCCATTCTTTAAAACTCGCTTTTCCTGCAAGCTCCTCCACCTCCCCTAAAATAGCTTTGGGTATACTGTAAATAAGCCGTCTTAAAAAATCTTAAATTTGATAAATAGGCAAGTGAAGGAAAGGGGACACTCCTTCTCCCTAACGGGAATTAGGAATGTTCCTGAGTAATGAGGAAAGTCTCCATCGTTGCGAGCAGCTAGTAAAATTCCAGCCCAAAAAACAACACGCCTTCCAGCAACCAGCTTTTGGTTTGCCGAAGGCGTGTGGCTTTATTATTTACGGTTATTTATTTTTAACTACCTTATAGTGCTTTGTATAGACCTCAGGCGGACTTTCGTCCAGATCCCTTTTAAGCATTTGTGCGTATTCCATAAATTTTGCTGCATAGGCTTTGTGATCGGCCTTTTCTATGTAAAGATCCAGTAGAGATGTAAAGCCATATTCAGTAAAAGGATTTTTCTGGATCAGTGCGACAAGAACGTTTTCAGCCTCGTGCAGCCGCCCGGCACTGCTGTGAAATCCGGCCAAATCCAGCGCTATGCGCTCATATTCGGCTTCTACAACAGCGGTGGTGTCAACTGCCCATACACAGTCCTCGCCAGATAAATATGGGGCAGTGTATAAATTTAAAACTTTCGCTGCTGCAACAGCGTTTTTCTGATTTATCGCGGCATTCTGCTGTGCGAAGCGCATGAAGTCACTATAATCGCACACTCCCGGGGCAATCTCCAGAGAATAATCCTCTCCCAGTTTAATCAGTTTTCTGCCGGGGTCAAGACTATCAAGCAGGCTGCGTAACTTGTATACTGTAACGTACATATTGTTGGCGCTTTTTTTATCATCCACACCCCCAAAGAGGGCCTGGATCAATTCGCTGCGGGTGGCAGGGAATCCGCAGCGGTCAAGCAGATACATGAATAGTTCTTTCACCCTGCGGGTGCCCCATTTAATATCTGTTGCTGCATCGGGCGTTGTGAGAGAGAACTTACCGAAGCAGTTGATACGCAGCTTATTGTCATGGGTGTTTTGCGGGTGAACAAGTTCGTGTTGTTTTCTCATATGCTCCACCGTGGCATCGAGCCGGGCTTCTTTTATGGGTTTCAATAGATAATCGAGAGGATAGGCCTTGAAGGAATCGAGGGCGAACCGGGTATAGGCGGTGACGAACACCACGATGATTCCAGCGTACAGCGCCTGTATTTGCAGGGCCAACTCCAAGCCGTCCATATGAGGCATATCAATGTCCAGGAACACGACATCGGGTTTAATGTTTCCCATGGCTTCGAGGGCCCTCAACGGGTTGGTAAAGGAAGCTGCAACCTCTATATCCGGATATTTTTCGAGCAAATAGCAAAGCTCGTCGATAGCTGGTTGTTCATCATCAATAAGAATAACTCGCACTGGTATCCGCCTCCCTGCAAGGTAAATCCATATAAACCTCACAACCTTCACCCTCGGGTACAACAAACGTAAGCTGGGTATGATAAAGCCTGGACAGGCGCCGGTTGATATTTCCGATGCCTATGCCGTTGCGTTTCAAATCATCCTTGGGCTTGGCATTCATGCCCACCCCATCATCACGAACACCGATTCGGACTGAGTTTCCCTTGTCTTTTACAGCATAAACTACGACTGTTCCGCCCTCTTCTTTTTCACGCAGACCATGGATGAAAGCATTCTCCACCAGGGGTTGGAGTATCAATGGCGGAACCAGGATGTTTCCCACTTCAATCTGGTATTCCACTTTTAGCTTGTCACCGAAGCGGGCTTGTTCCAGTGCGACGTAGGCTTGAACAAAGCTCAGCTCCTCTTCCATGGGGATCAAATCATCCCCCTCGTAATCGTAGCAGCCGCGGAGATAACTGCTAAAATCCATAAGCAGTGCTCGTGAACGTTCAGGCTCCTTACGGGATACGGATATAATGGTGGCCAGGGCGTTATGAACAAAATGGGGGCGTATCTGGCTCTTAAGCAAACCCAGTTCCATGCGCTGCGCTTCATTGTACCGGCGCGCCACAATAGAGCACTGCACAAAAAACAAAACCATGAATTCCAAGACCCAGTTATCGAGCAGAAAATAAACAATAGATAAATCATTATCAAAGAATTCATACAACATGGAAAACAGGATCAAGGCCATAACCGCCATAAGTGAACGAGCACCGGTTCTGCATTCCAAGGCCGCCCGCGATGTAAAACCACAAACAACCATAACCACAAACAGCAGAATAAAGTTCATGACCATGTAGGTACTAGCCACGATAGCGAAGGGAAAGAGCACAATAAATAACGAAACACTGATAGAGTAGGTCAGCAGGGCACGGATAGGCCATTTGCTAACCAGCGATGTATAAGCCACATAGATAAAATACAGGAGGAAAAACTGAATCCAGATCCCGGTTAGATAATCAATCCAACCAAAGCCGGATATGGGCATACCCGGGAATATATACGAAATCAGCACCTGCCCGTTTTCCAGCAACCGTACCAGAACGAGAAAACCAATAGCACAAAGAATCAGGGCGTCTTTTTCCTTACGGACAATGGTAAATATGATTCCAAAAAAGAAGCACATTACGATAAGGCTTCCGATGGAAAGATAATCAACCACCTTCACCGCATCATTAACCTGTGCCATTGGTTCGAAGGAACCAAACATGATCGGGTTCCACATTCCACCAACGGCATAGGCATTATTGGATACCTGCAGGATAATATCGAAATTATCCCTATTACTCGTAAACTCCGCATATTGAGGGCGGTATTGGTAAGCCGGGGCCTCCGCAGAATCGCCGATACTGCCGTTGGCTGCCACAAGCTGGTCATTGATATACAGTCGGTAGGCACTAGCCTGGTTCTGGATTCTCACCGCCAGGCGTTGACCGACGGGAATGCCAGTAACGCGAGCCCGATAAGTGGCTTTACCGAAGCCGGGAAGGTCTTTTCCGTCTACAACTGTACCATTCCAATTGCCGGGTGCATCGATAAGTGTGAATTTCTGCCGACCGCTTAGTATGTCACTGTCGCTAAGTACTTGGTCCCAATAAAACTCCCATTTTCCCGCAAGGTTAAAGGCACCATGTTTTGTAATATCGTACTTTGACAAGTCGAGCAAGCCGTCTTTAACGGTAGGAATCGAGGAATGTGTTAGAGATGCATTTATGCACAAAATGAGGATAATCACTAAGGCTGGAACTATAGGTATTATTATTCTGGACAGTTTCTTTCGCTGCACGTCTTATCCCCTTAGAACTCAACAATACATCTGCCGATTTTTAGGGCCTAATTTATTCCTTGAGTTATCTATTTTGTCACCGCTATGGAACCTGGGTCGGGTTAATACGCCTGTCACCTCTTATGCTAATTTTGCCAGATAATGAAGCGTTTGGGGTAGAAATTTTGGAGGACGGTACAAGAATATGTAATACCAGGGCTGGAGAATCACAGCAGATAATACACTGAGACATACGAAGTATCCATACTTTCTGCTTTCCAGACATTTCTCAACAGTGAATGAGGTAAACCGCAGCTTCAATTTTTCCGCTCAATTGCAGAAATTTCGGTTTTGCCGCTTTGCCACTGTCAACTCGAGATTAGGATAAAGAGATAATTATTAAGAAATAATAGTTATAGTTAGCACCTTTAACTAGGAGGTACTCTAATCCAAGGGTATGGTAATCGATATAATTTCTTCCGCTGAATATGCTCTGGAGATCCTTGATGATAGAAAGATACCTGTATAAAGGCAGTATTAAAAGCAAATTGAAAGGAGATGAACGGTCATAAGCAAAACATGGATGGCTTTGACTACCAAATTATTAGTTACGTTGGTGGCAGCATACCTTACCCTCAGCCTTATCGGAAATGCAACGATATGGGAGGTTCTAATCATAGCTGTGGTTGGTACCGCGCTAAACTACCTGCTCGGTGATCTAGTAATACTTCCGGTTGGTGGCAATATAACTGCCGCCTTATGTGATGGCTTAGTAGCTGGTATTTTGGCTTTTGCGGTTATGATGACCTGGGGAGCAAAGGCAGTGAACTACTGGGCGCTACTGTCTTTTGCTATTCTGGTAGCAGTTGCCGAGTATTTTTTCCACAACTACTTAAAGCGATCAGAAGAAGTGGCTCCCTGATCAAGTTCTCAGTGAGGCCGCTTTTCATCATCAAAGGTAAATTGCAAATGTAGCCTCCCTTTAGAGAAAAGACCCATAAGGGTCTTTTCTTTTCGTGCTAGGAAAACTACGTGTAGACTAGAGGCGGGGAGTGGAAACGTTAACTATATTGCTAGTTGAGGTAGGGAATTCTTAGTGGTATGAAACTAAGTCTCTGACACGGCATGCCATCCTCTTACCTGGCGATTCAACCATCAACTACTACAGAAGGCCTATTTATGCTTTTCGGTAGACGTTAAGACCAATCTTAATATCTTCTTTCTCGGGGATCGATACATTTCCTTCAGTCGACCCAATAATGATACTCTTCCCGGAAGAAGATGTCCCGAATTCCTTGGAAATATCAACCGTTATCGTTAGTATATTCCCATTCAGTTTCATTTCGCAGTTCTTCATAGAAATGTCCTCCTTAATCTTTCGATTAGTATTAATTTCTGTTTATTCAGCCAGCCTTATACTTCCTTACCGCCAGGACTAGTAAAGACTATATTCCGAATTTTACCAACAAGTCGTTCTTTATGCAAAAGAATTTGGCTTTTTGATCTTAAATGTTAAAGCGTTTCAACCTTTGAATGGATCCTTAAAGCATTTCTGTTCATCCATCTCTTCACATTTTCCCGATACTCTCACAGGAAGGAACAAGCCTAAAACATTTTTGTTGAACCTTTTATGGGAACTTGTTACAATGGACTAACAAACGGTAGTTAGTTTCGTATCGTAGAAGGGAGTCTATACGAAATGGTCCTTACAACCAAAGAAAAACTCAAAAAAGCGGCCCTTACCTTTTTTGCGCAGAAGGGTTACGAAGGCGCCTCTATGCAAGAAATAGCCGAAGCAGTAGGGATTAATAAAGCTTCCATTTATAATCACTACAAAGGAAAGGAGGATTTATTTCTAGCTGTTTATGAAGACGTGGCTCGTGAATATGAAAAATTGCTTAAGCGTTTGATAAAAAACTCAGAGAATATGGAGATCCCCGATAAACTGCTCTATATGTTTAAAGAATACATTCTTTTCTACTACAAAGATTTGCATATCTCTTTATTTTGGACCAATAGTTTGATTCTAACTCCACCGGAGATACGCAAGAAATTGTACTCAGATATCTTGAAACGGGAAGAACCATTTGAAAAAAAGATGTTAGAAATACTTGGGGATGGGATGCAGCGAGGGATCATTCGCCGGGATATTCCTTCTAAGATGCTCATCTCTTACCGAGCCATGCGGGATGGCCTGCTGCTCTGGATGCGAATAGTCCCTGAATTGTCGGGGGAATGGATTGAGGTATTTTGGAAAGACTTCTGGCTGGGTATACAGGAAAGAAAAGACATTGCTGATGAGCAGGAACTTGGTCGAGATGGCCTGAATCTCAAAGGCAGTTTAAATCCGCCGCCTTCAAATAAAGGTACTGAGAGTCTGTACACTACCACGTGCTTGATCTGTCATAAAGAATTTGGGATTCCGTTTTCTGACTATCGCTACAAAGACATTAAATATAATCGTTGCGTCCATCATGTCTGCGACGATTGCGGCAAAATGATTCAGGAGGAATGCCAGAAGATAACCGGACTACATCCGGAGTTAATCGACATTTGGGAAATGTACGAGCGCTCCAAGACAAAAAAGAGAGACTAGTCAACTTTAGATAGAATGGTGGGAGTGAATCAATATGAAGAGTGCCAGGGAATTTAAGCTGGTTGAGTGCGGCGGCACTCCCTATGAAATAGGCATTCAGTGGGGAAGAGCTTGTAAAGAAAACATCTTAAATACAACTAGTAACATTATTGACACGATGGTATCTTTCTCAAATCTATCCAGGGAACAGGTTATCTCCATGGGCACGGAACACCTTCCCTATATTGAAAAGTTCGACCCCTATCTGGTTGAAATTATGAGGGGGCAGGCCGATGGAACGGAGGTTCCCTTTGAAGAAATTGTTGTCCTGAAGTGTATGACTGATTTCACTGCCATGGCTATGAGCGGCATACACACCTTATGTACGTCGTTCGCGGCAACCGGAAGCGCTACCGAAGGCGGCAAAACCCTCCTGGGCCAGAATATTGACTTTGTGCCCGGCTCCACAATCGACTTTTTGAAAATCCACCACAACGATGGTCTGGTGCAATACGTCTTGTGCTTTAACAACTGGGGTGATTATACCTTATCTTCGGCCGGATTTGGCATATGCCTCAACGCCACCTTTGCCAGGGATCACGAATTTACCCTTCCCGTGTCCGCTTACATTCCTAAAGTTATGCGGCAGAAAACCATAGCCGGGGCAGTGGATATGTTGAAACAAGTTGCCCGAGGGGGAGGCTACTACCAACTGGCAGACGACAGTGCCCGAATATATGGAATCGAAAGCACCCACGACGATGTTGAAGTTTTGCACCCTGGACGCGATATCCTGCTGCATTCCAACCACTATATAACCGAACGCTTTAAGGCTCGGGACACTGCAGCCGGGGTTCAACCCGACAGCTATGATCGTTTAGATACAATCAGCGACCTTTTCAACCAGCATTATGGTCATATAACCCCAGAAATGGCCATGGAGATTTTGGCCAATCACGACCACTATCCCAACTCCATATGCCGCCACATTGATGAAACCGTACCCATATCTTCTTCGACCCTGGCCTCGTTTATCATGGTTCCAGCCGAAGGGGCTATCTATATAGCCCGGGGCAACCCGTGTGAGAATGGCTTTGCTCGTTACGAGTTTTAGAAGACCGATTCTTTGTTTATTCCCCTGAACCGGATAACAGCCAATTTTAAAGATTTCTAAACTGATTTTAGCGATTTAGAGAAAATAATATTCACTTCAAACATTTTCTTTTGCGCTTCCACCAGTAAGCAGTCACAATCAACTAACAAACGGTAGTTAGCTTGTGAAGGAAGAGGTGATTACCTTGTACACAACCATATGCCTGATCTGCAAAAAGAAATTTGGAATCCCCTTCTCCGATTTTCGTTATAAGGATATTAAGTATAATCGTGGCAAGCATCATGTTTGCAACGACTGCGGAAAAATGGTTCAGGAAGAGTGCCAGAAAATTACGGGGCTTAACCCGGATCTCATTGATCTGTGGGATAAGGTTCTGCGGGCCAGGAGTTTTTAAGATCTTGGAACATAGGCCCCGATAAATTTGGTTAAGGGCACCAACGGTCCGATCTGTAAAGGGAGGAAAGTGATTATGTCGGATTTTAAAGGCTTAATAGAAATTAATAATACTAAACTATTTTTTCGCGTTAAGGGAGAAGGGGAGCCTGTAGTTTTTATTCATGGAATGTTTAACGATCACCGTGTGTGGGAATATCAAATAGATGTTTTCGCCAGCAGGTATAAAGTGATCTGTCTAGACCAAAGAGGCTATGGAAAATCCGATCTTCCCATTGGTCCGTTTTCACACCTGGAAGATATCAGAGCGCTAATGGATGCTTTTTCATTGACAAAAGCCAGCATAATCGGATCATCCCGGGGGGGAGCAGTGGCGACCGAGTTTGCTCTAAAATATCCGGAAATGGTAAAAAATCTTGTACTGGTCGGCTCCGACTTAAAGGGGTTTCCCTATCCCCCTGATCATATACAGCAAATAATGAATTTGTTTATGATTATGCAATCCGCAGGGTTGGAAGCAGGAATCAACGATTATATTGCAAATCCATATTGGGCGTATTGTTATCCGTCTCCCAACAGGCCAGAGGCCAGGGATAAGGTGATACAAATAGTCAGAGAATCAATGAATGCCTTCCGCTGGGTTCCAACCTGGGATGTAGAATTAACACCCTCAGCCTTTGAATCAGTAGAAAAGATTGAACTTCCTGTCTTGCTGATAATGGGCGAGAAGGATCACGAACTGAACCAACAAATTGAAGACTATCTTCATGGGAAAATAAAGAACTCAAAAAAAATAGTGATGGAAGACTGTTGCCACTTTCCTTTTGTAGAAAAGCCGGAAGAGTTCAATCAAATAGTGCTGGAATTTTTACAAGGCGTGGTCAAATAAGCAATAGACTCAACCTTAACCAGGACTTGTTGGACTGAATCTTACCGGCCAGGAGCCATATAGGCGAATGAGGCCAGCCAATATGGATAAACGATCACGGAAGGGACTCCCGGGTAGGTGAAAAAGAGGAGGAACGATTATGAAGATAGCCAAGGAGTTTACGGTGATTGAATGTGGCGGCACCCCCTACGAGATCGGGCAGCAGTGGGGGGAAGGATGTAGGGAGAGCATAAAACAGGGTTTGGCAAACCTTTTTAATGGTATGGCTTTCATGTATAAAGTTTCCAAGGAAGAGGCTGTCTCTAAGGCGATGAAGTTTCTTCCCCTGGTTCAGGATTTTGATCCCTATCTTATCGAAATTATGCGGGGCAAGGCCGCCGGCTCCGGAGTCGGTTTTGAAGAACTTTTTACCCAGAAGTGCGGACATGAGTTGCTTTTTTATTATACCAACATGGCTGGTTTTTGCACCTCTTTCGCGCTTACCGGAGAAGCAACCCGGGGTGGCAAAACCCTCCTGGGGCAAAACTTTGATTGGGTGCCGGGAACCCCTATCGACCTGGTCAAAATTCATCACTCCGATGGTCTGACGCAATTGATTATGAGCATAGCAAACTCTGCTGAAATCACCTTAACATCTGCCGGGTTGGGTACGTGTCTCAATGGTACGATAGGTCAGGATTACGCTTTCAACCTTCCCTCAGCATGCTATATGCCCAAAGTAATGCGCCAGGAAAATATTCATGATGCAGTCGATATTTTAAAACAAGCAGCCGGTGGTGGTTGTTATCACGTTTTAGCCGATGCAAAAGGAGAAATGTTCGGTATTGAAAGTGTCAGCAACGATCTTGAAATTTTGTATCCGGAAAAAGGCATGATATTGCACACCAATCATTATCTTACCGAACGGTTTAAAAAAGGCGATACCGCACCCACATTGGTTCCCAACAGCTATCCCCGTCTG
>DATMYR010000024.1:0-3855 GCA_035560815.1 Syntrophomonadaceae bacterium | reverse complement strand
TATTATATTGTGATTTTAATTGGGGACTAATGCCCCCCTTATTAAGGAAGTAGGCATTAGCTTAATACTCTTGCTTTAAGCGTTAATTGTAATCACGATGCTGACATGTTTTGTACTAATAATTAGTAACAAAATATACAGTGCAATCATAATATAACCTCCTTTATTCAATTTTTAATGAACATAGGAAGAGCCTTACTCATTCCTTGGTGTAGTTTTATGATATAAAGCGTAAGATTATTCCAATTTCATCCTGCTGCAAGCAAGACGCTTTTATTTCGGTTAAGATAACCCTACCTTTTCTATTTCTTGCATAATAAAGGAAAAAGTAAAGTATGACTTATAAGCGGTTCACCTATATCGGTTGAAATCGGCCAACTACGTGTTATCCATATTTTGGTCATATCCGAGCACTTAGAATATGGTGCTATTATTAAAGGCGCTATCTTGTGATAGTTATACTTGATATGGGTCCGCTAACTTGCGTTCTCAAAGACCAATAGAAATAGAATCAGTTTTTTGCCACATAAAGCATAATTGGCCATTCCGGTGGTTCCTTTGCTTATAAAATAAAACCATAACATTGGAACAATATAAAACGTCATTGATAGGGTTGTCCCCATACAATGACGTTTTAGCGTGATTATAGAGATGTGTAATAGTCTTTAGACGTCTTAGAAGCCCTGTGTTTATGGGGTTTTCTCGGTTGTGCATAAATGGATGCTCCTGTTGCTCCGGTAGACCCAGTTGAGCCGGCAGTGCCTGTTGAGCCTGTGTTTCCAGTAGAACCTGTTGATCCGGTAGTACCAGTACCTGTGGCTCCGGTTTCGCCCGTTGACCCGGTTGAGCCTGTGAACCCTGTCGAGCCGGTAGTGCCGGTTCCGGTAGCCCCGGTTTCGCCTGTTGACCCGGTTGAGCCTGTGAACCCTGTCGAGCCGGTAAATCCAGTTGAACCAGTAAATCCGGTTGTGCCAGTAGTGCCAGTACCTGTGGCTCCGGTTTCACCCGTCGACCCGGTTGAGCCTGTGAACCCTGTCGAGCCGGTAAATCCAGTTGAACCAGTAAATCCGGTTGTGCCAGTGGCTCCAGTAGACCCCAAGGGCAGACAGATAAAGTTAGTCGGCCAATGGAATAGATGCTCACAACATCCGATTCCAATAAAATTAGGCATTTAAGAACCTCCTTTCAAATTAAGTAAAAGGCAACACTAGTATATTATGGCAATAGATGGATAAGTGTGACGTCAAATGAAGAGGAATACAAAGATTCCGGATATTATCAGAGCCAAAGCTCTTTCATCCAATTCTCATCTCTAACCGGGTACCAATTTACCCAGGATAACATATGGTAACATTAAATGCCGCTTGCACGCCTAGTTGTCAGGGTCTGCTGGTAAATGGTCAAAAATCAATTTCTATTAACTTCGCTTTTAACCTGGCGTGTTTCCTATGGTTACAAATGGCAGTCGCAAACCTGAAAAGAGGGGTTAAAGACACCGAGTGAATTGTTGCTGTACCTATAGATGGGAGGCCCCCTGATGCCGCTTTTTAAGGATAAGGTTGTTGTTATTACTGGTGGAACCGGATCACTGGGCAAAGTGTTAACTCGCCGTCTACTGGCGAGGCACGAAGATTTGCCGCGAAAAATAATCATTTTCTCTCGCGATGAAGCCAAACAACATTTCATGCGCGCAGAATACCAGCAAAAACAAAAGGCTACCGATGAAATTATCTATCAGGATTTCGGCCGATTAGTCGAGTTCAGGATTGGCGATGTCCGCAATTACCAATCAGTATGTTCGGTACTTGATGGCGCTGATATTGTAATTAACGCGGCCGCTTTGAAACAAGTACCTTCCTGTGAATACTTCCCTTATGAAGCCGTACAGACGAATATTATCGGTGCGGAGAACATCGTGCAGGCGATAAAAATCAACCATTTGCCGGTCGAGACAGTTGTAGGAGTGTCTACTGACAAAGCGTGCAAGCCCATCAATGTTATGGGAATGAGTAAAGCCATTCAAGAAAGGGTGTTCATTAACGGGAATATAAGAACTCCTGATACGCGTTTTATATGTGTCAGATATGGGAATGTTTTGGCTTCACGGGGTTCGGTGATCCCGCTCTTCCATGAACAAATTAAGAATGGAGGGCCGCTTACGATTACTACCCCGGATATGACTCGCTTTTTGTTATCACTGGACCGGGCGGTTGACACCATACTGGCAGCCATTGACAGGGCTCAACAAGGTGAAACCTATGTTCCCCGGGTGCCTTCAGCCCGGATCATAGATGTGGCAAACGCTTTGATTGAAGACCGTGATATAGACATTGTCACTACGGGAATTAGACCCGGGGAAAAGGTTCACGAAATCCTGGTGTCCCGGGAAGAAGCGTGGCGAACCTTTCTACGAGGTGAATACCTGGTAATCAAGCCTGTTTTGCCAGAGCTATGGCAAAATCCCGGCCTCGAAGCCATTGATCAGGAGTATAGTTCGGGAGACTCGGTATTAAGTCTTGAGGAAACCAGGAATCTGTTGATGCAACATAATCTGTTTATCAATAAAGAATTAAATTATGATGGAGAGTTCTTACGGTGAAAATCATGACTATCCTGGGCACTCGCCCGGAAATAATTCGTCTGAGCCGGATCATACCCCTTCTTGATCGGCTTAGTCAGCATGTTCTGGTTCATACCGGACAGAACTTTGAACCAAGGCTGAACAATATTTTCTTTGATGATCTTAGATTACGTTTACCGGATCACTCGTTGAGTTGCATATCTGGGAGCGCTATCGATCAAATTGCTGCCATTCTCACTGTTTGCGGAAAAGTCATCCTCAAGGAAAACCCGGACCGTTTGCTCATTCTTGGCGACACCAACAGCGCCCTGGCAGCCATGGCTGCCAAGCGGATGGGCATCCCCGTCTTTCATATGGAAGCTGGCAACCGCTGTTATGATGACCGGGTTCCAGAAGAAGTTAATCGGCGCATCGTTGATCATTGCAGTGATGTACTTCTTCCTTATACAGAACGCAGCCGGGCTAATCTTCTGAATGAAGGCATTCCGGGTTATCGGATTTTTGTAACCGGCAACCCCATCCTGGAGGTGCTTGAGCACTATGCTGAAGAAGTCAAGGCCAGTCAGATTTTAGAGACACTTGGCCTGGAACCCCAGGAATATTTCCTGGTTACTCTGCATCGGGCTGAAAATGTGGACATTCCCACCCGCTTAAGCCGATTTATTGAAGCTTTACACCTGATAAACCTGGAATATGAGATTCCCGTAATATGCAGCCTGCATCCCCGCACCCGGTCTCAACTAGACAAAAGCAAGCAGTTACTCGCGGGAAGGGGAGTTCGAGTCATAGAACCCCTGGGACTATTTGATTTTGTCCAGATGGAAAAGCAGGCCTGCTGTGTATTGAGCGACAGTGGAACCGTTCAGGAAGAATGCAGCATCATGGGTATTCCCAATGTCACTTTGCGGGATGTCACTGAACGCCCAGAGACTGTAGAAAGCGGCAGCAGCATTATTACCGGAAGTGATCCCGAAGCTATTCTTCAGGCAGTTTCTGCCGCATTAAGACTGGGGCGAGATTGGGACGCACCCATGGAATACACAAGAAAGCTTGTCAGTCCAACCATAGCCAAAATAATTCTGGGAGCCTTACCTGGATAATATTACGGAGGTGTATGCGGTGGATTCCACCCAGTTTATCGATTTGAATACGTATAAGGGATTGACCTGGCACGAAGATTTCATTGTTCATCTGGCTAGTATTATCCGCCCCCGTGTATATGTAGAATTAGGAATATATCATTGTGCCTTATTCAACCGGATTATCCCCTATGC
>DATMYR010000023.1:0-6189 GCA_035560815.1 Syntrophomonadaceae bacterium | reverse complement strand
GAATATATAATGGAAAAGTGATAAATTAATTAATGATTGTATGATGGCAGCCGAAGACCGGCTCAGCATGCACGACTGGGGCGCAGCAGCGCGGCCCGGCCGACCCGTGCCAGCGGTTCGGATAGAGGTCGGGCGGCTTATTTTTTTATTGTCTAGAGGTGTTATGTATTGGAAAAAACCAGCCCTATAGGAATTTTTGATTCAGGTGTGGGCGGGCTGACGGTAGTAAAATCCCTTTTGGAGAAGCTGCCTGGAGAAAACTTTATTTATTTCGGGGACACTGCTCATGTCCCCTATGGCAATAAAACCGATGAACAGCTGTTTGGGTATGCCCATCAAATTCTCGCCTTCCTGTTAAACCAGAAGGTGAAAGCGGTTATCGTGGCCTGTAACACCCATTCATCCATTACCCTGCCCAGCCTGTTAAAAGTTTGCAGTCTTCCCCTTCTGGGTGTGGTGAAAGCTGGAGCTCGCGTTGCGGTTCGGACCTCGCTAAGCGGCCGGATTGGAGTACTGGCTACCCAGGCTACCGCAAACAGCCGCTCATATAGCCGGGAAATACAAGTCCTGGAGCCCGATTTTCAGGTTTTTGAAATTGCCTGCCCCGGCTTGGTTCCCCTGGTGGAAAGCGGGCAGTTGAATGGTCCGGAGACTCGGGCGGCGGTTCAAGAATATGTTGTTCCACTTCTGGAGAAGCAGGTTGATACCTTGATCCTGGGCTGCACCCATTATCCTTTTCTAGCCCAGGTTATAGAGGATTATGCGGGCCAGGAAGTTGCACTGGTGGACCCCTCGGATGAGACGATCAGTCAGGTGGCCGGTCTTCTAAAAGAAAAGGACCTTTTGAATGACAGCAATGCTGAACCCTGGAGAGAATTCTATGTAAGCGGGTTGAGTGATTCCTTCTATAAAGTGGGTACTGTTTTGATTGGGGATGTCATCCGCAAGGTCAGAAAGGTGGACCTGCCTTGACAGAAGGGAATAAGCAGCGAATCGGTTTCACCACCAGCATTCCGGTGGAAATTATTTTTGCGGCCGGGAAAACTCCGGTGGATATGAACAATATATTTATAGGTGCACGGCGCCCCGGAGATCTGGTGGACAAAGCCGAGGAAGCAGGATATCCCCGTAGCACCTGTGGTTGGATTAAAGGCCTTTATGCCACAACACTGGAGAATCCACCGGAAGCGCTTATTGCCGTTATGGAAGGCGACTGCAGCAACACGCAGGCCTTGATGGAGACCCTGCAGTTAAAAGGAGTCAATGTGATTCCGTTTGCCTATCCCTTTGACCGGGATGGGGAAATGCTTCAGAGACAGATTGATAAGCTTATGAAGTTCTTTCAGGTTGACAACGATAGGGTTCTAGCCTGTAAGCGTGAGCTGGACAGCATCCGGAGACTGTGCCGAGAGTTAGACCGCATGACCTGGCAGGACAACCTGATCAGTGGTTGGGAGAACCATTACTATCTGGTATCAGCCAGTGATTTTTGGGGCCAGCCGGCTCTCTACCAGGAAAAGCTAAGCTTCCTACTGGCTGAGGCCCGGAAACGCCAGCCTTTCGCCGAAAAGGTGCGTTTGGCCTATATCGGGGTGCCCCCCATTTTTACGGACCTGTACCCAGTCTTAGAGAACATGGGTGCCCGAGTGGTATTCAATGAAGTGCAGCGCCAGTTCTCTATGCCCTATGCGGGCCAGGATCTTGTTGAGCAGTATTTACATTACACCTATCCTTACGGGGCTTTTGCCCGGCTGGAGGATATCCAGGCGGAGGTGGAGCGCCGGAATATCGATGGTGTTATTCATTATACCCAGACCTTTTGTTATCGACAAATTGAAGATTTGATTTACCGGGAAAAGCTGTCTCTGCCTTTTCTCACCCTGGAAGGGGACAAACCTGGTCCACTGGACGCCCGCAGCCGCATGCGCCTGGAAGCATTTGTTCACCTTTTGGGGAAGAAGTCCAGATGAATTGACGGGGGAAATAAAAGCATGCAAGGAATCGACCTGGGCTCCCGAAAAATTAAAATTGTCACTATGGACGGTTCGATGATAAGCAGTCGAACCTCCTACGATACCATTGCTTTTTATCGGCAATATGGCCGGTTCCAGGATGGCCGCTTGCATATCGACCAGGAATCTCTGGGTTTAGCCGATGGTCCATTGACAGCCACCGGTTATGGAAAAATGACCATACCTATTGCCGGTGCCCGGCAGATTCCGGAAATACAGGCTCATGTGTTGGGGGCTGTATTTCAGAGTGGTGAACAGGATTTTACCCTCTTGGATATTGGCGGTCAGGATACGAAAGTGATCCAGGTGAGGGAGGGACGGGCAGTAGATTTCCACACCAATGACCGCTGTGCCGCCGGATCGGGCCGCTATCTGGAAAACATGGCGGCGGTCCTTAATATATCCCTGGAGGAACTGTCTGCGTTTTCCCAAGAACCGGTGGAGTTGAATTCAACCTGCGCCATTTTCGCAGAAACGGAAATTATTGCCCGCATTTTGGAAGGACATTCTACAGATGAGCTAGCTGCGGGAGTGAACTATGCTTTGTACCGGCGAATAGCGCCCCTGCTCAAGAAACTGCCCAGCAGCCTGGTACTCCTGGCTGGGGGGGGGGCAAAAAGCCTGGCCTTGCAGGCGATTATTGCCCGGGAAATGCAGGCCCGGGTGGAAGCCCTGCCGGACCCCGTTTTTAACGGGGCTATCGGATGCTGTTCAGCCGAAATTGAAACATGGTAGAGCGGAGGTTTTATAATTGAGAACATTACATGTGGATGAAATTACACAGGCGATTGCCCGGGCTGTTGTTGATGCTAATACGCATTTGCCTGAGGATGTTCTCCGAGCCCTGGCCAGTGCCCTGGAGCGGGAAACATCACCGCGGGGCCGAAGATTTCTTCAGGTAATCATAGAAAACGCTGATCTGGCCGCGACAGAGGGCCTGGCCCTCTGTCAGGATACGGGGATGGTCGTCGTTGATCTGGAAGTAGGGCAGGAAGTGCTTTTGGTGGGCGGTGATCTGATGGAAGCGGTTAATCGTGGGATAAAACAAGGCTACGAACTTGGCTTTTTCCGTCGTTCCGTGGTAAAGGACCCCTTTTCTCGAATTAACACAGGTGACAATACCCCGGCTATTTTGCATACTTCTATAATACCGGGTGAAGGGGTGCGTATGCGGGTTTTGCCCAAAGGAGCCGGCAGTGAGAACATGGGAAGGGTAGGGATGTTAAAACCCTCTCAGGGGCTGGATGGGGTTAAGGATTTTGTTCTGCAAGCGGTTTGGGAAGCAGGAGGCAACCCCTGTCCTCCTTTAATTGTAGGCGTGGGTGTAGGGGGTAATATGGAAAAGGCAGCTCTCTTGTCCAAAAAGGCTCTGCTAAGGCCTCTAGACCAGCGTCATTCCCATGCCGAAATGGCTGACCTGGAAAACCAGTTGAGGGAAAGAATCAATGAACTGGGAATCGGCCCCCAGGGGCTGGGTGGAGATACCACAGCCCTGGCGGTAAACATAGAAACCTATCCCACTCACATAGCCTGTCTGCCTGTGGCGGTCAACCTGGGTTGTCACTCGACCCGCCGGGTATGCGTGGAATTATAGTAGGAGGCACTATTCATGAAGTGTATTCATCCTCCTCTCAATGAGGAAGATACCAGAAAGCTGCGAGCCGGAGACGAAGTGAAGATTGACGGGACCATATACGCAGCTCGGGACGCGGCCCACAAACGGATGATCGAGAGTCTGAGGAAAGGGGATCCCTTGCCGTTTAATCCCGACGGCCAGATTATTTACTATGTAGGGCCCTGCCCGGCTCCCCCCGGCAGGGTTATTGGTTCGGCCGGCCCCACAACCAGTGGACGGATGGACGCCTATGCTCCTGATTTAATAGCCCTGGGGTTGCGGGCCATGATCGGAAAGGGAGAACGTAGCGCCGAAGTGGCAGCCTCCATGGAGCGCCATGGAGCTGTTTACCTGGCCACCTTTGGAGGGGCTGGAGCCTACTTGGCCAAGTGCATAGTGAAGGTGGAGACAGTGGCTTATCCAGAGCTGGGTCCGGAAGCGTTATTGAAAATGGAAGTGCGTGATTTTCCCTGCCTTGTGGCTATCGATGCCCAGGGCAACAGCCTGTACCAGGAAGTGCGGGAGAAAAGAGGAGGAAGATGATAATGCGCTCAAATGGCAGGGAGAACGACCAGATGCGGCCGTTCAGAATTACTCCCGGATTTACGAAGAACCCCGATGGATCGGTTCTGGTAGAAGCGGGGGAAACACGAGTCATCTGTACCGCCTTCGTAGAGGAACGGGTTCCATCGTTTCTCAAAGGCAGCGGCAAGGGTTGGGTTACGGCTGAATATTCGCTGCTGCCCGGTTCCACCAATACCCGCACTGTGCGGGAAGCCAGCCGGGGTAAAATCAGTGGACGCACATCGGAGATTCAGCGCTTAATCGGTCGCTCATTGCGGGCGGTGGTGGACTTCAAAGCTCTGGGGGAGAGGACCATTTGGATTGACTGTGATGTAATTCAGGCGGATGGGGGAACCCGGACTGCATCAATAACCGGCAGCTTCGTGGCATTATACCTGGCTTTATACAACCTGAAAAATCAGGGCTTATTGGAGACGATACCCTTGACTGATCATGTGGCTGCCATCAGTGTTGGGATACTGGGAGAAACTCCACTTCTGGACCTGGAGTATATTGAGGATTCTCAGGCCCAGGTGGATATGAATGTTGTCATGACCGGGCGCGGTCATTTTGTTGAAGTACAGGGGACTGCCGAGGGACGTCCTTTTTCTGAGCAGGAATTGGCTGATATGCTAGCTTTGGCCAAAAAGGGTATTGACGAGCTGGTGGGAATTCAGGCTGCTGTGATGGGTGAGGGGCTCAACCATGGCTAAGAAACTCGTTCTGGCTACCCGCAACCAGCATAAGAAGGAGGAACTAGCTGTCCTTCTGGAGGGCTGTGGAGCGCAGATATTGACCCTCGATGAACTCCCCTCACTGCCGGAAGTAGTGGAAGATGGGCTGACTTTTCGGGACAATGCGGTGAAAAAAGCCCGGTCCACGGCCTTAGCCAGCGGCTTTTATTGTCTAGCTGACGATTCGGGATTGGTGGTGGATATCCTGGGGGGCCAACCTGGTGTTTACTCAGCCCGTTTTGCGGGTCCGCAAGCCGATGATCAGAACAACAACCAAAAGCTCCTGTCCCTGCTCTCCAGTGTACCCCTGAAAGAGCGAGAGGCGCGGTTTGTCTGTGTCATTGCGATCTCTGATCCCCAGGGCGAGACTCGCACTGTGGAGGGCAGCTGCCCGGGGAGCATTGCCTTCGAACCTCATGGCCAGGGCGGGTTTGGCTATGATCCGCTCTTCATTCCCGATGGCTTCTCCTGCACCTTTGCCGAACTAAACGGGTCAGAAAAGAATCGCATCAGCCACCGAGGCCGGGCTTTGTTGGAGGCTATTCCCATCATTCTTGAGATCATGAATGATTCCTAGCATGTTTCCAGAGAGCAAAGCTTTCTATGGGTTCATATAAGCGGTGGGGGGAGTCAGGTGCGAATAGCAATAGTAGCCGATACCCATGGACGCATTGACGGTATTCAGAAACAATTGAAAAAAGAAAAGCCTGAGTTAATCTTCTTTGCCGGGGATTATCTCAGCGACGCCCGGCGCCTTTCGCATCACTTGGGAATAGGGGCTGAGGCGGTTTTGGGTAATTGCGATAGGTTGAGTTCAGGGGAGTGGGAGCGGCAGGTAATTGTAGCCGGATGCCGTTTCTACATTGTTCACGGACACCAATACGGGGTTAAATCCAGTCTTAATACCATTTATTATCGGGGTCAAGAACTGGAAGCTGATGCCGTAGTTTTTGGCCACACTCACATTCCCTGCTGCCAGCAGGTGGAAAGAATGTGGCTTTTGAATCCCGGCAGTGCCGCCCGGCCCCGAATAGGGAAACAGCCTAGTTATATCCTTCTGCAAGTGGATGAGAACACCATCCATCCCGAGTTAAAATACTTTTCCCCCTGATGGCCTTCAACCCTTCTTGGATAATCTCTTCCCTTTCACTTCGTAAAATCGCTTCAGTTCAGTAACATTGGTTATCAAGCGCTTAAGAAGAAAAGTTTCCGGGTCCTCCCTTTAACCAGCGCTTCACCAACTCATATCATGATATAAAGGCTG
>DATMYR010000022.1:0-4473 GCA_035560815.1 Syntrophomonadaceae bacterium | reverse complement strand
GGCTTGTTTTCGGGACAGGTTAACCCCGGTCTTGCCGAGAATTTCCTGGCCCATCCAGCTGCCTTCCCACAATTTTACGGCTCCTCCGCCAACCAGAACTTCACTATGGAATCCTCCCTGCACTTCGAACAAATGGAGATCTTTCTTGCCCTGGCGCAGTATTTCATAACACATAGCCACCGGGCGCCGCCAGATGGTAAAACCGCTGAATGCCAGGCAATCGCCGTCTTTTATCATCCCCACAGCTTCTGGCAGCGTAATTATTTTTGGTGCTCCCATTACTCTCTTCCTCCTCTTTTCTGCTTTTTAAAGATCAATAAGTATAAAAGGTTTGCATAAATACCTGCCGAGTTGTATTTAGAGGTATAATTTTCTCCCTCACCTCCCAACCGACTAAACTAAATATATTTATATAAAACCGCGGCCCTTATAACCCAGGTCTTGAGATACTTCCTTAAGCACCCTCAAATTACTCGAGCATTATACATAGGTAATAAACTCAGGTGTAATACTCAAATACTCAGGACCGTTATCAGTCATAAGAAAACTATTCTCAGTACCTATAGCACCTTCGGGAAACACAAATTTGGGTTCCAGGGCAAAGGTCATACCGGGCATAATCGGGGCCTTTAACCCTTTGGCCAGTATCGGCAGCTCATCCAGTTCCAACCCGATTCCATGCCCAATAAATTTGACCTTGTCCTCCATATAGCCCATAAAATAATCTTTGTAGCCCATTTCTTCCGCCAATTTAACAGCCATAACATACGGTTCTTCTGCCGGAGTTCCTGGTTTAATAGACTTGATTATTTCCGACTGGATAAATAACGCATCGTCAAATGCTTTGACCATTCGAGGGGTAAGTTCTCCCATGGAGAAAATCCGGGTTTGATCACCTGTATATCCATGAACTACACAGGTATAATCAATAAAGATGACTTCATTACGATTTACCTTTTTCCAGCCTGCCCCATGGGGATGGGTCACTGCGACACCGGGTCCCCCCACCGGTCCGTCAAAAAAGCTGGGAAAGATTCCGCTGCTTCCCGAACAAGCGTTTCCCAAGAACAAATCCTGATTAAAGGCCCGCATTTTACAACAACCGGAATATCCCCGCTTACGCATTTCCGCTTCAAACAAGGCGGCCAGCTCAATCTCTAACATTCCTTCGCGCAAAAACGATGGTACGGCCAAATGAGCCTTGTCTATTACCCCCAGAGCATCACGGAGAAGTTCTGTTTCATAGGGCGATTTAATGGCTCGTATTTCTTTTACCGCCGGGGAAATATCGCTGAACTCCGTGTTAGGAAAGATTTGCTCATACATCTTAAATAAATTAAATGGCAGTACGTCTAATTCCAATCCAATTTGGTCAAAACTCGTATATCCAAACTCAGCCAGGATTGCTGGAATCTCTCTGGGTCTATTAATGGGAACAATGTTTTTGAGGGTCGATTCATCCCGGCCCCTCCGCAAGCTCTTTTTTACCATCAAGACCGGCTCTCCGATGGCCGGTACATATAAATACGAAGTCTGCACTGTACCGGTAAAGTAGAACATATCGCTGTTAAGCACAATGATAGTCCCATCTAACATCTGCTCCATTAATTTTTCTTGAAGCTTAGTAATTCTTGCTTCAATCTCTGATTTTGGAGTTATTTTCATTTCCATTTTCTTTCTCTCTTCCTCCCCTCGCTCATCACTTATATTTCACGGAGTCAATTTTGGAGGCAAATGGAATGGGAGCTATTATTTAGGGGAATAACAACTCCCATTTTCAATGACAAGATATCAATCCGGAAGTCTTAACTATTGCCATTATTCTGGGTCTATCAATACGCCTTCATGAACAAGCGCCTTAATTAATTCCTCATCTACTTCATCTTTCGGAAGACTGATCACTATCCGATTTGATAAGATATTCACTTTAAGCCAATCGAAGTTTTTATAATTAAGCCTTTTCCCGATCTCCACCGGAATCATTATTTGACCATATTCTTCATCAATTGTTATATTGGCGATTTTGGTCATATTGGTTCACCCTCCTTTTCAAAACGAATTTAACTCACCACAATTATTTATCTCGGTAGATGCGTACCCCCTATCCTGACTATTCTTAATGCAGAGAACAACCCAACATACGGCATTTCAATAGTTTATTGACTTCCTGATAAGTAATATAAGCAAGTTTCATGCCAACTTCGCGAAACCAGTTCTATGCCCTAAATATAGGCACTATAGAGTTCTCACAATATCCTTTCTAATCGAGCTGTTGTAACATTTCAAAATATGTAATTCATCTGCCTGGCGCGTCCCGACAACAGATGTTGTAGGTGCGCAGACTCTTCCGATAGGGACTCTGTTTTAACTGTTTTATGCACCGAATCTAAGGCCTTTTTACATAAAAAGGAAATGAGGCAGCCCCATTTCCCTGTATTCGTATGCATCTTGGCAACAATTCAGGTTCCATCTTTGGTTGCTACATTGCGTTCTTTGTTGCCGCATTGCAGAAAATACTATGCTTAATAAAAACTCTTTGATGTAAGGGAATCCAGTAGACGAAAAAAAGGAAAAGGTATTAATTCCATCAACACCATGCATTTCACAGTGTATTAGAATTAATACCTTAAATTTGGCAATAGACGCAGAGACATGTTTTTCTTATTTTTTGGTCTTGATTGTAACCTTAATGCTTCTGCAACAATGGTCATTCTGAACTATAAAACAATCAGGCTTTTCAATTAACTTGTATTCACCATTAGATTCAATAACTAGATCATCAATTGTAAGGTGATCTTCTTTGGGTATAAACAGCTGACGACTAAGTGGAATGATTACTGAATCCTTTAAAATAGCCATCCTTATCCTCCTTTATATTGCCGGCATAAAACAGCTTTCAGAATAGCCAGGAAATATTCTGCAATGAACTAGATGAATGGTAACAATCCTATCCATCGGTTTTCTCAGAAGGAAAATAAAAGGCAGAGGCCTCTCATATCCATTGCCCATCCAGACTTCCGCGATGATTCGATCCAGGCTGCAACAAGATGAATCTCGGTCGAAAATGCAACAATCAATAATTGAGAGCCTCCGCAACTTCAATAACTCTAAAAATTACCTGCTCCGCTTTCCAGCAAAAGCTGTTTCTTTACTTGGCAGTTACTGCAGGAGTCCTTAAGATATTTCTCCGCTACTGTCTCCGCCAGAGAATATGGGTCTGATTGCTTTGTCATTAATTGAGCTAGCATACTATCCAGTTCCTTGTCAGCAATCAATTTTCCCAAAATGGGTTCCATGATGGCTGCCTGCAAGGCGTCGTTCATCTCGGTAACGACCTTGCGATGTGCCCTTTCAGCCAGCATATCTTTTGCGATTAGGTGCTGATAATGTTCTTCTATCTTGTCATATAATTTTTCAACACTCTTTGCGAAAGAATGAGGTTCCATGACATTTTCAAGCATCAAGACCGGTGGTTCCCAGCCGTTTTCCCATTTTCCCATAGCGATCATGTTCCTGGTCTCTTTATACAACTTATTGGCCCCATCCCGATCTGCCTTGTTGATAACAAATATATCAGCAATTTCCATCAGACCTGCTTTAATAGCCTGAACTTCGTCTCCCAAACCCGGCACCAAAACCACGATCACAGTATGGGCGTGGTTGATGATATCGACTTCCTGTTGGCCGACACCAACCGTCTCAATAATGACCACATCTTTTCCCATCACATCCAGGACGTGAATGCCATCACCGACAGCTTTGGATAATCCTCCCATGGCGCCCCGGGTAGCCAGGCTGCGAATGAAAACCCCGGGGTCCTCTGCATGACGCAGCATACGGATCCGGTCGCCCAGGAGAGCGCCGCCAGTAAAGGGGCTGGTGGGATCAACAGCCATCACGCCCACCGTTTTCTCTTTCTTACGTATGGCCATAATGAGCTCATCGGTAATAGTACTCTTCCCGGCTCCGGGAGATCCGGTAAATCCAATCACGTGAGCTCTTCCCGTGTGTGGAAAAATATGCTTGATAGCTAAACTTGTCCCAGGAATATTGTCTTCAATGTTTCTGATCAGGCGGGAAGCCGCCCTCATGTCTCCAGCCATGACTCTTTTCCCTAGATCTTCCATATTCATCACGTCCTTAATTTATCCCGCGGCTTAACCTTCGCACAAATAAAGTTTCAGGTGAATTCCAAATAGCACCAGAGCTAAGAAGGACTTTTAAACAGGCTGCAAACATGGCCCTCCTCCCCAGCTCTGCCACATTCATCACGTCCTTTTTTAGTCCCTGGGCTTAATGTTTTCACGAATCCAATCATTGATTGAATCAAGGGTGGCACCGGGAGTAAAAAGGGCTTTTAATCCTGCATCATATAGAGGCTGCATATCTTTATCCGGTATAATCCCCCCGCCTACAACGGTGATGTCATCGGCTCCCTGCTCTCTCAAAAGCTCGACCACCTTGGGATATAAG
>DATMYR010000021.1:0-34287 GCA_035560815.1 Syntrophomonadaceae bacterium | reverse complement strand
GCCCGCAGACCGTACCTTCCCTTGGTTGAAAGTTTCATGATGATTTCCCCTTTTTTTATCCTTTGTAGTCAGCCCGCTGTGCAATTCGGCGTACTCGCCTGGCTCTCCAGGCGGTACTAGGAAGCCATCTCAATCATCTTCTCCAGGGCTAGAACTGCTTTCATCCTGATGTCATCCGGTACCGTTATCACTGTCTGCTCTTCATCAATGGAGTAGAGGATCTTTTCCAATGTAATACTCTTCATATTCGGGCAAATCAGTTCCGGAGATGCCAGGATCAAGTGCTTTCCCGGGCTTGCCTTATCGATGGCGTGAAATATGCCGCATTCCGTTCCAATGATAAAATCCTCGGCCGGGGATCCGGCAACATAGTTCAAAATTCCGGCTGTGCTGCCGATAAAATCAGCCATGAACACTACTTCCGGATCGCATTCCGGGTGAACCAGCACCAGGGCCTGGGGGTTCTCGTCCTTCAGTCTGAGAATTCCCTCTTTGGTTACCTGGGCGTGGATGGGACACTGCGAAGGATAGATGTCAATCTCCCGTTCCAGTTTGGCGGCTATGTTTTTTGCCAGGTTTCGGTCTGGAACAAAAAATATCCTCTGGTCAGCAGGTAGTTGACGGAGAATTTTCTCCGCGTTGGAAGAAGTACAGCATACATCGCTAACCGCTTTCACTTCAGCCGGGGTATTCACATAAGAAACGACGATGCCATCAGGATAACTCTGTTTAAACTCTTTAATATCTTGGATCGATATGCTGTTGGCCATAGGGCAGGTGGCCGCCGGTTCGGGTGATAAAACCGTCTTGTCCGGGCAGAGAATGGCGGCAGTCTGAGCCATGAAGTCCACTCCAGCCACCAGGATGGTATTGCTGGGTGAATTCCTGGCTGCCAGGGCCATGGCATAGGAATCGCCGACGAAATCAGCGATGTCCTGAATTTCGCCCCGCTGGTAATAATGCGCGATAATATAAATGTCGTGCTGCTTCTTCTTCTCCAGTATTTTACTGCTCAACAACTCATCTTCTTGATACATGGTTCACATCCTTATCTTTCCCAGGATCATTTTACCCTTTTCGCCAAACTCTCCAGGCTTTATTTTCTCCTATTTATTTTCAGTAGATGTAATCTGAAGACAATATATCATATACCCTATAGTTTTACTAGTAGTTTAAATAAAAAAAATAGTCCCTGTATATTAAAAAGGGACTATTTTATAAAAACCAGAAAGGTCGTTACATCCACAAAACCAGGCTTAAAGCAGGACTTTCTCGCGGTGGGTATAGATGGTAAGCCGCTCCCCGCGGGCAAATCCGACCACGCAAATATTCAGCTCGTCGGCCAGCTCTAATGTCAATTCAGTGGGCGCTGAACGTGATAGCAGCACCGGGATATGGCTGCGGGCCGCTTTAATCAGAATTTCCGAAGCAATACGACCACTTAAAAGCAGGCATTTATTATGGGTGGAAATCTCGTTGAGTAAGGCATACCCTAAGACCTTGTCGATGGCATTATGCCGTCCAATGTCCTCATAATGCACGATAAGACCGGATTCATCAGCCAGAGCGGCACTGTGCACACCACCCGTCAAGCGAAAAGATTCAGCCCGCTCTTCCAGGCTGGACATAAATGTTAGTAATCGTTCAATTTCAATCTGCCAATCGGATTCAACCGGCTGGAGCTGGCGGGCATCGTTAATAAAATATAAACCGGCTCGGCCTTTACCGCAGCAACTGGCGATGTGGCGGCGCAAGAAATTATCGGTCTGGGGCACGGGTTCGCTGGTTTCAATCCACAACAAACCGTCTTCCTCACGGCAGCGGATATCGGCAATATCAGATCGCTGTCGCAGAATCCCCTCGCTGAGTAGAAATCCCGCCGTCAATTCCTGAAGTCCCCCGGGAGAACAGATTAAGGTAGCTAGTTCATTATGGTTAAGAAAAACGGTCAGCGGTTTTTCAGTAACCACAACAACTTCTTTATTTTCCATAGCACCTCGATCATAAACCATTGCCTTACGTTCTACATAAAGAGGCCATTCATCCATGTTCACATCTCCTATCCAGTCCCTTGCGGCTCCCTCTTCCATGGTTCTCCGGCCAGGCTTTACCAGCCCCGCTCCTGCATACGGTTCTCAGGTGAGATCAAAGCAATGTCCAGACCGGGCATGGCCTCTCCCAGGTCACGGGACACCTCGGCCAGGACCTGGGGGTCTTTGTAATAGGTAGTTGCAGCTACGATAGCCCGAGCGCGGCGGTCAGGATCAGCAGATTTAAATATCCCGGATCCCACAAAATTTCCATCCGCCCCCAGCTGCATCATGATAGCAGCATCTGCAGGAGTGGCGATTCCCCCCGCTGAAAAGTTTACTACCGGCAGACTGCCGGTCTTATGCACCTCGACCACCAGCTCATAGGGAGCCTGCAATTCCTTGGCCGCCGTCATCAGTTCTTCATCAGGCAAGTTTTTAACCCAACGCATCTCATCCATGATCTGCCGCATGTGCCGGACCGCCTCAATAACGTTGCCGGTTCCAGGCTCTCCTTTGGTTCTGATCATGGCTGCTCCCTCGCCAATGCGGCGTAGCGCTTCGCCCAGGTTGCGGGCTCCGCAGACAAAAGGCACATTAAAATCATTTTTATTCACATGGTATCGGTCATCGGTTGGTGTCAGCACTTCGCTTTCATCGATATAATCGACGCCCAGCTTCTCCAAAATTTGTGCTTCTACAAAATGGCCGATCCGGCATTTGGCCATGACCGGAATGGTCACCGCATCCATAATACGCAGGATGATGGTGGGATCAGCCATGCGGGCCACACCGCCCTGGGCTCGAATATCAGCCGGCACCCGCTCCAGGGCCATGACTGCGCAGGCTCCAGCCTGCTCTGCGATACGGGCCTGCTCTGGTGTGGTTACATCCATAATTACACCGCCCTTGAGCATTTGCGCTAATCCTACCTTCAGGGCAAAAGTTCCTTGTTGTTGTTCCATAATAAACCCTCCAAAATGCTATTCTAGTTCAACCCGGGATCTGTCTTGGTTCGGGCTTGTCTTCCCCGCCCGGAAAAAGCTGCTTGCTAATAACAAATATAAGGACGCCGAGGCATGGGGATTAACCAAGCTTACCCAGATCAAAGGGAGTCTCTTGATAAACGTGATAGTTCAGCCAGTTGGTAAAAAACAGGTTGGCGTGGCTGCGCCATCTAACCAGCGGCACACCAGCCGGGTTGTCATCAGGATAGTAATTCCTGGGCACATCAATGGTCAACCCCTTGGCTACATCCCGGTCGTATTCCGCCTTCAAGGTTAATGGATCATACTCGAAATGGCCGGACACAAAAACCTGCCGTCCATCCTTATTAGCGACAATATGGATCCCAGCTTCTTCCGATTCGGCCAGGATGTCAAGCTCCGGCACTTTCTCGACATCTTCCCGCCGTATTTCGGAATGGCGGGAATGAGGTGCGTAAAACACATCATCAAAGCCCCTTAATAAGGGCACGTTAGTCTTCATCACTTTGTGACTAAACACTCCGAACATCTTGCTGGGCAACGGGTATTTTGGAATCCCGTAGTGATAATATAACCCGGCCTGGGCTCCCACACAGATATGCAGGGTTGAAAATACGTGGGTTCTGGTCCATTCCATGATCTCCTGCAATTCTTCCCAATAGGTCCATTCTTCGAAATCCAGGTGTTCGACCGGTGCGCCAGTAATTATCATGCCATCAAACCTACCCTCTTTTACTTTGGAAAAGCAGGTATAAAAGTTCTCCAAATGAGCTTCGGGAGTATTCTTGGACTCATGGCTTTCAGCGTATAACAGAATGATTTCACTCTGCAGGGGGCTGTTACCCAGCAGCCGCAATAGCTGGGTTTCGGCAATTATCTTCTGGGGCATGAGATTCAAGATCGCTATCCTCAAGGGCCGTATATCCTGATGGTAGGCCCTGTTTTCATGCATAACAAAGATATTCTCTCCCTGTAATATGGTGCTGGCTGGAAGATTATCCGGGATAATAATCGGCATCTATTTATACCTCCCTTTTATGGTTATCTATCATTATGCCTTCCCTCTAGGGAAGACGAATATGCTTATTCCAGAGCCTCGTTCATGCTCCCCGTGCGGTAGCCCTGCAGGTCAAGGGTTACATACTGAAATCCCAGGTTCTTCAAACAGAGACTTACTTCATCCATCCGATTCCCTTCCAACAACTTGTGCCGTTCATCCGGGCTAACTTCGATGCGGGCTAGTTCCCCATGCATTCGAACCCGCACCTGTTTAAATCCCAGGTTCAGGAGATACTGTTCGGCTGTATCTACCCTATCCAGCTTTTCCCGGGTGAGGTTCTCTCCATAAGCAAAGCGGGAGAAAAGGCAGGCAGCAGCTGGTTTATCCCAGGTCGGCAAATCCATCTGTCTCGATAGTGCACGGATTTCGTTCTTTCTTAATCCTGCTTCTATGAGAGGACTGATAACACCTAACTCCTTCAAGGCTTTGAGCCCGGGACGATAGTCAACCAGATCATCGGCATTGGACCCGTCGGCTACAAATTTTATCCCATTTTGGCCGGCTAGATCAATTATTTTTTTAAATAATTGTTTTTTACAGAGATAACAGCGATCTTTGGGGTTATCTGCAAATCCGGGAATCTCTAATTGTTCGAGAGGCAGCGACATGTGCCTGGCCATCAAGAGGTTGGCCAGTTCCACGCTCTGCCGGGCCTCCCGATCGGTATAGCTGGATGATAAAGCCGTGACCGCCATCACCCGGTCTCCCAATACTTTTACGGCAACGGCCAAAAGGAAGGTGCTGTCAACGCCTCCGGAAAAGGCCACCGCCAGGGTGCCCAGGGATGCAATTTTTTTCTCTAATTGTGCAAGTTTTTGCTCTATAGGCATGACATTCTCTCTCCAATTTTGTTTAGATATCCACCACAGTGTTGACTCCATTTATATTTGCTTCGATTATTTTGGGACTCTGAATCACTCTTTTTTTGTAATCTTACATCAACGGATGATAGAGCTTATGGTTCCTCCGCCCAGAACCTCCGCTTCCTTATAGAAGACCACGGCCTGCCCCGAGGTTATGGCTCGTTGGGGCGCTTCAAAATCCACCCTTACAATATCGACCCCCAGAGGCACCAATGTGGCAGGCATGGCCCGGGCTGTATATCTGATTTTAGCGCATATCTTTTGGTTCCGGTCAGGTATAATCCCGGAAACAAAGTTCAGGTCTTCAGCCACGAGACTGTATCGATAGAGATCCCGGTCGCTGCCCACCCAAACGGTATTGGTTTGGGCATCCAGGCCAGTAATATAGGCTGGAGAACCCAGGGCCAGCCCCAGTCCTTTACGCTGGCCTATAGTATAATGATGGACACCTGGGTGGGAGCCCAGGACCCGGCCACTCATATCCATAATAAGCCCCATATTCGTTTTACAACCCAGATGCTTCTCAACAAAATCCGCATAATGCCCGGTTTCCACAAAACAGATTTCCTGACTCTCCGCTTTTTCTGCTACTGCTAAGCCTCTGGCTCGAGCTATGTCTCTTACCTCGATTTTGAGCAACTCACCCACGGGGAATAAGGTGTGCTTGAGCTGAGTTTGATTTAGTCCATACAGGGCATAGCTCTGGTCCTTGCTTGAATCCAGGGCAGTCTGCAATTGGTATTCTCCCGCAGCCTGATCATATCTGATGCGGGCATAATGACCGGTAGCAATATAATCAGCCCCCATGGCGAGGGATTTTTGTAGGAATTCCTCAAATTTAATATAGCGATTACAAGCAATACAGGGATTGGGTGTACGCCCTCGAACATATTCCTGACAAAAAGGATCAACAACTCTGGACATAAATGCGTCTCTAAAATTCATTACATAATGAGGTATATCCAGGGCCCAGGCTACCCGGCGGGCATCGCTTATAGCATCCAACCCGCAGCAGGTTTTGTTCTGCTCCTTCTCCAATGGCCAGATCTGCATAGTGATGCCGGTAACATCATACCCCTTCTCTTTCAGTAAAAGAGCTGCCACTGAACTGTCCACCCCGCCACTCATGGCCACAAATACTTTCCCGGGCAAAGTCTTCCTCCTCGGTCATAACCTTATCTTTGACCTATATCTTGAGCATCCTTGTACTATACTAATTTTATAGGTATTATAGGGTATTTAGTACTAAAGATCAACAGAAAAGGAACCCTGGGGGGATATGCAAGCCAGGCCCGCTTACAGAACCATGATAAGATTTACTTAAATTCCACCGGCCTCGCTGCGCACCTCACCCGTCTCGTAAGATAGCAGATATTCAGCCCAATGGGAAGCCCACTCGCGTAAATCTTGAACACTCATCGGCGAAGGGGTTTTGGATTCACTATGCACGGCAATCTTAAGGGCTAAATCACGGTAAATCTTTGCCTGTTCTGATTCGGGAGCGAGTTCCACAGCAGTCTTGCCCTGCAGTTCACTCTGGGTAACCGTAATGGAACGAGGTATATATTCGACCACCTGAGTATGGGTCTTTTGGGCGAAATCATCAATGATCTCCCTGGAGTAGGGAGCATTCATGGAGTTGGCAATTACACCGCCTAATAGCGCTCCTCCACTTTTTGAGTATTTTTGAATTCCGGTAAAAAGGTTGTTGGCTGCATAGATAGCCATGAAGTCCGCTGAAGAAACAGTGAAAACATGCTCGGCAATTCCCTCTCGAATCGGCACAGCAAAGCCGCCGCATACCACATCACCCAAGACATCGTAAATTACGAAATCCAGATCAAGCTGCTCAAATATCTTCTGCTGCTTGAATAATTGCACCGCAGTAATGATTCCTCGACCTGCGCATCCTACCCCGGGGGATGGGCCTCCGGCCTCCACGCAATAAACGCCGCCATACCCTTCAAAAATGACCTCCGACGGTTTTACCACCGTTTTTTCCCTCAGAGTGTCCAAAACCGTAGGAATATACTGACCGCCACGCAGCGTGTTGGTAGAGTCAGCCTTAGGATCGCAGCCGAACTGCATCACCTTAAACCCCTCCCTGACCAGAGCAGCACTGATATTCGAAGTGGTAGTAGATTTTCCGATCCCGCCTTTGCCATAGATGGCAATCTGTTTAAGTTTTTTAGCCAATCTTTTCACCTCAGATTTTATTTATGTTGGTTCTGTAAACATACATAAAGCTTCTGTAAAACCGGCTCGATGAGTCCGGGCATGGCAAAGACTTGAATGCCCACTTGTTTCAAAGCTTCTTCAGCTCCCCGTCCAACTCGGCTGGCAAGAACATACTGACAGTCTGATATGCTGGTTGGAGTATGACTGAAAACTCCGTCATGGGATTCCTCGCTTCCGCAATAAGCGCTGGTTTTGCGCAGCTCATAAAATTCCGGTCCGTTTTCATTAAAGTCAAAAATCAAGAACTGCTCAGCCTGTCCAAAATGAATATTAATCACCTTGCCATCGCTGCTGGCAACCGCCACCCGGTAACGCAAATGCCTCACTCCCATTTGAATTCATTCCCGCCCTTATCCGTGGGAAAAAGTTTGTACAGGATGATCGTCATATAAAATCCCAGCCAGATCAATTCCGGAGCCTGGAATACCGCAGGCATCCGCCCGGCATTGCTGGCAATGTCGAAAAACGGGCAGATATGCTTCGGCGGTGCTTCGCGCTTGATTCAGCTCCTCGCAGGAAGGGGGCCGCAAATGCTCCATTTGATTTTGTGGAATCAATGGAATTACATTCATAAGAACCGCTCCAGCGCTCGCAGTGACACGGGCAATTTGACCAATATGTTCGTCGTTGACACCCGGGATCAGCACCGCATTCACTTTAATAATCATACCTAAACTGGCGGCTCGTTTTATTCCTTTAAGCTGGGCCAGCAAAAGCCCGCAAGCGGCAGCTGATCCTGTAAAGACCTGACCCTGGTAGATGATATGCGAGCATACCTTTTGCACGATCTCAGTATCCACTGCATTTACAGTCACTGTTACGGTTTTCACGCCAACCTCGACCAGTCGTTTGGCTTTTTCCTCGAGCAATAGACCGTTGGTGCTTAGGCATTTTATGAGTTCCGGAAATTCGGCATGAATGAGCCGAAAGGTCTCAATGGCACGGTCACTGGCCAGGGTGTCTCCAGGTCCGGCTATTCCTACCACTGTGATTTCCGGGCAAAGATTCAATGCCTTGCTAACATTTTTTAATGCTTCCTCAGGGGTCATGATTCCCCGGCTGACACCGGGCCGCTTTTCATACTTATTAAAACCCCGCCGGCAGAACTTGCATTGAATGTTGCATGAGGGACTGACCGGGAGATGAATACGGCCGTATTTGGAATGAGCTTGCCCATTGTAGCAGGGATGTTTTTTGACCAGATGGCTGAAAGGATTGTCATTATTTGAATTGTGGCACCCTGACATTTTCTCCTCCTCCCTCTTACCGATCTTTACGGATTACCTTATAAGCATTACTCGATAGAAACAGCCTCCAGTTTGCTTAGCAGGTGTGGTCCTGTTAATTTTGATCAGACTAACCTGATCTTTTCATGTTTCTCAATCTGAATGACTTTCCCATCTTGAATGATGATGGTAATCGAACCAAAACGAATTTCTTCTATTAAAGCCGGCAGGTAGTCCAGGTCAAGGCAAGAGCGAATTAAGCTCTTGTCTTTCAAGACATCTTTTTCAGGCCTCATCATTTCACCTCCAGCCCTATATTTGTCCATCGCGCTACACGTGTAATGATTTTATATATGGTTACTATTCTCTCGGGTAAATAACAAGGGAACCAGGGAGGTAGAAAAGAACGATTCCTTCCTGGTTCCCTTACCGGATATACTTTTATGGTTCCTGGAATAAGACCGTCGATAGGTACCTTTCTCCGGTATCTGGAAGCAAAGCCACAATGGTTTTCCCCTGGTTCTCCGGTCTTTTGGCCAGCTGAGCGGCGGCAAACGTAGCCGCTCCAGACGATATACCTACCAGCAATCCCTCGGTCTTGGATAGCAGACGGGCCGTCTCGAAGGCTTCCTCGTTCTTCACCTTAAATATTTCGTCAACCAAACTCAGGTCTAAAACGTCCGGTACAAATCCGGCCCCGATTCCCTGTATCTTATGGGGTCCGGGGGATCCACCCGATAGCACCGGGGAATCAAAGGGCTCCACAGCTACGATCTGCACACCGGGTTTCTTGGCTTTCAGATTTTGACCTACTCCAGTGATAGTTCCTCCCGTGCCTACACCACCTACAAAGATGTCAACCTCCCCATCCGTATCCCGCCATATTTCTTCAGCGGTAGTCTCCCGGTGGATAGCCGGGTTGGCCGGATTCTTGAACTGCTGCGGTATAAACGAATGCGGTGTTTGGGCTGCCAGCTCTTCAGCGGCCCGAATTGCTCCGGGCATGCCATTAGCACCCTGAGTCAGCACTAATTCCGCCCCCAGTGCTTTGAGCAAATTTCTACGCTCGACGCTCATGGTGTCAGGCATGGTCAGTATGAGGCGGTAGCCTTTGGCAGCAGCTACGAAAGCCAGGGCGATTCCGGTATTTCCACTGGTTGGTTCAATAAGAATGGTGTCTTTGTCGATGAGGCCTTTGTCTTCTGCATCCTTGATCATGGAATAACCGATGCGGTCCTTGACACTACCCGCCGGATTAAAATACTCCAGTTTGACAATCACCCGGGCGTTCAAGTGATTGAACTGGTTGTAATTAGACAATTCTAACAGCGGGGTATTCCCAATGAGGTCAGTGAGGTTCTTTGCAATTTTGGCCATAAATAATTCCCTCCTAATAACTTTCTCCATTACATACTATTTCAATTGGTTTACATGGTTTATTTATATCATGCCCCCTTTTCTTTGTCAACAGCCTATCACCAAGTATTCCGATAATTATTGTTGACAATGTTTAAGAGCTCATATTAGTATCATATATAACCATTTATTCATAGCGGTTTTATGTGCTTTTCAGCTTCGTCAATGCGCCCTCGGCGGCGAATGAAGCCCCCACCGGGTTTATATCGCCCATTCCGTTCATCGCCATTGATCGGGCTAATAATTTTGCTACAGGAGGTTATCATATCGTGAGTTATTTTGAGAATAAGGAACCCCCCAAACGGGAAGATCGTCTCCAGTCCTGCATCACCTTCGGAGGCACTCTGTGCGGGCTGGCTAAAGAAACCGGACAGTGCCATTTGAGCGATGGAGAGCGAACATTTTCCCAGGGATCCATTTGCCTCTTGCTGCCAGCCCTGGCCATGCTTAACAGCCTTCCCGACAATGTTACCCTGCTGCATGGAGCCATCGGCTGCGGGTCCTGCGCTCATTCCCAGAATGCCAATGTGCGGTCAGGCGGAAATATGCGCTGGGGAAAGGTCCGGGATGCCTTGTGGTTGTCCACCGCGCTCAATGAATATAATGTGATCTCCGGAGGTGAAGGCAAACTGGAACAAGCCATTATCGAGGCTGATCGTCGTTACCGGCCTGGTACGATTACAGTTGTGGCCGGATGCGTACCCGGCATAATCGGTGATGACATAGATGGTGTGGCGGAAAGGGTCCAGGGGCAGGTAACCGCTCGTATCATTCCGGTTCATTGCGAGGGATTTAAGACTAAAATCTGGGCCACAGCCTATGATGCAGTCTATCATGGGATCGGGCGCAATTTGCTCGAAGCTCCTCCAGAACTACACCCGCTGGTTCGGGATGAACTGGCTGATTTGAAAGAGGAATACAGGAGAAAACATACTGTCAACCTCTTCAATGTATCCTCCATGGGCAGAGGCGATGAAGTAGAACTGTCTCGCTTGCTTGCCGCCCTGGGTCTGGAAAGCAATGTATTTCCCGTTTTCGCCCGACCTGAGGATATGTGGCAGGTGACTCAAGCAGCCCTTTCCGTCAGTACCTGCCCCACTCATGATGATTATTTTGTTAAGTTTCTGGAGGAGAAATTCGGAGTGCCCTATATTTTAAAGCACATGCCCATTGGAATAGAAAACACCAATCAATGGATTCGAGATATAGCAGCTTTTTTTGGCCTGGAAAAGCAAGCGGAAAGTTTGATTGAAAACGAAGTCAGAGAGCTGAATCAGGCTTTAGAGGAATTTAAACCATTGTTCATAGGAAAAAGGGTTTTTGTGAGCGCCGGAGAGTTTCGCGCCCTGGCCACAGCTAATTTACTGGCGGAACTGGGCTTCGAACTGGTGGGAATCCGATCTTATCATCACGATGAATTTGCACAAGGAGAATACCAGAAGCTGATAAAGATTTCCGGTAATGATTTCCCTATGAACATTGCTAATGCCCAGCCCTTTGAAGAGGTAAATCTATTGAAGAGAATTCAACCCGATCTGTTCCTGGGACACTGGAACGGCAACGCCACAGCTTCCAAGTTGGGCATAGCCACCCATGTGATTTACAATACCGGGCTGAGCTATATCGGCTACCGGGGCGTTTACGAATTGGCCCGGCGCCTCTATCGGCAGCTGCGCAATCCTTCATTCAACCGCAAACTGAGCAAATATGTGCAGATGCCCTATGCTCCTTCCTGGTATGATGCCGATCCCTTCAAATATATTAAAACCGCGGGAGGTCTATAACGATGAGCAGTTTTATTGAACGTCCTCGCTATTATTGCTCTCTGGGGGGTGCTATGGGTACAGCCAGCTCGCTGCCTGCCACGATTCCCATTTTGCATGCGGCCGGAGGCTGCGCCGGAAATATTGTATGGACGCAAAATGGCGGCAGCGCCCTGCAGGTCGGCGGCTATTGCGGAGGCTTAAATGTTCCGAGTTCCAATGTCCAGGAACGTGAGGTGGTTTTCGGGGGAGCAGCCCGGCTGCAGGAGCAAATCGAGAACACCCTGGAAGTAATGAATGGCCAACTTTTTGTGGTGTTAACCAGCTGCGTCACCGAGGTGATCGGCGATGACGTTCGAGCAGTCGTGGCCGAGTTCAGAGAACGTGGGGTGCCCATCGTTGCTGCCGAGACCGGAGGCTTCAAGGGCAATTCCTACTACGGCTATGATCTGGTTTTAAAAGCCTTGTTCGCCGACTATCTGGAATCGGGACCGGAAAAAGTTAAAGGCAAGGTTAACCTGCTGGGTATCGTACCTTTTATGGATGTTTTCTGGCGTGGCAACCTGGAAGGCTTACGCTGCTTGCTTGAGGGTTTGGGATTGGAGGTAAACACCTTTTTCACTGCGCAAGACAACCTGGAAGCCATTAAACAAGCTGCCAGCGCCGAGTTGAACATTGTTGTCTCAGATGTTTACGGCGTGGAAGCCGCTCAGGCCTTCCAAGATATCCATGGGACACCCTATATCCTGACCCCCTTGCCGATAGGTCCGGCTGCTTCCGATGCTTTTCTTCGCCAGGTGGGAACCGCCCTGTCCCTGAATCAAGACATTATCGAAACCTTCATAGATCATGAGAACCAGCTTTACTATACTTACCTGGAACCCTTGATCGAGTGCTACAATGACCTGGACCTGCAGCGCTACGCAGCGGTGATAGGTGATGCCAATTATTCCGTAGCCATTACCCGTTTTCTATCTGACGACCTTGGTTGGCTGCCTGAGCTGGTAGTTTTTACTGACCAGTTGAACGAATCACAGGAGAAAAGCCTGGGAGAAAGGACCATTCACCTGGAATCCGGCCTTACTCCTAAGGTGGTTTTTGAGACCGATACCAGCGAGATTATTCGGCATTTAGAATTCCTGGGCAATCCTTCCGGGAAATACAACAATCCTTTGAGCCCGGCCTTTGTGGTGGGCAGCTCCCTGGACCGAGAACTTGCTCAGAAAATTGGAGCACCCCACTTGAGTGTAAGTTTCCCGGTAGCCAACCGTGCCATTATTGATCGGAGCTATACCGGATACCGTGGAGGACTGCGCTTGATGGAAGACCTTTTAAGCGCCATCATTGCCGGAAGATAATCAGAATAAGCGGAGTTAAGGTACGGGGACACGCCCCAACTGGAAATGTCCGTGAGTTTACATGTGATCTGTTCAAGAAATCGCAGCTTAAGACCTCCTAAAGGATAAGGGGTCAAGAGCTTACCAGGATATTCCTGTAATATTGGTAGTTCTTGGCCTCTCCTTTCCAAAGTCTTTACACGATCACCTCACTCCCTGAGCCTCTTTGCCCCCCGGGACTCTACAACTTTCTGTTCACTGAAGCAGGGTAAAAAAGTCCCTTTATTCACCCTGCTTCGCGCTTTTCTATTTTTATTTTCCCTTTTGCTTATGCTGGCCCTGTGAATTTGTTATGATAGTTTTGATTTATGTTTGCATTATAAATGATGGCCCCCACCATTCACCGGGAGGGAAATATGGTATACGAATTTTCACGCACTGAATTACTCATAGGAAAAGAAGCCATGAACAGGCTGGCTCATAGCAAGGTGGCCGTCTTCGGAATTGGCGGAGTAGGAAGTTATGCAGCGGAAGCCCTGGCCCGGGCCGGAGTGGGGAACCTGGTACTGGTCGATGATGACTTAATCTGCCTTACCAACATCAACCGCCAGATTCATGCCACGGTCAAGACCGTTGGCCAACCCAAGGTAGAGGTAATGCGGGATAGAATCCTGGATATAAATCCCGGAGCCCAGGTAGAGGTTCATCAGACTTTTTTCGCCCGGGATTGTGCCGATACATTGGTTAGACCGGATATGGATTATATTATCGATGCCATTGACACCGTCAGTTCCAAGCTTGATTTGACGGTGTATGCCAAGAATAAAAATATTCCTATCATCAGTTGCATGGGCGCCGGTAATAAATTGGATCCCACCCGGCTGGAAATCACAGACATCTATGAGACCTCGGTTTGCCCCCTGGCCAGAGTCATGCGCAAGGAGTTGAGAAAAAGAGGCGTTGCTTCTCTTAAAGTTGTTTACTCAAAAGAAGAACCCTTGGTACCCATTGAGAGTGAGGATTCAAGCTGCAACAATGGCTGTGTATGCCCGAAAGGGGCCACCCGCATCTGTACGATCCGCCGCCAGATTCCAGGGAGCATTTCGTTTGTTCCTTCGACAGCCGGTTTGCTTATGGCAGGTCAGGTGGTCAGGGATTTGATCAATAATTCAACTTTCGCAGTTGCAGAAGAAACCTCATAAGCGCAGGCAGCAATCGCAACTATTTGTCCCGCCGTCAGCCGGTCTTGTTCTGGTTTATGGCATTACTAAACCTATGCCCAATATTCGCTTCCACTTTTGTTATGTGAGAACGCATAAGCTCGCCTTATCCTCCTGGCTTGGACAAAAAGCCGCGCTTGCTTGATGTCAACTGCGAAAGTTGAGTTAATAATTAATTTCCCTGGACCGATCCCATCTCGCCTTCCAAAAAATTATCTCCCGAGCAACAAGCCAAGACTTCGGTGCCGTAAAAATTGGGTTGACAGATCATTCAAGTAGCACTACTATTTTAACTATAGTAATCTTATATGTTTACTATGCTATCGGTTCAACCAGATAACTGGAGGCCAGGTAGATCAACCCTGGCCCCTTAGTATTTCATATCGCATAAAGGCGGGGCCCGTCGGATCACCTGCAGAGTGATCTTGGAAAGGAGAAGAACGATGAGTACAGTACTAGAAAATAGAGCTGAAACGGTTCTTTTGGTGGGCGCCGATCGTCTGGGATCCGTTCCCCGAAAGCTTCTAAAAAAAGGAGTAAAGGAGATCATTCACTGGAATGGGCGGAATAATTCCACCCAGAATCGTGAGATTCCCAAAGACGTAGATTTAATAATCCTTAACCTCAGTTTTATCAACCATGGACTTATGCACCAGGTTAAAAAGCAGGCCAAGGCCCGGGGAATCCCTATCATTTTCCGAAAGAATGCCATTTTTACAGAAACTGGTTAGTAGGCGTCAAGGATTATTCGGCAATACTCTTCTCGTCGAAAGATCCCTTGCTTGACTTATCATGCCAGTCAAATTCGCGGTGTACATAATTTAGTCATGTTTTTCCGGTGCTTACGAATCGACGAAAGTGAGTTGTTATTCGCAATATGGCTGTTCACAAGATCAAAAGTTTTATACGTCACAACCAGGGCTTTTTTCAAGGCGCAGGAGGGCTGGAACTTCATTATCAATCATGGCACCCGGCCAGCCCACCCAAAGCCGTGGTCGTTGGTGTGCACGGGCATGGTGATCACAGTGGAGGCCTGGGCAACATCGCCCAGCATTTGGTGATCCAAGGATATATCTGGTATGGTTTAGACCTCAGGGGACATGGGCGTTCCCCCGGCCGGCAAGGGCATGTGCAAACCTGGAAGGACTATCAGGAAGATTTGAAAGCTTTTATTTTATGGATTAGAAACCAGGAAGCTGATCCACCATTATTTTTGCTCGGTCACAGTCTGGGTGGCTTGATTTGCCTGGAATATGCGTTGCAGTACCCATCGGAGTTGCAGGGGGTTATTGCTGTCAGTCCAGCATTAAGCTACTCCGGACTTTCTCCGGTCTGCTTAAAGATCATCCGAATACTTTCTCTGGTAAGGCCGGAATACACCATTGAATTACGGCCCGATTACACCAAGCTCACTCGCGATACAGAGGCAGCCGAGATACTGGCTGCGGACCCGCTGCGCCATGCGAAAATGACGCTCCGCTTAGGGCGAGAACTTCTCAATTCCGGAAACCAGGTAAGGGCACGCGCTCACGATCTGAAAGTGCCATTACTGATGCTCTATGGCTTGAGCGATCCGATTACCCCTGCTGAGGGAAGCCGCCGATTTTTCGGCCCTGTAGTCCTTGCCGATAAAGAGCGCCACGAGTACCCACAATCTCTTCATCGCCCCTTTGATGATGTGAATCGAGCCGAGGTGCTAGGCCATCTTTCTGCCTGGCTTAACCGACAGGCGGATGCAACATTTCTCCCTGAAAAAGTTAGATTCATTCGATCATCTACGTCTGCAGAAGCTATTTCGACAAAATCTAAAGCTTCAATATAGTCAAATTAAGATTGACAATCGCCGCACTTATCCATACTATGTATTTATATAGTATTTCAATATGTTTACTGTGTTTAAATCTGACCAGAAAACTGGAGGCCAAAGCACACAATGCGCTTTTCGGGCCTCTATTTTCATTTCTGGGTCCTTTCGTAATTGAAAAGCCGCTTATAAAAAGCACTCGCTTGGAGACAAAGTTTTATTAGGGAGGTTGATTTATTATGATTCCTGATCGCTATTTGTTCACTTCCGAATCGGTTACCGAGGGTCATCCCGACAAGCTGGCCGACCAGATATCAGAAGAGATCTGGATTTGCCCTGGGAACGGTTGGACCGGGTGCTTATTCTGCAACAAGCCGCCGGGTTGGAACGCGTGAGTTAATATCGTTCATTGAAGGAAATCACAGGAGGTGGAACAGGTGGCATTATGCCGTGATGATTTGACCAGCGAGACGGAACTTCAAAAAGCAATTCTTCAGCATCCTGAGTTTCCCGCTCTCATTATTCTCAAAATCGACGTGCAGCGGCGGGGAGTTTATTATACGGAACGTGCTTTAAGCAGGTTTAATCCCGACCTGCATCAAACCAGAAGTCCTTATATTTTTGGCGCTCGAGACGCCCAATTAAGTTCCCTGCCCGAGTCTCTACTGCTTCGCGACGGAACCTCGATCATTGTGGATCCCACTCCCCTGGAGCTGAATCCCTATTTTGTGGATCTGATCGATGACAGACTGGTCCTGGCGGATGGCAGTCAGGTAATTGAGGAGGTAGAATACTGGTCTAAACCAGCGTATTATGACCAAAGCACCAGCTCAGGCATACCCATGAGTTTTATTATAAGCGCCCGCCCCCAGCGTCTCAACATTTTCCAATCGGGGTTCTGCCATTTTTGGGCCAATGATAAAGGATGCCGTTTTTGCGATATTGTCAGCCACTATCGCCAGCAGAGATCCGAACTGGGCATCCCTACCCATCTTAATCCCCGTGATGTATCGGAAACATTTGGAGAGGCTTTGAAGGAGCCGGGCCGTTTTACCGGTATTTGCTTGACAGCCGGTTCCAATACCCGGGGAGATGAGACTTTCGATCGTGAAGTTGACTATTACATTGAAACACTGCAAGCCATAGGGGAGCATTTTTCAACCAAGAAATTTCCCAGTCAGCTTATTGCCTCGGCCTTTAATCAAAGGCAGCTGCGCAGGTTGTATGAAGAAACCGGGCTGATGAGCTACACATCCGACCTGGAAGTCCTGAATGAAGAGCTCTTTAACTGGATTTGCCCGGGGAAAGCTGAATGGGTGGGATACCAGGAATGGAAAAAGCGCCTCATTTCCGCAGTTGAAATCTTCGGGCGGGGGCGCGTGAGCACGGGCATCGTAGGCGGGGTGGAATTGGCTCAGCCTCATGGTTTCTCCGATGAAGATAAAGCCCTGCAGTCAACCCTGGCAGAAGCCGAATCTTTGATTAGTCAGGGAGTAAATGTCGTATTTATTGTCTGGGTTCCCCGTCCTGGATCTCATTTTCGGGATCAAAGGGCGCCTTCCCTGGACTACTATGTTGGGCTCGCTCAGGGGATTCATGAACTACGGAAGAAATACAAACTGCCGGTAGACTATGATGACTATCGGCGCTGCGGGAATCATCCCGACACGGATTTATACAGGTTGTTGTAATTAGCATCTATCCGGGAGGTTTTATGATGTCTATTGTACTAGAACAAAAATTACTAGATCTGCTGGTCGATGAAGAAACCGTTAAAATACTGGCCACCATCGACCAGAACGGAGCTCCTCACGCCGTTCCCAAACAATCTCTCCAGGTTGACGAAGACGGTCGTCTTATCTATCTGGAACTACTGGAATCGTCTCAAACAAACAAAAACATGATTGCCAGCCTGTGGTTCAACCGCCCCATCGCTGTGGCCTTGAAAGGGAAAGACGGCGCCAGCTACCAGATCAAAGGCAGGCCCCAACGGGCACTGGTGGCCGGGCCAGTTTTTCAAAAATATTACGTTCGGATCAGGGAGATCCTGGGTGATGTTGACCTGGCAGCGGTTTGGGTAATCGATCCGGAGCAGGTCATCAATCAGAATTTTCCTGTGCGCAAAAAACAGGAAGAAACGCAGCGACCCATTTTCCTCCATCTGGACCGGCTAGCCAAATAGGGCTGCATTAGAAAGGATGATTTCAATGAAAAGAACACTTCTGGCCTTATCAATCTTCCTATTAACTGCCCTGCTTCTCTCAGGCTGCGGGACAAAAAGCACCGTCGGGACTGCTCAACAAAGCAACAGCGGCCATCAGGCCACGGAGATTCGGATAGGAACCCAGGTCGGGCCCCACTATGCACCGCTTTTCGTAGTTAAAGAAAAGAAGTGGTTAGAAGATGAGTTCTCTAAAATCGGAGTAACGGTAAAATGGGTACCCTTTGCTGCCGGGCCGCCTATGAACGAAGCTCTGGCCGCTGGTCAACTGGATTTAGGTTTTATGGGAGATTCACCGGCCATCATAGCCAAATCCGCCGGGCAGGACAACAGTATCATCGCGATTGCTTCCCGAGCCCCCCAGGGCCTGGCGGTGGTTTTATCGAAAAAGTCGCCCTTGAACACGGTCCAGGATCTAAAAGGGAAAAAAGTAGGAGTAGTGGTCGGTTCCTATGGCCATCACCTGTTGGCCCTGGTTTTGCAGAAGAATGGCCTTTCTCTCAGTGATGTGCAGGTCATAAATTTACCTCATACCGATATTCCCACTGCCCTGGACAAGGGCGACATTGATGCCGGCGTTATCTGGGAGCCTTTGATTACGCAGCTGCAAGACAAGGATGCCATCAGGATTCTGGCAGATGGCACCGGCCTCAAAAAAGGTGAAATCGTCCTGGTAGCCAGAAATGCTTTTGCAGAAACAAATCCCCAATTGATTGATATCTTTCTAAAAACCTATCTGCGTGGCTATGATTTTGTAAAACAGAATTCCCAGGAAAGCGCCTCCCTGATTACCCCAGATGTTAAGCTGGATGCCAGCCAATTGGCCCGGGTCATGAGCAAATTCGATTACAACCCGGTTATTCAAGATGATGACATTACAGAACTGAAAGCCACTACCCAGTTCATGAAGGACAATAGTCTGATCAAAACGCCTGTCGATATCGATCATTTTATAGACCGCAGCTACGAAAAACAAGCCGGCATCCTATAACGGTTTCCCGTGTTGGAAGGGGGCGCGATGGTGTTTACAAGCAAATTCCAATATTCCCACCGGAGCTGGCAAATATGGCAATACTGGTCTTTGCCGGTGATACTGGTGGTGGTCTGGCAGGGACTTTTCCAGGTGGGTTGGATCAAGGCCATGACGCTTCCCCCTCCCACCATGATCATGAACACCTTTTGGTCGCTGCTCATCAGTGGGGAGCTCCTGCGACATATCGCCATTAGCCTTTTAAGGGTGATGGAAGGCTTCATCCTGGCCAGCCTGGTTGCTGTGGTTTTAGGTATAGGAATCGGGATGAATGAGGGTTGGAACCGCCGAAGCGACCTGATCATTCAGGTATTGAAGCCCATCCCCCCCATCGCCTGGATCCCGCTGGCCATATTGTGGCTGGGGATAGATGAGTCTTCTAAAATCTTCATAATATTTCTGGGGACCTTCTTTCCGGTCCTGGTTAATGTTGTCGACGGTGTGCGCAGTACTGATAATAAACTTGTAGAAGTAGCTAGAATCCTGGAGACCTCGAATCGGGACCTTATTTTCAAGGTAGTATTTCCCTCCACCCTGCCCTACATCATGACCGGGCTGCGGGTGGGACTGGGTGTGGCCTGGATGTGCGTGGTGGCTGCCGAGCTCATTGCTGCCAGTTCAGGAATCGGTTACTTGATTATGGATGCCCGGCAGTTGTCTCAGGCAGATGTTGTACTGGTGGGCATGTTGACCATCGGCATAGTCGGTAAATTGATGGATTCCTTCTTATTCAAAGTGGAAAAACGTTTGATCAAGTGGAAAATCGATTTCAACGCTTGAAAAGTGCGGGTAAATCTCCCGGCAACCCGGCAGGACTGCTTCCCTCGGGGATGGGACTGCTTTATCCGAGGCTGCCATCCAGCCATGATTCGATGAAGCGTCGGATCTTCATCCAAAGGAGGCCTTAATGAAATTATCACCGGACAGTGATCCGATTCTCAGAATAGAAGATTTGAGCAAAAGTTATGAGCTTGACCAGGGTATTTGCGAAGTTTTGAACAATATAAGTTTTTCCGTTCAATCTGGTGAATTCATAAGTATAGTCGGTTCCAGCGGCTGCGGTAAAAGCACGCTTTTACGACTAATCGCCGGTTTGGAACGAGATTATCAGGGGAGTATTGTCCTGGGAGGCAAAGTGATTCAGGGACCGGGCTTGGACCGGGGAATGGTCTTTCAGGAACACCGCCTGTTTCCCTGGCTCAACGTTGAAGAGAATATCGGCTTTGGGCTCAAGGTCCAGGTTGATGACCGGGACAAATTTGTTCAATATCACATTGATTTAGTTGGCTTGCAGGGTTTCGAAAAGGCGCTTCCCGGCCAGTTATCCGGTGGTATGGCCCAGCGGGTGGCTATTGCCCGGGCTCTTATCAACCGCCCGCGGGTGCTTTTACTGGATGAGCCCTTCGGCGCTCTGGACGCCCTGACCAGGATACAGATGCAGATGGAGATCCTGCGCATTTGGGAAGCTGAAAGAACCACCATGATTCTGGTCACCCATGACATTGATGAAGCCGTTTTCCTGGGTGACCGGGTAATTATCATGTCCAACCGTCCCGCACATTTAAAAAAGGTACTGGACGTTCCCCTACCCCGACCCCGTGATCGGAGTAATATTGAATTTATACGGCTGCGCAAGGCCATATATTTGGAATTCTTTGCCGAAACCGCCCTGCCCTTTGCCTACTCCATTTAGTTCCCCATGAAAAACCTGAAATTGAGACGGCCGGGGGAAGAATTGGATAATTGATTGAAATCCTAAATCACAATCATCAATAATGGGCCCATTTGATATGTTAAATGATACTCATTACGAATGCTCCTATTTTATTTATTGTTAATATCCGTATTCAACTCATTATAAAGGGCCTGCGTTTTTGCAACTGATTGATCATTAACAATAATCAATCCAGATGTGGTTCCAATATAGATAAACTGTGGTATAGCTGTGTTAACATAAACTGATATATTGCCAATATCTGATGAGAACTTTCCTTTAAGAACGGTGCCTATGCCTAGACCATCTGTCTTATTAAGATTCCCAGGAAGGCTATCCTTAAGTTGGATGTTGTTAATATCAGAAAAGTTAACTTTTTGTCCGAATTGTGTAGAAATAGAAAGGGTTCTACCGCTAATAGAATATACAGGCGGCTTGCTGGTAATGATTGTTGACAAATAAATGCACGCCAATGTAGCAATGGATAAAACGATTGCTATGTAAATTCCAATTCTAGACTTGCGGCTATGCCCCTTGCCTACATTACCTTCATCCTCAGAAGGAATAGGTTTAATGCAGTAAACCTCCTTATAGATTGCAAGTAATATCGCTGATACAAAAATAATAGCGGAAGATACTAATATACCGATGTGTAATAAAACCTCGCCTCCTTTTTATCTTATTTTGTGTGGTTACTAACAAGATTCGAGTATCGGAAGGCAACTCCTTCTTTACTTTGCCTATATAATGGGTTTTAAAACAACTTTTTGCAGATTATTTTGCTGACTACCCCCAGAGTTTTTCAGGGGGAACTATTTAATGGGGACGATAAAGCAATGTCTATTTCTTTATCCGGCAATAACCTCCTGATGCTGTATTCCGTCACAGTTCCTTAATCTCCATCGCGCGTCTCATGCCAATATCTTTCCATCCCTAACCTTTCCAGGGTATGGCCAAATCTTTCCTTCTTCTTTCCGTATTCTTTATAAAAGGCAAAGGCCTGTTCAATATACAGAAAAAGCTCTTCCTTACTCTGAATGAGCCTGGCAAATCTGGTTCCCAGCCGGGGCTTTTTCCCCATAGTTCCTCCCAGAAATAAGGTGTAGCCTTTTTTGCTGGCATCCCAGGCATCAGCGGGACAACTATTAATGCAAATGCCGCATAGAATGCAGCGTTCCTCATTTACAATATAACGGCCCTCTTCATTGCAAGATATGGCTTCTACCGGGCAAGTACTGCTGCATAGTTGGCAGTCAATGCATTGATCCTCCACCCATTGGGGCAGGACTCCCCCCATAACTCCCACATCATTTTCCACTGGTTTGGCACAATTATTGGGGCATCCACAAACCGCTATTTTGAATTTACCCGGGGCTTCCTGCCCGAAAAACATCCGGTCTAATTCCCGGGCTACATCTTTGGTATTGATAATGCCATGCGGGCAGGTGCTGGCCCCCGGGCAAGCCGTAACCCCCCTTACCCGGGAACCGCTGGCGCCCAGTTCTACTCCTCTGGCTTCCAGATGATTTTTAGCCAGGATTACATTACAGGCCTGGATGTTATGCAGTTCAATACCCTGCCGAGTCGACAAATGAACCTGTCCATCGGCGTAGGTTTGCGCGACTCCGGCAATTACTTCCAGATGTTCGGCGCTGATATCTCCAGCCACGGACTTAATACGGATCACATAATAATCCTTTTGCTTTTGCGGAATGATCCCCACTTTACCCAATTCACCGATATCGTTAATATCCATTTATGATTCACCTCCGTTCTTTAAGCCGATCACCGTTATGAAGGAGGCATCTGGCTGCTGTCAACCCGGTGCCTCCTTCATTATCTTAATGAAAACTTGTTGCGCCAACTTATGCCGGCCAGTGCAGATTCAAACCGCTTGCGCTTCATTAAAAAGCCGGCACTACAGCAACCCCATATTTGTCTTTAATGAACTGCTTAACTTTATCGGAGGTTAAGTACTCAACCAGTTTCTTGATTTCCGGCCGGCTTTCATCGCCTTTACGCACGACCAGAACATTGGCATAGGGAGAATTGGCGTCTTCCCTGAACAAAGCGCTATTAGGGTCGATCTTGGCTTCCAGCACCCAGTTGGTATTGATCACCGCGCCATCTACATCAGGCAGTATCCTGGGCAGTTGCTGCGCCTCCACTTCCGAAAAAACCAGGTTTTTAGGATTATCTATGATATCCCGCGGTGTGGCTGAATAATTAGACAGACCTTCCTTCAATTTGATCAGTCCATTGTTTTGCAGCAAAGCCAGTGCCCGGTACTCGTTGGAGGGGTTGTCGGGTATGGCAATCTTGGCCCCTGGTTTAAGCTCGTCTTTTGCCTTAATTTTCCGGGAATAGAAGCCCATGGGTTCAATATGCACCTTGGCTATAGCTGTGAATTGATAGCCCTTTTCTTTGGAAACTGAATCCAGGTAGGGCACATGTTGAAAATAATTAGCATCGATTTGTTTGTCCTGCAGGGATGGATTGAGTTGGGCCTCATTATCAATGGTAATAACCTGTAAATCTATGCCTTCCTTTTTTAAATCAGGCTTAATAAAGTTAAGAATTTCAGCATGTGGCGTTACGGCAGCTCCCACCTTCAGCGTAATCAGGCCAGTGGCCGGTGCAGTATCTGAACTGCTCGAAACCTGCTTTTTGGCGCAACCGGCCAGTATCAGAACACCCGCTAGAAGTATGGTCATTAATATCAACCCCGGATTTCTTTTCATATAATATCCACTCCCTTTTTGTTCTCTTAAATACACATTGTTCTCAATCAAAACGGTAGCGCTTGCTGTTAATTTTACGCGCCGCTCTGTCACCGCACCATTGCACAAGCTGAACCAGTACCACCAGGAGTGCCACAGTGGCAAACATTACATCATTGCGATAACGCATATAACCGAAACGAATAGCCAGGCTGCCCAACCCTCCTGCTCCGACCGCTCCCGCCACTGCGGTAAAACCGGTTATCGTTATAATCGCCAGGGTAATTCCCCGTACCAGGGCGGGTAAGGCCTCGGGGAACATGACTTTGAACACGATGGTTTGCGGACTTGCCCCCATAGCTCGAGCTGCCTCGATTTTTCCCCGCTCCACCTCCTTTAAACTGTTCTCAATGATTCTGGCCAGAAAGGGGGCAGAACCTATGGAAAGCGGCACCACCGCTGCTGTGGCTCCCAGAGTCGTTCCCACAATCCAGCGGGACAAAGGCAAAAGCACAACGATAAGAATAATGGTGGGGAAGGAGCGAAAGAGGTTTACAAAGGCTCCCAGCACCCGGTTTAAATTAGGCCTTTCCATGATGCCGCCCTTTTCACTGACAATCAGAAGCACAGCAATGGGAAAGCCTAAAAAAGCAGCAATCAAGGCGGACAAAGCCACCATGTACACCGTATCCTGCAGGCCGGCCAGGATTAAGGGCAGCAAATCTTCATTCAAATCCCCTCTCCCTCCTTCCACATTCGGTTCACCTGGAAACTTTCTGTAATCTTTATGAAGAGCCGGGCAGTATTGCTTTCCGGGTTTAAGAAGAACTTTTCCACACTCCCCTGTTCAACGATACGTCCATTTTCGAGGACCGCCATGTTATTGCAGATATAGCGCAGCACATCCAATTCGTGGGTTATTAAGATAATAGTGAGGTGAAGCTGCCGGTTTAAATCACGCAGGAGATCCAGGATCGAGGCAGTGGTCTGGGGATCCAGAGCCGAGGTGGCCTCATCACTCAGCAGAATATCAGGCTCATTAGCCAGGGCCCGAGCGATTCCCACCCGCTGCATCTGCCCCCCGCTAAGCTGGGCCGGATAGAAATTGATTTTGTCGCTCAAGCCGACCAGTTCTAAGATTTCCGGCACCCGGTGCGCGATGGCCTTGCGCGATACACCGGCCACCTCCAGCGGAAATGATACATTTCCGAATACCGTCCGGGAATCAAAAAGATTGAACTGTTGAAAGATCATACCCATTTTCCGCTGGGCATTACGCAGCTCCCTTTTACCCAGGGCTGTGATTTCATGCTCACCAATAAAGACGGAACCCGAATCTGGCTCTTCCAAACGGTTAAAGCATCGAATAAGGGTTGATTTACCTGCCCCGCTAAAGCCTATGATGCCGAAAATATCTCCTTTTTCCACCGACAAATTCACATCCTGCAGGGCCTCAACCCGGGTATGGGCGGTAACATAGGTTTTATACAGGTGTTTGACTGTGATCATGCCTTCACATCCTTAAAAGGGTAGGGGACACACCTCCCCAGGGGTTACACCGGTTTAAATGTCTCACTTTGTTTCTTGAGAGCTATAAAATAAGAGAATACTTCCTAAATAGCGGGAGAGGAATGTCCCCTTGATGCTCCCTGCAGTCGCATGTCCCCTTGGACCTTATCCTCCAAAAATTCACGTTTGCTCATTACGTTCCAACACAGCTGAGTAGATGTCTTCTATCAAGCGCAAACCGCCGGAATACCCTGCATAACTGCGATCTAAAACCAATTTGTCAGTAATAGGCGGGCACAAACTGAGCGTATAGCCTTTTAACCCTGCAGCCAGATCCCGGTCCCAGGAGCTTCCGATGAGTAAGGGCAATTGTTGGTGGGGATAATCCTTCATTTCCCGGGCAATGATTCCCCCATCGGGGGTAAAGGTGACGGAAGTGCCGATTCCAGGCGCCAGGTCAGCCAGCTGACTGATGATTGAAGGGCGGTGCTCATCAGGTGTTTCATCAGTAATAAATTGATGTCCGGGTATCAAACCGAGTTCGTTGACCAGGAAGCGGCTTACCGCCAGAGTATAAAAGGCGTCGGCAGCCACAAAGAAGCGCCCCGGCAGATCATAGCGAAATTCCAGGAGGAAATCAGCCGCTCTTTCCAGGTAGTGGTAAAAGCGCTGCTCCTGCACATGAATGAACCCCTCAACTCCGTGAGAATCGACTCCGGCAAAAGCAGCTGCCGCCCTGAGAAATTGGCTGGTTTCGCGGGCGCCTATAGGGAGGCCAGGATAATGTAGATAGGGGGTGCCGAATTTCTCCTGCAGGAGCTTCATGATCCGCACCCCCACCCAGGGAGAGACCAGCAGGTTAAAAGCGGCGGCGGGGATGGCTTTCCAAGCGGCAGCACCTCCGGAATTATGGCCGAAAAGGATATTGACCTCCAGACCCAATCCCTGCAGCAGCTGTTTTAAAGTTTCCAGGTTGCCGCTCCAGAAAGGATCCTGGTATGGCACCGAAGCCCATACATTAACTTGTTTCGGGTTGATGCTTCTCGCAGGGTTAAGGTATTGTTGAATGATTGCTTCCAGGACCAATTCATGCCCATCATAAGAAGAACCTTTAAATCCACCGGTCTCCGCGAAGACGATGGGAATCCCCTCCCGGGCAAACTCATTGACCACCTGGCCGCCATTATCTCCTATCAGATCAGCCGTGCACCCGGTCAACACCACAAAGAGATCACCGTCCATTAACTTCAGGGCGCCTTTAATCAACTGGCGTAACCGCTCTTCTCCGCCGAATACCACCTCTTTTTCGCCGGTATTGGTGCAGGGAATGGCATTCCCTCCGCAGTATCCGGAACCTTGAAAACCGTTGCAGAAGCTCAAAGCACTAAAAAGCTTGGCACTGCATCCCGGTCCGGCATGAACCAGAGGAATGGCCCGTTCAATAGCCAGAACCGTCTGCTGGGCGGCCAGAGCGCAGAAATGGCGGGGCTGTTCAACGACAGTATTCAAAACCATTCACCTCCCGGAAAAGCGTCTAAATCAGAGTCAAACCACCAGGGCTTATACGGGAGTCGGCTGTGGCTGGCCAGATTATTGATAAAGGCCGGATTTGCTATGGTGTCGGCAATTTTATGGCCATAATTCAGCAGTCCCTGGTAGCCTACGGCAAAATGTTCGTCTCCCATAAGAAAGGTGGGAATACCCAGTTTAGCCCCCCACACGGCCATGCCATGATGGCGGACGATAAAAATGTCGGGATGCAGATGATGGAGCATATTCGCCATTTCGAAGGACTGCTTATTGCAGACTCCGAATGGCATATCCCCGTAATTGTTTACCAAATGACTCAGGCTGTCAGCTTCGGGGTCCCCGCTGTCCAGGCATGGATCATGATGCCATACGCAAGCACCTGCCACCTTGAGTCCCAGATCCTGCAAAAGGCACAGGATGCCGTGTCCATGACCTGCTCCTGCACCCACAAAGCCCGAATGCCCGGCCAGCTGCTCTCGCAGTTTATCCAATTCAGGGCCAATGCGAATTTTTTCCTCAGTAATGAGCGCCTCAACTTGCTTTTCCCGCTTCACCACCCGCCCCAGTGCGCGCAGCCAGGCATCAGTGCCAGCTATACCGTAGGGAGGTGGTGCTTTAACTTCCGGAACCCCGAAATCCTGCTCCAGTCCCACCCCCAGATAGGTTCCCAATGTCGGGCAGATCTGGGCTATGGCGGCAGCTTCTGATAAGTGCTCCAACTGCTCAATGGTAGCGAAAGGCACCAGGTAGTTGACTTTCAGACCAATTCTGCCCAGCAGGTTGGTGAAAATATCAGAACCCCAGAAGTTCACAATTTGAACCAGGTCCTGGCGCTTGTTTTGAGCCGGTTTGACAATTTTACTCAGGATTCCATGGTAGGCTGCATCAAAGCCAGTGGCCCAAACTCCGGACCGGAAGCCTTCGCAGTGAATCGGCACCACTGGCACACCCAGGCCAGGTTCTGCTTCACTGGCGATGCTCTCCAAATCATCCCCGATAATTCCAGAACTGCAGGAGGCGGTGATAAAAATGGCGCGGGGTGCAAAACGGTCCCGAGCTTCCCGGAGGGCTGTTTTCAGCCTTTCCGCTCCGCCATAGATCATATCGCGTTCCCTTAAATTGGAGCTGAGAAGATGGGCATTCTGCAGCTTCATTCCTCGTTTCACCTGACCGTTGCGGTTGGTGAAATTGAAGCTGGAAAAGTCGCCCGCACATCCCAAAGGCGCGTGGTTGACCACTGCCGCATCCTGAATCATGCTTAATTGGCAGACAGCGGTGGTGGAACTGCAGCTGGTGCACTGGGTGAACCTTCGCTCTTCGTTAACCAGAGTTCCAGCCTGCGATTTCATGCAGAGTTCCCGGGCGCCTCCTCGAAAATTGGTGATGGAACCCAGACGTGATTCCCTGATCTCGGCTTCTTTGTCTGTCAAATGAATGCTCATCAATATTTCCTTCCCAGGCACTTTCATGGCCTTACAAAACGAAAAGAGGCTGCTATCCAAAAAGGATAGGCAAGCCTCCAGTTATCTGGTCAACTCATCCGCTCATCTATATTTCACTCTAACTTTTATAGCTAATTCTGCCGGTATGGTTAATATCCTTACTCTTTTACCCCTCCTCCGGCCTTCAGTCTCCGGTGATTGCCTCAGAATCGCGGCAGTCCAACCATTATTCCCTTAATTCATTATATACTATTTATATCGGTTTACATGGTTAATTTATACCATTTTATTTTTATTCTTGTCAATATAGTTTTTTGCCCGCTGCTTACCGTACTGTTATTATCCTTTTATGGAAGTGAAGCAGCTTTTCTTGGATTTATTCCGGTATAATAGGTTTGATATTGTTCATGGAAATTGATAAAACAAATGCGGTGGATGATTGTTTAACCGAGGAGGTTTCTAAATGGCTAAGACTGTTGGTGTCGGTATCACCGGGGGTATTGCTGCTTATAAAATAGCTGATCTAGTCAGTAAATTAATGAAAACTGACCTTGAGGTTGTTGTCATGATGACCGAAGGAGCCACCAAGTTTATTACGCCCTTAACATTTAGAACCCTTACGGGAAGAGAAGTGATCACGGACCTATGGTCGGAACCTCGGGAGTACAAGGTGAAGCACATCGGTGTAGCTGAACAGTTAGATATTCTGGTCATTGCTCCGGCAACTGCCAATTTCATAGCTAAAATGGCACACGGTATAGCCGACGATTTTCTGTCTACGCTGGTGGCGGCGAATACTGCTCCGGTTCTGGTCATTCCTTCTATGAATACCAATATGTACGAAAACCCTATCGTTAAGAAAAACCTTGCCATCCTCGCGGACTGCGGATACCACATCATGGACCCGGCTAGCGGCCTACTGGCCTTCGGGTCAGTCGGGAAAGGCCGACTGCCAGAAATAGATGACATCTATGAAGAGATCATAACGCTTCTGGATTCATCAGAAGATCAGGCCCCATGATGGCAAACCCGAATATATTATCCAGGTTAGTAGCAATCAATGTGAGTATTCAGTCAGAGTACTTCCAGCTTTCTCCGGATCCTGACTATCGGTTTGGCTCTGCACCAAATAAATACTTGCCAGGACCATAAAAGTGCCTAAAGCTAACTCCCAGGTCAGCTTCTCACCCAGTATTATGGCAGCTAACAGACTGGCCAGGACGGGTTTAATAAAGAAAACCATTGAACCCAGGCTGGTGTCCATCATCGAAAGCCCCTTGAAATAGCTATAGTATGCCAACCCAGTTACGAAGACCGTAAGGTAGAATATCTGCGGCCAGATATTTATGTTTACCGTGAATAACGGTGAGTGCCTGAATATCAAAACCGGAATCAGAGAAAGACTTCCGAAGATGAAGGTCAAAGAATTCATAGTCACACTGCCAATTTTTAAGGTAATCTTTTTGCCAATTACAGTGTATATTCCAAACATCAGAGCAGATAACACCAGATACACTACTCCTTGATAATAGGCCGCTCCCCCACCGCCGCCGCCCAAGAATGTGATTCCCACCCCGGTAAAGCCTGCCAGCAGTCCGAGACCCTTCATCCAGGTCATGTGTTCCTTCAGCAGCAGGAGTGCTGCCAGAGCAACAAACAGGGGATTAGAGCTGAATATTACCGCAGCCAGGTTGGCCTTTGTCTGGTTAATCCCATACTGCAGCAGGTTCATACTGAGCCCCACCATGAGCAAGCCCAACAAAGCCAGATGTACGAAATCTTTCCCCTTTATTATACAATTCTTTCTTCTCAAATCCATAACTGCAACAGGCAGCAGTATCAGTCCGCCAAAGAAAAATCGGATAAAGTTTACCTGAACCGGATCGATCTGCCCTACCAGAGTCCTGCTCACAACTTCGTAGGTGCTGAAAAATAAAATAGTAATGCCTAAAAATATGAAACCCCGGTTATTTAAAATCTGCATTTCATCCCAATCCGATCGAGCCCCAAACACCGAGACTACCGTTTATTTCTCCAAATTAGTATTATATTCCATTGCCAGGTTGATTTCCAGTCCCGGTTTCAGGTCAGACTGTCACATTGCTCATGGCTACTCATCAAGATTCAAGGTATTGAGCGGCTTACAGATTATTTCATTAACCCGAAGTCTATTCAGGTGTTGAGAGGAGGAAGCTTGCATAATCAGCGCGGTATCGGAGCCCCGACCGGTACCGGCTATGGCGATCACTTGCTCCCCGGGAGTTACAAGTCCGGCATCAGCAACCATGAGGACGATTTCGAAGCATACCTTCACCCCCTGACTGAAACAGCGCAAGAGGTTGGCCATAACCGTTGGGGTTGTAGACCCATAAAAGTCACCCGTATGAAAAAGCATGGTGCCAAAATGCACCGCATGCCCTGCGTCTATGAGCGTTTTAACCAGTTCCTGCGGAAATGGATTTTGTTTTCTCTTAAAATCATACTGGTGTGGAACTACAATGATTTGGATTCCTTGTTCCTTAAAGTATTCCAAGGCCCTTACGGCTGTAGCACCGGTGGTTGACGCCAGCACAACTTTTTTGATGCCGGTTGCATTCAATTTTTCTTTGACTAAACGAAGCGTGATTTCTGTATTATCGGGTTGAACATCTTCGAAGTAAACGATCTGTCTTTCCATTGTTCAATACCTCTCCTCTCTTAATGAAGCAATATCTAATATAAACTAGAGGCCACATTCAATCCTTTGCCAGAATATGACCTCCAGTTTTCTATTCGTTTATCGAATCAGCCTGATATGTCTCATTAATTCGTAAATACCCGGCAATTATTCCTGGAACAGTTCAGTAGATAAGTATCTTTCCCCGGTATCCGGAAGCAGAACCACAATCATCTTCCCCTGGTTTTCAGGTCTCTGGGCAATTTGGGTGGCGGCAAAAGCTGCCGCACCGGAAGAAATGCCCACCAATAACCCCTCGGTCTTGGCCAGTGCACGGGCTGTTTTAAAGGCATCGTCGTTCTTTACCTTAAATACTTCATCCAATATGGCGCGATTCAATACTTCGGGAATAAAATTGGCTCCAAGGCCCTGAATCTTATGTGGTCCTGCCTGCCCTCCCGAGAGCAAAGGAGAATCATAGGGTTCAACAGCGACGATCCGAACCCCGGGTTTTCTTTCCTTTAAAACTTCGCCTACTCCGGTAACAGTGCCTCCGGTTCCTATACCCCCTATAAAAATGTCCACCTGCCCGCCGGTATCCCGCCATATTTCTTCCGCCGTGGTTGCCCGGTGAGCCGCCGGATTGGCCGGGTTCTTAAATTGTTGGGGAATAAAGGCATTTGGTATACTGGCGGCCAGCTCGTCGGCCACCCGCAGAGCGCCTGACATGCCTTCCGGTCCGGGCGTGAGAACCAGTTCAGCTCCCAAAGCTTTCAAGAGGTTGCGACGCTCCAGGCTGAATGTTTCCGGCATGGTGAGAATGAGCCGGTAGCCTTTGGCAGCTGCCACAAAAGCGAGGGCAACGCCGGTATTTCCGCTGGTAGGTTCAATAATAACGGAATCTTTATTGATCAGCCCTCTATCTTCAGCATCTTTGATCATGGCGTAGCCGATGCGGTCTTTTACACTGCCGGCCGGGTTAAAGTATTCTAACTTGGCAATCATCCTGGCCTTAAGTTGATTGATCCGGCTGTAGTTGGACAGATCCAGCAAGGGTGTGTTCCCAATCAGGTCGGTGAGGTTTGATGCAATTCCCGCCATATAAAATTCCCTCCTAATAATTTGGTAGTGTACGCACATTTATCCAATTGCTTTATTGCTGTATTTGTATCACTGCTCCAGGCTGTTGTCAATGAGCCGGCATTTCTTCGCATGTTCATCTGTTAAGACCAGGCCTGTCTAAAATCGCTTATCAAGTCTAGTACATCTTCCAGACCCAGAGAAACACGAATCAGACTGTCAGTGATACCCAGACGCGAACGCTCAGCTGGCGGCATGGAAGCATGGGACATGGTGACCGGATAGGAGACGATGGTCTCCACCCCTCCCAGACTCACAGCCACCGCCGCCAGGGTGACATTGTTCATGAACTTTCTAGCCAGTTCTGTTGTGCGGGTTTTAAAGGCCAGAACCGCCCCCGGTCCGTCGGATTGCCGGGAATGAATCTCACTGCCGGGATGGTGCTGCAATCCTGGATAATAAACTTTTTCCACCTGCTCCTGCTGCAGCAGCCATTCAGCTAGTTTTTGCGCGTTATCCTGCTGGTAATCCATCCTGACTTTGAGCGTTTTCAACCCTCTCAACAACAACCAGCTATCCTGTGGTCCTAAGATAGCGCCAAAACCGTTCTGAACAGCATAAACTTTGCGGGCCAACTGTTCCCCGCATACAACGGCTAGACCTCCGACTACATCGCTGTGCCCGCCTATAAATTTGGTGGCACTATGAACGACAATATCCGCACCCAGTTTCAAAGGACATTGTAAATAGGGTGACATAAAAGTATTGTCAACAATGACCAACAGATTATGTTCCCGGGCCATGGCTATGGCGGCTGGCAAATCAGTGATTTTCATCAAGGGGTTGGAAGGTGTCTCTAAAAATAAAGCCCGTGTATTGCCTTTGATCGCTGCTTTGATGTTTCCCGGATCACCGGCGTCAACGAAGGTGCTTTCAAGATGGAAGCGCTTGAAAAGGGTGTTCATGATGCGAAAAGTACCGCCATAGACATCCTCACAAATCACAATATGATCGCCAGCTTCGAAAATAGCCAGGACCGACGAAGTGGCAGCCATGCCCGAAGCAAAAGCAAAACCGCGGTCCCCACCCTCCAGCAAGGCCATGGTGTCTTCCAGTGCCTGGCGGGTAGGGTTGCCAGAACGTGAATAATCGAATAGCGGTGGTTTATCTATATCGCTTTGATGAAAGGTAGAAGCCTGGTATATAGGTATACTGAGTGCCCCGGTTTTTTCATCAATATCATTGCCGTTGTGAATCAATTGGGTGCCAAAACGCATAGCCTGCCTCCTTTATGTTGCCGGTTTGTCAAGGGCCTGTTCAAGATCTGTGATAATATCCTCCACCGCCTCAATCCCTACAGAAAGGCGGAGAAGTCTTTCGTTCACACCCAGCTTTTCCCTGATCTCTTTAGGAATGGAAGCGTGCGTCTGGGTAATGGGATAGGTAATCAGGCTTTCCACTCCCCCCAGGCTCTCGGCAAAAGCTATCAGTTTTACCCGGCTAAAGACTCCTTCTGCCAGGGCTGCGTCCTTAACAGAAAAAGAAATCATAGCCCCAAACCCTGAGGCCTGTTGTTTGGATATGTCATATCCTTCATGATCGGGCAAACCTACATAATGAACTTTTTCCACTTGGCGATGCTCCTTCAGCCATTTTGCAATGACCAGGGCGTTCTGCTGCTGTCTTTCCAGACGGATCGCCAGCGTTTTTAACCCCCGGAGGACCAACCAGCTGTCAATAGGCGCCAGGGTGGCGCCAATAGATCTCTGGATCAGGCGCAGTCGCTCCTCTAACCGTTCGTCTTTGACAATCACGAATCCGGACAGTGTGTCATTATGCCCGCTCAGATACTTGGTGCCGCTGTGCACAACAATATCAGCGCCCAGTTCTAAAGGCCTCTGAAAATAAGGGGTAAGGAAAGTATTGTCCACGATGGTAAGAATGTTGCGGGATTGCGCAACATGGACAATAAACCGAATATCTGTAACTTTCATCATCGGATTGGATGGAGTTTCAATAAAAATGGCCCGGGTGTTACCCTGAATCGCCTCGATGACGTTTTCCTTTATACAGGTATTAATATAAGTAAATTGCAGCCCGTGCCTCCGTGATATCTCTTCGAAAAGTCGATATGTACCTCCGTAAAGATCATCAGAAACCAACAGATGGTCACCAAAAGAAAACAGTTCCAGGATGTTGGCAATAGCAGCCATACCGCTGGCAAAAGCAAAACCCGCTTTCCCATTCTCCAGGCTGGCCATGGTCTTCTCTACCTCTTCACGAGTTGGGTTTTCCGAGCGAGAATAATCATATCCGGTCGTCTCTCCAAGACCGGGATGTCTAAAGGTGGCTGTTTGATAAATGGGGAAGCTGATGGCTCCAGTATAAGGGTCCGATCCCTTGGAACCCCGAACAATTCTTGTTTCAATCCTCCACCCCATG
>DATMYR010000020.1:0-4299 GCA_035560815.1 Syntrophomonadaceae bacterium | reverse complement strand
TGGCTTTGGGCAAACCACCGGAAACCATCATTGATGAAAATGAAATCCGTCAATTGATCTTGAACATGGCTCGCAACGGCATGGAAGCCATGCCGCCGGGTGGAATGCTCACCATCGGCACAACGGTAGATGGAAACAAAGTTGTTCTGTTTATCAAAGACCAGGGACATGGAATGGACCCCGGCCTGATCGAAAAACTCGGGACTCCCTTCCTTACGACCAAGGAAAAAGGGACCGGGCTGGGTATGGCAGTGTGCTACAGTATTGCCAGCCGAAATAATGCAAGAATTGAAGTGGAGACCAGTCCAGCTGGAACCACCTTCATGGTCTATTTTCCTGCTGTCGTAGAACAGCTGAAGCTGTTTTGATTGTAGACATAGGAATGGCTGCCCCGCTTGAAAAAGGCAGCAACGATATTTGTCGAAAAGGGTCGTTAAGTTTTCGGCAAATTTTCAGCGATTATATTAATTTTTGAAGGATTATTGCCGTTTACTGACGAAATGCAACTTATTGGATTTCTCATTATGCATAGGAGTGATTCATATTCGTTCATATCAACACATGATCGACGAAATGTTTAATACAGTCGGGCAGGCGGTTGGGGTTCATGTTATTTTGCTGGTTGTTGAACATTCACTGTGGAAAACCAAACATAAATATGAAGATGCCGAACGAATTCATTTCTCCGCTGAAGGCATTGTACTGGATGATCTGTCTCAACTGGAACCGGAAAAAGCGCAGGCCATTGCCGAAGAATTCATTACCATGTTTGTAGCCGCTCTAGGCCGTTTGGTGGGTAAACAGATGGCCCTGCAGCTAACCCAGCAGTTGAATGAAGACAGCGCTTCAGACATGGAGGGATAATATGGAACGTATTTCCACCGGAGTAACGGCTCTTGACCATATTTTAAACGGAGGAATCCCACAGGGCTCGACAGTTTTGGTGGCGGGCCGGCCCGGGAGCGGCAAAACCATTTTGGCCACCCAGATGATGTTTCATAATGCCGGTCCGGAATCCAAGGTCATCTACCTGACCACCCTGGGTGAGCCCCAGGTCAAGGTGTTGCGCTATCAGCAGGAATTCTCCTTTTTTGATCCCGTCAAAGTGCAGGACTCCGTGATTTATTATGATCTGGGCAGCCCTTTGCGCAAAGGGGGACCCAAACAGGTTTTGGAGATTATCGATAGGCTTCTGAAAACCCACCAGCCGCGCCTCTTGATCATCGATACTATCAAAAGCCTGTCGGAGATCATTGGCTCCCTGATGGAAACTCGGGAATTTGTCCTGGATTTGACCCTGCGCATTTGCATGTGGGATTGCACCACCCTGCTTCTGGGCGAATATTCGGAAGAAGACATTGAAATACAGCCCGAAAGCGCTATTGCCGATGGAATCATCTATATTTCCGGCAATGAGGAAAAAAAATTCCAGCGGCGCTTCCTGCGCATCCTGAAAATGAGGGGAACCAGATACGTGGGTGGCGAGAACATTTTCACCATTTCCGATAGCGGGATCACTTTGTTCCCCCGCATCAACCCGGTGGTCAACACCCAGCAATATGGCTCAACGAACCAACGGATATCCTCAGGCCTCCCGTCCCTGGATGAGATGATGGGCGGCGGGATTCCCCAGGGCACCACTACCCTGATCAGCGGAGGCCCCGGTACCGGCAAGACCATCATGGCCGAGTATTTTGCCTGGGAAGGCTTACGCCAGGGAGATCCCGTCATATTGATAACCTTTGAGGAACATCCTCACCAGTTGGTTCAAAATGCCGCCAGCCTGGGCATGGACCTTAGCCCGTATGTGGATTCCGGGCAGCTTTTTATCGACCATGTTTCCCCCATCGAGATCAGTATTGACGAGTATATCCATCACGTGCAGCAAAAAGTTATAAAGACAGGCGCCCGACGGGTAATCGTGGACTCCATCTCCTCCTTCGAAGTGGGTATGTCGGACAAAATTCAGTATACCGACCATATATGGTCACTGTGCGATAATTTAAAGACCCTGGGAGTCAGCATCCTGCTTACCCATGAAACTCCGTATGGCAGCATTTCTATGGCCACCAAGCATGGAATCAGCTACATCGCTGACAACATGGTTTCCCTGCGTTATAAGGAAGAGGAAGAGTCTCTCAATCTTTCTCTGCGCATCGTCAAGATGCGGGGCAGCAGCCATTCTTATAGGCCGGGTGAAGTGTCTATCGGCCCCGAGGGCTTGCAGATAACCCCCTTATAGAAGGAGGGATTGAATATGACAAGAACAAATCCAATAGAAGTCCTGCAGGTTATTGAATCCGATCGCTGGATTCAATTTGTATCCAGTGTTTCCGCGGGACTGCAATTGGGAATCTATCTGTTTGATCCGGTTAATCAATTCGAGATACAGGTTCCCCAGTACTGCCCTCAATGTCAAGCCCCATATAACAATTACTCCTTATTTGAGAGGAACCGGGTGAGTCAAGAAGTGACAAGCCGGCAGCCAGTATTGCTTGGTCTTTACCAGGACAGCATGGTGGCAGCCCTACAACTCTCTGACAATTTATTTGCCATTGTCTCCGATTGCCCTTGCTCTAAAAAGGTCACGGGAACGAATTTGCTAGACCGGGCCAGGGTGGTCGGTGACATCCTATCCACTTTCCTTACCACTCTGCAAGAAAGTTTCCAGGATGGCCGGCGGGCTATAGAACTATCGACCCTGCGTCAAATGAATCATATTATCCTGTCGCTTTTCCAGGGAGATGAATCCGCGGTAAAGAAAGCCCTGGATTTGATTCTTAGTGCCGTGATTGTTCTTTTGGATGCCGAGGGGGCCTGGTTAAGAATTCACTCATCTCCTGAGGTCCTCATTTCTAAAGGCGACCAGAGTTATATAGGCCTCGATTCCCACGCTGAAGTCGAGGTGCAGTCTTTAAACTACGCGGCTGCCAGCGGTCAATTGGGTGTGGCATCCCCGGCAAATCACCGCCAGGCCCGGGACTTGCTTCAGCTTATGGCCCAGGAATGCTCGATCATTCTGGAAGTTGAACACCTGTTTAAGCTGGTGGAAAAACGCTTCAGCCAGGTTTTGGAAGCCATCCATAGCGCTGTCTTAATCATTGACAGCCATAACACCATCACCTATGCCAACCGAGCAGCTCAAGATTTCCTGTGTGAACCTGGAATCAACCCGGTTGGGCAACAGGTCCAGGAAATACCGGGTCCCTGGGTGGCCCCGCTTCTCACGGATGCGGCCACACCAATACTTGGATATATGGAGCCCTTCTCTCTCCGGCAAAAGGGATGCCGCTGGCTGGATTGGCAGCTTTGTGCTCTCCGGGACGAAGGCAAAAATATGGGTTGGCTGGTTCTCTTTGAAGACCGCAGCGATTACCATCGCTGGCAGGAGGCCAGCCGTAAGGCGGATCGTTTTGCTACCACCGCCACCCTGGTAGGGAAGCTGGCTCATGAAATGAGGAACCCGCTGTCAGCATCGTCGGGCTTGCTGCAGATCCTGAGCGTTAAGCGGGATCCCGCCAAGGTAAGGGGTTACGCGGATCTTATCCGCAGGGAAATGGATAGGATGACCCGGCTGTTAGATGATTTTCTTCTCCTGGGCACACCGGCTCAAATCGAACCAAACCCGGTTGACCTGGTAGCGCTACTCGATGAACTCCATTATGTCTTTCGAGGGGAAGCTTCCGGAACCGATGTTGAAATTGTAATTCAGGCCCAACCCTGCTCGCCTCTATGGGGGGACCCGGGCCAACTGAGCAAAGCAATCGTCAATTTAGTGAAAAATGCTATTACCGCCACAACGAGTCCCAATCCTGTTTGCATAACGCTTGAGGAAGAGATTGACTATATTGTGCTCTCGGTCCGCGATTATGGAGCCGGCTTTAGCCCTGCGGTGGAAGACAAATTATTTGAGCCTTTCTTCACTACCAAAGAAAGGGGAACCGGGTTGGGTCTGCCTGTAGTTCAGGCTATTGTCCATAACCATGGGGGGAGGATATCAGCAGCCAATGCCCAGGATGGAGGGGCAATTTTTAGGATCGAATTCCCCAAGTGGCATCCGGATATAAATGGGAAAATGAACGTGGATGTGCTTGTATTACTTGGAGACAATCCTATTAGTGCAGTAGAAGAGACTTTGCGTTTATCGGGATTCAGCACGGTGGCTATAAGCGATCGCGGCCAGCTGTCATTCCTGGCTGCGAACTGTCAGCCGGGAGTTATCCTGATAGATACCAGCTGGTATCAAGTGTTCAATGAGGGAAATCTGAAAGCCCAGTGGCCGCATGCACCGCTGCTTTT
>DATMYR010000019.1:0-2485 GCA_035560815.1 Syntrophomonadaceae bacterium | reverse complement strand
ATTTTACAACCGGAAAAGGCTACACTCTGCAAATGGCTATATTGCGCCATTGAAACTGAAAGACGTAGCATGATCTGAAAACGCTGAGCAAGTAGTAGGAATTAGGTTTTCTTTGTGTCTACGGGTTCTGGGTAAGGTCAGATATAGGGGGAAAAGAAATGTGGGGGGTTCAGTTAACCCAATGTGGGAGCCCAGAGTTAGGCACTATCCCAAGTATTCTCATAAGCCCTTGTTGTCCTTTTCTTTATCCTTTCAGAGCTGTGGCTCTCCCACCAATCAAGCTCTGGATCTGGTTCTGTTTCAAGGTTCGCTATCTCTGGCCGCTCATAGCTCTCCCTTATTCCTTCCAGCTCAGTGATCAATCTCTTGACATTTTCATAATCCATCTTCACTGCTGACACCTTGCTCAGGTACCGGATAGCCCTCTTAACGTCACCTAGGGCCTTGTATGTGGCACCAAGTATGTAAAAGTAGGCCAGGATATTATCACCATCGATAATCCGCTTACGAATAGGCCTCTCCCGCAATACCTCCAGAGCCAAAGCCGGCTGCCCTGCCTTCAAGAAAGCTGAAGCTGTTATAACGATCACTTTGAGCTTCTGTTTGATTTCGGCCGGCAGGCTTTGGAGTACACTAATACATTCACCAAATTTATTGGCCCCGCCCAGATAACGCGCATAGTTCACTAAGAAGGAAACATCATTCGGGTTATGGGGTGATCGGTTCAAAGCATCAGCTGCATTCTCCCAGTCCTTTACCGCTTCATAACAGGATACCAGCTCAGTATAGACCTGGTTAAGATTCGGCTTCGCTTTCAGCACTTTTATATAGTAATCAATTGCTGCCCGGTAATCACCGCGGGTTGTCGCTTGGCGAGCCAATAAGAAATCTGTCCTGGTATGATTCTTAGGCTGCCCAATAACGCAAATGATTGCTATAATAAGGGCTAACAGACCAATCGGCCAGTAAGTCACAAGAAGAAAAATAGCCACTATAAAAGAAAATATCACCATCCCAGATCCACTCGCAGCTAGCTCCCTTGGCAACGGCGGAAATCCTGGATCTGCTTTAATAGTGGCCGGAGAAACAGGTCTTACATTAGCCTCTTGGCGAGTGCTTCGCTTGGGATTCTCTGTTCGTTTATTGATACTTATGGATCCTCTGTTGTAAAGTCCAGTATGCGGGATGCTCAGGCTTCTGCATAAACCTCTGGAATTGGCCCCAATACGACCACCCTTGACATCTGCGCTGATTCCTATTCCGCTTTTATTCAAATTTAGCTGCACATCGCTGCCCAGATTAATGCTCTTTCGATATCTCCAGACCATATGGTCCCCCCTTGGGTAAGCTTTCCTATAGGCGAATAAGGAACGATAATAAGCTAACTATTAATATCGTAAATTTTGCCTTTCAAAATTAGAAGCATAAGCTTGCCGTCTCGGCAGCTTATGCTTTGAGTTATATTCTGTAAAATTTGTAATTAATATTAAATGGTGGAGGTGGAGCGTGGCTGGCCCAATCCACAATCAGGAAACGGCAGCTCTTCAGAATGTTCAGACAAATAGCATGAATGGATTCGCCCAATTCGGATACTCCATGGCTACTCTTATCTCCCGAAAGCCCTATACTTTGATCCTATAGTTTAAGTCCTGGCTAACCAGTTCGCTCGTGAGCCATCGAGCCGCAATGGGCATAACTATATAAATAGGAAATGAATAGTAATAGCGCCATGTAATTAGCTCATACAAGTTCAACCATACCAGAACCGGTTCGAGAACAAAGGATAAAACCGCTGCAAGAATTGTATTGGCAATCACGAAGTCCTTCCAGTTTAAGTAGTACTGATACACAAGCATATAGAGAAACGGTAAAGCAACAAAGTCAACCGGAAACAAACGCGGTGAAATTGGTAAGAACCGGTCCGGATAGTCCCAGAGCATTAGTGCTATCCCGAGTGTATTAAAAAATGTTGATACCATTGCCGTCAAGAACCCAAAAACAAGTATCTGGAGGAACCGTTTCCGGTCCATTACCTTCCATAAAATAATAATTGGTAGTATCACTGCAATAAGATTGAGCCACCAGGTCCACTTATGGAGGTCATCGTATAGCCAATTGGCAAGCTGCGCCTGATCTGCCTGGGATTTGAGTTCTAATACTCTGCTAAACCCTGGATCTGTAAGAAGCTTGGGTGGTACATGGAGGCTCTGAAATATCTTCATCGTTTAATATCCTTTTAAATTAACGTTTAAAGTTGTTGCCCATGGAAGGGCTGCCACGCCCGAAGCTAAATGGCCCTACATGGTCTTTTTCACCATCTCGACCTGCTTTAATGCTAGAGCAACTGTCAACGGCAGTTGTAAAATACCCAGTATTGGCAAATGAAAATTCCCCACCCCCTCCAAAAGGAGGAGGACAGTAATGGAGGAAAACGGAATGCTTCACCAACACATTAGTGGAGGTGGAGAGGCGGTGCTGGGCATTG
>DATMYR010000018.1:0-6489 GCA_035560815.1 Syntrophomonadaceae bacterium | reverse complement strand
AAAATATGGGATATCTATAAAGATGATAAAGTAAGAATATTTAATGCTTATGCAGATTTTGAAAGGGTTCAAATTCAGACTGAAATTCAAAGGAAAAGGGTCACAACAAAACATGTTTTTAGTAGCAAACGGCGAAACGATATTGTTAGAAATGCCAGCGACATTGAATTGAGCCTGGATGCTTTAGAAACGCTAATAAAATTTCCTGAAATAGACTGTTATGCAATAACATCTGCTCATAAGGATATGATCCCTTTAATGAATAGGGTGAAATACTATGGAAAAAGCGTTCATTTGTTTTTTTTAGAAGCTTTTATTGCGGCGGATAGTTCGTTATTGGATTACGCAGATGAAGCTGTATCGCTCGAATCGCTGTTAGGTTTGGATCCGATAAAAGTTGGCTCAATAGATATAGAACCACTTGTTCTTCAGGGAGTTTCGTTAGTGAATAGTTTTTATTTGCGAAATGTGGGAAAACCCAGAATGTATCTGGGGAGGGAATTCTTTATTACGGAAGCCATGACGGTCCTAAGAATCACCAGGCAAAATGCCATTGACCTATTAGAATTGTGTTTAAATAATGGTTGCTTAACTATTGATCTCACCGAAGACAAGCATGAAAAAGTAATTCTTCCTACGGCAGTTGAACGGGTAATAGTTGAAGCGGTCTCACAAATTACTTTGAATGGAAAATCTAAGTGAAATAAATCAAATCATTCTGGGAATTTTTCTTTTGCATATTCTGGATTTGCCAAAATGCAACATAATGAAATAGTGCTTGAACATTCCCTCGAAAGGCATATAATGTAATACATTAACAAATCCTGGTATATCATTTCTTTCAAACATTTCTATTTTCAAATCTTTCAAACCTTCTATTCTTTCAAACATTCTTTCATACCTGCTATGCAAGTAGGATCTTCTCTGGTTATAACCAACCAGAACCTATTAGAAGTGAGGCTTTGTATAACCAAGGCCTGGGTATTCATCGACACTTTTAATATTGGTAAGCACTGGTGGCTTCATCATAGAGTGCATCCGGGAGCCCATAAAGCAACGCCTATAAAAAGTTTAGAATAGACAGGAGTGAACAAAATTTATGAAAAAACTTAATAAGATGAGTTTAGTACCATTACTACTAACACTATTAATGTTAGTAGTAATAGTAGTGCCTACAATGAGTATGGCAGCCCAACCCACAGTGGACCTCCGAACAACCTCCAGTTTTGCGGTTTTGGCTGGCTCGGCAATTGTCAATACCGGACCGACCACAATTAACGGAAGTGCTGGTGGAGATGTAGGGGTGTATCCGGGTACTGCGGTTACTGGGTTCCCGCCCGGCACAGTGTCCGCTGGGACAATACACGCGGCTGATGCTGCGGCAGGTCTGGCCGAGAACGACCTGGTAACCGCATATAACGATGCCGCTGGCCGGTCGGTCGATGTTGACTTGTCAGGTCAGGACCTGGGCGGATTAACACTCACGCCTGGCGTCTATTCTTTTAGCTCTTCAGCTCAGTTGACGGGCACTCTCACGCTGGACGGCCAGAACGACCTCGATCCCGTATTCGTATTTAAGGTGGGCTCCACGCTCACCACAGCATCTGGCAGTGATGTCAATCTCATCAACGGTGCTCGGTACTGCCGAACCTTTTGGCAGGTCGGAAGTTCCGCGACATTAGGAACAAACTCTCAATTCGTAGGACACATCTTCGCATTGACATCGATAACAGCGACTACCGGTGCGACGGTGCAAGGACAGTTGTTGGCACGGAATGGTGCGGTCACGCTAGATAACAATACCATCATAAACGGGTTTTGTGAGACCCCACCGGCTGCAGCCACCCTTCATGTAATTAAGCATGTTATTAATGATAGTGGTCGCACAGCAGTCGCTGCGAACTTCAACTTACACGTAAAGACTTCTGGTAGTGATGTTACCGCCAGCCCAGCAGCTGGAGTTGAATCACCTGGAACTACCTACACGTTGGCTGCTGGTACTTATGTAGTCAGCGAAGACGCTTTTGCCGGATATTCCGTAAGCTATAGCGGGGATAGTGATTCTAGCGGCAATATCACTTTAGCCTCCGGCGATAACAAAACCGTAACGATTACGAACGATGACATTCCTTTAGCGTCACTCCCACTGGACCCAGCCATCCTTCATGTAATTAAGCATGTTATTAATGATAATGGCCGCACAGCAGTTGCTGCTGACTTCAGCCTGCACGTTAAGACTTCCGGTAGTGATGTTACCGCGAGCCCAGCACCTGGAGTTGAATCACCTGGAAACAGCTACACGTTGGCTGCTGGTACTTATGTAGTTAGCGAAGACGATTTTGCCGCTTATACCGTAAGTTATAGCGGGGATAGTGATTCTAGTGGCAATATCACTTTAGCCTCCGGCGATAACAAAACCGTAACAATTACTAACAATGATACAACCATTAGCAATAGCAGCGGTGGGGGAGGCTATTCCCAAATCAATTCACTATTGATTAACGTTATTAATACACCAGAACCGCTGGCATTGACTTCCGGACCGGGCTCGGTTACGTACACCTATAAAGTAACCAATCCCGGTGTGGTCGCATTAAGCAAAGTGAGTGTCACTGATGATAAAGTCAGTCCCGTGACCTATGTTTCCGGTGATGTCAATGCTGACAACCTGCTCCAACCCAATGAGACATGGATCTACTCCAGCAAGATGAATCTCAATGCAACCACAACGAACACCGCCACAGCCACCGGCAGCGCAAATGGTATGACAGCTACCGATATCGCGTTCACTACAGTTATTGTAACTCAACCAGGAGTTGTCAAACCGGCTGTTACAAACGGAGTATTTGTCATCACACCACCTGTTAGAAGTGGAGTAGTTGTCGCACCAGCGGTTACAAGTGGAGAAGTTGTCACAAAGACTGTTACAGGTGGACAGATTCCGAATACGTCCACACCTTTCTCAGTACCTATGTATGTGTTACTCCTTATCGGAGTTGCTTTAACGCTGGTTGGAGCCCTGGGCTGGAGAAACAGAAAGCGTTATGAATAAAGTAAAATTTTCAAGGGGCAGGCGTTTACTGGTTACTGTACTATCCCTGGGATTTATAGTCTTGGGGATAGGATGTATCTCTTGGGCAGTGTTTAGTATGTGGACAGCTTCCGTTTATTCTGCCGATACCACCCGCAGTTTTCCGACCGGGTATACTACGGAAGGCGTCAATGTGGAATCAGATTCTCTCCTCGTCCTGCCTGCAACAGATAAAACCCTTTACCCTGTATATCCTGCGGCAGGTGACAAGATTGGAAGTCTGACGGTTCAAGCTTTAAAGCGGGAACTGCCCGTTTTCCAGGGAACCGGTGTGGAGGAGTTGAAGAAAGGTGTAGGGCACTTCTCCCAAAGCGTACTTCCCGGGGAAAAAGACAATTGTGTTTTTTCTGGACATCGCGAGACGGTCTTCAGACACATAGGCGATCTGAAGATAGGGGACCAACTGATTGTGCAGACATCGGCCGGAACATTCACCTATGCGGTGAGTGGCACGCGAATCGTCCATGCAGACGACAAAACAGTGATCGTACCTACTGACCATGCCGTCCTGACGATGACCACCTGCTATCCCTTCAATACTCCTGGCTATTTTCCGGACCGCTATATCGTCTCCGCAAATTTAGTAAAAAGCAAATAAACCACTGGGTCAAATCAATGAATAAGGAGGTTTTCATTATGATTTTAAGAGATTTATTAGATTTGGTAAGCAACGAAAAAAGAAAGAGAGAGAGAGTAAAAACAGCGCAGAAATTCGCTGTCGGAATGGGCGTTGTAGCCGTCGTAGGTATAGCAACAGGAATTTTTTTTGCTCCAAAGTCTGGAAAGGAAACAAGAGAAGATTTGGGAAAAAGTGCTGTAAGCACTGTAGCCGCCATCAAGGATACAGTCCAGCAAAAGACAGAGACGGTGAAAAATTCCGCGGCTCTTGCTGCCCAAGAAGTATGTAATGTCATCAAAGACGTTCATGAAAAGACGGAAGGATAAAAAAGGACGGTTTGGGAACCCAATTGTAACTGATACAGCAACTCAATAGATCTCCAACAAAGTGAATAGTGGATGTAATTAAAGTCGCTGTTTGTCCGCTATGGACAACTGGCGATTTATTTTTACTGCCTAGTTAGCGGCATAGAATATCTCCATAGGAGGATAAAAACAAAGTGAAAAGTCATGACAATTCATTCGCAGAGCTTTTTCAGCGCCATCCGAAGAATCCTATTTTAACGGCTAAGAACTGGCCGTACCCTGCTAACTCGGTGTTCAACCCCGGGGCGACCAGTTTTCATGATAAAATCCTGCTGTTGGCCAGGGTGGAAGACCGACGGGGGTTCTCACATCTGACTAAGGCCGTCAGTGAAGATGGAATTGCTAACTGGCAGATTGACAGAATACCGACGATGGAGGCAGATCCGGACAATCATCCCGAGGAACAGTGGGGAATTGAAGACCCTCGACTTACATGGCTGGCTGAATTAAGCAAGTGGGCTGTTACTTATGTTGCTTATTCTGGTAACGGGCCGCTCGTGGCTATGGCCCTTACGGATGACTTCGTGCATTTTGAGCGACATGGATCAGTCATGCCTCCGGAAGACAAAGACGCAGCCATTTTTCCTCGCCGAATCAACGGGAGATGGGCTCTGCTCCACAGGCCGCTTGTAGCCCAATACGGACCAGGCGCACACATCTGGTTGTCATATTCCGATAATCTGATTCATTGGGGCGAAAGTCGGGTGGTGATAAACGCTCGGCGGGGCGGCTGGTGGGATAGCTGCAAAATTGGGCTGGCTGCACCACCTTTGGAAACCACAGATGGCTGACTCATTCTGTACCACGGAGTCCGCCAGACTGCCAGTGGGTCGATTTACCGTCTTGGACTGGCAATGCTCGACTTAGATGACCCCAGCAGGGTATTGCACCGGAGCGATGAATGGATTTTTGGGCCGGCAGAGAGCTATGAACTGGTAGGGGATGTGAAAGATGTGGTTTTCCCGTGCGGTTGGGTGCTGGATGATCAAACCGGACTGGTGAAAATGTATTATGGGGGAGCGGATACATGCATTGCTCTGGCTACGGCAACCTTAAGCGATCTGCTGCAATTTATCAGCAAATGCCCGGAAGCACAGAAGGAAGCATTTCTATGATCATATGTATTGCGACTGAAATGCAAGCCTTTTGTAACCAAATCGAAAAATTACGGGGCAGAAGGAGAACTAATTAAATGACAACAAAAAATGGATTCGGCACCTATCCTCAGCAAGAGTGCGGATTGGCCACCGTTACTGAGGGGCTGATTAATGTCATTGAAAAAATAAGCACAGTTCGGTCTAGTTTAATCACGGTCACCGATGACAGAGCAAACGATGATCCGGATGGTAGGATAAAGAATAAATTTGATGACACCCATATATTTCGGATGACTGATGACACGGGAATGTTCCAACACGCACGCTTTGGCATCCCTGACCTGGATAAGGGATACACCACCGACGATAATGCCCGGGCACTGATAATGGCGGTAATGCTCCATGAGGAATTTCCGAAGATCGCTTACCTCTCGCTCGTCTACCGTTACCTGGGATTCGTACTCTATGCTCAAAATGAAAGCGGTGGGTTCCGGAACTTTATGACCTACAGCAGGCAGTTTACAGAAGAGGAAGGATCAGAGGATTGTTTCGGCCGTTGTTTATGGGCTTTGGGATATACAATGGCTTCCCCGGCTATGCCCAAAGGAATAAAAAGAGCATGCGCCGCCGCTGTCAAGCGCGCCCTATCTTGCATTTCAACAATTACCAGTTTGCGTGGACAAGCAAATACAATCATCGGACTTGGCTTGCTTGGTGGCAATGAAGCCGATTCCTTCATATCCATTCTGGCCCAGTCACTTCTCAAGCAATTTGAACAATGCGCCAGTAAGGAATGGCATTGGTTTGAGGATAAGCTAACTTACGACAATGCGGTGTTGCCAGGAGCTTTGTTCGTGGCTTATCGTCACCTCGGGCAGGGCGAATTGCTGCATACGGCGCGAGAAAGCTTGGATTTTCTTGACCAGATTACGTTTCGCAACGGTTATTTTCAGGCTATTGGTTGTAAAGGTTGGATGGTGCAAGGGGCAGAGCCGGCGCAATATGACGAGCAGCCGATTGAAGCATGCGCAACCGCACTGACCCACTTAGTCGCTTATGATGTTGCTGGTGATGGGGCGATGCTGGAGTTGGCACGGCAGAGTTTTGCCTGGTATTTGGGTACGAACTCTTGTGGCGAAAGCTTGATTGATAGTGAGACTGGAGGATGCTGCGACGGTATCACATCTGACGGAATCAACCAGAACCAGGGGGCCGAAAGTATCGTCGGGTATTGCATTGCTAATTTGTCTATGGAAAGATACAAGGCTGTCGATGATAGTATCTGTTTTGATAGGATGGTGAGTTTGCGATGAAAAT
>DATMYR010000017.1:0-20632 GCA_035560815.1 Syntrophomonadaceae bacterium | reverse complement strand
GACAAAAAAGCAGATTGAAGAAAAATACTTTAAACGCGGCTTTGATGAGGTATTTGAAGAAGTAAAACAATTTTCTTCTATTGTAGAAATTGAAAAGGCTGAACTTAATCCAAAACAAAAGATGGCCATGGTTTTTAAATGGTATTTTAATTATTCTTCTCGTCTTGCTTTAAATGGCGGCGAAGAAAGCAAAGTGGACTATCAAATTCATTGTGGACCCGCCTTGGGGGCCTTCAACCAGTGGGTAAAAGGAACTGATTTGGAGGATTGGAGAAACCGGCATGTTGATGTTATTGGCAAGATACTGATGAAAGAGACCGCCACGTTACTTAACCAGCGAATTAAACTACTGTATATTCATTCTTCAAATTAACACTCCGAAAGAATTTAATTTTTGAACAGACAATTTAGCTTATCAAAACAGTAGAAGAAAACGGTGTATGTACAATACTATTGGGACGGTGTATTGGCATGACAGCAAGAGTATTGGATGGCAAGGTTCTTGCTTCCCAAATAGAAACAAATCTTATTAAAGCGACGTCAAAAATAAATCAATTAGGAATGAGTCCATGTATAGCCGTGGTTCAAGTGGAAGACAACCCGGCCTCAGATATGTATATTAATATGAAAGAAAAAGCATGTCAGAGAAGCGGTATCAGATCCAGAATCGTTCGCTTACCTAAACATGTAGGCAAAAAGGAATTAATAAGTATTCTTCATAATTTAAACAACAATGAAGACATTGATGGATTACTACTACAAGTGCCACTGCCTGAACATATTAATATTCAAGATATTGTTGAGGAAATTTCTCCTATCAAGGATGTAGACTGCTTTCATCCATATAATATGGGGCGTTTATTTAGCGGTAACACAGGTTTGAAACCCTGTACTCCCCTAGGCTGTATGGTTTTATTGAATTGGAGTGGTATAGTCTTGGAAGGGAAAAAGGCTGCCGTACTTGGACGCAGTAATATTGTAGGAAAACCTCTAGCATCGTTGTTAATGCAACAGAATGCTACAGTTACCATATGCCATCGAAAGAGTGTGGATCTAAGCCAGGAACTAAAAGAGGCAAGTATCGTTGTTGCCGCGATTGGAATACCACAGAGTATAGACGGATCTAGCCTTAAACAGGGTTGTGTCGTGATTGATGTTGGCCAGCATCGATTACCTGATGGCAGTATTGTGGGTGATGTGGAGTATCATAGTGCCAGGAAAGTGGCTGAATGGATAACGCCAGTTCCGGGCGGGGTAGGACCAATGACCGTAGCCATGTTGATGTACAATACTGTATGGGCAGCCGCAAAAAGACGGGGCATCCAACTAAACGAAATATTTACACCCTGGTTAATGAATATATCAAACATTTAAACACTCAATATAAACAAGCCTTCCGATTTTCTTTCATTTAGTAGAGAATAACTATCGATTCTTGTTTTTCCTGGACAAAATATTAATCCGAATACCAGGCTAACAGATTTTATTAGCCTATTCCTATTCTGCAAATACCCATACTTAGTACGTATAGGTGCTTTAGCATCAATCACTTATCCCCCAAAAAAGGTAAAGTAATAAAAAAATGCTAAAAGCCTTTATTTATGGCCAAGTTGGCCGTTAATACTTGTTAATAAACGGGGGTTATTTGTTCAATGATAATACTTAATAAGAAGGAGTGGCAGTCCGTGCATGAAAACGACGTAATTCTGAACAGATATTCACATGGTTGTATGGTTATTCCTGTTATTGTGGCTTGTAAAAAGCACGGGCTATTTAAGACTTTGAGTTTAACGAGCCCTATTCCATTCAATAAGCTAGTAACAGAACTGCAGGCTAATAGCGGACATCTCCGAACGGCCTTGTATATGTTGGAATCATTGAATTGGATTTCTCGCAGTAACAAAGACCAATATTTACTAACTTCTGAATCAAATATTAATCAGAATATCCCTGGAAACATCATAGAGTTAATGTCTATTCCAATGAATGAATATCTTAATAAGAATAAGAAAAAAAACAGCCTCAAGAAATGGATTGAATTATCCAATCGCCGTTGGGATCTTAGTAATCAAAGGTTTGCTGACTTTTTGGATGGTATGCTGGTTGTTCCCCTGTTTCTTGCTTTGAAAGAAAACAACTTTTTAATCAAGTCAGATAATCGAGGTGTACCACCGTTTTTAATACTTGATCCCGTAGTGCGTGAAGAAATCATAGAGTTTTTTACTACTAAAGACTGGCTTACATTAAAAGATGGAGTTGTCACCTTAAATGACACTGGCCGGTATATTGCGGACAAGATTAATACTAAGACATCAGTTGCCACATACAAACCTATGTTTATGAATATATCAGAGGTGATATTCGGTAATTGCAGGTCTGTTTTTGAACGAAATCTGTTTGATAGTGAACCGCATTTAGACAATACTTTCAATGTAATAAGAAAGGGGTTCCAAAATGAAGGGTGTTTTTCAAAGTTAGAAGAGATCGTCTTATCCATATTTAATCAGGAGCCTTTTTCGGAACAGCCCCAATACATTGCGGAAATTGGGTGTAGAGATGGAGTACTCCTAAAATCAATATACGAGCTTGTTAAAAATGAATCTTCGCGTGGTAAAGTCCTTAATGAATATCCAATCAAGCTGATAGGTATAGATACCAGTGAAAAAGCCCTGGAAAAAGCAACACACACCTTGAAAGACACTAATCATCTAGTCGTAAAAGGCGATATCAGCAATCCTGAACAGATAATAATTGATCTAAAAAGCTTGGGTATTAAGGATGTAGAAAACATATTACATATTCGCTCATTTCTAGATCATAAACGATCGTATATTTTACCCTTAGATATATCTGAAGCAATTAGCAGATCAAAAATTCCGTGTGATACTGTTCATGTTGATCGGGAAGGGAATGCAATCCCTGCGGCCTTTGTTATGCAGAATTTAGTTGAACATCTAGCACGCTGGTCATCGATTCCAAGCAAGCATGGTCTGATTATACGGGAGGAACATTGCTTAGACCCAAAAACAGTTAGCGGATTTATAGATAGTTGTGAAAGCTTGCACATTGATGCATACCACAGATTTTCACAACAATTGCTGGTGGAAGCGAACCAGTTTTTAATTGCTGCTGCGGAAGCTAATCTATTCCCCAAGCAAGATTCTGTCAATAAGTACCCCAAAACGATGCAGTTTAGTCAAATGACTTTAAATCATTTTGAACGCAGGGAATATAGGGTAAGATATGCACAAAAAAAAGACTTGCCTTTTCTGGAAGAATTGGAAAGCCAGTGTTGGGAGTCCGGTTTGCGAACGCCGGTTTCCGTTTTGAAAAAGAGGCTAGAGAGATATCCAGAAGGACAATTAGTACTGGAAATTGATAATAAAGTAGTGGGGGTTATTTACTCTCAACGCGTCACCAGTTCTATAAAAAGCGCTTCTATGGAGACGGTTGAAAGGCTTCACCGGAAAAAGGGAACCATTGTTCAATTGTTGGCGGTAAATGTCCTTCCTGAACTGCAACATAAAAATTTAGGGGACCAGCTATTAGAGTATATGCTGCAGCTTTGTAGCTTAATGAATGGAGTAGATAAGGTAGTCGCTGTAACAAGATGCAAAGATTATCACCGGCATGCTGATACCAACTTTCAGGAGTATATCCGCCTTCGAAACGAACAGGGAAGGCTGGTTGATACCATATTAAGATTTCATGAATTGCATGGTGCACAAATCAAAGGACTGATACCCAATTATCGGACTCAAGATAAAAAGAACCAAGGATACGGTGTATATATAGAATATGACATTCATAATCGTCAACGAAGAGATATTCAAGTCGGCAGTTATTCTACGGTTAAAACAGGAATAGAAGACGATACTGAATCTATTAAAGATTTCCTAGTAAAAACAATAATTTCAATTCTTGGAGAAATAAAAGAAGAAGCTTTTTCATTGGATCGGCCGATGATGGAAATGGGTTTGGATTCACCGGATTTGTTAGAGCTGAAGGAAAAAATAAGTTGTAAATATCAAGTCCAGTTAGAGTCCGCCTTCTTCTTTATATACAATACAGCAGAGCGAGTTATCGCTTATCTGCAGGACCATAATGATACAGGCAAAGAAAAAGATATTACAGAGATAATAGAGGAAAAGGGAGGAGCAATCGTTGCGGAACTCAATGCAGGGATGCAGGAGAAGGGTATCGCTATTATAGGGATTTCTTGTCGGCTTCCCGGTGGCGTTATGGATAAAGAACAGTTATGGGAACTTTTAACGAGTGGAAAAGATGCTATCAGTAGATTGCCTATCCAAAGATGGAAATGGCCTGATCATATTGATCTTGAAAACAAACATAAAGGAATCGATCTAGGTGGCTTTCTTCATGATATCGCATGCTTTGATGCCTACTTTTTCCGTATATCTCCTAAAGAAGCGGAACTGATGGACCCCCAGCAACGAATCATGTTGGAACTTAGTTGGGAATGCCTTGAAGACGCTGGCTATCCGGTTAGGCAGGTATCTGGCAGCAAGACAGGGGTTTTTATTGGCGCCAGCGGATCTGACTACAACAAGCTTCTAGAGAGGAATCTTGTAGAGATAGAGGCTTATTATGGAACAGGGACCTCTATGGCTGTCTTGCCAAACCGGCTTTCCTATTTTTATGATTTCAACGGCCCAAGCATTCAGATCGATACGGCCTGTTCAAGTTCCCTTGTAGCTGTTCATGAAGCTGTAAGATCATTGCAAGCAGGAGAGTGTGATCAAGCATTAGTCGGTGGCATTAATATCATATGCCATCCATCCATGAGCATCGCTTTTTATAAAGCAGGAATGCTGGCCAAAGATGGAAAATGCAAAACCTTTGATAAAAAGGCAAATGGTTATGTTCGTGGCGAAGGAGCGGTAATGATCCTTCTAAAACCGTTGGATCAAGCACTTGCCGATCAAGACTCTATCTATGCCGTAATTAAACGTACGGCAATAAATCATGGTGGCCAGGCCAGCGGTTTGACTGTACCCAATCCGGACAAACAGGCAGCCTTATTAATTGAAGCCTATAAATCAACGAATATCGAGCCTGAAACGATAGGCTACATCGAAACACACGGAACGGGTACCTCATTAGGTGATCCCATAGAAATCAGTGGGCTAAAAAAAGCCTTTTCCCAGCTTTCAAGATCAAATGGAAAGATTCAAGAGCCCTATTGCGGCCTTGGCTCAATAAAAACTAACATCGGCCATTTAGAAGCCGCTGCAGGCATCGCTGGACTCTTAAAAGTAGTCTTAAGTCTGCAGCATCAAGTACTTCCCGCTTCCATAAATTTCAGTGAATTGAACCCCCAAATTGTGTTTGATCAAGCACAATTTTATGTGGTTAACAAAACACAACCATGGGAACTAGCGAAAGGACAATCCTTTAGAAGAGCAGGGGTGAGCAGTTTTGGTTCTGGTGGGACTAATGCGCATCTGGTGCTTGAAGAAGCTCCAGTAATTACAAGAAAAACTAACAATAAATTCCCTGCTTATTTGATATGTTTATCCGCCAAAACAGAAGAGGCATTGCGGCAAAAGGAATTAGATTTACTGGAATGGATTAAAAAGGAAGGGGAAAAAAGCGATCTTTTTGATATCAGTGCAACTCTACTTATAGGAAGGGAACATTTCAGGATAAGGGCAGCTTACATGGTTCGAGACGTTCGGGACATGCAAAGTAAATTGGACGAAGTAATAAAGAATGGCTGGGCAGAAGGATATTTCACTAACCGAAATATTGAACAAAAAAATCTCAACCAACCTGTTTTCTTCGAACTGGGGCAAACGATACTTAATGAGTTGAAAGGAAACAAGAAAACAAATGCCCGAGAATATGATAACAAGCTGACGGCGCTAGCTGAGTTGTATGCGAAAGGATATGACCTGGATTGGAAAGCCCTTTATTCTGGTAACACAGTTCCTCGCATCAGCCTACCCACTTACCCCTTTGCCAGAAAACGTTATTGGGTGCCCGAGATAGATAACAAGTTTGGCATAACAACAAACCCAGCTGGTTATGGCTTTATTCATCCTTTGCTTCATCAAAACACCTCAGATCTAACGGAACAGCGGTTTAGTTCTACCTTCACGGGTCAAGAGTTTTTCCTTAAGGATCATGTGGTGAAGGGGCAGAGAATTTTACCCGGGGTGGCCTATCTTGAAATGGCCCGTGCGGCAGTGGAACAGGCAGCTGGACAAAGCAAAGACAGAGAAAGTGGAATACAACTCAAAAACATAGTCTGGGCAAAACCGGTCATCGTAGGAGAAGAGCCGGTAAAAGTAAGCATCGGACTCTATCCAGAAGAAAACGGTGAAATAGCATACGAAATCTATAGCGAATCAGTAGCAACAAAAACCAAGGCAAACATACACAGCCAGGGCTATGCAGTATTGAGCTCACGTAAAGAGGCTTCCACTTTAGATCTTAATACCTTACTGGCTGAGTGCTGCCAGAGTAGTCTTACGTCCAACCAATGCTACGAGGTTTTAAAGAAGATGGGGTTAGATTATGGTCCAGGACACCGTGGGATAAAAGAGGTCTATGTTGGATCAGATCAGGCTCTAGTTAGGCTGTCTTTATCTTCCTCCATTTTAGATACTCAAGATCAATACGTTTTGCATCCCAGTTTAATGGATTCGGCTTTACAAGCATCTAACTGTTTAATGAGAGGGTTAGGTGATCCGATACAATCTGACTGTAGTGATTCTTTTAACCCGGTGGTACCCTTTGCGCTTGAAAAGCTCGAAATTCTTGGAAAATGTGCCAAAGCTATGTGGGCATTGATAAGGTACAGCCCTGGCAGTCAAGCAACAGATAAGGTGCAGAAACTGGATATCGATCTAAGTGATGATTACGGGAATATTTGTGTGCAGATGAAGGGATTCTCATCACGGGTACTGAAAAGCGAAGCGGACTCGGCAGGAGTTGCGGCAAGTACCGGGACCTTAATGATCGAACCATGCTGGAGAGAAAAAGCCATAGCTGAAGAAATCATAGCTCCTGAGTACACGGAGCATCTGGTGATGCTTTGTGAACCAAATGAAGTTTCGCAAGAAAGCATCGAAACTCAAATGAATGGAGTGCGCTGCCTTGCCTTAGAATCAAATCAGGACAGCATACAGGAACGATTCCAAAACTATGTCCTCCAAGTATTTGTGGAAGTCCAAAGCATATTAAAAGATAAAGCTAAGGGTAAGATGTTGGTACAGATTGTGGTTTCCAGGCAGAATGAACAGCAACTCTTTACTGGCCTTTCAGGGTTATTAAAAACCGCTCAATTAGAAAATTCAAAAATAATAGGGCAGCTTATTGAAGTAGAGCCAGGTGAAGATTCCGAGTCAATCATAGAGAAACTGAAAGAGAACAGCCGAAGTCCTGGTGATAAGCAGATAAGATACCGAGACGGCAAACGATATGTCTTAGGTTGGAATGAAATAGAAGTAACGAAGGAAGAAGCAAAGATCCCCTGGAAAGCCCAGGGGGTCTATTTAATTACCGGTGGGGCCGGCGGCCTAGGACTTATCTTTGCCAAAGAAATAGCCCAAAAAGTAAAGGATGCCACCCTGATACTTACAGGAAGGTCAGAGCTAGATAAGGAGAAGCAAGCCCGGCTTAAAGAGATAGAGTCAATGGGAGCCCGGGTTGAATACAAGCAGGTGGATGTAACTGACCAAGAGGCAGTTACTGGTTTAATTCAAGGTATCATAGGACAATTTGGGGAGCTTAATGGGATCATTCATAGTGCGGGAGTGATAAAAGACAACTTCATCATCAAAAAAGCCAAAGAGGAAATTGAAGAAGTGCTGGCGCCCAAGGTAAAAGGCCTGGTTAATCTGGATCAGGCAAGCCAGGATCTAAGCCTTGACTTCTTAATTTTGTTTTCTTCTGTAGCGGCAAGCTTAGGTAATCTCGGCCAGGCCGATTACGCAGCCGCCAATGCCTTTATGGATACTTATGCCAGGTATCGCAACTCCCTGGTAGGGTCTATGCAGCGGCAGGGACAAACCCTGTCGATCAACTGGTCCTTATGGAAAGAGGGCGGGATGCAAGTCGATAAAGAAACCGAAAAAATGATGATGCAAACTACAGGTATGGATGCCATACAGACTTCAACCGGCATTCATGCTTTGTATCAGGGAATAGCTTCTGGCAAGGATCAGGTAATGATATTAGAAGGACATCTTCCCCGAATGAAGCAAAAACTGCTTTTCTCAAAGATAGCTGTCGAGACGGAACTCGAAAAACGCGAGATAGCACCGGCTTTAACAAAATGTGTCGACGCTGGCAGCATGCTGGACAAGGTGCAAACAGAATTAAAACAAATAGTATCTAAATTGCTGAAGGTTGGGATAGCAGATATAGATGTTGATATCAAACTGAGTGAATACGGGTTTGATTCGATTTTATTTACACAATTTACCAATGTGCTCGGAGAAGAATACAAAATTGAACTAATGCCCACGATATTTTTTGAATATGAGACGATTCAAAGTTTCGTAGAATATTTACTAAAAAAACACCAAGCGGTATTTGCGAAACGATACGCAGTGGAAGATAGAATTGAGAATACCATGCCGGCAATACAAGAGAAAGAGATTGCATCAAACAAAGGACACTCCCGGTTTACCAAAAGGGTGGAATTACCTTCATTAAAACAAAATGCCGTTCATGAACCTATTGCCATAGTGGGAATAAGCGGGATATTTCCAATGGCCAAAAACATAGACGAATTTTGGGAAAACCTTGTGGAAGGAAAGGACTGTATCCGGGAAATCCCCAAAGAGCGGTGGGATTGGCGAGAATATTATGGCGACCCTACAAAAGAAGAAAATATAACAAACATAAAATGGGGTGGATTCATAGAGGGAATAGACGAGTTTGATCCATTGTTCTTTGGAATATCTCCGCGAGAAGCCGAACTTATGGACCCACAACAGCGCCTATTAATGACCTATGTTTGGAAGGCAATTGAAGATTCGGGATATTCAGCCCAGAGTCTATGGGGGAGTAAAACGGCAATTTTTGTGGGTACCGCGAATAGTGGTTATAGTGAGTTGATTACCCAAGCGAACGTAACGATTCAAAGCTATTCCTCTACAGGAAGGATGCCTTCGGTGGGACCGAATAGAATGAGCTATTTTTTGAATATTCATGGGCCCAGCGAACCTATTGAGACAGCATGTTCCAGTTCGCTGGTGGCCATACACCGGGCAGTAAGTGCTATAGAGAGTGGCTACTGTGAGATGGCCATTGCAGGTGGAATCAATACCCTACTGACACCAGAGGCATACATTAGTTTCAGTAAAGCTGGAATGTTATGTGAAGATGGCCGGTGTAAAACCTTTTCGGATAAAGCCAACGGTTATGTTCGAGGTGAAGGCGTGGGGATGATCTTCCTGAAAAAGCTCAAGGATGCGGAGGGAGCAGGGGATCATATCTACGGAATAATTCGGGGTAGCGCCGAAAACCATGGCGGCAGGGCTAATTCCCTAACTGCACCCAATCCGAAAGCCCAGACGGAATTATTAATAGATGCTTATACGAAAGCTAGGGTTGATCCCAGGACGATAAGTTATATCGAGGCCCATGGAACAGGAACAGAACTGGGTGACCCTATTGAAATTAATGGATTAAAAGCTGCCTTTAAAAAGATGTACCAGGACATTGGGAGTCTGCCAGTAATCGATGCTCATTGCGGATTGGGTTCAGTAAAGACCAACATTGGTCATTTAGAACTGGCAGCGGGAATTGCAGGTGTACTGAAAGTCATATTGCAATTGAAGCACAAAACCTTGGTTAAAAATCTATATTGCAATACTATAAATCCTTACATACAACTTAAAGACAGTCCATTTTACATAGTTCAAGAAACCCAAAAATGGAAGGCTATAAAAGATGATAAGGGCAACGACCTTCCCCGGCGAGCCGGCGTGAGTTCTTTTGGATTTGGAGGTGTCAACGCTCACGTAGTAATAGAGGAATATATTCCCCAAGAGTTGGAGAGGCCTACAATTACCATCTCCCCCAAAAACCCAGCAATTATAGTGTTGTCAGCCAAGAACGAAGAGCGGCTAAAGGAACAGGCACAACAATTGTTAACGGCCATAAAAGAAAGGCAATATACCGAAAAGAGCTTTCCGGATATGGCCTACACGCTCCAGGTCGGAAGAGATGCCATGGAAGAGCGCCTTGGCATGATCGTAGCCTCCCTCAAAGAGCTTGAAGAAAAACTGCAGGGCTTTGTAGATAATACGGACAACATCGAAGACTTTTACCGGGGACAGGTAAAACGCAACAAAGACACCCTGGCAGTCTTTGCAGCAGATGCGGAAATGCAGGAAGCCATAAATAAGTGGATTAAACGTAGGAAATACACCAAGCTTTTGGATCTTTGGGTAAAGGGTTTGAACTTTGATTGGAACAAGCTCTATAAAGAGACCAAGCACCAGCGGATCAGTCTGCCGACTTATCCCTTCGCTAAAGAAAGATATTGGATACCTGAGAAAGATGGTAAGTCCGCCAGTATAACAAAAAGCCAAGTTAATGCGGTGGTACTTCACCCCCTGCTGCACCAGAATACCTCCGACCTATCTGGACAGCGTTTCAGTTCGATTTTTACGGGTCAGGAGTTTTTCCTTAAGGACCATGTGGTACAGGGGCAGCGAGTTTTACCAGGAGTTGCTTATCTGGAAATGGCCCGTGCAGCCATGGATCAGGCGACAGCTTCTTTAATAAAAGGGCAGCCCTGTATAAGACTTAAAAACGTTGTATGGACCCGCCCCATTGTAGTACGGAATCAGCCCGTCCAGGTGCACATTGGAATTTACCCTGAGGAGAATGGAGAGATTGCTTACGAAATTTATGGTGAGTCTAAAGATGGCAACAAAGATTCTGTAGTATATAGCGAAGGCTATGCTGTACTCAGTTCTCCTAAAGAGGTTTTAATATTAGATCTTAATGCTTTACAAGCAGAGTGTAGCCAGAGTATTCTTACCTCCAGCCAATGCTACGAGTTATTTGGGGCGATGGGGATCGAGTATGGTTCGGGATTTCAAGGTATTGAAAAGATATACATTGGTGCAGGAGGAGCATTAGCTGAGTTATCATTGCCATTCTCGGTTTTCGATACAAAAAATCACTATGTTTTGCATCCCAGTTTAATGGATTCGGCATTACAAGCATCAATAGGTTTGATGATGGGCTTGAGTACTTCACAAGGTAAAATCGCCCCTAAGCCAAGTATGGCTTTTGCCCTGCAGAGTCTGGAAATAACTGGCGGTATCTCGCCCAAGATGTGGGCTTTTATTCGATACAGTGAAAGTATTAAAACAGAAGAGCCAGTGCAAAAATTAGATATTGATTTGTGCGATGATCAAGGAAAAGTATGTGTACGAATGAAGGAGTTTTCATTAAGAGTACTGGAAGTAGAAATCGATACCGACAGTGTATCGAAAGCAAATTGCTTTGAGGGATTCGGCAAACCATTTATTGAAACCATCATGCTAGCTCCTGTGTGGGATTCGATTTTTGTGGAGCAGGCTCAAGCAATTCCATCTTCAAGCGATCAGGTTTTGATTATTGGTGGGACAACAGTCAACTGGAATGTTATTAAGCAACAGTACCCAAAGGCACAAATATTGGATATTGAGTACCAGGACACCATAGATGTAATGGCAAAGAAATTATCAGCATATAGTCCCATTGATCATATCATTTGGCTTGCTCCTCATAAATCGTTGGAATCCTTGATAAAAGATGAATTAATTGAAGAGCAAAACCAGGGTGTTCTCTATTATTTTCGAATGATTAAAGCCTTGCTTGGTTTGGGCTATGGAACCAAAGATTTAGACTGGAGTGTGATCACTATCCAGTCGCAACCAATCCACAAAAACGATGTAGTTAATCCTACCCATACAAGTCTTTATGGGTTAATCGGTTCAATGGCCAAGGAATATCCCAACTGGAAGATCCGGCTTATTGATTTAGAGGCCAATTGTGATTGGCCGATTAAGAATATTTTCAATCTACCCTTAGATAAACAGGGAAATACTTGGGTCTATCGGGGTCAAGAGTGGTATCGCCAAAAATTGATTCCGGTACATTATCCTCCATTAGGTCAAACTTTATACAAGCAAGCAGGGACATATGTAGTGATTGGAGGAGCAGGTGGCATTGGGGAAGTCTGGAGCAAATATATGATCCGGACCTATCAAGCACAGGTCATATGGATCGGACGGCGCCAAAAAGATAAAACCATTCAAGCCAAAATGGATAGACTCGCAACCCTCGGACCTGTTCCCGAGTACATCACAGCAGATGCGACTGACAGGAAGGCTCTGCAGCACGCTTATGAAGAGATTAAGCAGCGATATTCACATATTCATGGGGTGATTCATGCTGCAGTGAGCGTACTGGATCAAAGCCTGGCAAACATGGAAGAAGAACGCTTCAAGGCGGGGCTTTCGGCCAAGGTTGATGTAAGTGTACGTTTGGCTCAAATATTTCATAAGGAACCTTTAGATTTTATCATATTCTTTTCTTCAATAGCTTCATTTACAAAGGATCATGGAAAAAGCAGCTATGCATCCGGCAGCACCTTTGAGGATGTATTTGCACATCAACTTGCACAGGAATTGTCCTGTTTGGTTAAAACAATGAACTGGGGATATTGGGGAAATGTCGGTATAGGAAGCGTTGTTCCTGACGCTTTTAAGAATCGTCTAATACAGGCAGGTATCGGATCCATTGAGTCACCGGAAGCTATGGAAGCATTAGAGATACTGTTGTCTGGCCCTATGGATCAAATTGCTTTATTGAAGGCTACGAAAACGTTAATCATGGATGGAATAAGCTCTAAAGAATTCATTGCGGCTTATTCTGATACCTTTCCTGCCAGTATACAAAAAATGCAAAATCATATTCGCGAAAAAATTTCACAGATTAGTTCTAAGCGAGAAGGGAGAGGGTAGAGGAGATGGATGAGCTTCTTTTTCAGTTGCTTTGGGGACAATTGCAGTCAATAGGTTTATTTACTGAGGAAAATTTGATTATTGCTAACCTTAAAACAAAAACCGGAATACTTAATATATATCATAAGTGGCTTGAAGAAAGTATAAGGCTATTGGCGGGAAAAAATTATCTTCAATCTGATGGTGAGCTATGCATTGTAATCGACAAGCTCCTAATAGACGTAGATGCTCTTTGGAAAAAATGGAACTTTCAAAAAAGTTTATGGATAAAAGATCCCCTCTTAAAGGCCCAAGTGGTGTTAGTTGAAGCAACCATGAGAGCTTTACCGGAAATTCTTACTGGAAAGATACTGGCAACTGACATCATGTTTCCTAATTCCTCAATGAAATTGGTGGAAGGAATTTATAAAAACAATGTTATTGCGGATTATTTTAATGAAGTGCTCGCCGATACTGTCGTAGTTAATATTCAAGAACGGCTTACGTACGATTCCTCTGTACGAATTCGAATTCTTGAAATTGGCGCAGGCACCGGTGGAACCAGTGCAATGGTTTTTCAAAAACTACAGCCATATCGGGAGCATATTCAAGAATACTGTTATACCGACATCTCTAAAGCATTTTTAATGCATGCGGAAAGAGAATATAGTAAGGAGAATCCTTATTTAACCTATGAAATCTTTAATGTAGAAGAGTCGATTGCCGTACAAGGCATTGATGAAGGTGGATATGATATTCTAATTGCGACCAATGTGCTGCATGCTACCAAAAATATTAGACAAACTTTACGGAATGCCAAAGCAGCATTAAAGAAAAATGGATGGTTATTACTAAACGAAATTAGTAGCAATTCTTTATTCACCCACCTAACTTTCGGCCTTTTGAAGGGATGGTGGCTATATGAAGATACAGCACTACGTATTCCCGGCTGTCCTGGACTTTATCCTGAAACATGGAGAGTGGTATTGGAAAGCGAAGGATTTCAGTCAATCTTTCCAGCCCAGGAGGCTCATAAGTTGGGTCAGCAGATTATTGTTGCTGAAAGTGACGGAGTCGTCAGGCAAAAACAGGTAGTTGAACCAATACTAACAATGGAAAGAAATGAGGTTAAAACGTCGGTATTTAATCCAGAACCGACTGTACAATCAAGGCAGAGTAGACAAACAGGAGGAATTACATCGGAGTTTCTCCGGGAGAAAAGCATAGCGTTTTTCAAAAAAATTATCGGAGAAGTCCTTAAGATCCCCAATAACAAGATTGATCCTTCGGAACCCTTAGAAAAATATGGAATTGACTCAATCTTGGTTGTTCAATTGAATAATGCTTTGCGTAAAGTTTTTAATAATATTAATAGTACGTTGTTTTTTGAATATCAAACCATTGATGCTTTAGTAGAACATTTTGTAAAAACACAAAAAGACTCATTGATGACACTTTTAAGATTAGAAGAACATGAATTCAACGGAGAGATTTCTGGTGGTAATGAAATTGTCGTTGAGAAACCAATAATGACCTCCAAGCTAGCATTGAGAAAATCCGGACTTTTTCTCAATGCTCCCGAGAATATCTATGCTGAACACAAATCAGCGATAGAACCCATTGCCATCATTGGTATTAGTGGGCGTTATCCACAGGCAAGGAATCTGCAGGAATATTGGAATAATTTAAAAACGGGCAAAGATTGCATTATAGAAATCCCTCAGGAACGTTGGCCCTTGGATGGTTTTTATCATTCAGATCCTGGAGAAGCTCTTGCACAAGGCAAAAGCTATTGTAAGAGAGGTGGCTTTATTGAGGGCTTTACTGAATTTGATCCCCTCTTTTTCAACATTTCGCCCCGGGAAGCACTCGCTATGGATCCTCAAGAACGGCTGTTCATAGAGGAATGTTGGAAGACCTTAGAGGATGCGGGATACACGAAAGAGCAAATTGCATCGAAGTATAAGGGCCGAGTGGGTGTGTTTGCAGGAATAACCAAGACAGGGTTTGAATTATATGGCCCTGAATTATGGAAACAGGGCGAATTGGTCTTTCCCCGCACATCGTTTAGCTCGGTGGCTAACCGTATATCTTACCTCCTGAATTTCAATGGTCCCAGTATACCGGTAGATACAATGTGTTCATCATCGTTGACTGCCATTCATGAAGCCTGCGAACATATTAGCCGTGGAGAATGTGAAATGGCCATTGCAGGTGGAGTTAATCTATGCCTTCATCCATTAAGTTTTATTTACCTGAGTTCATTGCGAATGCTTTCTGCAGACGGAAGCTGCAAGAGCTTTGGTCAAGGAGCTGATGGATTTGTGAGTGGTGAGGGAGTTGGAGCAATTTTATTGAAACGCTTGTCTCAAGCTATAGATGATCAGGATAATATCTATGCTGTTATTCGAGGGACTAGTATTAATCATGGCGGGAAGACCAACGGATATACAGTTCCAAATCCATTAGCCCAAGGAGCGCTTATTCGAGCAGCATTGAACAAAGCAGAAGTAAATGCACGGGCAATCAGTTATGTAGAAGCGCATGGGACAGGGACAGAACTCGGTGATCCAATTGAAATTACTGGGCTTATCCAGGCGTTCTGTAAAGATACAAAAGACACAGGATTCTGTGCGATTGGTTCAGTCAAATCAAATATTGGACATTTGGAGGCTACTGCAGGGATTGCAGGAGTTACGAAAATTATATTGCAAATGAAACACCAGCAGATTGTACCTAGTTTGCATGCAAAGGAATTGAACCCCAATATTAAATTTTCAGAAACCCCCTTTGTGGTTCAACAAGAACTAACGGAATGGAAGCGGCCTATAGTTGAGATCAATGGAAATAAGAAGGAATATCCAAGGATTGCAGGTATTTCGTCTTTTGGTGCGGGAGGCTCCAATGCCCACGTCGTAATTGAGGAATATATTTCTCAAGAGTTGGAGCGACCCCCAATTACTATCACACCGCAAAACCCTGCAATTATCGTGTTGTCAGCAAAGAACGAAGAGAGACTAAAGGAACAAGCCCGCCAGTTACTCACTGCCATAAAAGAAGGACAATACACAGACACAAACCTGGCTGACATGGCCTACACCCTCCAAACAGGACGGGAAGCCATGGAAGAGCGGTTGGGTATGACCATAGGATCCCTTAAAGAACTAGAAGAAAAGCTGCAAGGCTTTGTAAATAATACGGATAACCTCCAAGACGTATACCGGGGGCAGGTAAAACGCAACAAAGATGCTTTGGCCGTATTGGCTATGGATGAAGAAATGCAGGAAACAATTGATAAATGGATTGACCGTAAGAAATATTCTAAGGTCCTAGACTTATGGGTCAAAGGGCTGAACTTTGATTGGAACAATCTATATGGTGATGTGGAACCCCGACGTATCAGTTTACCCACCTATCCGTTTGCCAGGGAACGCTACTGGGTTCCCGAGGTAAGTGCCAAGTCTGCCAGTGTAAACACAAACCTACACGTTGGTGCCTTTATTCATCCTCTGCTGCATCAAAACACCTCGAACTTCTCGGAACAAAAATTCACTGCAACCTTTACTGGTCAGGAGTTTTTCTTAGCGGATCATGTAGTGCAGGGTCAACGAGTTTTACCCGGAGCAGCCTACCTTGAAATGGCCCGGGCGGCAGTGGAGCAGGCTATTGGACCCATGGAAAACGGTAAGCCCGGGATACGGCTTAAAAACGTTATATGGGTCAGGCCAATTATTGTGGGGAATCAACCAGTTCAGATACAAATCGGGCTTTATCGGGAAGAAAACGGCGAAATTGCTTATGAAGTCTACAGCGAAGCAGACGCAGCAGAAATAGAACCTATAGTATACAGCCAGGGCTATGCAGTGTTGACATCAATTACTAAGAGCAGGACTCTAGATCTAGCAACCATACAAGCTCAGTGCAACCAAAGCATTCTTACCCCCAGCCAATGCTACGAGGTTTTTAAGGCAATGGGGATTGAATATGGACTGGGACATCGTGGGATAGAAGAGGTTTATGTTGGATCAGATCAGGTCCTGGCCAGACTTTCCTTGCCTTTCTCCGTTTCAGAGACTAAGGGTGATTATGTCCTCCATCCCAGTATGATGGATTCTGCGTTGCAGGCATCAATAGGTTTAATGATAAATTCTGGAAATAAGGATAGCATGATCTCCCTCAAACCATCGTTACCCTTTGCCCTTCAAGAGATAGAAGTTTTTAATCGTTGTACATCTAGTATGTGGGCTTTTATCTGCTTTAGTGAAGGAAGCAAAGCAACAGATAAAGTGCAGAAACTGGATATCGCTGTATGTGATGATTACGGAAATATTTGTGTGCAGATGAAGGGATTTTCATTACGAGTGCTGGAAGGTGAAGCAGGCTCGGTAGGAGTACCGGCAAGTACCGGGACCCTAATGATTGAACCATACTGGAGAGAAGAAGCTATTGCTGAAGAAATCATAGCTTCTGAGTATACAGAGCATCTGGTGATGCTTTGTGAACCGAATGAAGTTTCGCAAGAAAACATCGAAGCTCAAATGAATGGAGTGCGCTGCTTTGCCTTAGAATCCGATCAGGATAGCATAGAGGAACGGTTCCAAAACTATACCGTCCAGGTATTTGAGGAAATCCAAGGTATATTAAAAGATAAATCTAAGGACAGGGTGCTGGCGCAGATGGTGGTTTCCAGGCAGAATGAACAGCAACTCTTTACCGGACTGTCAGGGTTATTAAAAACCGCCCAATTAGAAAATTCAAAAATTATAGTGCAGCTTATTGAAGTAGAGCCAGGTGAAAATTCCGAATCAATCATAAAAAAACTAAAAGAGAACAGCCGAAGTACTGGTGATAAGCAGATAAGATACCAAGCTGGAAAACGGCATGTGTTAGGTTGGAGTGAAATAGAAGTAACGAAGGAGGAAAATAAGATCCCCTGGAAAGACCAGGGGGTCTATTTAATTACCGGGGGTGCTGGTGGTTTAGGACTCATCTTTGCCCAAGAAATTGCGCAAAAAGTAAAGAATGCCACCCTGATACTAACAGGAAGGTCAGAGCTAAATAAGGACAAGCAATCCCGGCTTAAAGAGATAGAAATATTAGGAGCGCAAATAAAATACAAGCAGGTGGACGTAACTGACCAAGGGGCAGTTACCGGATTAATTCAGGGTATCCGGGAGGAATATGGGCATCTTAATGGGATCATTCATAGTGCCGGAGTGATAAAAGACAACTTCATCATCAAAAAAACCAAGGAGGAAATTGAAGAAGTGTTGGCACCCAAGGTAAAAGGCCTGGTTAATCTTGATCAAGCGAGCCAGGATCTAAGCCTTGACTTCTTCATTTTGTTTTCTTCTGTAGCGGCAATCTTAGGTAATCTCGGCCAGGCCGATTACGCAACCGCCAATGCCTTTATGGATTCCTATGCAAGATATCGCAATGGTTTGGTGAAGAAAAAACAAAGGCAGGGACAAACCCTGTCGATAAACTGGCCCTTGTGGAAGGAGGGCGGGATGCAGGTTGATGATGAAACGGAAAAGATGATGATGCAAACCTCGGGAATGATCCCCATGCAGACTTCAACCGGCATTCAAGTTTTCTATCGGAGTTTGATCTCTGGATATGACCAAGTTCTCGCGGTACAAGGCAACTTGTTACAGGTAAAAAAAAGGCTGCTGCTTGATGCGACTACGGTTACTGCTCAGCCCGAGAAAGCAACTGCACCCGGTTCCGAACCAGATATCGACACCGGCAGACTACTCGCTGGGCTGCAGTCTGCTCTCGTGCAGTCGGTATCCAGGTTGCTTAAAGTCAAGATCGAGGATATTGATACTGACACCGAGCTAAGCGAGTATGGGTTTGATTCCATCACATTTACCCAATTCGCTAACCAGCTCAATAAGGAGTACCAATTAGAACTGGCTCCAACCGTCTTCTTCGAACACCCGACGATCCATAGCTTTACCCAGTATCTGATTCAAGAACATCCGGCTGTATTTGTCCCCAAATATGCGGCACTTCCCCGGTACCAGGCTTCTGCAATAATTATCGGAGACGAAGCACAAGAGGGTCCATCTCCTAGGCAGCGCTCGCACTTTCCGTCGGTGGCGTTACCTACATCCCCACCGGAGCCAAGCATATCTGAATCTATAGCAATTATCGGAATTAGCGGCGTTTTTCCCCAGGCCCTGGATGTAAATCAATTCTGGGGCAACCTGATGGAGGACAAGAATTGCATTACCGAGATCCCCGAAGACCGTTGGAATTGGCGGCAATATTATGGCGATCCTGCTACTTGTAACAATAAAACAAATATCAAGTGGGGCGGCTTTATTGATGGAATAAGCGAGTTCGATCCACTGTTCTTTGGAATTTCTCCTAGAGAAGCGAGGTTTATGGACCCGCAGCAGCGTTTGTTGATGATTCATGTTTGGAAGGCCATTGAGGATGCTGGCTATTCGGCGGGCAGCTTGTCGGGAACAAAAACAGGAATCTTTGTAGGAACAGCGAACAGCGGTTATGATAAGTTGGTCTCACAGGCGAATATAGCAATTGAAAGCTACTCATCCACTGGAACTGTCCCTTCAGTAGGACCTAATCGGATGAGTTATTTTCTCAATCTTCATGGCCCCAGTGAAGCAATCGAAACAGCGTGTTCAAGTTCATTGGTGGCGATTCACCGGGCGGTGAGCGCCATACAGGACGGGGGATGCGAGATGGCGATAGCCGGGGGCGTAAACACCATTGTGACGCCAGAGCTTCACATTAGTTTCAGCAAGGCCGGAATGCTATGTGAAGATGGGCAGTGCAAAACCTTTTCAAGCCAGGCCGACGGTTATGTCCGGGGCGAAGGAGCAGGGATGCTCTTCCTCAAGAAATTGAAGGATGCCGAAGTGGCAGGGGATCACATTTATGGATTGATTATAGGCTCGACCGAGAACCATGGAGGTCGGGGCAGCTCCCTGACAGCGCCTAATCCTAAAGCCCAAGCGGAACTGTTGGTTACTGCATATACAAGGGCTAGAATCGATCCCAGAACCGTTACTTACATCGAGGCTCATGGAACGGGTACGGAACTCGGCGACCCGATCGAAATTAACGCCCTCAAAGCGGCTTTCAAAGAGTTGTATCAAGCCACGGGGGATTCCCATGTTTCCAGTGCCCATTGTGGATTGGGTTCGGTTAAGACCAATATTGGTCACCTAGAACTCGCTGCTGGAGTTGCGGGCGTAATCAAAATCCTTTTGCAGCTGAAACACCAGACACTGGTTAAAAGCTTACATTGTGATTCTGTTAATCAGTACATTGACCTCCAAAACAGCCCATTTTATATAGTCCAAGATACCAAGGAATGGAAACCTTTGCAGGATGAGGGCAAAAACCTTCCCCGGCGAGCCGGTGTGAGTTCACTTGGATTTGGAGGCTCCAACGCCCATATCGTGATTGAGGAATACACTCCTTCAGAGAGAATTCCCATCACCATCACTCCCCAGAACCCGGCTATAATCGTGTTGTCCGCGAAGAACGAAGACCGCCTCAACGAGCAGGTGCAGCAACTACTGACAGCGATCCGGGGGCAGCAATTTTCAAACAGTGACCTGGCCGATATGGCGTATACCCTTCAGGTGGGGCGGGAAGCCATGGAAGAGCGCCTT
>DATMYR010000016.1:0-4937 GCA_035560815.1 Syntrophomonadaceae bacterium | reverse complement strand
TAATTAAATCGATCTGGTCCGTAAGTTGACCACTTTGATTTTTTACAAATCCTGAACCAACTGCTACATTACTAGGTAAAATCCTTCTAAGGAAATTCACAAGTATTATTTCCTTATACCTACCGTCTTCACCCCAATGGTTATCTTCAATGAAGAACCTTAAGATTGGATATATTAGTTGATTCACCGATATACACAGGTGTTTGATTATTGGAAATCAAATAGTTCCCAGAAGACGTAGGAAATGCACCATTAAACCCTGAATACTTCCCTTCCGATAGAATTCTCAAGCCTTCAGACAGGATGCTATCAGATTGTTGCTGAATTAGTTTCCAATCAACTGTTTGTTGAGGATGGCCTTCCATTCCATTTTGCAGTGTATCCGCGACTACATTGTTATAGCTATTCATGCCAGGAGTGTTTGCTGAACGCTTATCCTTTTTAGGAAAGAGTAGTCTTAGAAAAACATCTATTAGAAGTCTCGGTTTCATTATTTTCTCCCCCCAAGGTCCATTATACGTTATTGCTTTTCTTGAATCTGCCTGCTATCTCAATCTGTTTAAGCCCGTTGAATTGAAGCAATTCCTAGTACTCGCTTTAAACGAATAAAAGAATAGTAATACCTCGCCATTGATATTTCTGCAAAGCTTTTGTAAAATTCGCTTAATGAAGAATGTTTGGGAAGCCGTCTAGGAAGGGGTATATAGAGCTGCCTTTAACACTGGCCCATGTCTAGAAACGAAACCTGCCTGGCAGTCACACTAACCCCTTTTCCCCCGCCTAACATGCCTTCTAATACCCCGGGTGGGCAAAAAATGCAAGGAGGGATTGTCTTGTTTATGCAGAAACGCGACCAAGCCTGTATATGGGCTCGTCATTGCGACCCAAGTTTGCAAGCGGCGATTACCGATCTAGTTCCAGGTCAGAGGCTACATATACTGGCAAATGGCTCACAGACTGTCTGGGCAAGGATGAATGATGGCAAGGATGGCCGCCCAACCCTTGGGATAAAGATTATAGATGGTAAATCTGCCTGGCAGATGATATCGCTGGGAGAGACCTGCGATATACGTCTAGTTCAGAACGCAGATTCCGTATCGGAATCAAAAGCATTACTACCTCCTAATAGACCTGCTGCAATAGTGATTGAGCTGCCAACACCAATGGCAGGCTCTGGCAGTCCACTCTTTGACTCATATATCTTTGCAGATTATTCCGGTGCGGCTAACTTGAATGGACAGAGAAAGTCTATTAAGCTTGCTTACGCAGAGGCAAGTTCAGAATATCAATTAGTCAGGGAGTCATTGACCAGAGATAGCCTGGTCGAAAAGATTCTTGGTTATTTACGCACTGCCACAGCGGAAGGATAAATATCCCGAGACTGTGTAAGTGAATGCAATGCCCTAGTCTTCTGTCTTATATAGCGGTTGATTTTCCACTTTCAATTGTAATTAAATTAAATGATATAAATACGCTGAACTTAAAGCCAATAAGCCCGGCCCGGTTCTTTGCAATATGTAGTGATACAGCTGAGATATTGCGTGGTTCTCGAAAGGGCCTTTTTTAGTATCCCCAAGATGGTTTGGCATGCTTCCGGTCTTCCAGGACTGAAAACTTATAGTATTCGAGAGCCAGTCCATAACTATCCCAGACGTCGAAAAATAAGTGTTTGTTTTTATGAATCGACCGGCAACACATATTATGGTATTAATACATATCTTTTACTATAAAATACTTGAAATTCGTCAAGTAATTTTCATATGTAGAAGAGGTGAATTTTTATGTCTAATCCACTTGATCCCAATACTGTTCCCAAGTACGTAAACCAACTTTTTGTCCCACCTGTATTTGAGCCAATTGTGGTTAAAGACCGGCATACCTGCAAAGTAAAATCTCACAATTACCGGGTCACAGTCAGAGAGTTTGCTCAACAAATATTACCTGCCGGGTTCCCCAAAACAACCGTCTGGGGCTACAGCGGCAAGGTCAGAGACCCGAAAACCGGTAAAATAATTGATAACTTCATTTCTACGCCAGGTCCGACTTTCGAGGCCGTTAGGCACATTCCGATTAATGTGCAATGGGTTAACAATCTGACCGGATCATACCCCATAGCAGTAGATCCAACCATTCACTGGGCTGACCCTAATAATATGGGGATGCCCATGCCGCCCTTTCCGCCCTTTCCCCCGGGATTTCCTGAAGCCCAAAGCCCGGTGCCCATTGTTACCCACCTGCATGGCGGGGAGACTGAGCCGCCTTCCGATGGCTTCCCAGAAGCCTGGTTCACTGCCGGTGAAGCTATTGTAGGGCCTGAATTTGAAAAATCTCTTTATCACTACGTTAATGATCAGGAATCGACCACTTTATGGTATCATGACCATGCCCTGGGCTTAACCCGTCAGAATGTCTTAATGGGATTGGCCGGGGCCTATATAATACGTGATCCCCGTAACCCACTGGATGAAAAGCATTCCGTACTGCCGCGCGGCAAGTTTGAGATTCCCCTGATTATTCAAGACAGGTCTTTCTTAGATGATGGCTCCCTGGCCTATCCTAGTAATGGAGATAATCCGGATATTCATCCTTACTGGGTGCCTGAGTTTTTCGGTGACAGCATAATGGTTAATGGCAGTGTATGGCCTAATTTGAATGTTGAGCCGAGACAATACCGTTTTCGAATTCTGAACGGATCCAATGCCCGCTTCTATAATCTGATGCTATCAAACGGGATGCCATTTATACAAATTGGCACTGATGGCGGCTATCTACCAAAGCCCGTTCAGCTCGTTTCATTGCTCATTTCTCCTGGTGAACGGTCTGAGATCCTGGTAGATTTTTCTCAATTGCCACCGGGCACTAAATTGATTATGACCAATAATGCGAATGCTCCATTTCCAAGCGGAGATCTCCCTGATCCACAGACAACCGGTCAGATTATGCAGTTTACCGTGCTTAACAAACCCGCCGTTAAACCACCAAAGCTGCCCAAAATTTTGAACGTACTGGTCCCATTAAAACGAAACAGTAAAAAACGGACTTTGACTCTTTTTGAGGTTGAAGGTCCCAATGGACCACTGGAAGTCTTGCTAAATGGCCAGCACTGGGATGCACCTGTATCTGAGCTCCCGTTGGTCGGAGCGACCGAGGACTGGCAACTCGTAAACTTAACCATGGATGCACATCCGATTCATCTCCACTTAGTCCAATTCCGACTGGTCAGCCGGCAGGACTTCCTGGTTGACCAATACACGGCCGATTGGTTAGCCTTAAACGGTCAGCCTCCGTTACACCACCCAACCAGAGTTTTACCCGTGAAACCATATTTACTGGACGGCCCTATTAAACCACCAGCTCATGAAAACGGCTGGAAAGATACCATCCAGGCTTATCCCGGACAGGTGACCACCATAAGGGTCCGATGGGCTCCCCAGGATGTAGTGATTTCGACCCCAGGAGTTAATCGATATCCGTTTAATCCTGCCGCCAGGCCCGGTTATGTCTGGCATTGCCATATTCTCGAACACGAGGACAACGAAATGATGCGCCCCTATAAAGTCAGGGTTCCACATGATCATGACAAATAACTGCACTGGAGAACCGGTATCCCGGTCCTTTAGATTTTGAAATCCGACTTCTTGTGGCTACAACTAGTGATACTCCCCGAACGGCTCATTGCAGAAACAGTAAAAGGGGTTTCAGTTATATCACCGAAACCCCTTTGCTTCCTAAGTGGTGGAGTGAGGGGGATTCGCCCCCCCGATGGAGCTTACCAACTATATTTCTTTTTAAGTATTCTGGCAATTAGTCAATAATTATAATTCCTATTAGCCCGCTTACTATTGCCCACCCTATAATATCCCAACACTGGTGCCCTCTTATTATCATGCGTTATGCCATGATGGTTTCCCTAGAAAACGCAAAAGCCCGGGGCCTAAGCCCCGGGCCGCACGGTTTTTCAGTCATGACCCAATCTATTTTCCCAGCTTCAACACCACCTCCAGCTTATTGGATGCCTCCTGCTGCAGGCGCTCCCGAACATGGGAATCTCTTCTTGACCTGGATCCGATAGTGTTTGCCTTCATATTATCACCATCATGGTTTTAATAATGAAAATATATCAAGGCCGGGATAGAGCTGTCTAAGAGAAAAGGAAAATGGAGGCCCGGGGGCCGAGTAAAAAGGGAATAGAGTTGCCCTACCAAAGACCCAGTGTATAGTGACCATGTATCACATCGAGCCGAACTCCTCCTCAAGCAAATATCCAGCAAAGGCATGGGTTGATACACTCTAACGCAGACCAATATTGTGGGCCATTAAGAGCAAGAAGCAGGGCTTAGCCCGAAAAATGATTAAGCCCGCTTTCTAGCAGGCTTAATTACAATAAATTCCATTAGGAATAGTTTTTCCCAACTGGGGTAATGGTGACCAGTTGAGTAGAGACCATGACCACAGTTTCCGATTATTTCATTATCAGGCATTCTTCTTCATCATTATGAATGAATATGCTCTTTTTCCTAAAGGGAGCGACTTCTAGTGAATTGGAACCAATAGATACGGTTAGTTTTGAACATAATGATTTTTCTATCTCTATAACACCCGGCGCTGGAATTTTGTAAATTATATGAGAAAGGTTTTGCTCCATTTTATTTAAGAAATTCAGTTCATCCCTAAATGCTTGTTCCGTGGTTAATAAATCAAAGAACTCATTATTGTTCTTACTATCCTTTTCCATAGTTAACAACTTTCTATTGCCCATTTTACGTATTTCACCCAACTTATCTTCAATATCCTTTTCAATCTGTGCCAGCAGAGCTTTGCATTCATCAATAGAAAATCCCATTATAGTTACTTCCAAAGGTTTGTCTTGAAGAATATTTCTTATATATATTGCATTTTTGGCTACTATTTTATTTGAATCGCCTAGAATGACTCCT
>DATMYR010000015.1:0-35646 GCA_035560815.1 Syntrophomonadaceae bacterium | reverse complement strand
AGAATATATTTACCACATAATAACCAAAATTCTCCATTATGTCAAAAAAATCTCCCGGGCAGCAGGCATGCAGCAGGCATGGGGACAGCAGGCATGGGGACGGTTCTTTTGCCTGCAAAATAATCTCGGAGTATAGTTGCGATATAGGATGGTGATTATTGTGACCAGGCAGGCGCGCGAATTGAGCAATACTGGAATTTATCATATTATTATTAGAGGCAATGAACGGAAAAATGTTTTTCAGGACAGTGAAGATAAGCAACGATTCCTAGATGGTATTGAAGCAAAGAAGAAGGACTCCAGCTTTTTATTGTACGCTTACTGTTTAATGGATAACCATGTGCATTTACTGCTAAATACTTACAATGATAATTTGGCGGAAATTATGAAGAGCATAGGGGTGCGTTATGCGTCTTTCTATAATTGGAAATACCACCGAGTAGGACATGTTTTTCAAGACCGGTTCAAAAGTGAACCTATTGAGGATGACCAATACTTTCTTGCTGTTGTCCGTTATATTCACAATAACCCTGTCAAAGCAGGTATGATCGGGAACCCTGCTGACTACGGATGGAGTAGTTTTTCTAAATATATTCAACCTGTCAGTTCAACCTGGTTAGACACAAAATTTGTTTTAGGATTATTCGCTAACGACCATAAGGCAGCAGTCAACGAATTTGTTAAGTTTTCAATGGAGTCAGACAATATAATTTTTCTTGATAGTGAGGATGGGAAACCAATACGTACTTTGGAGGAAGGTAGAGCCTATCTCAAAGAATATTTTGAGAACAATTTAATCGTAAAAGAAATTAGGCAGATTAGGGAAGACAAACAGATAAGAAGTGAAGTGATTAATTACCTTCGAGCCACAACAGGCTTATCTCAGCGTAACATCGCGACACTTCTTGAGATCAATAAAAGTACTGTTGAACGCAACAAATAGCTGCAGGCAAAAGAACCGTCCCTGTGCCTCTATGCCTCTAAACGCACTCGCTTCCTGGCATATGGGATCGGCTTGTCTCCCTGAAAGAAATGATTTTTTCTCAAGATATCTTTTTAGCGTTTCATTTTTGCTTACACTATACTAAATACATCCAGCTTATCAAATCAGCACTTTATCCCTTATAATAAGCAAATCGAAAAAATGTGATATTCCAAACTTACGCAAAGGGTGGTTTTATGAAATCTTTTAATTTCAAGAAGGTTGATGCTTTTACGAAAGAAGGTTCATCTGGAAATCCTGTGGGGTGTATTTATCTTGAAAATCCCGCATCAAAAGATGAAATGCAGCAGGTGGCTCTTGAACTGAAAGGCTTTGTAAGCGAAGTGGTATATTGCCTTCCCATTGTTGAACAGGGTACGATGATCTATTCACTACTGTATTACTCATCTGAAAGAGAAGTCGAATTTTGTGGACACGGAACTCTGGCTTGTATGTACGATCTGATTTCAAATGATCCTGAACTTGTTGATCAAAAGGAAATTAGAATACGTACGCAAAAGGGCGACTTGATGGTACATAATCATATCCCTTCATCGGATGCAGTATATATTGCTTCACCCGCGGCGCAATACCTGTGCACTGAATCAAGCCTGGCCCGCATCAGCGCCGCTTTACAGATTCCAGATTCCTGGATTGATAAACAATATCCTGTTGACCTGATTAATGCCGGTCTCAATACACTGATTGTTCCTATTATCAATTTGAAAAGCATCGTTTCTATATGGCCGGACATAAACATGCTTAAGAGTTTCTGCATTGCCAACTCTATCGATATTATTGCCGTTTATACCATGGACGTAGCAAACAAGGTCAATAAGGTTCATTCACGGGTTTTCGCTCCCAGGTTCGGGTACCTGGAGGACCCGGCCACAGGATCGGGTAATTCGGCACTGGGATATTACCTCTTGAAAAACAGATTATGGGAAGGTTCACCGATATCTATTGAACAGGGACCATCCTTGGAATCACCTAATATTGTTAAGCTGGATACAGTTGTTGATCAAAACGGCGATAAACGGGTGCTTTTTGGAGGAAGGGCGACGGTAAGAATTGCGGGGAGGTATTTCTTAGTATAGCTTTGATGTATGAGCGGTCATACTCATTGTTGGAGTAAATCACCTTTACCCGTCCTCTTGTTCATTGGGGGGGCGGGGTTGATGAGGCTTCATGGAAGGGGTGGTCGTGCAGCCATGAGAGAATTGCATGAGACCTTATTATATATTGCCTATAATCTGGCCAACCAGAATCAAATCATTACCATGGGTGCCATCAGGCAGCCCCTGGAATGGATGCTACAGGAAGAATTTAACCTGGAAAAGGAAATGACCTGGCTGACTGAGAAGGGATTCCTTCGCATGAACAGCGAAAAGGAGTTTTCGCTCAGCGAAATAGGGAAAACAGAAGCCGTTCGTATCAATAGGATTCGAGCCCGAGAAGACTTCAACCAACTAATTAATTGCGCCACAGCGAGTACGGCCTATCTGGATTTCTGCGAGGAAACTTATGGTTATCGGATGCACTTTTTCAACATGATGGATAAGGAGCAGCTCGATTACCTGTTCAATAGTGTTTTTGTTTCCAAGAGTGACACCATTTTGGACCTGGGCTGCGGAACCGGCTGTATTCTTGATAACCTGGTCAAGAAATATGCCTGCCAGGGAATCGGCATTGACCAGTTGGATGAACCAACAGTCAGAAGATGCAGCCCCAGGATTTCTTATATTGAAGGGGACCTGGATGCTTTAGCGGATTATCATATGAAAACCACCCTAACCTTGGCGGTTGACAGTCTTTATTTCAGCAATGATTTAGACAGATTGATACGGCAGTTGAAAGGTATGGAAAACAACCGTTTATATTTGTATTACTCCCAATATATTTTTGATGAGACTAAAAAGGATGAGACGCTTTTACATTGCGATCATTCCCGGCTCGCAAGCATTCTGCGTAAGAATGATATTTCCTACCGGGTTGTTAACTATAGCAATAATGAACATGTTCTTTATGAAAAGGCCTTGAAAGCATTGCCGAAATACCAAGAAGCCCTGGTTAGTGAGGGAAATGGCGATTTGTACGAAAAAAAGATAAGGGAATACCGAAGCGGTAAAGAAATGTATGATAAAGGTCTGGCCAGCCGCTATCTTTATATCGCTGAATGTAGGCCTGTTTACACTACACTTGTTTCAGTGCAACCATTTCAGCGGACGCCGTAAAGGAACGAAAATAGGTTCCGATGTTTATGCCATTATAAAGCAACTTCAGTTATGGTGGGAATTCCTGATTAATGTTGTATATCCAAATCCAGCTTAATCCTTTTTCCTGATTATTTGGTTTCGAATCTGGCGATTCTAATACAAATCTTCTATGCAAGGCAAGAGCCGTCCCCACTTGCCCCCGGTAATTTTGCTTACTTTACAGGTCACGATTTGAGAAATGCAGAAGGGTGAATAAGAGCAGTACGGCCAGATAAGCGAAAATATAGACCTCTGCCCAGGTGCTAGGGAGGGAGGCAACGCCAAAAGGAGACATAGTCATTTCGGCAGACCCCATAGGAATGGAACCCAGGATGTGGTGTACAGCCAGACGGTAAGCAGCATCGGTGGGAAGCAGAAGACTGGTTATAACACCTATCTTTACCATGGCAGCATTGTTCATCATAGCCCCGATTTGTTCAATAAAACCGCCGATAATCGCCACCGCAAAAAGCATAAAGCCGGTGACCCCTGCTGCCAGGGTGCTATGAGCAGTCGAACAATAGGTTGTGACGGCTAATAAAAGCAGGGGCAGAAGTGAAAAAAGCCATAATCCCCAGAACAATTGTGCCGGGACTATGTGCAGGTGGAAGAAATGACTCGCCAGGAGGCCCACTGATCCGGTTAATACCATGGTGTAAATCAGACTCATCAGGCCATAAGCCAGGTATTTACCGAGAATAATAGAATTCCTGCTCAGCGGGCGGGAAGCCAGATTCAGAATAGTACCAGTCTCCAATTCCCTGCTGATACTGCCAGCACCCATCAGAATAGCCATAGTACCCATGAGGAAGGTGCAGCAAAACCAACCCAGGAACAGCATCTGATACCCGGCCTGTTGCACTACGAATAGATAAGCACTGCTATGCACGCCGGGCTGTTGTACAATATAATGAAGACCGATCCCATAGAAAGCCATAAAAAGCACCGTCAACACCATACCCAGATGCAGGATTCGCTTATTGATGATTTCCTGGCAGGTAAGACCGATAATATAACGCATATTTCCTCCTTATTCCTGCATAAAGCCGATAAATACTTCCTCCAACCCCCGGCTGCCCTCCTGGACTCCATAGATTCTGATTCCCTCCTGCACCAGGTAGGCGACCAGTGATGGAATTTCCTCCCGATTTTCCACTTGTAATGTCAAGGTGCTGCCTTCGTAACTGATCAGCTTACCACTGCTGTTCAGTAATTCAAGCACCTCTGGCGTGGTTTCTTCGATTTCTAGTCTGATGCTCTGTCCTGGTTGCATAAATTCTTTAATACTACCAGTGGCAATCAGCTGCCCCTGCTTAATAAACCCCAGGTGGGTGCAGGTCAACTCTGCCTCGCTAAGCAGGTGGCTGTTTAAAAACAAGCTTATGCCAGACGACTGCAGCCGTGCGATAAGATCCCGAATGTCCCTTCTCCCTACCGGATCCAGGGCAGAAGTTGGCTCATCCAAGAAAATCAAGGCAGGTTGATGCAGCAGCGCGGCAGCTAAAGCGAGGCGCTGCTGCATACCTTTGGAATACCCTCTGATTTTTTCTTTTTCTCTTCCCAATAGGCCCACCATTTCCAATGATCTGTCAATAGCCTGGCGCTCTTTACGGACAGGTACGCTATACAACCGGGCGCTAAAGCGCAGATAATCAAAACCGGAAAGCCATTCATATAAACGGAATAATTCGGGGAGATATCCGGTGTTTTTTCGCGCTCTACAGCTGCCCACCGGCTGCCCTTGGATAAATGCTTCTCCAGAACTGGCATAGACCAGACCCAGAAATATTTTGACCAGAGTGGTCTTGCCCGCACCGTTAGGTCCCAGCAAGCCAAAAACCTGCCCCTCCTCCAGGGAGAGGCAGATATCGGTGCAGGCCTGAATCCTGCCATAGGTTTTAGTAAGTTGATGCGCTTCTAAGAGCATAGAATCACCTCAGAGATCGTGCTATGGGCAGCAGGTCCGCGTTGCTTCCCGACTGCTCCATCAGAAGGTAGAGCATGCCATGATCCTGCCATACCAGAGCGGTCTGGTTACCTTCTCGGGTCAGTATGCCCTGCGCCCCGTTAATATCAACTTTTTCCGGCTGCTCCCCGGGCACAATGAGAGTATGCTGCCAGTCCTGGACCGCCTCCATCTGCTGCTTAACATTCTCCGGCCAGATGGGGAGTGCCAGCATAGCTTGAACCAGTTGGTTCGCATCCACCCCGTCCGGTGCTTCCACCACTGGGGTAGGTCCCTGCATAAGAAAGTAGTTTGAGGACACTATCGAGAGCATGTCCCCGATTTTTAAGGTAAAAGCTTTCCCAGCCAGCCCCTGGGGGAGCATCTGCTGGCTGCCTAAAGCAGACAAAAATTCATTGATTTTATCCACCTGGGGAGTAATTTGAATCTGGGAGGCTTTCTCCAGGTACATTTTATCGCTGCTGCTATTGAAACCCTCGGGTAAACGAGCCGTATAGGGCAGCGTACTCAACTGGGAGCGATTTAATTCGATATTTGTAGCTTCTCCGCTGCTTTCAATCTTACCGAAGTTCTTGAGCTCAATATTTTTCGAGCCTTTGGCCAGTGCCTGCTGGATCTGGTTAAAATCCTGGGGTGTGAGGCTGATGCTTTCAACCTTATCTGCACGAAAGATCTGCAACAGATTTCCGGCCACAGCCCGCCAGGACGGAACTATCAGAACCAGCCCCAGAGCCAAAACCAGAGAACATGCAACAGCTAATTTTTTTATTCTCATAGAATCTCTTCCTCTCTTTCTGGAAACCAAACTATGGTTTATGCGTTTCCATACTAACCCTTCATCCGGCACCGAAACCTGGCTGGCTTTTTCCTGCCAGGGCCGCAGCACACTCTGAGCATATTCCAGGTCGGCTTGCAACTCCTGCAGGCGGCATTTGCATCCGGAACAAACCTGAAGATGGGCCTCAATATCACTCATTTCCGAAGATGACAGCGTTTTGTCCGCGAACAGTAATAATCTTCCCTGATCCAGACAGTTCATGGTTTTGACCAACCTCCCCTCCTGGAAAGTCATTCCTTAATTTCTTAATGGCTCGAGCCAACAAGGTGCCTACTGATCCAACAGCGATTCCGGTTATCTCAGCCATTTCTTGATAGGTGGAACCTGAGAACTTCATTTTTATCAATAATTGATCTCTCCAGGGCAGCCGGGACAGTAAATCCTCTACTTCCAAAGATTCAAATCCCTGGTCCAAATAAGCGACCGGCCGCTCACCCAGACCAATCTCCAGGCCTGCCCTGGTCTTCTGCCGCCGATAATTACTCACGACCAGGCGGGATAAAACCTTTTTTAACCAGGCTCGAGGCGTTTCTATGTCCTGCTGCCCATCCATTTGAAACCAGCGGATGAACGTTTCCTGACAGAGGTCTTCGGCCAGTTCCTTATCACCGGTGAAATAAAATGCATAGCGGAATAAGGGGGGATATTCTAAAGTGAAGAAGTCCCGGGCTTCCTCTTCATATACTGTGGTTTTCAGAATTGGTCCCCCTCTCTATGCCTTTCATAAGCTAAGACGCTTAAATCAACATCTTTCTTACAAGGCATCCTATATTTTATCAGGTGAAATAGCCAGTAGTTACTTGCCGTCTTGACAGGCAAGTTCTATATAGTACTATACTATATAGAACTATATAGGGAGATGAGCAAATGAACGAAAAAACGAAAAAGTTGTGCCTGGAACTTATGGAGAATGCAGAAGCAGCATTCTTGACCACCATTGATGGGGAGGATTTTCCCGAGACTCGGGCTATGTTTAATCTCAGAAGAAAAGCGCAATTTCCGGCTTTACTTGCTGCATTTGAAGAACACCAGGATGACTTCCTGATTTACTTCACCACCAACACTTCATCGCGAAAATTGAAACACATCCAGGCGAATCATAAAGCCTCAGTCTACTATTGCCAACCTATAGAATGGCGCGGCCTGAATATGGTCGGGAGCATCGAAATTGTGAACGATAGAGATGTGAAACAGAGTCTCTGGCAGGACGGATGGGAAATGTATTATCCGGGAGGTGCGGACGATCCGGACTACTCAGTCCTTTGTATGCGGCCGCGGTTTGCCAGGTATTATCACCAACTGCAGGTTTCCCAGTTGGATTTTCCTAGGGCAGACGTCACTGAATAGCATGAAACAGCAGCGTGAAGCGGGGTTCTTAATTACTAAGATTCATCACCTTTCAGGCAGGATTTTTACGCGCAAGCTGAAAGAAAACAAGATAGAAGAGCTTAACCCGGCTCAGGGGAGGATCATGTTTGTCCTCTGGCGTAGCAACGGAATCTCTATTCAAGAGCTGGCCCGGGAAACCGGTCTGGGAAAATCAACCCTGACCAGCATGCTCGACCGGCTGGAAATCGCCGGGCATATAACCCGGATATCATCAGGGGAGGACCGGCGTAAGACCTTAATAGTTGCCCATGAACCGGATGAAGCATCCATGAATAAGTACGTGCGAGTTTCCCAAAAAATGAACGAATTGTTCTACCAGGGATTCAAGCCGGATGAAATCGATAAATTCGAATCGTACTTGCGGCGAGTTCTGGCCAATTTGTCCAACCAATCCCTTGAAAAGGACGGAGGCGAGTAGCGGCTTGTTCCGGTTTCGCCTTAAAATTTAGTGCCTGAGATTTATTAGGCGTTTTAATTCTATGGACTGACTGGAAGGCTTTACCCCGCTAAAAATCATGCCCAGGACCACCATAGCGCCCCCCGACCACTGCTGTCCGAATGGATGTTCTCCCAGCAGCGCAACGGAGAGACACAGTGATGTAAAAGGCATCAACCCTGAAAATGCTGCTGCTACTGACGCATCGCAACGCGTGATCCCTGCATACCAGAGAATATAGCCCAGGGCAGTTACGACTAGGCCGTACCACAATAGCGCCAGCCATTCCAAACTCCCCAGGGTGATTAATGTTGATCCAGGGTGTTCCGTTAATGCAGGTCCCAGGCACAGCAATAAAGCAACCCCGGTAACCAGTGTGGTTTGGACTATTGGATTTAATTCCTCGTTTTGACTTAAGGAGTTTCTAATACTGCTGAAACGGGAGAGTACGTTGAATAATGATTCACACATTGCAGCGGCCAGCACCAATAGATTTCCCATTAGGTGTTGTTGGGACAAACCACTTCCACCATTCAACATACCTTGTATTAGCAAAATGCCTGCAACGGTGCTTATAATTCCGAATACACGTGTCTTATACAGTGGTTCTCTGAGAAAGGAAGCGGCCAGCAGCGCCGTTAGGGCCGGGGCTGCTCCGGTGAGAAGACCGGCTTCACTCGCGCTAGTATAACGTAGACCGTTTAATAGAAATATTCGGAATAAAAACATTCCACAGGCGGCCTGGAATAGTATGGCGATCCAGTCACGGCAGTTCATATTGTGCAAAGCCCTGGGCATACTGCAGCCGCTGATAGGCAGTAAAGCCAGCAGGGCCAAGAAGAGGCTGGCTGCTGATATAGTAAAAACACCCAGCCGGCCGGAGACATATCGAGCCGCAACCACCGATGATCCCGCCAGGATAAAGGCCCCAGCCAGGTACAGTCTCCCGAGAAAAAATTGCATTTGCAGAACACCTTCTTATCAACGTTTATAAGGACAATTGCTGCACACAAAACCTTATGCTATATTAAACCATGATGAAGTGGAACTGTAGAAGGTCCACTTTTAATCAATATGAGGGATCCAGTTGGAGGGATGAAGCGATGTTGGGAATCGCATTGCAGCGTGAAAACGATATGACCCTGGCCCGCCAAATTTACCAGGCATTAAAAGAGCATATGATGAAAGGAAATCTAAGGCTGGGTGAGGCCCTTCCTTCCACCCGGGAACTGGCGAAACTGTTAACGGTATCGCGCAACACCGTGTGCGAAGCCTATGAAATGTTATCCGCCGAAGGGTTTATCGAAAGCCGTCAGGGTTCCTCAACCCGTGTAGCCGAGGGACTGTGCCTGGAAACGAATGAACCCGGCATTGAAGACCTGGGTGAAGTCATTAAGCCGCCGTTCCCGTGCCTGGTGGATTTTCGTACTGGAAAACCTGACTTGCGACGCTTTCCCAGGCAGTCATGGATGCAAGCTCAGCGTAAAGCAGTTGAAGTGATGCCGCTGGAACAATGGGGTTATACAGGTCCGGACGGACTAGACATATTGCGGTCGGAAATATCCGCATGGCTTTTTCGGAGCCGGGGAATTACCGTAAATCCAAAGAACCTATTTATTACGGTTGGTGCCACCCAAGCGCTTCATATACTAGCCGAACTCCTGTCCAGGAAGGGACAAAAGATCATGGTGGAAGATCCCTGCCATACAGGTATGCTCAGGGTGTTGCAGGGAAGGGGATATGATATTCATCCCCTGCCCGTGGATGAGCAAGGGCTGCAAACTGATTACCTAGAGGGAGATGGGGCTTATGCCATGTATGTAACCCCCTCCCACCAGTTTCCCTTGGGTGGAATTCTTCCAGCAGGACGCCGCACAACATTGGTGCAGTTTGCCAGGAAGCATGATCAATATATCATCGAGGACGATTATGACAGCGAATTTCGCTATACGGGTGTGCCGGTAGCGCCCTTGTACTCAATGGATCCCCAGCGGGTGATTTATGTCGGCACTTTCAGTAAAATTCTATTTCCGGCCCTGAGAATTGGCTATGTTATATTACCGCCTCATCTACATGCGGGCTGGCGGGATGTTCGCACCCATATCGATGTTCAAAATCCTCCTTTTGAACAAGCAGCATTGGCGGCATTTCTAGGCAGTCGTAAGATAGACCGGTATGTGCGGATGATGCGAAAAGTATACGGACAGAGGCGGAGAATCCTGCTTGGATCTTTGGAGAAAGACTTAGGTAGGACATGGCGCTCATGGGGGGATGCTGCGGGGTTGCATCTGGCAGTGCAGTTTTCAGGGATGTGTTTTGACCATGATTTCAGCGTTTACGCCAGACAACACGGTGTTTGCGTTACTCCCGTCGAATACCACAGTATTAAAAAAGGCTTGCATCTGGACAAAATTTTATTGGGCTATGGACACCTGGAAGAAGCGGAAATCAGCTCTGGTGTAAGTTTGTTAAAAAACCTGTTGGAGCAGATATAAACTTACTGTAAAAACAAAGAGCTCTTAGCCATATGTGGCAGTGAATAAGGGGACATACCCTTGCGAGCGATGATGTATGGCTTGAATGTCAAGAATGCCCATCCATATCTTGACAAACGTAGATATTACGCGCAGGCTTACAAGAGAGCAATCACCAATATCCACATTATTTCTTCTATAGAGACTCAATGCCATTCTTATTTGATTTGTTTTAGCCAAGTTCTATCATACTTGATGAATCAGTTAGATAACTAAAAAGTAGGCTTTTTCGAAAGGTGCGATTTTATGAACACGCAAGTGATCATATTAACCTTTTGCCTTTTCATCACCATATCTACGAGGCCAAAATAAACCTGGCTTTGATAAATATAATATTTTCACAAGAAGGAGGGACAACGAAAAAATTTCGTTCAGTCAGTTCTCTGTTTAATCCATATAATGAAGCTGATTTGGGGGGGAAACGATGACTAAAGATTTTATAACGAACCATCAGGGAGCCAAGATATTTATCAGTATTGATAATCAACCTAAACTGGTAATCCCTGGTCTTGATAAAAACAGAAATAAGGGAAAGGTGCTTGAAGTCCTTGATGTTGGGTTTCATGATATAAACCACACACCGATGGTAACCATAAGGAAAAACAAAGCAATTATTGCCTACCTATTGCCTGACTGGTATAGAGACTGGGCTGATCTCAACATGGTTCATCATTCCACTGGAACCACACCATTTCCTTGTAATATTGAATTTGGCTTTATTCCCGAGGAAGAAAGGTACTATGCTGAATTCATCTAAAGAATAATGGAAAATAGCGCTTTGAACAGGAGAACTGTACCAGAAATACAGTTCTCCTGTTCAGTATTCGCTACTCTACTGCTTCACCATAGGTTCCCAGGCAACCGTCAGTGTTTTCGCCAAAGTCAGTGATGATGAATTCCATAATCCAGGTATTTTCTTCCCCCTGTCGGTAACGGCTTCAACGCGGGGTCAAAAACCCCGTCCTCTTGACGTTCCCTGGTATTATCCCGCGGTAATTCTCACCGAATAAGAAACACCTATCAGCATCAATACCCACCTGAGGAATCATTTACCAGGGGCTCTTTCCTTAATGTGCACACATTCGGATACTCCGCCCATTAACGCCATTTAAAAACCATATATGAACGGGCTGCCCATATTTACCAAAAGGTATGCAAAACTGTATATAGAAACCAAATACTAAGGAGGCGTGAATGGAATCATCAGCCAACGTAGTATTTTTTTGTCTACATGGAGGTACATATGAAAGTTAACCAGGGAATAAAAAATAGAATATTGGTATTCTTATTAACGCTATCGCTAGTGGTGGGAATGGGGATGTTCTGGGCTCCAAATGCGATGGCAGCCACTTCGAGTTCAAAAGCCACAGGTTTAAAGCTATCTACACCCATCGTAAATACCCTGCGAACTAACTATAACGCCAGTCTTTCCCAGGCCATTGTTGGACGTGCAATATGGTATATGGAATATGGCAATATCGTATACGGTCATTCAAAATACGCTACTACCGGTTACTGCGACTGTTCCAATTTTGTCTCCATGGTTTATAAGGATTTTGGTTATTCCTTTACCTCTGCTGCGAAAAATTATGACCAGGTAGGGGTTAAAGTTTCGGGAGTATCTGTAAAGAACGGTAAGCTGATTGGGGTGGAAAAGTTAAAACCGGGGGATATATTAACCTTTGAACGTACGAACTATATCAGTCATGTGGCGATGTTCATAGGGGTAGTAAATGGCAACCCCTGCTTTATCGGTACTACTACCGGATATCCCACAGCAATAGGCATAGTGAGTGGTTTTAACAATTGGTATGGTACACAATTCCATGATGTTCGGCGGGTATTGCCAGCCAGTGCCTACGTAGCAAATGGAACAATTAAAGACAAGGGACCGGTCATTCCGAAAAAGTATCAGATGAAACCTACTCAAAAACTTGTAATGCCGAAAAACCTTCCCACTGGATTTTAATTCGCCATGTGAATCTTGATTTCATTTACGTCTCCTGAATGTAGAATAATACAGGGCTTTTAAGCTCTGTATTATTTTTCTCCGGAATTGTCTTACCCACAGCTTCCCATACGGACTACTACCCGAGTGTTGATTTATTACCCTAATTTTCCTGAATGCTGTTGCCACCTAGGAAATACCGCTCGAGTATTTTGGTGTGGGGCACCGTTTCAGGCAGCTATGTTGAGGAGCCTCATTCCCAATAGGCATTTAGAAACTAAGAAGAAAGACTCTCTTTTACCAATCGACAAGGCTGCCAGCGATTATCAACAACTGGAGAGATTATTACTGGTGGCCATGCCTCAGACCTGGATGATTTGCTGGAGCGTTGGACCTATCTCAATGGACTTGCGGAAGCCATTGAAAAGCAAAGGAAGCTATAAGCTACAAGGGGAGATGAGGGGCAGATTTAGGAGGCAGGTGTAATACATATACGGGTAGCCTATTGTTTATCTCGCCATATTCTCATCTTTTCAGTATAATAAGAAACTGGTTCAAGTAATCCGAGTGAGGTGACAAAAATGCCGGTACTGCATTCAGAGTTCAGTCCGCCATTTAGATATAGAAACGCCCATATTCAAAGCGTTTTCCCCAGCCTGTTTAGGAAAATCAGTAAAGTCCATTACATACGACAAAGGGTGAATACATCCGATAATGATTTCCTCGATTTGGACTGGAGTTATGCACATACCGAAGGTGTAGACGCATCACTGGCTGTACTCTGTCATGGACTGGAAGGCTGTTCTGAAAGAGTCTATATGTTGGGAATGGCGCAGACCTTTAACCGGAGTGGTATTGATGCGGTTTCTTACAATTTTAGAGGATGCAGCGGAGAACCTAATCTGCACAAGAAGTTCTATACTGCAGGCTCAACCGATGATCTGCATGATGTCCTGACCTCAATAATAACACAGGGGCAGTATAGTGCTATTTACCTGGTGGGCTTTAGCCTGGGCGCCAATCTTGTATTAAAGTACGCGGGGGAAAAGGGCAGGAATATCCATCCTGATATTAAGGGGGTTGCAGCCATATCTGCCCCTTGCGATCTCCGTTCATCGGCCATAGAATTGGGGAAAGTTACAAATAGACCATATACGAAACGATTTCTTAAGCTGCTTTCTGAGAAGATTAGAGAAAAATCTACTCGGTACCCTGATCTTAGGAGCATCAATCTTAACTCCATTCGTACCCTGAAGAAATTTGATGATCTGGTCACTGCACCCCTGAGTGGATATGAAAATGCCGAAGACTATTGGTACAGAGCTTCGTGCATTAGGGTTCTGCAAGAGACCGCCATTCCCACTTTAATATTGAATGCAGCAGATGATCCGATGCTGGGACCAGAATGCTATCCATACAAGGAGGCTCAGCAAAATGACAATGTTTTTCTTGAAGTCCCGAAATGGGGAGGTCATGTAGGATTCATGTACAAACCGGGAGACACTGAATACTGGCATGAACGCAGGACAGTGGAATTCCTTGTTAATACCTAGAAGGCAAGCGGAATTAGACCGGTTCTCCTGCAATTAGTTCTTTTGTACGCTAGAGATAAACTGCAAGTGCTCGCTGCTTCGTGAAATGCTGGCGGAACTCACTGAGACGATCCCCGTAGTTTTCATTTTTTATTGTTAATAGCCACCATAAGAATGCTTGAAGCGATCAAGCCGATGCCGCAAAAGAGCATGGTGTTGCCTATGGGTGACCTCTCCAGGATTACCCCAAAAACGCTGTAGGCTATGGGCAAAGAAGTATTGCCTACAATGTTGGAAATACTAAATATCCGGCCGGCCATATTATTGGGCGTCTTAATTTGTAACAAGGACTGCCAGAAAATCGAGACCACCGCGATGACCAGGCCGAATACCGTCATGATTGCCATATAGACAGCAACGTTTGCAAAGCCTAAGAATTGCGCACCACTTATTATGAAAAAGCAAACACCGAACATCATGATGAGCACAAATAGCCTGTTCTCCTGGATAGCGGCTTTTTGCTTTATTCCTATAACAGAGCCTAAAAGCATTCCCACTCCCATCATCATCTGCAAATAGCCGAGATTCTGTACACCGTTGCCTCGCAATCCTTGAGCTAGGAAAGGCAGCGTGACCATCAGACTGCCGACAAAAAAGTGGGCAATTCCAATTACCAAAAAGATTAATAGCATCGTTTTTTGACTCGAAATGAAGCGCAGTCCTTCTTTGATTTCTCGTATAAGTGCAACTTTCGGGAGATTACTGTCTATTATTTTATTTGAAGGGGGAGTGATGAACCCTTCAAGTAAGCCCGATAGAAAGTAGGAAAGGGCATTGACAAAGAATACCCAGGTAAATCCGAATACACTTACAGCCAGTGCACCCAGAGCGGGTCCGGCGATGGCGGATAATCCTCCAACCATCTGATTTAGGGAATTGGCCTTAGGAAGCTCCTCCTCCGTCACTAGCTGGGGGATAAAGGCTTGAACACAAGGATCAAAAAACGACGAAGCGATGGAAATAGCTGCTGCAGCCGCAAGGACGTGCCATATTTCCAATGTTCCAGTCATTGACAGCCAGGAGACGATCAGCACAAGGATTCCTCTGATCAGGTCGGCTAAAATGAGAATCAGCTTTCGGTTCCATCTGTCAACGAATGTTCCTGAAATAAGCCCTACCAGGATTCCCGGAAGCAGGGATAATGTCATAAAAAGTCCCATAGTTGTCGGAGAATCAGTCTTCTCCAAAATCCACCACGCCAAGGCAATCAAGTAAAATTTGTCGCCCAACTGTGAGATGATCCTTCCGGTCCAAAGAAACCTGAAACTTTTATTGATGAATAGATTCCCGTTGATTCAAGATCAGCTCCTTTCAAAATAGGATATTCTTTACTGTGAACTATGAAGTAATAGTCAGGTCAATCCTATTTTGAGCAGAAAAAAATGAGGCTTGCTAGCCTCATCATACAAATAGAATGTTAACTTATTTGCTTCCGTTCCTTGATTGCTCCCTTATATAGGCGATTTCCTCTTCATCAATTCCCAGGAACTCCAAAAAGTTTTGATGTTCGGAGGAAGACATTTTCTCAAATTCCTCATGGAACTTTTCTAACCGTTGCTCATCCAATCCTATGGTTTTCAGCAGGAAAACAAAGGATTCCGTGTTTACCATAGGAACATTTTGGAGGAGATCATTATTCTGCAGCATCTCCAGGATAATCCGCTGCTGAATTCTTAGACGATGAATCTCTCCATTCAGCTCGCTCAGCCTTTTATTTAGAACATTTTCCGGGTTTTGTTCTTGTGTATTCAATAGCTTTCTTATATCTTTCAGACCAATACCTGCTCCCCGATAGGAGCAAATCTGGCTGAGTTTTGTTATGTCCTCATCTGAATAAATCCGGTAATTGGATGAAGTTCTTTTTGAAGCTTTTAAAATACCTATAGAATCGTAATAGAGGAGAGTACTGCGTGAGAGGTTAAATTGCTTACATAAATAGCTGATAGAATACATCTTTGTGCCACCTTGCAGTCTAAATTCATTTATCTTTTGGACCTTCTTCTAAGCGATATAAGTTTTTTAATAAAGGCAATAAAGAGTCTCTTTTAAATACATTAAACCTAATTTATTTTCTCGTAAATCTATTTGCGGATTGGAAAGAGAGTGGGGAAGTTAAGTATATGAAAGCTGTTGCTTCTCCAGAATATGAGCTTTTCCATAATGCCGCGCAGAGAAGCTGCCTGATAGAATCAGATAGTTCATTCAAGTATATGCGCATAAATGAAGGATTATGGAATATTATGGCGAAAAAGTTTAGTAAGGGATGTATTGGCCATAAATAACAATAGATTATGACATTCCCGTCTCAACTTGAAGACTGGGGGGGAGAAATCACATGATTAAAGGAAAGACGGTATCCGGTTCGCAGACTGACAATACACTTACATTAATGCAGGCTGTTCCCGATGAACTAATAAATAGTACAGAGAGAATTTTGGAGTACGCTAAGATACCAAAGGAACATGCTGATTTATTTCGCACCAATCTCGAAATATTTAGCAGCCTGAAGGACAAATCAATCTCAAATACGTTAACCCGCAAGGTTAGAGAGACTATTACAATGGGGTTTTTTGAGATTTACACCTCTGTATTAAATAGAGTATGGGCGGAAAATAATAGAGACAAGCTTTACCAGCTTTTTCTTACATATGGTTATATGGATGAAAAGCTAATGAGGCATGAACAGACTAACGCACTTTATGAATTGCATGACCAAAAACCCGATGATATTAAATGCTCGGTAGATAACATCAAAGACTGGCTGGGAAAAGTCTATAGGCGAGAAAAGGATCCCTCTGTGAATGAATTTGAGCAGGACTATTATGACGTATTTAGAGAGAAGAAGAAACGAGGAGAATTGTTTGATAAAGACAAACTGTCTTATGATAACAATGTAAATGCCAGACTCAAGCATGAGGTAGATTATTTGTTCAAAATGGGACAGAAACTTTGTTATGGGAAGCTCAGTGAATACGTACCTATTCTACACAATGAAACGGTCCCTGGCCCTTTAACGAGAGCTTTGGTTAGGCCAGCGATGGTAGAAGACAGTTTAAATAAAGTTCTTGCGGTCGATTTCTCTGCCTTTTACCGGGAGACCGTTTATCATAGACAAGAAGAAAATAAAATTGGCACCATGCTTATCATGAAATCCGTACTGCCTGATTTTATTTTAATCCCACCCTATGGATGCCGGGCAGTACTCTGGCAGGAATTATCGGGTAGAAGCAAAAGTTCTCCTGGGCGCTTTATTTTGCCGATTTTTACGGATGAAAATCTAGATAATTTGATTACAGGCATTGTAGCAAAATTCCGTTGGGGTTTGTCCAGAGGCATGTCTGATTCAGTCAGCAATAGGGGATATGAGAGTTCATTATTTGTTGATTATACGGACTATATTCAAACATACAGGAAAAACCGAGACTTATCCAATGAAGCGAAGGAAAAAATAAAAAAGCAAATTGATCGAAAGCGCAACAATATGGGAGAGATATTTGCAGATGATTACCTCACCTGGATCAATTATGAATCCCGGGGTTTACCTCGTTTGAATAAGATAGCGAGAAAAATTTTGTTCAAATACTGCCCATTTGCAAAATCAATCCGTGAAAGTCTCAAAGAACATCCTCTGTACAATCAAATGATTGCCCAATACGATTATCTGGCCAGTAAGAAAGCCACGCTCCTGCAAGCACAATACGCTAATATGGCCGCGGCCAATAAGGCCCCAGACGCTGAGTTAATGGAAAACCTCAAGTTTTATCAAATGTGATAATGGAGAAATAACCAGATTCCATGAACTGGAATCCAGTATTAAGTGCCAAGGATTTGGAGGCCTACGATAAAAATCACTACTTCCGGAACAGATGAACGTATGGCTCAGCAAGGCGGTATGGTAGATCTAATTACGAAGTCAGTTGTATATGCTGTTTTCGGTTTCTCAGGCTTTGCTTCATACAAGCATAAGAACTTTTTTGCAGTGCCGACTGTTTCTGATAATGAACGCAAAGCAATGCTGACTGAGCTGCGCCAGCTCATCCATAATTTTATTTAGAATAACTGTCTTTGGTTAGAAGAATGAGAAAACCAGGTAAAAATCGGTCTTAGCTGGTTTTCTTAGTGGAAGGGACAGGAAAATTATTATCTATATTTGAATATCATTTTCATCATCATTGTCGGGTAGAAATTCAAACAAATCACCAGGCTGGCAGTTTAAAATATTGCAGAGCATATTCATAGTGCCAAAACGGATACCCTTAACTTTACCGGTTTTTAATTTTGATAAATTCACGTTTGAGATACCTATTTTCTCCGCCAATTCAAGTAATGAAATTTTTCTATCCGCCATCACACGGTCTAATCGTACAATAATCATTTAATTATCACCTTTATACTATTGCATCATTTTCTTCTTTAAGTTCGAGGCCATGCGAGAAGATATTCGCTAAACCGAAGAATATCGCAGCAACAAGTATTCCCATAAATATCATTGGGATGTCAACACGCACTCCAATCCAGTATGTTGAGCTTTTTTCATAGGTGTTAATGATCAAGGATAAAAACGCTCCATAGCCGAAACTAACGGCAAACTGTACTAAAGTTATGAATAATATCGCTATGGCCATATTTTTAAAGGCGGTGGAGTTGGTTCTGGTAAAAGCTTCATTTGTAGCATCATAAAGATAAAAAATCTTCTTGAATTGTATAGTGGCATAATATAACAAAGCTAAAAGTGGGAGTTTTGCAACTCCGGCATACAAAAGAACATGAGGCAGGAATTCTGAATGATAGGAAATGGGGAAAACCAGGGAGCCTATAGCTAAATTGGTACTAGGGAGAAACATATTTACCCATTGTTTGTTCAGTATTTCCGTAGGAAGCACTGACATTAGACTAAGAATCGATAATAATATTCCTGTAAAAGTCCATAATACGGCAATAATGATGCCTGCTTGAAAAACAGTGAGTAGAGGACTGACCTTTTCGTATTTGTTGAACATTTTCATTGTTGTGCCTCCTGATAATTGCTGATGGGTACATTTTACTGCTTTTGTTTATGAAATACAATAATAAATTAACGGAATACATTAATTAATTATTGTAAAACATTAGGTGCGGTAAGAAAGTCAAGGGGATGGGGCGGTTGAGTTTCATATCCTTCAAACGGGAATCAAATGACAGCACCCAATGATGCAGGAGAATATCTTTTCTTATGTAATGTAGATTGGGGTAAGGGCGATAACCAGATAGGTTATTGGTTCAAGGTGGAGATTGCTCATGAATAGGTGCACTCGCGTCCCACTGTATTTCTTATTGAATGACATTTGATCTCATTATATCTATGAATGTTTGGGCCAGATCTGGATCGAATTGAGTGCCTGCACAAGTGATGATTTCCTGTAAGGCTTTTTCGGATGAAATCCCTTGTTGATAAGGGCGGCCGCTAATCATGACGTCATAAGCGTCGGCCAAAGCCAGAATGCGTGATATGAGGGGGATTTCCTGTCCTTTTGCGCCCAGGGGATAGCCGCTGCCATCCCAGCGTTCATGATGGTTCAGTATCGCTTCAGCTATAGGTGAGAGTTCCGGGTGAGATTGAGCGATACGGTACCCGATCTCCGGATGCTTTTTTATAAGATCCCACTCGTCAGGTGTGAGGGGACCCGGTTTGTCCAGTATACTATTAGGAATCGCTATCTTGCCGATATCATGTAGGGAAGCCAGAAGAGTCAAGTTATTCATTTCATCCGAGGGTAGACATAAGGATTGACCAATACTTAGTACTAAATGACATAAACGAGCGGTGTGCTCCTGGGTCTCATGGCTTCGTACCCAAAGGGTTTGTTCCAATGAATTCAAAAATGAACTCCGGATACTACGGTTTTCCAACATCTTGTTACGATACATGAGATCCTCGGCTTCTTTAAACAGGTCTTCCATGCTCTGGGCGGGATCGGTCTTCGTAGTCATCCCCAGAGCAATGCTCACCTGAATGGGGAAGTCTTTTATTTGGAAGCAGGCTTGGTAAACGTTCGTACATATACTACGGGCTGTTTCTTCCGTGCTGTGGGGAAGCATGATGACAAACTCGTCTCCGCCCCAGCGAGCGACAATGTCGGTTTCCCGGCAATTGGTCAATAGAATCTCAGCCACCTTTTTTAGCATCAGATCTCCGGAATGGTGTCCAAATGCGTCGTTGACCACTTTTAATCCGTTGACATCACCCATGATAATCGTGAGAGGCAAGTCGGAATCGTTGTCCAATTGTTGAGCTTTATCCTCCAGGTAAACCCGGTTATATAGTCCGGTAAGTTTGTCATGATAACTTAAGTATTCGACTTCGCGCAGGGCCCGTTTTTGCTCGGTAATATCAATTGCCACGCCCAATGTGGCTGGCTGCCCATTGAAAGTAATCCCGCTCAAGGTAAAATCCGCCCAGGCTTCACGTTCATCCTTGGGCAGCATACGGGTTTGAAAGCGGCCAAAAGACCCTGCTCCCCGTTTGCGTGCTTCAGCCATTTTTCGAATCATATCCTGGTGCTGGGGATGGAAAAATTCCCAGGGCTCCATCTGCAGGCATTCCTGCTCTGAGTATCCTGTGTTTTCTATGTATGATGTATTAACATAGGTGAGTCGGCTGTTTTCCAGGACGAATATGAGGTTTGGGGCAGTGTCAGCCAGCTGCCGAAAATTGTTTTCGCTTTGAATCAAGGCTGACTGTAGTTCTATTCGGCGGGTGACATCATAGGCGGCACCCAGTAAGGCAGGTTTTCCTTCCCACTGAAAGACACTACCGCTAATATCCAGCCAGCGGACTGAACCATCCCGGGGAAGAACCCTGATATCCAGCCGAAATATCTGCTGAAGTCCGTTTTGGATTTTCTCCAACTCTTCCAGTACCTGGCCCCGGTAGTCGGGATGGATCAGATCCAGTGCATTCATATTCGCCAGTTCTGAAAATTGATATCCCATGGTATTCGTGAAAAAGTTATTAACATAAAGATACCGGTTATCCTGGATGATAATAATGCAGGCCGGGGTGATATCGGTTAACTGGTGAAAGGTGGCAGGATGGCGCTCGTCTTCGACCCTCTCAGCAAGGTCAAAGGCCTTTTCGTGTTGCCCTGGCCAGCTTTCTGTCGTCAAGACCTTTCCCGGATTCTCCTGATAAGTGCCCACGAGTTTTTCGTATTTTTTTTGATAAGAGATCTCGCGGCCAACGGCGTAGATTTCCTCAAGTTGATTCAGTCCGTTAAAGAGACCCTTTACCTTCCACCGGTACCATTGGGGATTATCACCCAGTTGTGTATCCGGGTACTCGTACTCCAGTAAGGGCTGTTCGATATTAATTGCTTGAATGGCCTGCTTCAGAAGAAATCTGAAATGGCTATCATTTAAATCGCCCAAATTATATCCGACAAGTTCGGATTGCTCGAGGCCCAGCATTTCCGCAGCGCTAGCATTGACATAGATGATGATGCCTTGAGAGTTAAAGCAGCATACGATATCTTCGAGGTCTTGAAGGATAGAAGAGTAGAGATTGTCTTTCGTTAGAGAAAGGTTGCCCATTTGTTTGTTCCCTTCCAATTTACAAAGAAAATTCTATAATCAGTGCTTAGGAGAAAAGCGTATTCTGATAAATAAATATTACTACGAGGAAACCAACCTGGGATAAAATCGAATTCATACTATATTGTATCGAATAGCGGGAAGGATTTCGTTATATGCCAATTAAATTGGCCTTGAACAGCAGGTGGAATGATATATCCGTGCCCCTAGGAGGTAGAAGCGCCACAGCTGCGTTCTTAAAAAGCAGCTTTCAAGAATCAAAGGGTGGGGACAACCCACCCTTTGATATATCCTGTTGTCAATAGCCCGGATATGCTGCTTACGGTTTTTCCCCGATGGTGACTGGAACATCAATGTGCTGGCTGTTGCGAATTATATCCAAATGAACGGTGTCTCCTGCCTGTTTGCTTTTGATTGCCGTTAAAAGGCTGTCCGCATCTTTAATACCTTGCTCGTCAAAACCCACGATTACATCATATTTCTTAATTCCTGCCTGGTCAGCCGGACTGTTCTTGATAACATTCACAACCAAAGCCCCGAGGTTGGGTACGCTCAGATAATTGGCCATATTGTTGTCCATGCTTTGCAGGTATATTCCGAGATAGGGATGATCAATTTTTCCGTTAGCAATAAGATCGTTCAAAATATCTTTGGCCGTATTGATGGGAATAGCGAAGCCAATGCCCTGAGCCTCGACATTTACTGCGGTGTTGATGCCGATAACCTCACCGCTGATATTTAGCAAAGGACCGCCGCTGTTGCCCGGATTGATGGCGGCATCGGTTTGAATCAGATTCCTATAGTTACGGTCTTCAATTTTTAGAGGGCGGCCCTTGGCGCTGATCACCCCGGCCGTAACGGTATGATCCAGACCATAGGGATTGCCGATGGCCACTACCCATTCCCCAACCCGCATATGATCAGAATCCCCCAGGTTGAGAACAGGGAACTGCTCATCAGCAGCAATCTTCAGCACCGCCAGGTCCAGGTCGTAATCCTTACCTATCACCGTTGCGCTGTATTTTTTATCACCGCTGAAGGTAACAGTAATCTTGGTTGCACCATCAATTACGTGCTCATTCGTCAGTACCAGTCCCGACGCATCTATGACAAATCCGGTGCCTATAACGCTATCGACATATTCCTTAGGCCTGGGCATATTGTCTCCAAAAAACTGGCGAAAGAAGGGATCATCTGGCGTAGAATCGCTGCTGGACACGATCTCTGTTTCTATATTCACTACAGCGGGGCCTACCTGTTGCACCATATCGGCAATGGTTTCCGGGCCTAAAACCGGAATACTCTCCGCAGCCTGCACGGGGTTGTTGAAGAATCCCATCCCGACAACAAAGATGGTCAACAAAGCGAACAATATTTTTGCGCGTTGTCTAGTGTGCTGCTTCATACAGAATAATTTCCTCCTTTAATACAGAAATATATTATTATTGGCGGTCATGATAATTATCGGAGGGTTCTGCCTGACGATTAACACCTCCTTGATTTCATCGGTTTTTAATATGATGACAGTCACCAGCCATATATACAATAATATTAGAATATTTTTCTTAATTTTTCTTTAATTGATTGGATGGTCTGCCTGAGGCATTAGCTTTTCTTAGGGCAATTTTGTCATCAATAAGAACCGGTGCTCAGTCCTAAATTACTGGCTGGAGTCTTAGGCCTATATTTAAAACCGTCTGGAATGGCAAATAATACTGGCTAGGAGGTGCGTTAATGAAGGTTGTAGTAATATATGCTCATCCCAACCCTATGAGCTTCAATGCTGCCATTGCTGCCGTGGTTAAGGAAGAACTGGGGAAAAAGGGCGCGGAGGTAAGATTCAAGGACTTATATGCCATGAACTGGAATCCGGTATTATGTGCCGGGGATTTTGAGGCCTACCATAAGGGGACTATACCGGAAGACATCAAGAAGGAACAGACCGATATTAGCTGGGCCGATGCGGTTATCATGATATGTCCTGTTTGGTGGTATTCAGTACCTGCTATGCTAAAAGGCTATATCGACCGGGTATTTAGCGTCGGATTTGCTTATGAATACACCCAAACTGGACCCAGGGGAAGGTTGACCGGCAAATCGGGACTGATCATTACCACATCCGGAGCAGATGAACGCGCTGCCCAGCAAACTGGTATGGTGAATCTGATCGAAAAGTCATTTGTAAATGCTGTGTTTAGCTTTTCCGGTTTTGCTGACTACAGGTACAAGAACTTTTTTGCAGTCCCTACCGTTTCCGATGAGGAACGAAAAGCAATGTTGACTGAGCTGCGCCAGCTCATCCAAAATTACATGTAGAATAAGGGTATTCGGTCAAATGAACGAGAAAACCAGGTAATGAAAGGTCTCACCTGGTTTTCTTTGTATAGATTGAAGCAACGAGGACACTCTTTTTGCTTGTCAGGACTAATTCCCATGTGCCATGAGCTTTCGTGCACAGCTGCCCAGCCTTTTCATGCCTTCTTCAATCTTTTCTTCGTCGGAATTAGAATAATTCAATCTCAAAGTGCTGGATCCACCGCCATCAATGTAGAAAGGAGTACCGGGGACAAAGGCCACATTTTGCGCCGCCGCCTGGTCAAACAACTCCAATGAAGACATGCCGGGAGGCAGTGTGGCCCAGATGAACATTCCACCTTCGGGTTTTGTACTTGTGATTTCCTCCGGGAGATATTTTTCAATCATAGCCACCATGCAATCCCTTTGGTTCCGGTAACCAGCTCTGATCTTTGCAATATAATCATCAATCTCGTTATCACACAGATATTGGTGAACGACTCTTTGACTAAAGAAGTTTGAGTGCAGGTCAGCAGCCTGCTTGGCAATAATCAACTTTTCCATGATATCCGAGCTAGTGCAAATCCAGCCCAGGCGCATACCCGGGGCCACAATTTTGGAGAAGGAACCCAGCAATATGTGCACTCCTTTCCGAAACCTCTTGATAGGCGGCAATTCCTGACCCATAAATCTTAGTTCACCATAGGGGTCGTCCTCGACCACCACTGTGTTGTAACGGTCCGTTATAACGGCCAGCTCTTTTCTTATGGCCAGAGAATGGGTGATGCCTGAGGGGTTTTGGAAATTGGGTACGATATACATCAATTTAGCGCTGGTTTTCTTCAATTCGGTTTCCAGGTACGCTAGATCCGGTCCGTCTTCCAACAATGGAACGGAGTGAAATTGAGGCTCAAACATGCTAAAAGCTTGGATGGCGCCGAGATATCCCGGCCGTTCCAGGACCATAGGATCATGTTTGTTTAAGAAAACCTTTCCCGCCAGATCCAATCCCTGTTGGGAACCGTTGGTGATCATAATTTCATCCGCATCCACTTGCAAACCGCGCTTTTGATAGCGCCGGGCAATAAACTCCCGCAAAGGCAGATATCCCTCGGTGGTGCTATATTGAAGGCTATTTTCCCCCGACTCGGCTAATACCTTATTGGCTGCCTCATTGATTTCCCGGACCGGAAAGAACCTGGGATTAGGAAGCCCACCCGCAAAGGAGATCACATCAGGATTAAGTGTTACTTTTAGGATTTCCCTGATAAAGGATTTTTGCGTATTGTGCATTCTGGTGGCAAACAAACCATCCATATCATCACCTCATTTAATATTTTCAGATTTATTCACTTGCGATTGATTCGGACAAACAGAAGGCATTTCCATGGAAAGAAACAACCCCGCATAATCACTGGAAGTGACTCCGCAGGGTAGTTTGCGTGTAAGGCATCTGGCCTCTATGCTGCTCGATCAAGCGTCTTAAGCATACTCACTTTAATTGGGTATTATTACAGACATGAATGTGGTTGTCAAGTGTGATGACTTCCGTTGTAATAAAAACTTAAAGGCCTATTCAAACCACAGTATAACCGAGGGCGATAATAATTGGATGGAAGTCTCTTTTTAGTGGATAATTAGGAAGCCCTTTCGAAACGAGGCATTCATGATCGTTTCTCAAAGGAAAAGTTTTTGAGGCTGGAGCTTAGGACAATAGCTTATTCAGTAGGATTAAACTGAAGAATGCTATGAGACTAAGATCTAACCCAAGCAACATAAATTTTTTGTCGTCCCTGCCGCTGTTCCCACTATACCAACCGTTATTAAAATAAGCGCCTGATAGAGGAACTAGAAATATAAGCAGCACAAAAAGAATGATAATTCCAATCGCTGTCATACTTCCTCTTGCCTTTCGTCAATGATGCGGATTAATTTACGGCGTTTCCTTAATATCTACTACTTAATATTCCATTTGTGATGCAATTTTCCTTCGATTATTACAAATTATTGTAGCAATCCCCATTTTCCGCAGCCCCTAAACTAGTCATGGTCTGTTAAATTCAGATCGGGTTTCTGGTGTAAATTCGTAATACAGCCAAAATTATTGGGGAATGTTAAAAAAATAGAAGCTGGCGCGATACTTAAGTGAAGGAGTTGCCGAAATGACGAATAGATTTTCGTTGTTTATTGCAGTTCTGATGGGATGCGTATTATTGACTGCTCTGGGAACAGGTTTGGGGATGCGGTCCCTGGGTATATGGGCCTTTCATGTTCACAGAGCAGCGGGTTTCTCTGCTGTGATTTTGGGGATGATCATCACCGCGTTGTGGTCAATAAAGGCTTTAAAACATCCAATATAGACCTTTTCATTTTATTCTCCCGGAAAAGTGCCTTAGGAAAAACAGCCGATCAGCCCGGAAGGAAGTGCATAGTGAACATAAAAAAAACCTGCGTTATCCTACTCATTATTCTACAGGCTGCAGGCTGCCGGTCTCAGCCCAAATCACTGGGGACGGCAGAAATCCAGTCTTATCAGGGGCAGAAACTCACATCTGCCGCAACCCTTCCTGAAAATTCGATCAAAGGGCTCCCCAACATCAATATCGCCGACTATCATTTACGGGTTGACGGTCTGGTGCAAACTCCCCAAAGCTATAGCTATGACCAGGTCTTGCAGAAGCCCCAGTATACGAAATTAGTGGTATTGCACTGCGTTGAGGGTTGGGATGCTAAAATCTTGTGGCAGGGCGTGAAAATCAGCGACCTCATAGATCCTGCTGTGGTTGACTCCAGGAGCAATATCATCATCTTCCACTCAGCGGATGGTTATACAACTTCATTGCCCCTGGATTACGTTAGAGAAAAAAATATCTTGTTGGCCCATAAAGAGAATGAACAAGTCTTGCCCGCAACGCTTGGCTATCCTTTTATCGTTGTGGCGGAAGACAAATACGGATACAAATGGGCCAGGTGGGTCGCGGAAATCGAATTGTCTGATAATGCACAGTACAAGGGGTATTGGGAACAGCGTGGCTATGATAATAAAGCCGATATTCCCGAAAAGTGATATATAAATACAAGGTGGACCATAATTTTAGGACTTAAGCCGTCCATGTTTCGGGACGTTTTTCTCAAATTGCCTCCGAATTATAAGCCTGTTGTTGGATTGAATCGATAATCTAACTGACGGGCTTTTTTAGGGGGCAACTCCCTGCCCAGGATTTGAAAGGTGCTTTCGGTGAAAACAGAGAGTTGAACTTGAGAAACTAATGGAGGTACAATATGCTTTTTGAATCAGGTGAAAGAAAAGAATCGCGAGCCATCAGAGAAAACATTTCCCCTGATGCCGTTCGAATGCTATTCGATCGCCACTTGAGCGGCGATTGGGGTGACATATCTGAGAGTGATAAAAAACATAATGATGAAGCTCTTGTATATGGAGGACGAATATTTTCCGGCTATTTCACCGGATATGGCAAAATATTTATTATTACGGAGGAAAATCGGAGATCGACCAGGATTCTCTTTGCTGACGAATATCGGCGCAGTTGAGTATGTAAAGACTCCATTTGCGATCATGTCATAAATCATTTAAAGGCCTGGACTTGTGGAGTAATAACAAGATATTCGTACACCAGGCTTCTGGTGACATTCCATGCTAATATGGTAAACAAAGGTAACTTAATCATTGGAAGAGTAAAAGGAACGAGGGGGGATCTTTTTGAACAGGATAACCAAGTCGGCTTTGCTAGCCTTGGTTTTGACTGGCTTGCTGGTTTTTGCTCCTAGCGCCTTTGCACTAGCGCCCAACGTGGCGGTGAATGGACAGAGACTCTCCATGGAGGTGCCGCCGGTTATCGAAGATGGCCGTATTCTGGTTCCGTTGAGGTCTATCTTTGAGGCTTTATCTGCTTCCGTAGACTGGGATGGTTCTACCCAGACCGTTTCCATTACTAAGGGATGTGATGAGCTGAAGCTTACCATCGGATCTTCAACAGCTTACAAGAACGGTGAGCTGTTGGGTCTCGATGTACCGGCCAGGGTCTTGGGAGACCGTACCCTAGTACCGCTGGGTTTTGTCAGCCAGGCACTGGGGGCTGCCGTTGAATGGGATGAGGCCAATCAGACTGCCATTATTACCTTAATGGATAGTACTTCCTCATCCACCTGAAGGCCCTAATGTGCCTGCTGGCAGCAGGTATTAAGGGGGACGGACCGGAGGCCCGTTAGGGCTGCATCGTAAGCGAAAGCGGCAGGGTAGAACCGTAGTAAAGAGGGAAGGATAGCTGTCTCCTCAGTGTTTAACAGCAGATTACACTTTTTCCTCAACCGATTTTAGTTTTTGCTCCATGGACGCATCCTTGTCCCTTCTATCATCGATGCGAATTGTAGTTGATACCCGCATTGCCCCGCTGATGAAAGGCACCTCGTGCATTTTCCTGATCATATGGAAAATGGGGTCTAAATCGCCCTCTAATATGCTACCCATAGGGGTTAACAGGCTTTTGATGCTCTTTTCCTCTTCCAATATTTTATGGCAGTCAGCTACATATTTACTAACACTGGTATTTCCGGTCCCAATTGGAATGATAGCTAGCTCAACAATTGCCATATTAGCCACCTCCATCTTATGCATTTTTTTCATTCAGTCTTTTAAAATGTATTTTACTATACTTGAACGTTTTGATGGAGTAGGGGATGGATGAAATGTAGTGGATTACTGTGCCTGAATGGCACGGTGAAAAATCAAGGACGATAATTCTAGGACGTAAGTCTTCATGAAGGGGGAAATTCTTCCCCATTTTCTCCAAATCCTACGTTTGTTGTTGGATTGAAACGATAATCTAAATACAGGTTTATGTAGGTTCAACTCCCAGGCCAGGACTTAAAAGGTGCTTACCTGACGAGAGCGGGCAGTGAGGAGTTAGAAAAAAGAAGGCAGGTATAATATGCTTTTTAAGTCAGGGAAAAGAATAGTGACCCAAGCGATCAAGGACAACATTTACCCGGATGTCATCAACATACTCTTAAGGCGCCACTTGAGGGGCGATTGGGGAGATATCCCCGAAGAGGATAAGAAGTCCAACCAGGAAGCGCTTTATTACGGAGGGCCGATTCTATCCGGCTATTTTACCGGATACGGCAAGATCTATATAATTACCGAAGAGAATCGGCAGGCAACGAAAATTTTCTTTGCCGACGAATATAGACACATGATGGCGCCTAAAAGTCTCTTTGAAAAAGCTTTGATATAGACCTTTTCATTGGGGCATGCCATTAAATTACCAAACCTAGGGTCATAACCGGGGAAAGTTGGTGATTAAGGTGTGGGAGGCCGGTGATATATTATCCTCTTTACTTCAAGGTCTTATCGAGAAAATCCAGCACTTTGTTTACGCTGTCAGGGGCTGAGAATTGTTTGCCGCCATGCCCTGCTCCTTGTATCAATTCTAGGTGTACTTTTTCTTCACCGAGAATCGGTTTAAGTTTGGCTGCAAATTCCAGGGATTGCTGCACTGGGACCAAATTGTCCTCCGACCCGTGTTGGATAAAGAAAGGTGGGTCATCCGGGGTTATATAGATTTCGGGGTCGGCCTTTTTAGCTAGATCGGATACTTGGGAAATGCGCTTCCCCAGATACTCGGATCCGAAGGAATCGGGAACATCTTGAACCCTCCCAGCTATCCCACTTTGTTTAAACTGTTCGTCAATGGTGAGTAGATTAATCGGCCCACACCAATCAACCACTGCTTGTACCCGGTCAGATTGATCTGGATTTCCCAGGGTCAGGTCTTGAAGTTCCTTGACATCGCCGGAAGTCCCGGCCAGGGCAGCCAACCCTCCTCCGGCAGAGCTTCCCCATATGGCAAGTTTGTCAGGGTTTAAATCATACTCCCGAGCATTGGCTCTTATAAAACGTATAGCCGCTTTTATGTCATTAATCTGTGACGGGAATATCGCCTCACCGGTTAAACGATAGTTTACTGAGACCACTGCATAACCTCGCTTAAGCCCTCCCCATGCTAACAACACATCTGGACCCATTTTGTCTCCCCCATAATATCCACCACCATGTACCGATATGATAACCGGATAAGGCCCTTTGGCAGCAGGAATTTCTATGGTGGGCAAGTAGATGTCCAGTTTTTGAGTCTGCGAAATGGTGCTATAAGGAATATCCGCCCACTTGTTTTGCTTGGCGGCAAAAATATTCTTGCACCCGGAAATTGCTACTATGATGAAAATCCATATCCCAAAAAGGACACAAATCTTCGCAAAACGTTGTTTCGTACAACTACCTCCCTTGACAGCTTCCTCTCATTATAACCTGTCAGCCCAGAATTTTGCAGATTTAATGCAGGTATGGTTCAGCTTGTAGAGATGCACCCATGGCTGCACAGCACGGGTGCGGAATTGTTGCGAGCATCTCATGTTTTGGTCTAAAGCTATGGTATGATTTCAACGGTATTTCACAAAATATCATTGAGGTGATGAAAAATGAAATGCAATGTTGGTAAAACCGAACAGATGATAAGGATCGGAATCGGAGTTGTGATGATCGGAATCGGTATATATTTCAGAAGTTGGTGGGGGCTAATCGGTATACTGCCAATAATCACAGGGACCATCCGTTATTGTCCAGCAAGTGCCATTCTGGGAGTATCAACCTGTGAAGTAAAAAATAAATAGAAAGAGGTGCTGCTGATGGTCATTAGCAGTAGGAATCCCGCCAGAGCAATTCCCGCTTTGTTCATTATGATCATCTCCCCAACTTTCATCTGCTAATCCTGCTGCCAGGATAATGCCTTCAGCTACGAGAGAGGCAAGCACCTGGAGAAATTTCCCAGTTGTTCTAAAAAGAGCAGTAGTTATTTTATATCTTTCTCTCCAGAATCTAAACAAGTGTTTTTTCCTGTTCAGAATCACACATCCCTTGACCTTGACACCGTGTCATGCTTTATAATGAGGCTGTCAGAAGGTGGGGGGATTCCTTTGCGCATTGGCCAGTTGTCCAGGGAAACAGGAGTGAGCGAGCGTTCTATTCGCTACTATGAAAGCAAAAACCTGCTCCAGTCCCAGCGTCAGAGCAATGGCTACCGGGACTACGATGTTTCGGACCGGGAGCGGGTAAAAATCATCAAATCATGTATAAGCATGGGCTTTACCCTGGGGGAAACCGGGAGTATTTTGGCCTGCACCCTGGCCGGGCAGGAGCCTGTGCCGCTGTGTGTTGCTGCCCATGCTATATATGAAAGAAGACTGCAAAAGATTGACGAACAGATAGACATCCTAAATATGATTCGAGGGCGTTTGCTGCTCATGCTTGTTGATTCCGGTTTGGAGCAGAATAATTTGAAACAGCCCCAGGAATAAGGAGGTGCCTCTATGATTATTGATAGTCATGCCCATGTAATCCTGCCGCCGCAAAGATTAATAGACATTATGGATGAAGCGGGAATTGACCAGACAATTCTATTTCCTACTTCCGTTCACCCGGAGCACGCTACAAATATGGAATCTCTGGATCTAGAAATGCAGGCATTGAACGGACTTTGGCTGGCAAAGCCCGCCCCTTGGCGGTTCAGCAGCTTTCGCAGGAAGAACAAGTGAAGGCTATCAATGCTTATCCAGACCGCTTCAGGGGTTTCGGGAGGGTTCCCTTGAAGATGTCGCTGGAGGAGACCGTTCAATGGATCGAGGAAAAAGTAAAGGGTGTAGGCTTCCTGGGATTGGGTGAATTTACTCTGACTCCAGGTGAAGCATCCGGTTTGGAGGTGGTATTTGAGGCCAGTGCACACTTGGGTAGTCTTCCCCTATGGATACATACCTTTCATCCGCTGGGATTGGAAGATATCCGAGTAATAAACGATCTTTCCCGGCGCTTCCCAGGCGTCCCGGTGATCCTGGGGCATTTGGGAGGAACCAACTGGATGCAGGCCATTTACCTGGCCAGGGATAATACTGAACTATACCTGGATTTATCAGCTGCTTTTACGATCTTTGCTCCCACCATGGCCATCAAGGAACTGCCGGAAAGGACTTTATTTAGCTCCGATGCGCCCTACGGAGATCCCTATCTGGTGAAGAAAATGCTGGAGAGAATCACCCCTGACAAGTTCGTCCGGGAGCGAGTTTTGGGTGATAACATCGCCGAGTTATTGAACCTGTGAAGGTTATACGAACAGTAGAGGAACGCTCTGCCGATACGCACCTGGGGTTACGGTTTTACGCTCATTTGTAAAATCTGGTCTATCCGCTTTCTTATATACTAAGAAGTTCAGTGGTGTAGAGATGGTCAGAGATGCAGATCAGGCTTGTATGGAACTCATAAGTGCATAAAAATACTTTGCCTCGCGCGTCGCGTAAAGACTGTACCATGATTCAAGTGTTTGCGGTGAAAAAACGGCCAGACTTTTGAGGACTTGATAGGCAAACTCCAGTGGAGCAATTCCAGAGGCAGTAATGAGATTAGCATCAATAACAGCGGGTTCCTGGCGGTAGAACGATCCACCCGTGTAGTTGGGGCAGACAGTTTGAAGATAGGTGAGATCATTGCTGGTATGATAACGTTCATCTAGGAAGCCAGTGTTAGCCAAACCTATCGTTGCGCCACAAATTGCCGCAACAAGAACTCCTGCCTGCAGAAATTCTTTAGTTTTCTCAAAAATTGGAGCGTGCAGCGCCTCCAACCATGTGTCTCCACCGGGCAAAACCAATGCTATAGCAGCCTCGATGCTGCATTCTTCGACTGAAAAGTCTGGAATGATGCCCACACCCCCCATGGTGATGATAGGCTCCTTGTTCAATCCGACTGTTTTTACAGAGAATTTAATAGATTCTTTCTTAAAATACCGGCCGGAATTCAATTCGGCAATTACATAGCTAGCTTCCCAGTCAGCCATGGTGTCAAAAACATATAGATACACGGTGTTTCTCATGAATGGATCCTCTCACTTCGGGATTTAATTCTTACCATTTAGGCGAGCCCCCTTGCTCCTATATATTACCATCTATAACCTGATAAATCGAGGTCATATTCGCCGAGCGCTGGGCATCGAGAACGAAGGAATTTTTTCGGGTTTAGACATCTTTAAATCTCACTACTTTATGAATAGGCCTGCGGGAGCTTCTCACTTGATTCTGCAGGTGCTTGGGATCGCTGTATCCCAGAGCGATTCCTATCACGACAGATAAATCTTCCGGGATGGCTAATTCCGCGCGCACCAGGTCCGGGTAGGAGGCAAACTGCACGGCTACGGCGCTGCCCAAACCATATTGCTCAGCGGCCAACATGATGCTTTGGGATAGGAGGGGGTCAAGGTGTGATCCATGCATAGAAAGACAACAACAGGCGCGCCAAAAAAATGGAAGTTCTGAGTCATGTTAAAATGGCGTCCTTCTTCATCGCTGCGTTCTATGCCCAGGTTGGATAATCGCATTTTACCCAGTTCCTGATATCGTTCTTTCAAGGCGGGAGGCCAGTCATCCGGCCTTTTTATCTCTGGATTAATGGGAATATCCTGGGCGAAATGCTCCATATAGACCGAACGTAGTCTATCCAGGGACGAGCCGCTGGCGATGAAAATTTCCCATGGTTGGGTATTGCCCCATGATGGAGAGTGATTGGCAGCCTCCATAATATTGAAAATGGTTTCTTTGGTTACTGCATCAGGTTTGAAGGCACGACAGGTAAAGCGCGCATGCAGGGCCTCTGTCACATTCATGAAAATTCCCCTCCTTTAGCTCTTGCCGTTATTGCTGCATTTTAAAGATATTATTAATGTATCATAAGCGCCCAATTATATGCTCAGCTTCTTTTAGGGCAGGGGTATAATGCAGTGGTAGGAGGCTGGAGGGCAAGTCCCAACGACCAGGATATCACCGAGGGCTGGCATGATTAAGCAAACTGTTTTTGAGGGTTGCAAATTGATTATCAGTAATAATGCCAGAGGCCGGGAGAGCTTCTGGCATCATGTTATCTATCCTACAAAAACGGGATGGAAGGTGCTTCGTCATTATAATGTGTAGTGTTTCTCCTCCCACCATCCGAAGGCCACCCGGGCTGATGCTAATTCTTTGGGTGTTTCGGGGTTGGATATGAATACCGTGAGATTTCCACCGGGAGCAAAGATATATTTCCCATCTTCTTCAAAGACCTGTGTAGTTCCGGGATCCATTCTCCTAACAAAAGCCTTGGAACCGCCGGATGGCGATCCAATTACGTTGCTGGCCTTTAGAAGTCGCACTTTGGGTTTGGGCGGAGGGCAAAGAGCCTGGTTCGCTGGAGTGACCAGGGTTTCGACGCTGGGCTGCCCGGGAAGCTCGGAATTAAACCATACCTCACCCCTCAGGGGGGAAGCGCCTAGCAACTCGGTGAGAGTCCACACATTAACAAACAGGTAAACCCCGGAACCGATGGGATTGAACAAGCCCGCCCAGGCGCTGGTGCCGTTCCCCAGAGTTAAATCATCGGAGTAACCCACAAAATACTTGCCAGCAAAGGACTTGGCCAGCGGAACTGGGATACTTATCACTTTGTTTGCCATCATATCCACCTCTCTTAAGATTTATTCGCAGTGCTAACCGATTGCTTTAAAGCTTTATTGGTTTAAGATTTTAGCCCAAAACGGCTATTAACTGAGGAAGTCCGCCGACAGCAACCGTAGCGGTTACATGTTGGGTCAGGGTATTAATGATGGATACCGAATTATCCTCAATGTTAGAAACTACCAGAAAACTGCCGTTAGCTGTTATACCCAGCCAATTGGGCAGACTGCCTACGGTAATAGCGAAATCTTGCCGGTGGGCAAAGACATCGATAATCCCAACAGTGTTATCGCCGCTATTGGTTACATAAGCGGTTTGGGGTGAGGGAGAGAAAATCACATCATAGGGAACCCGGCCAACAGCAATATCAATGGGAGAAGCTTCAGCAAGCTCTGTGTTTATTGCACTAATGCTGTTGCTGTCGCTGCGCAGAGCGACCAGAGCCAGAGGGATGATGCCGGCAATATCAATGCCAGCAGGGGACCCGCCCGTACTGATGAATTTTATAGGCAGATTGACGTTTAAATCCACTACCGCTACTGCACCAGCTTGAATAAGGGTGACAAAGGCTAACTGGCCATCGGGGGTGACGTCTAACAGCAGGGGGTGCGATTCAGTCTGAAGAGGAATCTCGGCCACCACCTGCCTGCGTTGTGCGTCCACTACGGATAGATTATTGGAGGCGCGATTGGCTACATAGATTGTCTTTCCATCTGGAGATACCTTAACCCCGGCGGGAGCGGCCGCTGAGAACGGTGGCCGATTTAAATCAATGGTGTCCACCACTGTATTGCTAAAAGTACTGATGACGGACAGGGTTGCATCAGCCGTATTGGCCACATAAACATATCGCTGGTCAGGGCTTATGTCGTTGCCCGTGGGGAAGCTGCCCACCGGAATATCCATAAGTTTGACTCCTGCTAAAATGTCCACCAGCGCAACGCTATTGGTGCTGAAAACGTTGACATAAGCCAGAGGATGGTTGCGGTGTCGGCTGCGTTTTAAAGGACTTTCGATAAAGGGGCCGGGTATGTCAGGCAGTAAAGCTGTTTCCATTTTTTCACTCAGCTTAAGGTCCAGTTCGCTTCCCTCAATAATCCCCAGGGGCTTAAATTGCATGGCTGGTTTGCTATTCATATTATCAGGCCTTCTTTCAAGCGTTTACCATATGTTATTCATTTGCCCAATAAATGGTTAAAAGCGCCGGCCAGCCCCGATTAGCCTCCAAATTTTCAAATGAAATCGATCGTATGGTTTTCGCTTAGCTCTGGATAATGATATAATATAAAGGTTG
>DATMYR010000014.1:0-7054 GCA_035560815.1 Syntrophomonadaceae bacterium | reverse complement strand
TGAAATTTAGATGTATAAAGATAATGGATTTAATCCCGTTCTATTTTGTCTGCATTATGTCGTTGGTATGGCAGAAATATAATTGAGGCCAACAGGTTATGACTCATCCGTAAATAACAGCATTTTTATTCCATTTGAATTGAACTGTTTTCCAAAAAAATAAATGTGCCATAATAATTCTATAAAATTGCCATTTTTATTATATCTTTATTTGCCAATAATTAGTTGGCAAACGGTGAACTCCCCTCTATAATATAAATGACTGAACGGATGGTCATTTATATTATAGAGGAGGTACGCCCAAAATATGGCTGAAAAAATTAAACACCTGAGCTCGCACAAGAAGCTGATTATTGTAGTGATTGTAATGGTTCTTCTCGTTTTGTTATTTAATACCCTAAAAGGAAAAAAAACAAACCTGACCCAAGCCTCCAATTCCACGTCTGTTGAAGTTAAGCAGGTCCAGCTTACGGACTGGACATCCAGCCTGACATATAAAGCCAATTTAGAACCGATGGAACAAGCAACTGTAAGTAGTAAAGTATCCGGGCAGGTGGTTCAAGTTTTATTTGAAAATGGCGACCAAGTATCTCAGGGACAGGCATTAATATCATTAGATGTTGAGTCATTGCAGAATCAACTGCAGGCTGCGCAGATTAACCTGCAGAAGCTGCAAATTGTACTAAATACCGAACAAAACAATTATGATCGGACCAAGGCTCTCTTTGACAGCGGGGCAAAATCAAAAACAGATTTGGAAAACTCAGAATCCGACTTAAAAACAGCTCAGGCCAATGTCCAGGCACAACAAGTTAGCATAGACAGTATAAACATTTCTCTTAATAATTCCATAATACGGGCACCTATCAGCGGCGAAATAGGCACCAAAAATGTCAACCCGGGCCAATATGTTTCACCGGGGGCAGTCATGGCTGATATTAAGAATAACTCTTCTATAAAATGTGCCATTCAACTAAAGCAGAGTGATTTAGATAAAGTTCAGGTGGGAGAGAAGGTTGTTTGGAAAGTCTCACAGGAGGATGCCAGCGGGTATGAAGGAACAATTAAAACCATTGCCGCTTCAGCAGACAGTACCACCCGGCTTTTCAACTGTCAAATTCAACTGGAAAACCCGGATAACAAGCTTCATTCTGGTGTTTTTGGCTACATACAAATATCAGACGGGGAGAAAAAGCAGGTTCTGGCTGTGCCTCTGGCGGCTTTGACCGGAAGTGAGGGCAGTTATTCCGTTTTTACGGTGGATAATAATGTAGCGCGCAAGCATTCGGTAAATATTGGTGAGATCCAGAACGATATGGCCGAAGTTACCTCGGGGCTGCAGGCGGGAGCAAAAGTGATAATTACCAATCTGAATACCCTGCAAGAGGGAGATGCGGTTCAGGATAAAGGACAGGGGGCGGCGTAATGTTTTTGACCAACATCAGTCTTAAGCGCCCCGTTTTTGCCACTGTTGTAATCCTGGGCCTCCTCGCCATTGGTATCAGCAGCCTGTTTGGCCTGGGTATGAATGATATGCCGGAGACGCACATACCATATGTTGCCATTACGCTTACCCTGAGAGGGGCCTCTCCCGATCAGATGGAGTCCAAGGTTGTCAAACCAGTTGAAGAAGCAGTAGGGCAGATCTCAGGGGTTAAGCATATTACAAGTACGATAAATGAAGGCCAGTGCACGATCGGTATTGAATTTGCCGATAATGTATCAGTCGATTCCGCCGCCCAGGACGTTCGCAGTAAAATCAACGGAGTTCGCGCTTCCCTGCCCAGTGATATGGATGATCCGGTTATTCAAAAATTAGACCCCAACTCCCGGGCTATTTTGTCCCTGGCCGTTTCCGGAGGCAATCTAAGCCAACGTGATATGTCCGACCTGGTCAATAATACCATAGTACCCGGACTTAATACGGTTAGCGGTGTAGGTTCTATAACCACTTACGGAATACAAGACCGGGAAATTGAAATTAAGCTTGATAAAGAAAAATTGGCTGCCTATAACCTCACAACAGATCAGGTCATTAATAGTTTGAAAAGCGATAATATAGACAGTTCCAGCGGTAACGTCAGCGGCAACTCCCGCCAGATCAGCCTGCGCACCTACAGCGGCATTAAGAAGGTCGACGACTTCAATAATATTCTCCTGGCCACCCGCAACGGCACGGAAATACGGGTGCGAGACGTGGCGGAGGTAGTGGACAGCTTCAAAGATGTCAGCAGCCTGTCTTACTATGATGGCAAAGAATGCGTGGGAATCGATATTGTTAAGCAGTCTGACACCAACACGGTGACCGTGGCAGATAGTCTCAAAAACAAAATTTCGGAAATTCAAAAAACGCTGCCTACAGGGGTCAAGCTGCAGGTTGTAAATGACAACTCCACCAGTATTCGTAATTCTGTAAATAATGTGCGGGAAACCTTAATCGAGGGATGTCTATTGGCGGTTATGGTCGTGTTCCTTTTCCTGCGCAGTGCGGCCAGTACGGCAATAAGTGCCATCTCCCTGCCTACTTCCATAATAACCAGCTTTGCCGCATTAAAATTTATGAATTTTACCCTTAACACAATGACCTTGATGGCGCTTTCATTGGCGGTCGGGCTTTTAATTGACGATTCCATCGTGGTTGTTGAGAACATCTCCCGTAATTTGCATATGGGTAAATCACCAATAGAAGCCGCCATAGACGGCACCAGGGAAATCAGCCTGGCGGTCATGGCCGCAACTTTAACTGTCGTAGCCGTCTTTTTACCCATGGCCAGTATGAGCGGAATGCTAGGGTCCTTCTTTAAAGAATTTGGCTTGACTATTGTTTTCAGTGTACTGATTTCGCTGTTTGTGTCTTTTACTCTGGTGCCTTTGCTAGCCTCCCGCTATGTCAGGGACGAAGAACTGCGCCAGCCGAAAACCCCCGTTGGCAGGTTCCTGGCCTGGTTCAATCATTTATTTGATAAACTGGCGAAATATTATCAGATGGCCCTGGCTGTGGTTTTGAATCACCGTAAAAAAACGATTTTGCTTACCATAGTATTATTGGTTTTGAGTCTGGGTCTACTGACCCAAATGTCGGTCAGCTTTCAGCCTTCACAGGATAAGGGAAAAATCTCTATTTCAGCCAATCTTGATTCGGGCTTGACCATGGATGCCGCCAAACAAAAGGCTCAAGCCATTGAAAAGATAGTCAATAAATACTCAGACGTGCTTCATGTTTATACTACCGTAACCAGCACCAGTGTTAGTGTAAGTGGGGATTTAACAGATAAAAAGCAACGAAAACAAAGTGCTGATCAAATCGCTCATGACATGCGGGCTGAACTGCAGCAGATTCCGGGACTGGATTTGTCTGTATCGGGTTCGAGCACGGGAGGAATGGGCAGTAGTAAAAGTGTTGCCATGCATATCAAGGGAGAAAACTTTAATGATTTACTGGACTATTGTCAAAAAGCCAAACAATTAATAAATACCATACCCGGGGCGGTAGACGTGGGTATTAATTATAAGGCGGGAAAGCCGGAAACACAAATAGTGGTGGACCGTGACCAGGCGGCTGATTTGGGAGTAAGCGCCTCCACCGTATCCAGCACCCTGGCCACTATGTTCAACGGATCAGTGGTGGGCCAGTATACATCCGGAAACGACCGCTATGATATAAGAGTCCGCTTGCAAGACAACCAGCGTACCAATATGGATAGCGTTGATGGGATATATTTATCCGGCTCTGACAACGCTATGATACCCCTGGATCAACTAACCAAAAAAGTTTATACAACCTCATCTTCAACCATTTACCGTTATGATAAAAGCCGGGAAATACAAATACAGGCCAATAATGACGGGACAACTTCCGGGGCACTGAATAGTGCTGTTACGCAAAAGTTAATGAAAGAACTGCCGTATCCCAATGGAATAAGCAACTCCGCCGGGGGCGATCAAGCCACCATGCAGGAGAGTCTGTACGGGTTGCTGCAGGCATTGATTTTAGGCATTCTCTTTGTATTCCTGATTCTGGCCGCCCAATTTGAAAGCTTCATTGACCCTTTGTCAATCATGTTTTCCCTCCCGCTGGCTATTATAGGAGCCTTGATAGCCCTGTATATAAGCGGCAGCGGACTTAGTATGGTTGGAGGCATAGGAATCATTTTCCTGCTAGGATTGGTCACTAAAAACGCCATACTGCTGGTGGACTTCATTAAACAACGCCGTGCCCAAGGAGCTTCACGCCGGGAAGCTATTCTGGCCGCCGGGTTAATCAGGCTGCGCCCCATAATGATGACCACCCTGGCTATGATATTCGGTATGCTGCCCGCGGTTTTTGCCACCAGCACGGGTTCGGAAATGCGGCAGCCTATGGCTATAGCTATAGTGGGCGGGCTTATTTCGTCCACCCTTTTGACTCTATTAGTCGTGCCGGTAGTATACACTATATTAGATGATTTAAAGGGTAAATTTAGACGGCAGCAGCACGAGGTGGTGGCGGAACTGGAGGTTGCTGAGTAACTTCGCTTTTGCAGGCCGGTGCATCTATGGTAATCTCATAAATATATTGGGTTTATTAGAGAGGGGTGCAAGTATGGCCAGGCCTAAAGATAAGGAAGAGATAATTTTATTCGCAGCCATAAGTGTTTTCAAGGATAAAGGGTTTACTAATACCACTATTCAGGATATAGCCAATGGGGCAGGGTTAGCCAAGGGAACCATGTACGAGTACTTCAAAAGCAAAGATGATCTTTTTATCCAAGCCCTTAAGTTCCAGGCCAAGCATATTGACGAAAATACGCTGGACGCCATCATGAACGAGAGTGGGTTTATTAATAAGTTGAATTTAATGTTGGATTTTACCATGAGAAAGGAAGCTGCAACTCATTCTATAATTATGAAGTCGCTCTTTTTAAATGATTCTGCCGGGTTGAAGCCAGAGACCAAAAGGGAATTCCATAATTTTATGGAGGAGATGAGAGAAAAGGCCATTAGAATCTGGGCTGATATAGTAGAACAGGGAGTAATCGAAGGCATCATTGGAAGTTCGGACGCAGGGTTTTCAGCTGCATGTATATTCAGTCTGATGATGGTATATCACCAGTTTTTGGATGCTCAAAAAGAAGATGTTACCGAATTTAAGTCAAAGATGCTGGATTTCATATTGAATGGTGTCGGCTATCATGAGGTGCAATAGCATATCTATTCAGGCTCTATAAAAAGGTATCTTTAATATATGTGTACCAATAAATCTAGTTTACGTCCTTTTTGGAATTTGGGGAGGAATAAAGTTTTTGCGTACTATTTTTGTGGTTGATAACGAGGAAAATTTACGTTTCACAATAGGTGAGTACCTTATTCGGGAAGGCTTTAAAGTAGAGGCCTTTGCCTCCCTGGAAGAATTTATGTTACGTTTACAATCGGGTTTACCGGATATGTTTATATTAAATTTGCTGCCAACTTCTGAATGTTTGGAATTTTGCCAGGAAGTAAAAATCCATACGGGTGTTCCTGCTATTTTTATATTTCCCCGTAAGGAAACGATAGGCGACCTTTCAGATCTCAAACTTGATGACAAAGATTATATGTTCAAACCTTTCAACCCACGGGAATTAGTGGCTCGAGTGGTCACCGTATTCCGCCGTTCCCCCCTGCCAGTCCTACCTGAAGACCAATTAGTAATCGGGAACATACGAATTAACCCCAATGACCGGTATACAATGATTGACAATAGCGAAGTTCTACTAACTACTAAAGAGTATGAGCTTTTGTTACTCATGGCCAGACAACCTCAACGTTCTTTTAACCGACAGGAGTTGTTGGACCGTATATGGGGATATGGTTATTCAGGAAATGAACGGGCAGTTGATGATTTGGTTAAACGTTTAAGAAAAAAATTAAGAGATAATAATGCTACAAAGAATATTTTAACCCTGTGGGGATATGGTTACCGGTTTGAGGCATAGAGAGAAGTAAAAAGTTCATTAACCACTACGTTGAGGAAGTCGTTGTATTTCAAGACCACGTTGAGCTCACGCTCAAGGTGGTTGTGGATTTGCATGGCTACCCTAATATAAAATGATACAAGTGCACACCCCTGGTCAATCTTTCAACGATTTCAAGACGGGGGTGTGCATTTCTATGGGAAAACATACGGCTTACTCGGTGTTTATTAAGTCACCACTCCGGCGATTACGGAGTGAGGGCCAGATTATTAGGCTAATTCAATCTGGGTTTATATGGACTTTTTGAAGTTCAGCGACAAGGTAAATAATGGTACAAACTAAAAATAATAGGGACACTATGGTTGAGTAAATGAAGCCTTCATCAAAAATATATACAAGATAATAGCCCCTTAGATTGTTTGTTGATTGTACATTTTAAGAATTTTGTCTCGATTTACTCTGATTTCATTAAGTAACGTAAGGTCCGAGAAAATAAAAGCACCTGCTCTTCAGCAGATGCTCATACTTGTTAAATCTTAGCTTTCTATATATGAACAGCAATAATCAGTGGTTTCTTTCACAACCAAATTAAATTTAGAATTTGAAGATACCTCGAACGATTCTCCATTTGTGAAGTTGCGCCACTCATCGATGCCAGGCAATTTCACTTCAAGATTTCCTTGAATAATTTCCATAATTTCTTTGGCTGAGGTGCCAAATTCATATTCACCAGGTAGCATAATACCTAATGTTTTCTTTTCACCGTTTTCAAACAGAACCGTTCTGCTAGTCACTTTCCCATCAAAATACATATTTGCTTTCTTAATTATTGTTACATTCTTAAATTCATTCATAAGCATACTCCCCCTTACTACATACCCTTACCTAATTATACCTAAAAAACACCATGAAGTCCGGGTTAATTACCCGGGTTTCTCTTTCCGACCGAAACAGCGGACTTATTTTTTAGATTAAAAGGATTGACCTTGCCCGTGTTTGATAGACACAGAGAATACCCCTAAAATAAAAAACGGGAGGTATTCAAATGGCACAGGCAAAGTATGATCGTGAATTCAAAGAACTTGTGGTTCAAAGAATCTTAAACGGAGAAACCACAACTG
>DATMYR010000013.1:0-45221 GCA_035560815.1 Syntrophomonadaceae bacterium | reverse complement strand
CATATATTTCATCCATGGTTCCTTTTCCGTTGACTATATCCCCGCTAACTATAATTAGAGAAGGTTTTGGTATATCTTCATTTGTGACATATCTTTCAAGGTCCTTTTCTAAAGAATTAATTAAGACAGTATTACTTATAGGAAATGCTTGAGATCTATGTAAGTCTGAGATGTGCAAAATACTAATAACTTTTTGCATATATTGGCCTCTCATATTGTGGTATTTACTAAATTCCATATTATCGCCAATATTCCTGCAAAATGACTATTATTCTTCCTTTCGAAAGTGTCTTCTAGACATTTCCTTTTGTAATCCAATTGTAGAAATGCACTTAATTAATCAAATAAATAATTAGCTGTTGCTGATTCATACAATGTTATTGTATCTTCCAGCAAAGGTAATTCTCTAGCACAGTATTCTTGACTATTTGCCTGAAGATCAGCCTTTTGTAACATAAGTAAGCTTCTAATAAAGCTTAAACCATATTTGATAATTGCCGATTGCATTTCATCCTTAGTATGGCGATAGGGGTATCGTGTAACCTAATAAGCTGGAAAATAACTTTTATTTGCTTTTCATCGACACCCACACGTTCAAGAATAGAGATAGCCTTTTCTGCACTAACATCCTCATGCCCCCTGTAGAGAGGTAATAATGTTCTATAATATCTCTTCCTGTAATGGTTTAATCGTCAATATGTAAAAAAGGTGTAGAATATATTTCGCCTTGATAGAAGTTGAAATACCGCAACCGAAGTACTAGGTAAAATAGTTATAAAATGCACGAATCTTTACATAAACATTTCTATATATTGAAAAGCTCATTCGTCCGATAATTAAACCCAATTTTTTGAAATGCCCAATCTAACCAAGAGGTTTCTTCATAAAACCACTGGGCTAGAAACATCAAATCATCGGATACCGTGCCATCCCTTCCAATTATGATGGTCTCTTTGGAGCGAATGTTTTGTGAAATCCGTCTAATCGCCAAGCTAATTATATTACTATCATCATCTCTTTCCTCAACGGTATCTTCAGATGCCCATGCTCCTAAGCTCCAACCATTTGAAATTATTAATCCAGAGATATTTGGATAATCATGAAGTATCCCTCGAATTTGTATTCCAATGAACCTGAGTTTATCAGTAAGCGATAATTGGCCCCAAAGGGTAAATTCCCAGAGACCGCTATAATCGCCAAAATAGATCCACACATTTTTCTCGCTCCCCGTCTGCTTTGCTTTATCTTTAATACGAGCTCCTATTCTTCCTAGAATATCTGTAGAAGTCGGGGGGCCAGAAAATGAGTCTCCATTGGGTTGTGACGTAATTTTAATCTTATAACTTCCGCGTTCCTCAATTATTACATCAGCATTAGTGGTAGCTACCTCAATGGCTGCTTTCTCAAATTCATAAATCAATGTATCAATGTCTTTTTCAGATAGCATCCGATCCATCTCGCCAGAGATACTGACTCCATTTGTCATACAAATAGATTGTAAAGAATTATTTACGATCTTAAAATTCTTATTAGTCTCCTGAAATTCATTACTTGAACGCATTGTTACAATTTCAAAAAAACAATTCCTTTCATCGTTAAAAATAAAAAGGTCGGTACTTTTACCATCCCTTAGATCTGGCTCGAATCTGCATTTCCAATCATATCGAAGAGCATTACCAGCTATCTCCAACTGCAGTAGAGAATGAAGCCACTCAGAATTATCGTGGTTTTTTCTCATTTGGTATTTCAGTTTATTAAAATCTTGAAAGTTCCTAAGTAATAATAATTGGGCGGCCAAGACGAAAAGGTTTCCATAAACTCCAGGAGAATCGTTAATATTCCACCACTGAAGAGACAATAATATATGTCCTTTTCCTCCAATGTCGTCAAACCACCGCTCACCCATAAACACTTTCAACTGATCTATCGCCCAATGCCCTAGCTCTCGCCCCGGACCTGTTAGGCATTTTGCATTCTCAACCAGTTGGTGAGAATATTCCCAATTTAATACTTGTTCCAAAGAATTCACTCTATATCCTCTTTTTAATTATTGGTCCAGGCTTTTAACTTGCCGGTACAAATTACAGAACTGCTTCATGGAGGTTTTCTTCATGTTTTGTAACCTTAGTAGACAATGTATCCAAACTGAAGTCTAGTTCGTCCAATCCGTATGAAACTAGTTCAGGAATATAATCGATAATAACTGGGCTTCGAGTAATTATTTCTATGTTTTCTATATGAACATCTTGCTTAAGAATTTTGATACACATGGATAAATCATTCCATAATGTTGGATCTCCACCATACTGTTTATATAGTTTCGAAATACGAATTACAGTATCAATATTAATCTTGCTAGATTTACAGGGTAACCCCTCCCCTGTAGGACGACAATATATGCATCTTCGTCCGCAAAAAGATGTAGCCAAAATTCTTAATTGTGGCATTTTCGCGTTAATCAGCCCATTACTGGCATTGTAGTTCTAATAATATTAAAATGTCAATTTTTCTCAACTTAATTTCGAAAGAACGAAGGAGTTTCTGACTTGGATCCATAATGTTTTACTTACAAGCTCACATCATGGAATATTTCGGTAGTAAGATATAGAATTAATAGAAAGCAAAGTGGGGGAATTTTAACCAGTATCACTAAAATTAAACAGGAAAGGAGATATCCTGTCTCTACTGGCGCAGTAAAATCAGGATTGGGCATATTTATGTTAACAGACAATGAACTTATATCTATCCTCCAACAAGCCATTCCACGTTTTCAGCAAAATTGGTTAAATGCGGAACAGGAAAATGCCGTGTTTGCGTCTCCATTTCCACCTGTCTTTATTGTTGCAGGCCCGGGTACGGGTAAAACGACGGTTTTAGCTTTGCGAGTTTTAAAACTAATATTTGTAGATAATTTTATTCCTGAGTCGATAATAGCAACTACTTTTACTAGGAAAGCAGCTTCTGAACTAAGATCACGAATTATATCATGGGGATATACGCTATATGAAGCGCTCAAGCTTCAATTTTTACAATCAGGGAATACAACCCTACTAAACCATCTTATTAAGATCGACATTAACAAAGTAAGAACAGGAACGTTGGATTCTTTAGCTGAAGAAATAATATCCGAGAATAGACCTCCGGGCCAGGTTACTCCAGTAATAATCGATGAATTGGCCGCTTTAACTATAATGAAAAAATACGCCATTTTCACCAGCAGTATGCACACTAATGCCACACTAAGAACCTATTTAAATCAGATTAACCCTGAATTTGGTGGTGCCAATGCGCTTTCTTCTCTCATCTCAATTTGCACTTCCTTCTCTCAAAGAGTGGTGCAAGATGATATTAATTTGACCACGTTTTCTCAAGGCGGTATTGGGCAACAGCTCCTCTCCCAGATCGTATTAGATTATAGCACGAGACTTAGTTCTCTTAACCTATTAGATTATTCAATGCTTGAGAAGACATTACTTAATATGATTCGTTCGAACCAAGTTCCTTCAATTGCCAATACCCAAGCATTATTAGTAGATGAATTCCAGGACAGTAATTACCTTCAAGAGCAAATCTATTTTGATCTTTGTAGTCTTTCTAATGCATCTTTAACGGTAGTAGGCGATGATGATCAATCTATTTATCGGTTTCGTGGAGCTACGGTAGAGATCTTTGCTGATTTCGAAAACAGATTAAGCCAGCATTTAGGCCAACAATGGCGACCATTAAGGATAAATCTTCATGAAAACTACCGTTCAACCGAGCGTATCGTAAATTTATGTAACCACTTTATAACTATGGAACCAGATTATCAAACAGCCCGTGTCCCAAATAAAATGCACCTTACTGCTTCTGCTAATAATGCACACAACCCTTTAACAAACGTACCTGTTTTAGGGATGTTCAGAGACAACGTTACAGATCTAGCTCGGGACTTATCGCAACTTCTGTTAGATATTTTTAGGGGAAACGGTTATACAGTTAACGTCGCCAACAATAGAACTTTCTCGATAACCATGGGGCAAGGAGGAGATTTTGGCGATGCTGTATTATTAGGAAGAACAGCAAATGAGTTCAGTTCGACAAACAAGGCGAGACTTCCTCTGATGTTGCGAAATTATCTTGCTGCCTCGGGCGTTGGTATCTTTAATCCTCGTGGCCGCCAACTAGCTGCAATTGAAGAAGTTGGAATACTATTAGGCCTTTTATTGGAGTGCCTTGATCCCAATGGAATAATTCAATCTAACCTACGCTTCACCTCGGCGGTACAGCAGACTTTAACCCGATGGCGCACCCTTGCTCGTGACTTCATTAATTCCAATCCTCCTCCCCAAGGACTAGGACAATTTGTTGCTGACTGGGGGAATAGGTTCGCAAGGAATATGGGTAATTGGCCGCCCGAGTGGCCGTTATTAGAACTGGTTTTCACCTTAATCACTTGGCTCCCATTTTTTCAATCAGACCCAGAAGGCCAAGTATATCTCGAATCGATCGCGCGTGCAACTGTGGCAGCCAGCAGTGTGTCGACTTACGGGTCAATGATATTAAACGGTCGAGGTAATAATGATGCAGCGTCTATTCGTGAAGTATATTGGGAAGTTCTTGTGCCGGTTGCAGATGGAACGGTTAAAGTAAATGAAGATATAATGCCGTTTGTGCCTCGCAATTATTTGCCTATCATGACCATTCATCAGGCAAAGGGATTGGAATTTCCCTTAGTTGTTGTAGATGTTGGTAGCGATTATCAGACAAATCATCGTATGCAACGGCCTTTTAGATTTCCAGATAGCGGAAACAATGTTCACCATACAGAAGATGCGGTAGCCACTTGTTGTTTAGTCGGACAGGCTAGGCTACTTAGGAATGTTAGGCAAAGATCATTCGATGATATAAGAAGGTTGTTTTTTGTAGCTAAGAGTAGGTCCCAATCTATATTATTGCTAATTGGCAGAAACCAGCAAATACGGAACGTTAATCCTATTCCAACCATAGCACTTGGCGATTTATATCCTAACGGACCCAGGAATTATGATTTTGTTGACGCAAACCAGTGGAGCTCAACTTGCCCAGCCAACACCATCGTATTGATCTAGGAGGTAGATGTTTGTGTTAGAAGTAAGGCAACTGCCGTTTGAAGTCCCAAAATACAGTTTGATTGGAGATATCTTATCGTTTCAACGGTGTGGTCTTCAATATAGATATTATAGTGGAAGTAGCCTCCCTCCCTCGCGTCCTGTCCAGTTGTGGACGGGCGAGTTTACTCATGGGGTTATGGAGGAAGCGTTTTTAGTGTGGAATACTATTGGGCCTATCTTTCCATGGCCCTGTAACATAACACCCTGGCCAACACCTAATAGTGTTGCTCCCCGAATACCGAACGATATCGGGGTTCTCGGCGATATTGTTGAGGCAAGATTGCTCGCTAAAGGGATGCGCCCTAGAAGTAGTATTGCGCGTAATATGGCATATGAGCGCATATCAAAAGCAATTAATTTAATAGCTCCAATTTTGTTTCCCCTAATAACTTCCACAGAAGAAAGAATATCAGGTACAAGGCAGATGCCTAATCTAACTATACCGTTGGGTCAAAGACCTAGAGGTGACAGATATGAGCTAACAGGGGTTGCTGACGTAATTTCAAGTGTTTCGATTACAGCTAACCCCACCAATTTTATTGTCAATATGATGCTAGAGGAATTCCCCTCTTTAAATGGGACCTTCGACGTTATTGTTGATTACAAGGCCGCCCGAAGGCCCCCTACTGTATCTATACCAGGCGAGACTCCTTACTGGGCATATCAGGAGTGGCAAATACAAACTTACTCCTGGCTACGCCAACAGCAGCATAATAGTCACCCGGTTAAAGTAGGCCTAATTATTTATACAAACGAACTATCTCCTTCGAAAGATGATTTAAGCGAGCTGTTATCAGAAATCAGGCAAAGCAGAACCGATGTATCCCCTATCAGAGGTAGTTCCGACTATTATGAGTTATTTAGATGGGCACCGGGAGCACGGATGCCCATATTCTCCGGTGATTATTTGTTGAGGAGAGCTTTTCGTTTCATTGATGTCCACCAGCAGAACATAAATCATGCAGTTCAAATGATAGATAATGTTGTCGCTCAAATAGAAGGATGTGCAGTACAAGAAAACTGTTCCGGTACAATCCTAAATCAGTGGCCTACTAACGGAGGTTCCAGTGATTGCGCTTCATGTGATTTCCGGAGATTTTGTAAAAGCACCTCTGCCCCTAATGCTCCAGGTTAATCATCTATTAACTGCTGATATACCACCCAGGTATTGTGTAACCCTCGTCTTTTGTTGCGGTTAGTCCGCCTAAATATTACAACTTCAATTCCGAGTTGCTTACACACAGGACATTCGCAGACCTTCCACGGCTTATCTTGGAGGGTCTTTCTATATTTATCACGAAGATTTGTACCATCATCTCCGCTTCTAAGGAAAAGCGAATCGTATTCTATTAATAAATCAAGAGTGCTCTCCATGTCCAATAAACCCTTATCATATTCTCTTAAAGCCTTAAGGCAATCTGCTTCCAGTTGAGCTAAATTAAAAGTGTGTCCGTCCTTTACAAGCATCCCGGATTCCTTCACGATTGGTACCCTCAAAGCTGCATACCATTTGGAACCATCGGGGGAAATATAGTTTTGATCAGATCTTAACCAGGCTTTTCGGAAATATGATGCACTATCAATACTAGTTACTCCCAATTTCCGCCATTCACTAATACATTGAGACCTTATGACCCCAAGTAAATGCAGTCGTCGATCACCTACGACTGGTTTCACAGACTTCAATATCGCTAGAATCGAATCGGTGTCTCTTCTTACCAATCCACCCAAAGCGATGTATTCGAAACCCATCTCTATAAGAGATGCCACTGAATTTCTATAAGACCTTGGAGAATACCCTTGAGCAGAGCCCACAGGGGTAAAGGCATATTTCTCCCGCTTGCAGATTTCTAAATGCTTGCTGGCATTTTCTAGTGAAAGTTTAATGCGTTTCCGTTTCTGTGGCAACGTAAGAGCTTTTGTTTCTTTTTGCTGCTGAGTCTTTTCAATGATAGTCTCTACTACCAAATGATCAACGGATACTCCATAATCAAACCCTAGGTGATTATATAGAAAGGCAATGTTCTCAGGAGTGAAACGTGCAGGTGGTTCAGGAAGGTTTACGTAGTTGAAAGCTCCACAATCTCCAAATACTTCTAGTGGCACTTGCGCCTTCTGCATATTGTAATAGTCTTTAATCTTCGAGAAACCCCTTGCTTTTACCGCGCTAAGGTCGGAAGCATTATTGATGGTATCAAAGATATTTCCCAAGCTATACAAAATACCGTCATATGGAGGCCTGGCTAACATTTCATGTGCATAAACATCGGAATTAGTATTCTTTTTGTGTACCTCAGAGAACTTATCATTGATAAAATCGAATTCCAAGTCATAACGATCATCCCATTCTGGCATAAAATACTTAATTCTATCAGGCGGTGCAATTCCCATCGAGTAAATACTCCTTAAGCTGCTTACGACGTTGTATGATTGTACCTCTTAAGTATTCTACTTTGCATGTCTGCGGTATTTCTTTCTCGATTCCACTAACCAGTGGCAGATAATCTGATCCAAGGTTTATAACAAGTTCATCACATCCCAATTTAACTATCATTTTCGCAAGTTTTACTATTGTTGCCCTATGCAATTCATTGCATCGTTCTTTGCATATTTTGCGGTCATACGGCAAGATCTCATCTTCCAAGCATAGTAATCCGTGTTCGGCCGAAGTAATAACTACTCTAACGTCTCTGGGAAAATGTCCTTCTCTTTTTAGTTTTCTAATAGTCTTATAATAGGGGCCATCATAGACAGATTCAGCGGGGGTTGGGATAGAAAAAGGTCTTTTCAGGTTTGAACATGAAATCACAATTATACGCAAGCTTTATCACTCCCAAGCAGGATAGGATGCTTCTCTTCTCTTGCCCAATTCACAAGTAGGTAGGCAAGCGGAGTGCCAGCCAAGGCTTCAATCCCTACTTTCACCAAATACTGACTAATAATAATTGTTATCAATACCTGGTTTGGAACAGTGCCATAAAAAGCAACTGTTATAAAGATTCCCGTATCTACAACCTGGCCTACCACCGATGAGCCAATAGTACGCACAAATAGGAGTCTTGGTCCAGTCCACGTCTTGATCTTTTCCAAAGACCAACTGTTCAAGATCTCTCCCAAGAGATAAGCAATAAAACTACCAACAACAATTCTAGGTATCATCCCCAAGATGGCAACATAGGCATCTTGTTTTCCCCATACCTCTGCGGGTGGAAGTAAGCCACCTAGGTAAGTAAACATAACTAATCCAAAATTAGCTACAAATCCTACATATATTACCTTCTTTGCATAATTGAACCCCCAGACTTCCGTCAACACGTCACCAACCATGAAGCAAAAAGGATAGATGACTACTGCTGCGGGAAGAACTACCTGTCCTATGGAAAATAACTTGGCTGCTAATATATTGCTAATCAAGAGTGTAACAACAAAAGATATTGAGATCATTTCACGTTTACTCAATTTAATCGCTCTCTTTCAATTCAATTCCATACAGCTGGTTCGATTATACAGCTGCCTAACGCGACTGTCAATCCAAACGAGGAGTATAAAAGTATTTGCCGTTCACGGCTGTATTGTTAGTTTGCTGCACTTCCGTTTTGTCAAAACAAGTTCCGGAAGTTGTTGTTTTCTATGCGTCGATTATAGATAAGAACAGGCGTTGGCATTACTAACTAATCGAAATTCTGTGCTATTTCAGGGGTCTTAAGCTCTTCGATTATTTCATACATTGGCCCCAAATGCGCGTACGAAGGATACTGAGTTAGTTAATATGGAATAAATAATTTGCAAATTAGTGAGCGCAAAAACTGACTCCCCTCAAAGCCTGGAGCCAGTCCTTTAGAACGATATTAAAATTTTAGGGAATAAACTTCCTTTAGGTATGTAATTTGGAGATTTTTACTAGCCTGGACTGTATAAGATATTATTCAGAGGAAAACTTGAATCGTCGTCGAAATCAATAGCCGTTTTTAAATTATCTATAATTAATACTTACATTCAATTATTAGTCGGTAAGAGATTGAAAGGACGTATCGAACTCTGTTTGATCATGCTTTGAAAAGTACTGTTCTGCCACTTTAATAATATTTAGTGTGGGTAACAGTATTGGGGCATGATTGCTACGTGCGGTCAAATCTGTTACTAGACTTCGCAGATATGGAAATAAGATTGCTATTGCGTTTTGTGCATACATTTTCTTCGCGAGATCTTTATCGACAGACTCATCCAGTTGAAAATAGCCCCGTATTACAAGTTCAACTCGAAACGGAATCAACGATGATTCCTCACCAATTTGAACACCCAAGACAATATTTGCCTCGTGGTAATCATTTGGGTTTTCCACGATTGCAAATCGAAAGATTGGCTCAAGATCAGCAGTTTCAGGGATTTCTTCTTGAGACCAGAATTCAGAATTCCTGTAATAGATTGCTTTCTCTACAACAAAGCCTCCAAATCGCAGAACAGCTTGCATGTCCTATGCCACTCCTTGATGAAATTCAAATAACATCTTTAGAACCGATACAGTCAATTGTGGCTTTGGTTGCCTATCCCATCCAGCTCCATTTGTTTGCTCTTCCCAATTAATTGAAGCGGCCAATTCATCTTCTGCAAAATTCATTTCCTCAACCCTAGGTATACCGAATACTAGCTTAACGTCCTCTATACTAGCTGGCCGACGAGTACCATCTTCCTCAATGATTACGCAGCCCGGTCCATCATTTAGAACTATCCCGTGGTAATTGGAAATCTCCTCAAGTGATTTGAAATTCATGGTTTTCCCCTCCAATGCTTTTTTCGCAAAGACACTGTAATCGGAGTCTCTCTATAGGTACATTCCTTTGAAGTTATGGTGAGTTGATCTTTGACACAAATTTGAATCTCGCCAAATATTATTCCAAACATCAAAGTCGCTGCCGGGTCTGCCCACTCTTTAGAAAAGCTCGCCACAATCACTTTAATTTCATTTTCAGTGGCAAAGCAATCATAAAGATAACACCTATTCTCAAGCTGATTCTCGACAAATAATTCGCCTCTTTTGCTAACAAGAAAATCTTTTGCATAATTCGCGAGTTTTTCGAAATCAGCCTGAAGCGTCATGTTAAGGCAATGCCGTCTCTCCACCTCGATAATTGCCTTAATAACGGCAACCGTCTTCCCCATATAGGCAACATGTCTCTTCCGCTTTATATTAGCCCAACATAGAGCATGTCGTTCATCATCCTGATAAAAGTAGGCTCCATAACCAAGCCAATGATCCGGTCTTTTAGCAATCGTAAACCTGTTCATTAAGATTTCATCAACACAATCAGTGAAGGTCCCATGGTAGCCTTGTAGAACTACGCTCATCCTAATTATTGCCTCATATAATAATTTTTACACTGTCTCATTATAAGCGACTGCTCAGATTGTGTCTATGAGTAGTCTATGATATAATCATCTTCTTTATCTCAATATCTGTGCAAATTAAATAAATAATCAATATTGCACCATTAAACATGATGTTATTAATAGGCTTAAGCTATTCCTGAACCAATGAGCTTTTGAGCAATTCGTCGGACTAACCCCTTATTACCTTTGATGTTGTGATTCACCATATGCTTAAACCGGTCGTATTCAAAGTCCGTTCTCATTGTAATGAGTTTTCTATCCCAATGTCCGTTATTCCGAACTAGTCCTTCTAAAAGAAAAGTTATTATCTCTTCTAGGTCTGCTTTCTTCCGCGGGTATATTAACAAAGTGGAAACCTGTAAATTATCTGCTCGGCTCAATTCTAATATACAAAAAAGCTTCCCTCCGGGCCACTGTCCGTTCACTACGGCGCATACCCGGCGTTGCCCATGCATGTCAAGCGCCGCTGTGCCTACATTTGGAAGGTATATAACAGTAGTATCCAGAGTAGCGCAAACGGGGTTTTGCGTAAGCAAAGGTATAGCCGAAAGAAAGCTCTTTAAACTCTCATTTGGAGTCATTCGGGCAATCTCTAAATGCTTATACTCTATCCCACGGTGTTCACCAAATTCACGCGGATTATCTGCACTAACTTTGATATTTTCGGATCGGGCTTCGTGTGATCGACTATTTAGGTTCTTTGCCCCATTTGCTACGATTGAAGATAACGCTCTTTGCGCAGTATGCTTTTCTATAGCAATAGGTTTGGAAAATTCAATAGAACCCATTGGTATTTGGAAAGTTAACGGCGTTTCTCCTGGTTTGGCACCATCTTCATCGTCAATAACAGCAGTATTAACACCTTTAATAATTTTATCAGATTGAATATCGTTTTCACCCACAGACGGGCTGGATTTATAATCTAAGGGAGAAGCGTAACTGATTTTATCGTAGGGAAGCAGCAAGTCTTTTATTTTGGTTATTTCCATAACAAGTATCTGTTTCCCGTCTCCCCTGCGTAAACCCCTGAAATCCCATTGATGTGCCCCATCTAATGGGGGTTTGACATGAATCGGAATTCCTCTTTTTAATTCCCAAGTTATATCGCTTGCTTTACCTGCTTGAGATAAAATATTTTCATAGATTGAATTCCAAACATTAAATGCAACTTGATTTTCTCTTACCCAAAGTAAGTGTGCTACATCGGCATCCCTTAACAAGGTCTTAGGCCAACCTGGGGTCAGTTGCAGGTGAATTGAGGTCCCTTTCTTCAGTGTCGTATTATTATCAATAAATGAATCAAGTTTACGTGGATTCATCAACGACAGTGCCATTGTTTCAGATCTCGCATAATACGTTCTGATAATTTCCATACATGGAATGAAGTACTCAATACCCCTCACAGAGAATGCCCATACATACTCCTTCATTATCCGGCTTTCTTTAAAAAGGTAATAATTCAATCTTTTCCCCATATCAATTGCTGTAATCAAATGGCCTTGGACGTCTCTTGGTATAGTAACAGATGAAATAACATCTCCCACCGGTTTCCTATCACCCAGGTGTCCGTCGACATAACTTTGCCCCATTCGCAATAAAGGAAGGGTTCCGATAGGTAAAAATAAAGGCTTAAGAGTACTCTCATTCTGGACGTTTTTAAAGAAAACAGGAAGTTGCCAGTTACCATTATCCGTCCGCTTGGGAGAACAAACCCAAAAAAGATCCATTTCTTTCCCTTCTGCTATGCCCGGCAATTTAAGTATGTTTCTCGCCATCCAATTTCCTCTTTCCTTTATAGACGTCCGAATTGGAAACAGAAATGTCATTGAACACCCATGTTGGGTCTGTAGAGAATTGTTATTACTCCCAGGCCTCCTAAAATGCGAAGTCTTTGTATTTGGCAATTTGCTTGGCATCTCCAGATTTAGACGCTTCAAGCATAGGTCTTAGTGATTGAAACTGATCTTCGGCTGCGATTTTTCTGACAAGGTTTGAAGTAATATTTCCCGTGCCTGCAGCGATAAGCTCCAATTGGGCAAGGGCATATAATTTAACAGCTATTCCTACACTACCCAGGCTTTCTTCAAATAGTGTCTCGCTCAGCTCTTCTGTTAAAGAACACCCCTCATTCGTCCATTGATATTTCCAAATCTCTTTTAGAAAAGATTCCCATGTTCCGTCTTTCGAAAGCTTAGGCCATAAAATATCGCCCTGTTCCTGGTTCTCCCGCATTTCAAGAAAGCGTCCCTGTAAAACCTTTAGGGCGTCATCAGTCCCAATAAAGATAAGCGGGATTCCGATTACAATTATTAACGAATTAAAAAAGTCCAGTATTTTTTCCAGCGTCTTCCTTTTAGTAAAGGATAGGTTTTCAAATTTATCAATTATAAGAACACCTAAACAATGAAAAGCAGCAAGTTCCGCCATTGCTTTTCACATAATGTTTTCTTTTGAACGACTCAAACAATAAGTATATTCGTAGTCTGTCCCAAGAACCTTATCCATTGCTCTGAAAAAATTAATACATAAACCTCTTAAAGAACCAGTGCTCGGGCACTCTATGCTCAGCCAAACAACCTGATACACATAAAAATCTATGCCGTTATAATTGTTATGTATCAGTACCTGTGGATAAGTTGATAGGACCTTTTCTATACCTTTTGACTTACCTACGCTGGGTAAGCCGGATATGGTAAACCCAATAGTATCTGAAATACTTCTGGGGCAAGGAATATCAGTATAAATGTCTGTTTCCATTGGGTTTCCAGTAAAATCTATGGAATTTAAGTTTTCCTGTATTAAGGGGTTTCTTCTGACATACCCTTGCCTCAATAACTTTGAAAATTGATGTTCCAATTGAAAGTGCACTTCCATGGGATAAAAGTAACTAAACAACTTATTAACGCAATGGCTTCTAAGTTCAGCGGGTAGGTTGCGTTCTTCAGGATCATAAGGCAGCTTCTTCTTGAATACCCTATTAACTTCTTCCTTTGACATTATTGCGGGTAAAGCTTCAATTAAAGGGTTGCCGCGGTAATCACTAATAAGAGGATCAGAATATTTCGCTTGAAACACGGTTCCAGTACTATATTTCGGGCCAGTATATATCTTTGCCATTATTTATCTTCCTTCCTATTCTTTATTCTCGTTTATTTCACGTAACAAATTCACTAAACTATTGGGATCAAAAATTGATGCTTGATCATATATAATCTGTTCAATCTCTGATGAAATGACGTCCTGAAGCCCTGCCAGCCTTTTTATTTTCCAAATAGCCAATGTTTCACCTTTACTATATAATTCTTTTACTGCCCATTTCACACGCCGCTTTTGGAAATCCTCGGCAGTCTCCTTTACTTTGTGCAAATATGCTTTAGTAAGGGGAAGCTTATCAAGCTTCTTATCTAGCAGGGATTTTAATCCCAATCTTTTACCTATACCACCGATCGTTATTTGCTTGGGTTTGTTTTGTGACAACAACATCTCTTTTACAATCTTCTTTACTTCCAGTAAAATCTGCTTATCACGCTCCTTCCAATCAATTCGGGGAACTTTAGATTTTTGACCTTTTCTTATAATTTCTGGTTGCTCACTTTCCCCAGTGTTGCTTTTCCCAATAACCTTCGCATCCGTACAAATGTCGGTTGATACTTTTTCCCCTTCCTTTCGCCATGATGAATTGAAATCACTAGTTGTGATTTTGGCGTATTTCTTTATCGTGTTCGTATCTACATTAAGGATCCTGCCCATTTCTCTTAAACTAAGATTCTCAATGGCTAGCAGACTGCTAAGCTTGTCTTGCCAGACAAGTCCAAAACTCTTTATCCTACCAATTTTGTATTTATCCTCTTCCATCTTATCCGGACCCCGTCTTGAATAAACGAAGCCACAATCACATGAAAATGTTCCTACTGGTCGTTTCGTATCTGCGCAATGAGTAACTATTAAATTCTTAACTACGGGTTTAAGATAATGGTTAGCTGCCGCATTCAAACAAAGCCACGGTCCTTCACCAAAAGGCAAATAAACATTAAAATTCGAAAAGAACTTTTCGGGTGAACCAGATAAAAACCTCATTATCAGTAAATGTCTTATAGGATGAAAAGATTTACGGTGCTTCCTTACAATATTTGCTAACCAATGCGTATCAGAGTGCAGATTGATGTCTGAATGAAGTGTCTTTAATAAGTCGTGGCCATAAAATCCAATGAAGCTTCTTCCTAAATCCTTCTGATACACTCTCCCAGTTGCCGTAGCCAGTCCTCTCTCAATAAGATAAGCCAAGTAATGCTGCTCATATCTCCCTGGCTCCAAGGGGCCTATATTAGCTCGTAACACCCAATCGACATCTTGAGATAACTGTGCAAGCATTTCTAATGTATTAGCCTTTAAGCTAACCCCCCGTGGAATCAACATGCAACAGTCTTCGTCTGGCGCACGATATTGATGCTTATTTAACCCTGGTACAAGTACGGAACTGTTAGAAAGTGGCAACATATGTTTTGCACATACGAGCATTCCCGGAACCTGATGGAGACGATGCCAGAAGCCTTCCCCGAAAGCTTTACGTTGTTCGATCAAACATAAAGAACAATATCTTAAATATCTAGGGGTAGGAACAGCACTGGCCATGATTCCAACCCTATAATGAATACCCCCTCCCTGAGATCCCCTCATTAAGCGAAAAACCGCTTCCGCCTGCTTTGCAGGCAAAAACGGTTTATAAAGTGTGTATAACGTGTGTTTATTAATAATCCTATCGGCTGTTAAAGCGGAACCATACGGCAGATTCTCTACCAATGCATCTATATGCGAAGGCAAATCAACAGTCGCGGTTACATTTGTGGAACCAAAAAGCTCTTGATTTACTTGTTTTATCCCGATACTGCCGTTTCTAATTCGATATCGGGCAAGGACGCTATAAAGTATCTCTTCATCATAAGGTATAGGAAAATGGGCAAGTACCAAGTCATTTTAGAATATCACCAAGCGGTGGTTTTATCTTTCCTTCACCGGTCATTTCTTCATAGGCCTCTTGGTCAGATTTCACATCCCGTTTAGTGGTACTTCTTTTACCCTCCTTTGGCTTTTCCTTCTTGCCCTCAATTGGCTTTTTATCCTGTTTGCCACCAGGTTTTCGGTCTAAAGACAAAGCCAAATCCAGGGCTTTACTAGCAATCTCTTCCATAGTATTCCCGGAATGGCTATTTTCTATTGCTGCTTGTACTGCTTCTCTTGCCTTTGCTGTTTGAATCCCAACATTTACAAGCCGCGTAGTCAATTGTTCGATAACCTCTTTAGTTTTATTGGAAGAATTTTTCTTTATGGCGTTTTGTTTTATTAACGCCAGATATCGATCTCGTATTACTTCAATTTCTAATGGGGCTATATCTTCATACTGAGCAATTTTCTTTATATTGTTTGATTTAAGTGCATCTAGCATAGGTCGTATTAACTGAAGATTATCCCGACAGATCTTTCTTAAAAAATCTGGTGTAATTGGACCGCCCCCAGCTACAATAAGTTCCCATTGGGCTATCGCATATATTTTTATCGCAACGTCAATTATTCCTTGACTCTCTTCGTATATCGTATGGCCTAATTCCTCTGTTAAAGGGCTTTCCTCATCCGTCCATTGATATTTCCAAATGCTTTTAATAAAAAGATCCCACAATTCGTCATCTTCCATTCGCTGCCATATCACATTACCTTGCCCTGTTAATCTCCGTGCTGGTGTAAATTCACCTTGAAATATTGCCTTGGCTTTAGCTGTTCCAATTAAGACTACCGGAACATTCATTCTATTAACCAGAGACACAAAGAAGTTGATCATTTGCTCTGAGTTTTCGCTCTTAGCTTTCTTAAGACGCTGTATTTCATCTACCACCAAGACTCCCAAGCAATGTAGATAGGCAGTTTGTGCCATTTGGCCAAGTAGTATATCAATATTCGGTCTTTGGCGCTTAACACGGGAGTAATTATCGCTACCAATGATCTTATCAACTTCTTCAAAAAATGAGTAGCATAGCCCCGATAAAGTTCCATTAAACGGACAATCAATTTTTATCCAAGGAATTTGTTTAAGGTTTAACTCAATTTCTTTATAATTTGTATGGAATAAGAGCTTAGGATAGAGCTTGAGAAGCTTTTCTGTACCTTTTGATTTTCCTACTCCAGAATAACCAATCACTGCAAAACTCAGAGCACTGGTTCCTACTTCACAGTGCACTGGTATTTCGTATGATCCATTGTCAATTACACGGTAGTTCTCTTGGAGAGTCCTGGCAAATTCCGGGGATAATGGACTCCTTCCAATATATCCTTGCCTAATTACTCTTGATAATTTCTGTTCCAATTCTAAATGTTTATCTAATGGTTCGAAGATATGAAACAACTTTTCCACACTATGGCCCCTAAGTTCAGGTTCCAATAATCTTTCACCGGGTTCATAAGGTACGTAAGTTCGCAGCATGTCTATTACTTTTTCCTCCGACCATATAGGAGGCAAAGCTTCTATCAATGGATTATTCCTATACTCGGGAAGCAATTGGTCCGTGTATTTTGCATCAAAAGCAGAATCAATAATATTGCTTCTATCATTTTTCATCATTTGCTTCCTCCGACTTCTTTTGCAGTAATCTAAGCCTACGATTGTATGCTATATTTTCAGCGTCTTGAGTCGTCGTTTCTGGAACGGAAGGTTCTTTAGATTGAGAATCTTCGCCCAGTCTAAAAGCCTCATCTTCTTGGTTTGCTTCTTTATCCTTCTTTCGCTGCGGTTTGATTCCTGATAATATACTTCGCTTACTTTCATCAGGATCTTGATCCGCCTCAGTTTTTTCGCTGGCTTTTTGAACAATATCTTCTATCTCTGCGTTTATATCTAAATTCCCCGCAAGTTCATCTTCTTGATCTATTTTCTGCTGTAACCGTTCGTAATGCTGTAGATACTCAACTTCTTCCAAGGTTCTATCACTGTATTTTTCATGTTGCTCCAAAACAAAACACGTTTCAAATCCACGACCATTAGCCTCTCGAATATAAATGTTACCCATGTTCCTTGGATCATAGGATATATCTAAAACCCAAGTTGCTTCACGGGCCTTTGTAAACCAATGTTCTTGAATAGCTGCGGCACAGCTGTATCTGATTTTCTTAAATGTAATTCCCCTATGTGTTACTCTTGCCTCGGCTCTAGGCATTAAATTTAATTTAACGATATCTTCATCAAACACTCTTAATTGACCGGCTCTATTCAAAATACCCCAATTCCATAAATCCTTTGGAATAGGTTTAACTTCATCCTCAATTAAAGCCGGATCCAATTCATAGCCATCCACATGATGCTTATTGTTATAACCGATTATTTGTAGAATTAAAATTTCAGTAAACTCCTTAATATCTAATTTGGCATCCAGACGGTAATCGCGACCTCCACGCCTCTTCGGTATTACTATGCCTGGTACAAAAGGCTTAACTTGTTCATTAATCGTTCTAAATTTTCGTTCAACTATCGGCTTCCAGTCAGCTCTGAATGGCGGGGTGTTTTTAACTTTAATATCCAAAAATTCAATCATAGTCTCTGCGTCATGCCCAATCATTTCTCCTCGGTCTCCAATAATGTTCCGAGGAGCGTGGTGTACGGGCCAATCATTAGGCCTAATTTTTATTCCGTAATTTTCGCAAAAACTAACCTTGTCCCCCATGGCGTTTGCGAGAGCCATCATTGCTCCAACCCAAGAAGGTCCTTCCAATCCCACATAAAGGCCAGTTACCATTCGACTGAATACATCAACTACTATATAAATAACAGGTCTCCCGATGAGCCAACGCCTATTAAACCTCGATACTACATAGACATCACCAACGGTTGCATCAATTTGATATAAAGAACCTGGCCCGATGACTTCGGATGTCGATGACCCTAATACCGGTCTGTGTTTTAATTCAAAAACATTAGGTCCCTCTCTGCCCCTAATGTCCTTTTTTATATCTCTCGTTTTTCTATAATAATAAAGTAATTGATCCTGTGTGGGGCGCAAACGAGGTTCAACATCCTTATAGCACTCACCTATCATTAACTCATGAACCTTTTTCAGACTATTTTTGGCCGGGGTCCTATAATAATCTTTTAAGGCCTTTTCGAAGATTACTCTTGTCTCATCATCAACATTTTTGTCTAACCCAACGTCATCTTTATGGTTATATATCCGGTGTCTACCTCTCTTTTTTATCCCGGCGCTTTTCATTTTCCCTTTGCCCCCACAATTATTAAAATCGGGGAGGAGCGCATTAGGGGTCTTTCCTCTTTGCCAATATCGTCTAAGGTATTTATAGACAGTTACAAGAGTAACCTGCATATCTGTTATTACCTGTCTAATCATCGGCCCCCGCAAAGCTTTAACGAAAATATCAGGCTCTCGATATACTATGGAAGAAATGATATTCCAACCTTTTTCGCGGTACTTTTTATCTTTTAATCTCATCTTATCTTCATTTATTACACGTACCCAAGGATCTTTGTTTAGCTTCTGCGCATCACCGTTATTAATAGCTTCATTAAGCTCACCTATTCGTCTTGCTACCGGCATAGCTTTTGCCCCAAAAATATCGATGGTATAGGCAATAACATAACCTTCATCTATCCATAAAATTCTATCAACCACTTTGTTACTACCATCTTGCTTCCATTCGATAAGTTCGTTAACCGAGAAGTTCATAATTATATCCCCCCCTTCCTTCGAAATTTACGCCTATTTTAATAACGTCTGCTGGTCTTCTAATATCAAAAGGCTTACTAAGATCCATTGTTATCCTTTTTGTCGCCAACAGGTGCCAGAATAAATACAAGGCCGTACCGGGGAGGCTATTTATTTCTTTATCAGTTTTATTTAAAATCTTTCTGATTTGCACTTGAGGGGAACTTAAAAGACGATCTATTAGAGTTTCTCTCATTAAGATCAATTCATTAACTGAATGTCCTTCTATCATTTCTAATTTTGCAGCTGAGTGGAGTTCTTCAATATTTCTCGCTAGAATTTTAGGTATATCTAGATCAGTTACAACTCCCCAGTCTACTCCGTGATCCGCCCAATATTTCTCTTCAATCTTAAATAGTTCCCTTACCCTTTGTCTCTTTAACTCTTTAACAGGTTTTATTGTTCTTGCGATTATCCTCTTCTGTCCATCTTCAATTAATGTAAGGATAAAATCGGTTGTCAAAACAAAAGGTGTTTTCGATCCTATATAATGTGGATATCTAAATCCAAGATCTTTTGCTATTTTCATTGTTTCATCTCGATCTAGAATTGGATATTGCTCCCTGATATCTATCACGTTGTCCGACCATTCTGATAAATAGAAATATCTTGTTTCATGGTCTGATAACATGTGATGTACTCTATGCGTTTTCCAACCAAGAGCGCGAGTTGAGCGTCCCCTAGAGGCGACATCTCTTACTGTTAACCAGGGTTTATACTTTCTCCCTTCACCTTGTCCACGCCCTTCTTTTATGTATCTTTGCACTTTTGCTTCATCCCAACTTAATTTATATTTAGACATAAAAAAGCCGCCTCCCAACAATTGTAATACCTAGTATAACATAGGATGCGGCTTAGTATATAAGTTTTTTACACAATATAGTTTATTTTTACTTATTATATATTCTTATTACCTTTTTACACCTATCAAAATAGCATTTCCTATTACTCCACAGTCACACTCTTAGCCAAATTCCTGGGTTTATCGACATCAGCCCCCCGGTATACGGCCATATAATAGGCAAAGATCTGCAGGGGTACTACTGAGACGATGGGGGCCAGCAGGGGGTTGATTCTGGGCAGTAATATCTGCTCGTCACACTCCTGGCAGGCTTCCTGCAAGTTTTCTTTGCAGATGGCCACCACCACCGCGCCCCGGGCTTTGACCTCTTTAATGTTGGACATGGTTTTTTCCACCAGTTTATCCTGACTGATGAGGGCCAGAACCGGCACCCCCTCATGAATCAGGGCTAAAGGACCGTGTTTCAATTCCCCGGCCGCATAGGCTTCGGCATGAACATAGGAGATTTCCTTTAACTTGAGGGCGCCTTCCAGCGCCACGGCATAATCCAGCCCCCGTCCCAGGAAAAATGTGCTCTGAACGTCGCTGTATTTTTCGGCCAACCCCTGGATTTTATCCTGTTCTTTAAGCACCTGCTCTACCATGGTATCCATGTAGAGAAGTTCGCTGGTAAGCCCAGAAAGCTTGCCCGGATCATAGCTGCCGCGCAAACCGGCCGTGTATAAAGCCAAGAGGTACAGAATCACCAGCTGGGTTGAATAGGCTTTGGTGGAAGCCACGGCAATCTCGGGGCCGGCATGGGTATAGACAACCCGGTCAGCTTCCCGGGCTACTGCACTCCCTACCACATTGGTGATAGCCAGAACCTTGATGCCGTTTCTTTTCGCTTCGCGGAGTGCCGCCAGTGTATCGGCAGTTTCACCTGACTGGCTGATTACTATCATCAGATCTCCCGGGTTCCAGAGAACCTCACGGTAGCGGAACTCGGACGCTATATCCGTTTCCACCGGAATTTTGGCCAGTCTTTCAATAGCCAGCTGCCCTACCACCCCGGCGTGATAAGCGGTGCCGCAAGCCACCATGAAGATTTTTTTGGTATTGCGCAGTACGTCATCAAAATCCAGATCGGAGAAGTTAACCGCACCGTCGATGATTCTCCCCGCCAGGGTCTTACGGATAGCCTCGGGCTGTTCGTGGATCTCCTTGAGCATAAAGTGTTCGTAGCCGCCCTTTTCCGCAAGTTCCAGGTCCCAGGAGACTTCGAAAACCTCTTTATGCACCGGATTTCCCTCAAAATCGGTGATTGCCACCGAATCGCTTTTCAGGATGACAAACTCATCATCTTCTATAATATATACTCTCTTGGTTTTTCCCAGGATAGCCGGTATATCCGATGCCAGGTAGTTTTCCCCTTCACCCAGGCCCACGATCATAGGGCTGGCCTTTTTCGCGGCAATGATCTTATCCGGTTCCTGTGCGCATACCACCACAATGGCAAAGGAGCCGTAAACACAAGCTAATGCCTGGCGTACCGCATCTTCAAGTGAATCCGTGTAATACTTCTCAATCAGATGGACCATTACTTCGGTGTCGGTTTCAGATACAAAATCATGGCCTTCCAGAATCAGCTGCTTGCGCAGGCCTGCATAGTTCTCAATGATGCCATTGTGTATCAGTGCGATGTTGCCGGTGCAATCCGTATGGGGGTGGGCATTGTTGTCACTGGGGACCCCGTGGGTGGCCCAACGGGTATGCCCTATGGCCATATTACTGGGAGCATACTCGCCCAGGGCATCTACCAGCTCACTTAAACGTCCTTTTTTCTTCGTTGTCTCGATACTGCCGGAGCGGTAAGCCGCTAAGCCTGCCGAATCGTAACCGCGATACTCCAGGCGGGCCAGACCGTCAATAATGACCGGCACCGCGTTGCCTTTACCGATATATCCCATAATTCCACACATATTCTTCTCTCCTGTTCCTGGATAACCCTAACCCATCAAGGCATACAGGTAGCATCTTCATATAGGCCTTCCGTCAACCCGTATGCCGCATCAATCGAATTTTTTATTCAGCCACTGGGCAGCCTTTTCCTCGGGCATTACGGCCCGGCTTTGTAGCTGCTCTGACGGTGGTGGACCACCGGGGGGCACCCGCCGAAACATCGATAAACCCCCTCCTCGTCACCCGGCGCTGTCTCCTATCACAGGAGTTCCGCTCACAGTAGTCGCCGGGTCAGGCGCTTCATGTTCGAATATCCGCCCATGGGACGGTTTTGCGCTGTTCATGCTCCGCTGCCGGAAAAGCAGCGTGTCATCAGGCCGGGTTTTAGCCCTCCAGACCCTTCTGAGCTTCTTCAACAGCCTGCTGAATACTACCAATCACCTCCTCTAAAAGATAGCGGTTGGGACCCTGGGCCATAATGCGCACCAGGGGTTCGGTTCCCGAAGGACGCACCACCAGTTTTCCCCATTCCCCCAGGGCATTCTGGGCTTGAATCAGGGATTCCTGAACCAGCTGATGGGCGAAAACTTCTTCCTTGTTTTCTATCTTAACATTAACCAGGATCTGAGGTTGCTTCTCCATTTCCCTGGCCAATTCCGATAGCTTTAAACCATTGCGACGCATGACTTCAGCCACCTTGATGGAAGTCAACAGTCCATCTCCAGTTGTGGCATGGCGGGAGAATATGATATGACCAGATTGTTCGCCGCCTAAAAGAGCCCCGCTTTCCTGCATCCTTTCCAGTACATACCGGTCCCCCACTTTGCAGGAATGAATGGAAATGTTTTCACGGCGCAGGGCAATATCCAACCCGATATTGCTCATAACCGTAGCTACGATGCTGGCCGGCTGCAGCTGACCGCGGCGATACATATCCAGGGCGCAGATCATGAGGATGTGATCCCCATCCAATTCCTGGCCCCTTTCGTCTATCACGATGCATCGATCGGCATCTCCATCATAAGCAATGCCCAGATCGGCTTTAGACTCCACCACTGCCCGGCGCAGGCCTTCGGTGTGGGTGGATCCGCAGCGCTCATTGATATTGACCCCATTGGGTTTATTATTGATAGCAACCACCCGGGCTCCAAGCCGTTCCCACAGTTCCGGACCGGCCTTGTAGGCGGCTCCATTAGAGCAATCGATCACTACCGACAGGGAACTCAAATCCTGATCCAGGGTGTAGCTGGCCATCAAATAGCTAAGGTAATTGTTCAAGGCTTCATTTACATCATAAACCTGCCCTACATCCGCTCCACTGGGGCGCGACAAACAGGCTGTGCCCGCCAGAACCAGGCGTTCAATCTCAGCTTCCAATTCATCTGGAAGTTTATACCCGCTGGGTCCGAAAAACTTTATCCCGTTGTCAGCCACTGGATTGTGAGATGCGGAAATGACAATCCCGCAGGAAGCCTGGTACTTGGTTGTAAGGTACGCAATGGCCGGAGTGGGAATTACGCCAACCGTGAGCACATCCGCACCGGTGGAACAGATCCCGGCGGTCAGAGCCGCCTCCAGCATGTCACCGGATATGCGTGTATCTTTCCCCACCAGAATGCGCGGGCGAGTGGATATATCCTGCTCAATAAGCGCAAAACTACCGGCCCGGCCCAGATCAAAGGCCATCTCAGGCGTCAACTCGAGGTTGGCGATGCCCCTCACCCCATCAGTCCCAAATAAAATTCCCACGTGGCTTTCTCCTCCCGCTGCTGGCATTAGGCTCAGAATTTTCTAAAATCACGTACGCAGAAATAAATGTATTCATGAAAGGTTTTTTGCCGATTCCATTCCTGCACCGAGTTCAATTGTCTCATCTGGCTTATTATAAATGGAAATGATTTTTTCTGCCACCCTTAAACCATCCACCGCTGAGCTGACAATCCCTCCGGCATAGCCCGAGCCCTCACCACAGGGATAGAGATTGTCGAAAGTGAGGGAATGGAGTTCTTCTCCTCGCAGAATGCGCAGGGGAGAAGAGGTGCGGGTTTCCACCCCGGTCAACACAGCCTGCTCCCCGGCAAAGCCCTTCATACGCCTCTCCCAAGTTTTCAGTCCCCGTTCCAGGACCTGGCATAGTTCCAGGGGGAACAACTCCCATAAATTGGCCGGGTTGACGCCTGGTTTATAGGTGGCCAGAGATCCCTCTAAAGAATCACTACGGTGCTTCTGGAGAAAATCTTTCACCATCTGGGCCGGGGCCCGGTATCCACCGCCGCCCAGTTCATAGGCTTTCCTTTCCAGACTTTCCTGAAGTTCCATCCCCCCCAGAGGGGTGTTGTGCCAATCAGCCGGTGAAACCGTTACCACCAGGGCACTGTTGGCCTGGCCGCTGTCCCGATTAAAATAACTCATACCATTGGTCACCACCTGACCAGCTTCTGAAGAGGCGGCGATCACATATCCGCCCGGGCACATGCAGAAAGTGTAAAGAGAACGACCGCTGATACGGTCCTGAAAAGTCAAGTGATAATCGGCCGCTCCCAGTCGGGGGTGCCCGGCATAATCACCGTACTGAACCCGATCCACCCACTCCTGAGGATGTTCGATGCGCGCTCCGACAGCAAAACCCTTTGGGGCCAGCTGCACCCCGCGATCATCCAGCAGGCGGAATACATCCCGGGCGCTATTACCCACCGCCAGAACCAGTATCGAGCAAGGTACTTCTACTGTTTCATTTATTATTATGCTCGTGATGGACCTGTGGTGAACACTCAAATCGCTCAAACGAGCCTGAAAATAAACCTGCCCGCCCCGCGCAATGATTTCCTTACGCATGTTCTTTACCACCTGGCGTATCATATCGGTGCCGACATGCGGCTTTTTTAAATAGAGGATCTCCTCCGGAGCCCCATGTTCAACAAAGGTTTCCAGAACTGATTGGACACGGGGATCTCCGATACGCGTGGTTAATTTTCCATCCGAAAAGGTCCCGGCTCCTCCTTCACCAAACTGGGCATTGGCCTGCGGGTGGAGCAAGCCCAGGTTCCAGAACTGCTCTACTTCCTGGACTCGACGGTCCAAATCCAATCCCCGTTCCAGCAAAATAGGCCGGTAGCCCTGGCGGGCCAGCAATAGTGCACAGAAAAGCCCGGCCGGTCCGGCGCCCACCACCAGGGGAGATAAAGGTAAAGGCTGCTGCCCTCCGGTCAAGACTACTGTCTCCCGCGCAGGGAGCAGCGATATCTGGGGGCTTGATAGAAGTTCCGCCGAGAGTTTTAGAGTATCTGGCAGTTCCAGATCGAGGGTGAAGGAGAAATGAACCGTGCTGCGCCGAGCGTCCACCGCCTTGCGCACCAGGTTTACGCTGAGTATGTGGTTTATATTGATATCAAGCCGGCGGGCTGCCGCCTGCCGCAGGTCGTTTTCGCTATAATCGAGTGGCAATGCCAACTCTCGCACCCGTATTTTCATTATCTACCTTCTTTACCAGGCGTACTGGTTATCTCCACATTGACCAGGATCTTCGCCGGATAAGCCTTGACCCCATCGGGCAAAACCAGATCCACCTCCTGGCTGAAGGAGGCATTCTTACCACTAAGATCCAGGGCTTTGGTGCTGACCTCCTTGAGATCATTCAATGCCGTTTCACTCCCTAAAACGCTAACTGTATCAGGAATCATTTCAATTTTTCCCACTTTGTAAAGTGCAGCAGGCTGCTGACCCACAGGCACTTTCACCGGCAGCTTCTTACTGGCTTGTTTCTGCGTTACAACTGCATAGACATTCACTCCGGCCGGGACAAAAGTAAGCCCCTGCACCTCGATGCCTTTGCTGTCCCTGGCTACCAGATTGGCTTTGAACGAGGTAGTATCCGTAACATTGGATAGATCTGCCAGGCAGACTACTTTGCTGACTCGTTTTACGTTGCTTTCCTGTCCTTCAATAACGCATTTATCCGGCACCACCATCAAGTCCAGCACTTGATAGCCGGACGGCGGATTTTTACTCACTTCATAGCCCACGGTAAAAATGTGCTGGCTGAGCTGGTTGAGTTCAATTTTCACCTTGCTCGGTTCAACAGTGGTTAATATAGCGCCTTTTACAGGTTCAACCTTGACCGGCAATTCATAGGTTCCCGGACCCAGTTTATCGAGTTCCACATACGCTACAATGCTGTCCTTCCCCGACTCATTGCCCCAAACCCGTACAGAAACCTGTTCGGGTCCGGAAAAGGCCAAACCATCAGCAAGGTGGTAGTGTTTTAAATCCACCTGTACCGCATTAGCCCCTCCGTCAGCCGGCCCCCGGTTGACTACATAAAACCAGAGCAGGCAGGCCAGAATCAGGGATATGACCTTAAGCCCGATTTTCCTTTCCTTCGGACGGGACGTCTGATTCATTGGACCACCTCCTCCGCCAACCATCTCTCCAACTTGCAGGACCAGTCAATTCCTTACTCAAGAGTTTTCTTAGATCCTCGGGACTTAAATTACGTTGAATCTGCCCATCGTGGGCCAGGGAAATACCTCCAGTCTCTTCAGAAACAATGACAGCCAGAGCGTCAGACACTTCTGTAATCCCTATTCCCGCGCGGTGGCGGGTGCCCAGATCCCGATCCAAGCGGGGATTGTCGCTCAAGGGCAAAAAGCAGGCCGCTCGATCAATACGGCCCTGGGAGATAACGGTGGCGCCATCGTGCAGAGGTGTATCCGGCACAAAAATATTGACCAGCAAACCGGCTGATACCAGTGCATCAACACTGGTACCGCTCTCCAGATATTCATTAATGCCTGTTTCCCTGGTGAAAATGATTAAGGCCCCGATTCGGCTGCGGGAAAGCAAAGTAACTGCATCCCCCAGTTCCTGCAGCATCTGCTCATGCTCCTGCAATACATTGTATAATGAACCGCGGAAAAAGCTGCCCCGCCCCAGTTGCTCCAGGAAGCGGCGCAGTTCAGGCTGGAATACGATGGGAATGGTAACCGCGAAAACAATCCACAGTTTCTCCATTAGCCAGTTTACCATGGTCAGATTAAAATAGGTGGCTAAAATAGAAAACACCAGCAGAATAACCAGCCCCTTGAGGAGCTGTTCTGCTCGTGTCCCTTTTATCAAGCCCAAAATACGGTAAAACAGATAGGCTACAATAACAATGTCAACCAGGCTGCGTACAATATCCCAGGGGCTGGCAAATATTCCGGAAAGGATAGTCAGATCCAAGATATTTTCCTCCATAGGCATCATCATAGATATTATTATTATGCCTATTGTAAAATAATATCTTGTTGAATGGTATCAATTTCTGTCCAGCATCTTAGTGGTCGAAATAGTGAAAGACGGCCAGAACTCCTTGTTCAACGGTGATGATGCCTTTTTCATCCAGCATACGGTTAGAGACCGTATATGGGTTGCCCTTCGATAAAACGGCCCGGTCAAGGGGATATTCGAAACCCCGCTCACACACGCCCAGAGCTTGATCAGTAAGCACCAGAACCGATACCAGATCTCCGGTCTTTCCTGTAATTTCTAGTTCGCCACTCATCAGATAGACTGCCATACCGGCAGCCAGGTGTGAAACTTTAATCCCCCGCTGTACGAGTTCCATACAGGAGTAGAGGTTAGAAAGCGTATGATCCAGCCTTTTGCCCAGAGAACCCACCAGTATAATCTCATTGGCACCCAAAGCCTCCGCTTCACTTAAAGCCAGTTGTGTATCAGTAAAATCTTTTTGCCGTGGATATTTCTTCACCGGCACATCCAGGCCTAGAAAATATTCCCGCACCCGGTTATTGATGGAATCCATGTCACCGATGATACAATGAGGCCGCACAGACAGCGCATAAGCGTAATTGGCTCCACCATCAGCGCAGAGGACTATGTCTGCCTCTTTCAGAACCTGGCTATAGGGAGTCAGATCATCTCCATATTCACCATTGGCCAGTATTACACACTTCATACTCTGATTTCATCCCATCCTCATCATATTATGAACCGCCCATGAGGGAGCATTTTGGGCTCAATCCTTTACTACTTATTATCGGTATTGTTGACACACAGCTTAAGATCTATTTGCACTTCTACATAATGCATATGCTCTTGTTTTCACTAAATTGACAAAGCATCGGGGTGTTCATTATAATGCTATTAATGTATTTCTAGCGAGGAGGGACAAAAATGGCCTACATAATTACCGACGAGTGCACATCCTGCGGTGTCTGCGCTGATGAGTGCCCCGTGGAAGCGATTAGCGAGGGACCTGATAAATATGTGATCGATCCTGAGTTATGTACTGATTGCGGCCTTTGTGCGGACGTATGCCCGGTGGAAGCGCCTACACCAGGAGAATAGGCCTTATCGTTGCATAAAACACAGCAAAAAAGCCCGAAGGGGCTTTTTTTATTTTGGCCTTATGTCTACTGTTTTCCAAGTTTGGAGGGATAGACAACCACCTGATTGCGGCCATTGGTTTTCGCCATATAGAGCGCTTCATCCGCAGCGTTGATCATCTCTTCAGTCTGCCGGTCCCTGCCGGTAGCCAGGTTCATAGCATCCACGCCAAAACTGGCGGTGATCGCTACCGTCTCCTGCTTCCCCGCCATGGTAATGCGGCTCTCTTCAATGCTGTATCGCATCCTTTCAGCAATTTCCGCTGTTTCAAGAAGGCTGGCTCCGGGTACGCCAACAATGAACTCCTCACCCCCATAGCGGCCTACGAAATCGTAAATGCGGCAGCTCTCTAATAAGCGCTGGGAGACATACTGTAAAACCTGATCCCCGGCCAGGTGCCCGAACGTATCATTCACCCGCTTAAAATGATCAATGTCTCCAATAATAATCCCCAGATTCCCCTCTTCGCGCTGTGAGCGGCTCATTTCAGCATCCAGGCGTTCCCTGAAAGCCCTTCTGGTGAGAAGTCCGGTTAAATCATCAGTACTGGCCAAGCGGAGAATGCGCTGTTCTTGTTCGATAATTCGCTGTCCAATACGCAAGCGATATTTGAGCTCTTCCGCGTGAAAAGGCTTGACCATATAATCATCAGCACCAGATTCCAGCCCCTGAACGATGTCCTTCGTCTGGTTGCGGGCAGTAAGGAGGATGACATAAACATAGCTTTCACTCTGTTGCTCGCGCAGCCTGCGGCAAATATCCACCCCGTCCATACCCGGCATCATCCAGTCCAACACCGCAAGGCTGGGCCGGTTCTCCCCTTGTAATATTTCCCATGCTTCATGGCCGTCCCTGGTCGCCACGACCTCATAGCCCCAACTGCCCAAGGAATTCTCCAGCATCTTACGAGAAATTGGTTCATCATCGGCGATCAATATTCGCACCTCTACGTCTCCCATCCTTGCATAACCATCGCTGACCCTATAAAATAATGATCGCCTTGCATCCAGGGTCTGAACAGGCTTACAAAATAATTCGTGGCAAAATCATACTGATAGCATTCGGGTTGACAGTGTACTATAATTATCGTGCTTTCCATCCCTGTCATTTAGCCTCTTATTTTAACCCGGCAAATCCGTTTTGCCGTAAAACCTCAAACATAAGAATCGCCGCTGCATTGCTCAGATTGAGCGACCTGCCGATATCCAGCATAGGTATGCGGATGCGCCTCTCCGGATAGCGGTTCATTAGATTTTCCGGTAGTCCCTTGCTCTCCCGCCCCAGGACCAGCATGGTGTTCATCCCATAGCTGACCTCGTGATAAGACCGCTCGGCATGGGTGGTCGCCAGATAGATTTCCAAGTCCGGATAAGCCGCCTCCACCTCCTGGAAGCTGTCCCATACTTTTACTTCCACCTTATCCCAGTAGTCCAATCCAGCCCGTTTTAGGTAGCGATCCTCCAGAGAAAACCCCAAGGGGCGCACCAGGTGCAGAGTACTGCAGGTAAGGGCACAAGTCCGGGCAACGTTGCCGCTATTCTGCGGTATCTCAGGTTCAACCAGAACGACATGCACTCCCATAACCTCTTCCTTAATGGACTTTCAACAATTCCCGATATGTTCTTTTTTCATTTGGATTAATTGCCATCCTGAGTTTACCAGACATAACTGTAGGAAGCCAGGACAGACTAAGACAAAAAAGCGCAAGGGAGGATACAATTGTCTATGGCCAAGAGATTTAGCGTTTTTATTATATTGGGACTGATGATCTTGACCGTCGTCTCTCTGGGAGGATGCCAAAAACAGCCCGCTAAGAAGTATATCCCCCCGCCGGGTCCGGTTCAGCAATCACCCGAGGTTGCGAAATATAAGAGTGAGCCTACCATTAGCTTGTATCGTACCGCCACGGGAAAAACTGAACAGATCAAGCTGGAAGAGTACATTAAAGGAGTCGTCGCTGCCGAAATCGGCCCCAATTACCCCATGGAAGCTCTCAAAGCTCAGGCCATTGTAGCGCGCACGCTAACTCTGGCTCTCCTTGAATATGAGAATGGAACCAGGGCCAAACACAAAACCGATGCCAGTGATAGCCACACCGAATTCCAAGCTTATGATGAAAAGAAGGTCAATGACAACATCTCCAAAGCAGTCGACGATACCAGGGGTCAGGTTCTGACCTACCAGGGTAAATTCGTATATGCGCTCTTCCATTCCCTGTCTAAAGACAAAACCGCCAGTATTGAGGAAGGCTTCCCCAAACTGCAGTCCAAAGCCGCCTACCTGGTTCCGGTCAGTACCAATGGAATGAAGAATGCTCCAGTCAAATACAAAAATTGGACTGTAAAAGTACCAGTCAGTGAAATCAAGAATATCCTGGGTCCCAAAGCCGGCAATCTCAGTGACATCAAGATCAGCAAGCGTGGTCCCTCAGGTCGCGCCCTAACCATTACCGCCGGGCAGGCCAGTATTGAAGCTGTTGATTTGCGGGAAAAGATCGGCTTCGATCGACTCTTCTCTACTGTCATCTCCAGCATTAAGGTGGAGGGCAGCAATGTAGTATTTATGGGTGACGGTTGGGGGCACGGCTGCGGTATGGAGCAGTGGGGAGCCTTCACGATGGCTCAGGAAGGTAGTAATGCCCGGCAAATCGTAGAGCACTATTTCCCAGGCACCATGTGGACTCAGCTCTATCAGTAGAGTTTTTTTGACGGAGCAATGAGGCTCTATACCAAGGGGACATTCCTGCCCAGCAGGAATGTCCCCTTTCATAACCCTGATCCTGTTAAGGTCATCGGAGGTTTGTGTAACGTGGTATGTTGTCTACTCACCTGATGTCTCCGACCTATTTTTCGGTCTCCTGGCTCGCTCAAATGTTCGTCGACAGATGCGTTAACGGTTTGCCGGCCTTTACGGCGGCCACGGTTGAAAAGCTGCATCGTGCAGCTACAACCTCGGAACAACATCACGTTGTTCCCGGGCTGCCGTAGATTCAGGCCGGCTTCACCGAACGCATCATGCCTCCTCACAAAGTCGCTCGCCAGGAGGACCTGGTATCCTCTTTATATATCCCATTACTGAGTTATTAGTTCTAAAAAAGAATCTGAAGCGCCAGCCTTCCAGGAGAGCGACGTTGCGAGGAGCCGTTCGCGGCCGGGCGAAGCTCATCCGAATCCAGGGCGGGTCATGCGCAGCCGGATGCTGCGCTGCCGGAGGAGCTGCAGGAGGCAGCTTTCCGCCGGTTGCCCGCCCGAAGGATGTGCAAGCCCTTGGCCAAGTCGGCGACGAGCATCGGAGCGAACTGGAAGCTGAGAAAATAAATGGTGACATAGAAGTTAAACAGGCAGCATACCACGTTACACAAACCTTTGAACTATTTGGAAATATAAAGCGCTGAAAAAAGGTAGGCTGTCTCAGGATGGGGGAGAAATAGTTCTGCCCCTAGTCCTCCAGGAAGGGAGCCAGGGGGATGTCAGAATAGTCCTTCGCGTGCATAAAGAGCTGCACCCGTGGGCTTTGCCCAAACTCTTCGATAACCCGGGAAAACATCATATCCAGACTGGTGTATCCTCCAGGGGGAGGGCTGTCCACCAGACTGTGGCTGCGGGCATAGGCCTGCGCAGCAGCAATGCCGGTCCAGGTAATAGAGTAGATAGCCTGCTCCGTCTGGCCAAGAATTGAAGCGCATACATAAAAGCGGCAGATTAAAGCACGGTCCGGGTAGACGGTGCAGACATTATTCTCCAGGAAGCAGCAGGGATTGGGTTTGAGCCGTAAAAGACCCAGCTTTCTCTTCTCCTGGTCTAGATATCGGCCGGCGAACTCAGTCTGATCCATCCCAGATATGGAAATCATGCGCTTTAGGGCAATGAGATCAGGGATGACATAGGCGGTATTGCAGCAGTTAACCTGGCAGCCCTTACAGGCCTGATAATGATCCCGGGCGTACAGCTTGAACAGGCGGTTGTCATCGCAAGCTGGCTGCCAGGCATCCAGGAGATCCGCCAATGTAGCCCGGCGGTCATTAATCCGCACGCCTAAACCGGTTTTTCCCTCCTCCTCGCCCTGGAAAAGTTCAACCTTGTTCATGCCGGGTTCCCAGCTTCCTGGGCAGAGGAGGACGGTTCCATATTCTTAATGGCCTCTCGGGCCAGAACATCACAACGTTCATTCAGAGAATCACCCGCATGACCCTTGACCTTCTCCAAGCGCACCTGATTGCGGCTGCACTGGGTCAAGAGTTCCTGCCATAGGTCCTGATTCGCCACTTCTTCCTTTTTGCTGTTCTTCCACCCGTTTTTTTGCCACTTATCCAGCCAGCCCTGTTTAAAGGCATTGACTACATAGGCGCTGTCGCTGCGCACCACTACCTGCCAGTCCTGCACTTTCAAGGCCTTTAATGCCTCGATGACAGCTTTCAATTCCATGCGCTGGTTCGTGGTGTTGAGTTCACCACCGTTGATCTCTTTGCAGTGTTCCCCATAGACCAATACGGCCGCCCAACCTCCCGGACCCGGGTTGCCCGAGCAGGCCCCATCAGTATATATTTCTATTTCTTTCATAAATTAACTTCCCCATCATGGCGAGGATTGCTGCTAACGATCTCCACCGCCCGGGCCAGTGCAACCAGGATTGAGGTAACAACGCTCTGGCTCAGAACCTGGGTTCTGGTTATGGTTGTTCCCATCTGGCTTACGGTATAGCGGGGCTGGAGATTGTTCAGGGCAAATGCGGCTACATCTGCACGGCATTTGGGACAACGGCACATCTGCTTGCTGTCCATAACCGCATCAATATTCTCCCACACCATCGTTTCCACTACATTGCATATTTGCATATCGTCACCCACATTCATAACAAGCTCAGCAGTTCTGGCAGAGCCTTAATATGGTAATCAGCTTCGATCAGGGGCCATACGGCTCTAGGTTCCAACCATACCGCCTTCATCCCTGCCTTCTTGGCGCCAATTACGTCGGTTATGGCATCATCCCCAACATGTAAAGCAGCCTGACTACTGGCCTTCAGGTTTTCCAGGGCCAGATGAAAGATCAGGGGGTTCGGTTTAGCAAAACCCACTTCATCGGAAAAAACTAGACAGGCGAAGAAGTCTAAAATCGAATCCTGTTCCATGATGCGGCGCAGCAATACACCCGGAGTAGCTCCAGTGTTGCATATCACCGCTAATTTGAACCGTCCCTGTAAAGCCTGCAAAGTCTCCAGGGTTCCATCGTTCAATTCCGGCGGGAATTTCAGCAAAGTGCTGGTATAGGCCTGGTACAGGTCATCAGAATGGTTCAAGGAACCACGGCTAATCCCCAGGTAATTCAGTGCATGGTTTAGCTGGCCCAGCGGCCCTATGTCCTGGCCGTATATCCGCTGATCGCAATAGGCTTCCTTCCAGGCGCTTTTAAAAGCGGCCTGTAAGTCCTCCAGACTAAAATCAAGCCCCTCGCCCAGTAAAACCTGGCGCACGTCCTGCCCCCGCTGCTCTGAAATGATGGCATCTGGAGGCCCTTTATAGAGGGTATTCCAGAAGTCAAAGGTGACAGCTTCCAGCAAAATAATCCCCTCCGCATGTTTATACTCAAAATCCCTGCAGCCCATCCTGGCCTCTTAACAAAACAACAATAAGCTCGCCAGGGTCTTGGCATGAATATTAGCCATAAATCACTCAAAATCCTCCATGAGCAAGAAAGTTTGGAAAAAGCCCCCTGATGGGGGGCTTTTTAAGCTTCTAGAACCTTTTTCGTGGTCGCTTCCGCTTGTTCTGAATACTTTTTCACATCCCCGTCCAGGATGCACTGATTATCCTTCTGGCGCTCCTTATTCAGGCTGCGCACCCGGTCTTTGAGCATCGAGCTGTCGGTTTTATAGAAACCGGCGCCTTTAAACTGAATGCCCACATTGCGGCTGATAATTCGCTCAACGGGGCCGTGACATTCGGGGCAGGAGGTTAATGGATCTTCACTGGCCTTCTGCATCTTGTCAAAGGTTCCACAGCTATTACATCGATATTCATAAATCGGCAAATCCTTCACCCCCCTCATTTAATTCATTCATCATTATATTATTTAGGCTTGGCAGCTTCGTTTGTCAATAGTCATCTCGCAGGAATCCACGTGGAAAGATCAGCCCAAAACCACGCTGTAGTAGACGAGCACCGCCATCAGCCCGTTCCAAACTCCGTGGGTCAAGGCGGAAACCAGTATGCTGCCAGATTTTTCATAGACCCAACAGAGAAATGCGCCTCCGATTGCCAGCGGTATCGCCCGCCATAAATCCCAGTGGGCGGCCCCGAACAACAAACCCGACACCAGCATTCCCGGAAACCTGCCCAGATGCCAGCGAAAAACCGGGTAGACCATGCCCCGGTAAAAGAGTTCCTCAGCAAAAGGAGCCAGAACACTGCCAACCAGCAATAACGCAAGAAATTGATAAGGGGTGCTGGCTTTACCCAAAACTTCTTCAAAGCTCTGGGGGGCTAATTGAGGGTGCAGGTGCTGGATCAGGAGGCCGGCCAGGAGAATTACGATAGCGATCAGGATGCCGCCCAGTAGACCATAGCGTATCCAACTCCCGGCGCGAGCCAGGCGCAATCCCAGAGACTTCAAGCTCCCCCCACGCAGGCGAACTGCGATGAGGACCAGACTCACGGTCACTACAAATTGAATAAGGAATCCGGACAAGAAGATCTGCAAATCGCTCGGGTGAAGACCTTGAGCCGCCATCCGGGCATTAAAAAGATCTTTCCCCCACTGGCTTAGTATGAGGGTAAAGAATATTGTACCAGCATAAACCAGAAGCAGGTCAATTATGCCCCAGCGAGGTTTTTCATGCAAGCCCATGACTCTCCTTTCAATCCTTATCATTATAACACCGCAGACCCGCCATTACGCAGAGCAGGTTTGAAGAAAAATCCGCAGGGCATACTAGGAAGAGAATCTATACTGCCCTTTAATGGTGTTTACTATAGGAAGGAGGGTAAACCATGGCCCCTATTATCTTTATTACCTCCGTCAGCCTGGTCCTTTTGCTTATGCTCTACTGGGTATTGCGTGGTGACGGCGGTCAAAGGCGGTCTCGCTCTGATTTCCGTTTTGAAACCGCCCAGGAATTGTTTAATTACGTGGAAGATGATGTATACTTGGGCGAAAACTGCATCCAACTCCAGCGCACCAGTGAAGGACGGGTTAGCACCTACTGGAACCTGGCTCTGGAAAAATGGCAGGAAATGGGTGGGTCGGCCGATCCCAGCAAGCGCAGCCGGGAGCCATTTCTGCGTGTCTATCAAGCCGGAGATCTCCTCCACACTCTCGACATGCCTCTCAAACAACGATGCGGTCAATTTGATTTCGACCTCCCCCCCCACACCGCTTGTTACTGCAGCCTGGGGTTCAAAGAAAACGGTCGATTTTCCGCTCTCGTTACCTCCCGCACCCTGATGCGTCAGTGCTGATGGACCCGGGGGCTTGCCCCCGGTCTAGTCCATTCCGGAGTGCCTGCCAGTCCTTTTGTTTCCCCAATGACTGCCGCCTATTTCTGCTCCCCGGCATTCGTAATCTTAACCTCCACCTGGACCTGAATGTTGGCATTGCTGATAAAATCGGGGCGGTCCACTTGATCCTTGATTTCCCGCCGCCAGTTGGCTACGGCGTACTTGCTGATGTCGATGCAATCCACCTTGAATTCATCCTGCATCAACTGTACCAAATCGGTGCAGTCCTGTTGTATGCTCTGGGCAAGAGACTCTTCTATCTTTTTCACTTCACTGGTATCGATGGGCTGCCCACTCTGATGAGGCAGCTCCTGAATAATGCCTTGCAGAATGACTTTTATTTTAAAACTATAGGAATCTCCCTGCCGCTCCACTTCCACCTTGCGGTCATTGTCGAAAAAGCCGGTTCCCTGTTCCTCCCCCTCTTCCTGCGGGGCCAGAGGCAGATACCCCTGGGATTTGATGCCGCGCAACAGGGTCAGCGCACGCGCCTGTCGCTGGTTCAGTTTTCCAACCATATGGTCTTTGTTAAAAATAGCGATTCCCGAGAGGATAATCCCGTTTATTCCGCCCGGCTTGATTAGAGGCAGGACCGGATTATTGCCGGGAGACTGCCAGACATTGAATTGGTGGAGGTTGACCGTGGGAATGAAGCTGTTGGCTTTATTTTCTCTCAACAGGTTGTTCAGATACACTCCCATGTTCTCAAAATTTGGAGTCGGTGTTTTCAACACCTCATCTGCCCGCCCGTCAACCACTGCCAGGACCATGGTATGAGAAACGGAGGGAAAACGATAGAGGGATTCCATGGGCGCGAACGTCCCCTGGCGGGCCAAATCCTCACCGAGGAGGATAACCTTATTAAATCCGGTAACATAAAGAGAGGCATTGGTGTAGGAGCGCTTATCCCGAGCATAGGCCACTGTAGCCGCCGGCATGACCTCCACCGTTACTTTGGCCGTGGCTTCTGGAGACAAATTGGGAAGCAGCACAGACACATCAACCTGCGGTTCTTCCAGAGGGCCTATACTCAATTGGTTCATATTCCCCGGGTCGCCCTGGTGAACGTCATAACCCGCGGCAATGGGAAAAACCAGTTTATCCACATCCTTGGCATCCCAGCAGCCGCACAGACTCAGAGTTATATAAGAAAGAAGCAGGACCAGGACGATTACCCTCCTAGGCATTCTTCACTACTCCTTTCCGGATCCAGGCCACCCCCAGCAGGAATAGGGGATAGAGAATTCCAATGACAAAATAGGCTGCACAGCCGTAATTTACCAGCATAAAATTCACCATCATACTTTGAGGAAACAGAGCAGCAAAATAAATTACTATCCCCACCCCCAGCATAGCTAGCCCGTGGCGGTTTTCATTTCCAAAAAGCTGGGCCAGGGATAAGGCCGCAGCAAAAGGCAGGTTGATGCCGCGCCGCAGGACAATTCCCACCCAGATGGCCAGGAAAGGAAATTCCAGGCGTTCAATCACCGATAACCCGGCCACCTTTAAAATAGTGACACCGGGCCAGATGGTGTCCACAACTTTATCCGGCCCAAATACCAAGAGGCAGGCCAGGGTGACAATCAGATAGATGCTTACAGTCAGGGCGGTTGCGGTCAGGCCGGCGGAAATGACTTTATCCGGGGCCTTGACATATGAATAATAAACCAGGAGGACTTCACTCCCGGCATAGGCATAGAGGCTAACCAGAACCGCGCGGCCCAATTCCAGCGGATCAATTTCTCCCAGAGGGAGCAGATTGGTGTAATCATTGACGTAATAAACTGGAATGAGGATGAAGAATAAGCTGATTAAAATGCCAAAGAACAGTGTTTCGTTGATCCGGCCGACGACTTTCCCCCCTTTACTGCCTGCATAGACCACACAGGCCATAGCCAGGAAAAGCGTGGCCCAGATAGGAGTGCTGGGCAGCATGAAAATCTGGACCAGGCGGCCAAAGGAACTGATTATTTCCATCTCAAAAAAGACAACGTATACAACAAACAACAAGACTGCTGCCGCACCACCGATTTTCCCTAAAAGGGTCTGGTTCACCTGCACAAAGTTCAGACCGGGGAAACGCCGCCCCAGCCGTTCAATAAAAAAGAGACTGGCCAGGGGAAAAAGGGCTCCCAGCAATACGGCCATCCAGGCATGCTGGCCCGCTTCCGTGCACAGCAGCGCAGGCAGGGCCAGCATGGCTGATCCCACCTGGGCACCGGTCAGGATAAATGTAAGCTGCTGGCTGGAAATGCTATGGGGGCTGCTCATGACTCACCCCCGGCGTTGGGATTCGTCGTGCCCTGCCGCTGCTTGTCCTGCACGGGGTAGGATTCCGGACGCTGATTCATTTTCCATAGAGGCACGCGGAAAAAAGAATCCTTAAAATCTTTCCAGCGCAGAGGGGCAAAGGGTGCATAAAAGGGTGCCCCAAAGTCCTCCAGAGAGGCTAAGTGAATGACAATGAACAGCCAGGCCAGGGAAAAGCCATAGATGCCGAAGGCGGCGCAGATAAGAAGCAGTGGCAAACGCAGGATTCGGGAGGCTAAGAGCATCCCACTGGAAGGGATGACAAAGGTGGCAATGGTGGTTACAGCAATGATGATAATGATAACCGGGCTGGCCAGTTTGGCAGTAATGGCTGCCTGACCCAGAATGATTCCGGCCACCACCCCTACCGTCTGCCCTATGGATCCCGGCAAACGCAGGCCTGATTCGATCACCATCTGGATGATGAATTCCTGAATCAGGGTTTCGATCACCACCGGAAAAGGCACCTGGGTCCGGGCCGAAGCCACCGGGATGAGCAGCTTGAGCGGCACCAGTTCAGGTGAGAAAGCGAACAGGGCAATGTATAACGACGGCAGGGAAACCGCCAGGAAAAAAGCCATAAAACGCATGGTGCGAATTGCCGAAGAATAAATGGTTCTTTCATAATAGTCTTCTGATGCCTGAAAAAAATCCAGGGCCAGCGTGGGCACGGCAAAAGCCAGGGGCGTACCATGCATGATGACCACCACCCGACCTTCCAAAAGCTTGGTAGTCAGGCGATCAGGACGCTCACTGCTCCATACTTGGGGGAAAAAAGACCAGGGGGATTTCTCCAGGTACTGTTCAAGATAGCCAGTGGCAACAACCCCATCGGTGTCAATAGCATCGATCCGTTTGCGCAGGTCATTGACAGTATCCGGAGACGCGATGTCCTCGATATATAAAATAGCCACCGGGGTACGGGTGCGTCGTCCCACTGTGGTTTTCCTCACCACCAGCTTGGGATCGCGCAGGCGGCGGCGGATCATGGAGATATTGATATCCAGGTTTTCAATAAAGCCCTCCCGGGGCCCGCGGGCGGTGCGCTCCCCGGGCGGTTCATCCACGGTGCGGAACTCGCCCCCGTGGATATCCACTACCAGAGCTTCCTGATAGCCGTCCACCAAGATTACTATCAAACCGTCAAAAATGTAATGCACGGTCTCATTCAATGTGGTTGCCGTTTTAACCTGACCCACACTGAGGCTGGATGTCAGCAGCAGGTCGGGCAGATTGGATGCCTTGGCATCACCTTCCGGGCTTCCGTAGTGCATTAAGGGTTTGAGGATATGATCGTTAAAAGTAACATTATCAATTACATTGTTTAGATACACCGCCTGGGCTGTGATATTAAGACTGCTTCCGATAGATAAATCACGCCTGACCATGTCCTCGTTTTTTTCCAGGTATGGGGTTAACACCTTCACCTGATCCTTAATAGCGGAGGGCATGGCATCTTGCGGTATACTGTTGGTACCCTGGCTGGCTTGATTATTATTGACGAGTGGTTTCCGAGGGATAATGCGCATAAACTACTCTCCCTACTAAAAGCTTCCTAAAGGGTAAGCGACCTCGCACTCTATTTTTCCCTTCTTTCCAGCCAGTATTCCTATGAGGAAAAAGGACTTGAATATAGAAAGAGCTGCCATAAATGGCAGCTCCGAGGCCCTCTCTATTAAACTTCTGCTGGATGATATTTACCTTTGTTTAATAACCACTCCTATCCAAAAGATCCAAATTACCAGGCCATGTCCTTTAACCCAGTCCTACAATGGCTGCCACTATAGCAAAAGTTCTTCATTCGTTGACAATCCTTGTTCCAGGGCACTATGGCGCAACACCAGATACAGCTCGGCATTGGTGGCATTCACATAGGGCATAACAAATAGAACGCCCACAAAAAGGGCCAATATTCCCAAAATAATCCATCCTATAAAGGATAGATCCAGTACAAAGATGCTGAATTTGTGGCCCCTGGTCATTTGGGTGCTCAATTGCAGTGCCCGTTTATAGCCGATGTTGGGATTATCGGCCAAGATGTAAGGCACCATTCTATAAGCGTAGGACATGATGATTCCTGGAATAAACAGGAGTAAATACCATAGAAAATTAATAAATGCCCGGTAAAACATGGATTTCACGACATCTAAATACCGGGTCTTTTCGAAATTGTATCCCAGGTAATTCATATCAATATGATCTTCTTGCGCTTGAACGAAGTACTTTCTCCCCCCCACTTCCAGGGGATAGCCCACAAAGATGCGGAAGGCCAGGGCCAATATTAGCCCCACACCCACAGCCGCCAAAATGATAAAGAGCAAAAATTCGGGCATCATACTGCCGTCCGCACCCCAGGGTGAGCCCGACCCATTCGTCGTATTCCAGTTAAAATTAGGGGCGCCGCTGCTGCCCCCGGCAATAGCTATAATGATGCTGACCAGAAAGGCCTTCCAGTAACTGAGCCGCAAGATTTCCTTGGCACGGTTTTTTAAATCTCTCCTCGTCCACACTCCGCACTCCTCCTCTTACCCTGTAGTCAATCATATCCCGCATGACCCCTTTTCTCGCCAGGCCCTGCGGACAAACCAAAATAGTTCGGTCAAGCCGCTGCCAGATATAATAATCAAATCCGCCCTTATTCGTGCTCTGGATAATACTTTCGGTCCAGAGAATCCACGAATTGGCGGGCCGTTCGCCCGGAGGGACCATGGCGCAGCCTTTCCCATTCCAGCGCCCGACGGCGCAGGACCTCGGGATCCATTACTATTCCTTGCTTTCTGGCCATCTTTTCAACCATCTCCAGGTAAAGCTGCTGGTTGGGAGCCGGAAAGGTAATGTTCAGACCGAAGCGGTCAGCCAGAGACAGCTTTTCTTGCATTGTTTCCTGTCCATGCACTTCTTCGTCGGTAACCTTTCGATCGCTAAAAAACTCTCTGATCAGGTGGCGGCGGTTGGAGGTGGCATAAACCAGCATGTTTTGGGGGCGGGACTGCAGGCTGCCTTCCAGTGCAGCTTTAAAGCCCTTGTATTGCGTTTCATAGTCTTCAAAGGAGAGATCATCGATGAATAAAATAAAACGGGCTGCATAACCCTGTAAAACCTCTACTACGCGGCTCATGCTGTGAAGATCTTCCCGGGCTAATTCCACCAGGCGTAATCCTTCTTGCCAGTAGCGCTGCCGAAGCGCTTTGACCAGGCTGGATTTACCGGTCCCCCGGGGTCCATAGAGCAGGATATGATTGGCCGGGTAGCCATGCAGGAACCTCTCCGTGTTCGAGCAGACCTGCTCTTTCTGAGATTGGTAAGCAATCAAGTCTTCCAGGGCAACTGCCTCCGGGTGTTCAACGCCTACCAACCCGCACTGGGAATCCCAGCGCAGAGCTCCGTAGCGGCCCACGGTACCCCGAAAATTCCGGGAATAATGCGCTATCAACTGTTCAAGGCATCCCGGCCAGTACTGAGAGGCAGCCAAATTCCCGGCCATCTCCAGCTCCAAAACCCGGGCTCCGGGGACTGTCTCCGGCAAGATTATGACCTCAATTCCCATCTGCTGAGCCAACCGGCGCAGGTCCAAATGGATCAGCTCATAGAGCAGATCCAGGTCCGCTTGAACCGCCTGGCGCAGCCCCTGTCCCAACTGCTTCTCAGCGCAGTGCTCGGCAATCCGGCTGAAGGGGTTGTCATCAAAAAGAATCAGATCAAGAATGTGGTCGGGATAGGATAATCCCTGTTCCCAGAGCTGGAACATCGCCTGCTGAAACCTGTCCACGGCCTCCAGATTGCGGGCCGGAGCCTCAAGGACGGCATCAACGGCTCTGCCCAGGTTCTGCAGTACCTGGTCTTCTGCCAATTGCCGGTATATTGATAGGCGGGACAATACCGTCCTCAGATTGTACATCAAGCTTCTCCCCTCCCGGTCACCATTTAACTGTCATTATAACGGGTAAAAGAATACGTTCACCAGGACCAGCATGGTGTTGGTGAAGAAAAGTACCGCACTACATCTTTCCACAGGCCAGCTAAAAATGTGCTTTAAAGGAATCTTGCCCCGGAAAAAGCGGTTCAGGTTAGCTCCCACCAGGAACAGATGAAAGACTTCAAACCCGGCAAAAAACATTGAAAACATCCTGATAAACATATTGTTCATGAGGGAAAAAACCAGGAAAAAATAACCCGCTTCCAGCAGGATAGATAGAAAATATAACATCCACAGCTGCCAGCGGCTGGCCGGTCCCCGGTTAATCATCCACTCAGCCAGACTTTTCATGAGTTCAATTTCAAAATCCAGAGGATCACCTTTTAGGATCTTGAAAAAATAAATTGAATATAAAATCAGAAGTAGTCCGGCAGAGACCTCCAGACATATCAGCATTCTATCATTACCTTTTCTTCTTTATTCATCCGCCGCCAGTGGAAACAATATCGTATAGTTGGGCCGCCTTAGCTGCAGCCCATCCACCTATATTGGGAGAAGATTGTCCCATTATTCCCCCCGGAGCACTCGGCCATACAACACGGCCCATTTCTCTTTCACCGTGGTCATCATATCATACTTTTTCGAGACTGGAAGCTTAAATCCTACTTATCCGGTTAAAAATTGCTCCCTTCGTAGCGCTTGGCAATGCGATCACTTTCCAGTACCTGGGCAGTGCCCCTGAGCACTGTGTGTAGTACGACCTTCCGCCCCCAGAGCCGGGCTACATGTTTCAATGTCTGTGTCGCGTAGTCGATCTGTAGTTCCCTGCCATCCCATTCATGCTCCAGGTGGAGTGTGTCATCCTGTTTCTGTACTTCAATGATTCGAATATTGGGGATGCCGTTGATTCCAGTCATTCCTGCCAGGGTGTCGCGGATCTTTTTCCATCCCTCCTCATCGGCTACTTCTTTCACCAGATATTCCCGCCCGGAACGCATATATTGGAAAAGATTCAACTCCTGGCATAATTCTTCATCCAGGAAGCGCATTAGAAACGAAATATCCCGCTCCTGGGCTCGGGCTTCAAACAAACGCTCTTCGCCATCCGGGTACCGGGCTAATTTATCAAGAATCATAAATCCCATATGATAAGGATTAATACTGCCTTCGTGGGCGCACACCACCTGATTGTGGCGCTTGAGAAACTCCACATGCAGATTCTGGGGCAGTTTTAACTCCTTAAGGAAGCGATAATGCCAAAAACTGGCCCATCCCTCGTTCATGATCTTGGTCTCAATCTGGGGTAGAAAATACATTCCCTCTTCCCGCACCATTCCCAAAATGTCTCTTTCCCAGTCGTGCAGACGGGCATAGTGGATGAGGAACAGGAGCAGGTCTTCCTGAGGTTCTAAGACTGGTGTCTCCAAATTCGGCGGTTCTTTTCTGACTGTTTTCCCTTCCAAAAGAGGATGAACACTCTCCCGGGGTTGATATTGCTCCAAGAGCCGCTTTTTCACCTCTTCGCGGCTCAGAATCCTTTCTCCAACGATGCGGCAGGTCTGCAGACGCAAAGCGTGCGCATCATTGAGAACCTGCTCCACCCGCAGGTTGCCGATGCTGGGATCGGCCGCGTACTCCCTGACCCGGCGGGCATGAGCATTGAACATTTCCATGGCCATTTCGGCCCGGGTGCCCTGCCGGAAAAGGCGGTTGTTTTTAAAAAAGTCGTTATGGGCATATACATGAGCCATGGTCAAAATTTGTAGAAGCAGAGTGTTTTCCTTCATCAGATAGGCCAGGCAGGGGTTGGAGTTGATAACCATTTCATAAGGCAGACCGGTCAGATTATAGCGATAAAAAGTTTTCTTCCTCTCATATGATTTACCGAAACTCCAATGAGGATAACGGGTGGGCATACCCAGATAGGCTTCATAAGACAACATGTCTTCATAAGAGCATATCTCAAATTCCTGGGGATAGCAGTCCAGTCTCGATTCCTCAACCAACTCTTCTATGCGCTGGTTAAAGTGGATCAAATCAGCCAGTCGGTAATCTCCCGCCACAAGCTCACTCCCTTTCCGCCAGAGTAAGTAGTTTTCTAAAAGCCGGCCAGACCTCTTCTTTGCTGCCAAAGCTGACCGCCACAAAATTACGCTCTTCCACACCGTTTTCGAATTCCTCAATCATGGAACGGGGCGCCGTCCAGGAAGAAATAATCTCTCCATATCCGAACAGATTGCAGACCTCACATAACTCCTGGGCTCTTTGTACAGCCCGGGGTACATCTTCCGGCCAGTTATCCCCATCACTGCAGTGAAAGGCATAAACATTCCAGAGTTCCGGGTTGTAGCGCTGCCAGATAATCTCCAGAGCTTTTTCATACCCGCTGCTGATCAGTGTACCTCCCGATTCGCCGCGATGGAAAAACTCCTCCTCGTTGACTTCCCGGGCGGTGGTGCTGTGATTGATGAATACCAGCTCCACCTGGGCATAACGGCAGCGCACAAACTGATAGAGGAGAAAAAAGAAGGTCCGTGCCAGGTACTTTTTGTTCAAGTACATGGACCCGGAATTGTCCATAATACAGATTACTACGGCATTAGACTCGGGCCGCATTTCCTCTCGGCTTCGCTGGTAGCGCAGGTCCTCCTCCCGGAAAGGGAAGCGCTCAATTTCTTCCTCGGACTGCAGTTCGGCCAGCGTTCGTTCCATGCCCTTCTTGCGTTTGATCCGCTCAGCCATGGATTTCTTCTTACTTAAACGAGGTGGTATGCCCTTGAGCTGTATGCCTCGATGTTTGATACTGCGCTGGGTTTCGCTGAAAGCAAATTTCTTGCGTTCCATGAAGGGGAGCTCCAGGTCTTCAAACAAATACTGGACCAGTTCTTCCAGGGTGATTTCCGTCTCATAATACTCCTCCCCTTCCCGGTTGCCGGCTCCATCTCCCCCCCCGGTGCCATTGGCGGCCGGACCGGGAAAGCGGTCACCGCGTTTCTCCTTTCCCTTGCCGCTGGCGACTCCCGGCTGGTTGTCACCGTATATGAATTGAAATTCCTTAATGCCCCGCACTGGAACCTTAATCACCCGGTCCTTG
>DATMYR010000012.1:0-176817 GCA_035560815.1 Syntrophomonadaceae bacterium | reverse complement strand
TTTTCACCAGCGGTGGAACCGAGGCTGACAACCAGGCTATTATTTCGTATATGTTAAGCAATCCTCAGCGAGGCAGGCACCTGATAACCTCAGCCATCGAGCATCATGCGGTTATACACACATTCCAGTTTCTCGAGAAATATGGCTTTGAGACGACGGTGCTTCCGGTCAACTCTTATGGCCAGGTGGAAGCGGAGACACTGAAAAAGGTGATCAGACCCGATACCAGCCTGGTATCTATCATGCATGCCAATAACGAAATCGGCACCATTCAATCCATTGAAGAATTGGCGGCTATATGCCACGAATCTCAGGTTGCTTTCCATACCGATGCGGTGCAGACCATAGGCAAAATTCCGGTAGATGTAAAACAACTTAACGTAGATATGCTTTCAGCCTCCAGCCACAAGTTATACGGTCCTAAAGGAATCGGATGCCTGTATGTAAAGAAGGGCACGCGCCTGAGCAATCTGCTCCACGGAGGCGGGCAGGAAAACAAAATGCGGGCTGGAACCGAGAATGTCCCCGGGATGGTGGGTTTCGGAAAAGCCGCCGAGCTGGCTCAAAAACATATGAAGGAACAGGGCGACAGATTGACCAGTCTGGGCCGGCGGCTTGTTGAGGGGCTGGTGCAGGCGGTACCTGATACGCTGATTACCGGTCACCCGGAGCTTCGGGTGCCGGGAAGTGTCAGTGTGTGCTTCCGGTTTGTCGAAGGGGAGTCCATTATTCTCATGCTGGACAGTTATGGCATCTCAGCATCCAGCGGCTCGGCTTGCACATCGGGATCTCTCGATCCATCCCATGTTCTTCTGGCCATAGGGCTTCCCCACGAGATAGCCCACGGATCCTTGCGTTTGACTCTGGGCAAGGGTAATAGTGATGAAGATGTAGACTTTGTTCTCCAGGTGGTGCCAGGCATCATCAGTAATCTGCGTAGAATGTCACCTTTATATAGCAAAGGGGGAAGCAACTAATGTATACGCAAAAAGTAATGGATCATTTCATGAACCCACGTAATGTCGGGGCATTGGATGCAGCCGACGGGGTGGGAGAAGTAGGCAACCCGGTATGCGGGGATATTATGCATATCGAAATCCAGGTGGAAGATAATATCATTCAGGATATTAAATTCAAAACCTTTGGCTGTGCTGCGGCTATAGCTACGAGCAGCATGGTTACCGAAATCGTCAAGGGAAAGACCCTGGAAGAGGCTGAACGGATCACCAACCGGACGGTAGCCGAGGCCCTGGACGGACTGCCCCCGATTAAAATGCACTGTTCAAACCTGGCTGCGGATGCGCTGCACCAGGCGATCAAGGATTACATGGAAAAACATAAAACAAACGATTGATTTCATGCATCTACTTGGCGTCTGCAATGCAGACCGGCATATTTGTAGATAAAGAACGAGAGCAAGAACGAATCTAGGAGCGATGAAGTGAATAGGGTATATATGGACCACAGCGCAACAACACCGGTGGCACCTGATGTTACAGCGGCCATGGTGGAAGCCCTCAACCAGTCCTGGGGTAATCCCTCCAGCCTGCATAGTATTGGCCGTGAAGCCAGCCGGCTGCTGGAAAAGGCTCGCCAACAGGTGGCGGGTTTAATCGGCGCCCAGACCTCGGAGATTGTATTTACCAGTGGTGGGACTGAAGCTGACAATCTTGCTATCATTGGGAGCGCCTTTGCGCGGCAGGGACGGGGTCGGCACCTGATTACCTCATCCGTCGAACACCATGCGGTGTTGAATGCTTTTCAATTCCTGGCTCGCTCCGGATTTGAAGTGACTATTCTCCCCGTGGACTATTATGGACAAATCAGCCTGGACAGCTTGAAGAAAGCCATCCGCGAAGACACGACCCTGATCAGCATCATGCACGCCAATAATGAAATCGGCACCTTACAGCCCGTCAGAGAAATCGGAGAATTGGCCCACGAGCATCAAATCGTTTTCCACAGCGATGCCGTGCAATCAGTGGGGCGAATTCCTATTAATCTCTCCGATTTACCGGTGGATCTTCTATCTCTCTCCGCCCACAAGTTCTATGGCCCCAAAGGAGCAGGAGCTCTTTATATGCGCTCGGGAGTAAAAATAACTCCCTTGACCCATGGCGGCGGACAAGAAAAAAAGTGGCGGTCGGGTACAGAAAATATTCCTGGGATCGTAGGATTGGGAAAAGCGGCCGAACTAATTACCGGGTCGCTCCAGGAACATGTTATCCATCTGAACGATTTGGGATCGGAACTCATTGGCCGGGTTGTAAATGAAATTCCCCAGGCTTACCTGACCGGTCATCCCCGGAATCGCCTTCCTGGACATGCCAGCTTTGTGTTTCCCGGTGTGGAAGGGGATTCGCTGGTGACCTTCCTGGATGCTGAAGGCTTTGCCGCATCCAGCGCTGCAGCCTGCAGCACCAATTCATTTTCGGCTTCTCATGTATTGAGAGCGCTGGGATTAAAGAACGAAGTTGCTTTGGGCGCCTTGCGGCTAAGCCTGGGTAAAGACAATTCCCGGGAGGATATTGAAGGGTTGATGAAGGTTTTGCCCGGTCTTGTGGAGCAATCCCGGCTCATCTGGTCTCTTTCCCAAGCCTGATCATCAAGCGACGAAGATGGCTAGTTCATCTTTGTGGTAAAAACGCTGCCTGACTTACATAACGAAAAAAATTTACCTGAAAACACTAGTAAAATCCTAGGAAATAAGGGTTGAGTTAGGGGCTTTAAAAAAGGTTAAAATAATTCTTGATCTTTCCTGGGCAGGAATGTATTATAAGAGTAATCCAATTGGTTTACTAAACAATAAGGAATTCATTGATAAAACAAAAGGAGGAATCATTCAGTGAGCGATAGGCAGTACAAATTTGACACGCTACAGGTTCATGCCGGGCAAAAGCCCGATCCGGCCACCGGAGCTCGGGCAGTGCCTATTTACCAGACCACATCGTATGTTTTTAATGATGCCGACCATGCCGCCCGGCTTTTCGCCTTACAGGAACCGGGTAACATCTACACCCGGATCATGAATCCTACCACTGATGTCTTCGAACAGCGCATCGCAGCTTTGGAAGGTGGAGTAGGAGCCCTTGGTTTAGCTTCTGGATCGGCTGCTGTTACTTATTCGGTTCTCAATATAGCTGGCAGCGGGGATGAGATTGTATCGGCCAGCACTCTCTACGGTGGAACCTATAATTTGTTTCTTTACACCCTGCCCCGCTTCGGCATTAAGACCACTTTTGTAGATCCCGATGACCCGGAAAATTTCAGGAGAGCCATTACCGACAAGACCAAAGCCCTTTACATTGAAAGCATAGGAAATCCGGGGATTAATATTATTGATATTGAGGCGGTGGCCAGGATTGCCCATGAGAATGGACTCCCCTTAATCGTCGACAATACCTTTGCCACACCCTATCTCCTGCGGCCCATTGAATATGGTGCGGATATCGTTGTGCATTCGGCTACCAAGTTCATCGGGGGACACGGAACATCCATTGGTGGGGTGCTCGTGGATTCGGGCAAATTTGACTGGATAGGTAGTGGGCGTTTCCCGGGGCTTACTGAGCCGGATCCCAGTTATCACGGTGTGAGGTACGCCAGCGATGTAGGGGCTGCAGCATATATTGCCAAAACTCGGGTGCAGCTGCTGCGGGACACCGGAGCTGCCTTGAGCCCGTTTAACTCCTTCCTCTTCCTGCAGGGTCTGGAGAGCCTCTCTTTACGCGTGCAAAAGCATGTTAGCAATACCGAGAAGATTGCCGAGTGGCTCCAGGTTCACCCGCTGGTGTCCTGGGTGAATTACCCTGGCTTACCGGGGAACAAATACTACGATCTAGCGCAGAAATACCTGCCCAAAGGGGCCGGTTCCATCTTTACTTTCGGCATCAAAGGCGATATTGATGCAGCCAAGCGGTTTATTAACAGCCTGGAGCTTTTCTCCAATTTGGCCAATGTAGCCGACGCAAAATCCCTGGTCATCCATCCCGCTACCACCACTCATTCTCAATTAAGCGGGGAAGACCTGCTGGCATCGGGTGTCACCCCTGACCAGATTCGCTTATCCATCGGGGTGGAAGATCCCGAAGATCTTATTTTTGATCTTGACCAGGCCTTGCAACGGGCACTGGGGTAATTGAACCAATCTGTGAAATAAAAATCCACACAAACAAACCCAGGGCGCGATTTAATCCGACCCTGGGTTTGTCATCTTTCACGACAGAGTACTAGCGCTTTTCTTTTATTGCTTTGCTGATCACTGCCGCAGCTTCAGCCCGGCTGGCCAGGGCCTGGGGGCGAAAGGTGTTATCCTCAGGGTAGCCGCTCATGAGGTTCTTTTGTATAACGGCAGCCACTCCAGGTTGAGCCCAGTCCGAGATCTGCGCTGCATCCTTAAAACCAACGCCTTGAAAGTCGCCCTCTATCTTACAGGCATTGGCAATCATCACTGCCATTTGCTCTCGGGTAACTGGATCTTCGGGACCGAAATGCAAAGCGTCATACCCGCCGACGATGGAATAGGAGGTGGCATTGGAGATATATTCCTTGGCCCAGTGTTTATAAGTGTCCAGAAAGACGACTACACTGTTCTTCGGTTGAAACTTGAAGGCATTCATTAGTATGGCAGCAAATTCAGCCCGGCTTATCGTGTTGCTGGGGCGGAAGGTCTGGTCCAGATAACCGGAAATGGCATTCATGGAGACCAGTTGTTTAATTGATGGTTCCGCCCAATGTCCATGAATATCAGTGAATTCATCCGCTGCTTCTCCCGGGCCAACCGGGGAAACCAGGGTGAAAAGACTGAAAAATAGGATGAATAACAGAGTAACCGTCCTGCTTGATAATGTCGACAATCCTTTCTCCTCCCCTGGGCGCTGCTGCCCGATTTACATACGAAAGTTCCCATTTCTGACCAGCTCTATCCATTCTTCTCTGTTCTTTAGCCATAATCCTGCCTAAAAACAGAAAAGGTTCCCCTGGTGACAGGGAAACCTTCTCAAGGAGATCTATTGACCGGCCTGGTATTTCTCCAGGGTGGAGGAGATGGTGCTTGCGCCATCATGAAACTCCCTTTTGACCAGGCCGGTGCCTTTCCGGTAATATTCATATACGACTGAAGTGCTATTCTTTGAGCGAATTTCCATCTTTATACAGTTGTCGAAAATTCCGGCCGGGGCTTCCACCCGCGCGGCGGTATCGATAATCGTGCGCACATCATTACCGGTCTCCCAACTGGACCCCTTATCAAGAGGTGTTTTGAGCAGGACCGTATTGTCATTGCTGGTATATCCTTTTTGTAAAAGGTTTTCCGCTTGATAGCTTTCGCCTTTGAAATACACCCGGGTTACAGAATCGCCGCTCAGCTTATAAATTGAAGTTGATTCGGTACCCCCATTGGCTTCCTTAAACTGACTCTGGCCGTTGAGAGTGTACTGTGCGGTCCTGGTAAAGGAAGCGAATTCGTTGCCTTCGCCTTTATAAATCCAGGAGCTCCCGGGAGTGGAGGGAAAATAATCGCCTGCTGAGACGGTGGCTACAGGAGCAGGGGGCGTATTCTTCTGTTCATTTGCGGGGGGGATGGCTTTTGGAGTAGTAGTCCGGCAGGCCGGCAAGGATATGATAATGAGGATAAGCAATATCCAGATAAACGTCTTTTTTGCAGTCATGCAGGGAACCTCCTTTCAAGCTGGAACCAAATTTAATTTATCCTCTCTTAGTATGGTTAGCCTGTCAAGAGAATATAATAGACAGGATTACTAGACTGAGCACACTGTCAACTCTAAGCCTATATGTTATCGTCGGGTAAATTCCTGTATGACTGCGTTGTCGTCAATCGCAATACAGGGAGTATTACTCAATTCTCCGCCTTGTCCTACAAAAATTTTCCGCGATGAATAACATACAGTTTAGAATTAACAGTGTACTAGTAAAAAAAGGATAAGCACCGGACAATATAGTATCATGTTTATATAAGTTTCTATCCATATCCTCTGATAAGGAGGTATTTGAGGTGCCGGAATTACGTAAAGACCCGGTAAGAAACTCCTGGGTAATCATCGCCACTGACCAGGCACTAAAAACCACGGATTTCCCTATTAACAAGAATGGGGTTTTGGTTGAAGGCAGCCAGGCACTATGCCCTTTTTGCCCGGGGAATGAGGCTTTTACGACCCCTGAGATATCAGCCTATCGAAGACCGGGCACTGAACCGAACAGGTCTGGTTGGAGAGTGCGGACTATTCCTAATAAGTTCTCCCCCTTTAAACTGCAAGGAGAGTTTCACCTGAACCACCAGGGGATTAACACCAGCAACAACGGATTGGGACAGCATGAGGTTGTGATTGAGACCCCTGAACATTTTCTGGATTTTCACCAGCTTTCCGTTGAACAAATCACATTGGTTTATCGGATGTTACGGGAACGGTACCGGGATTTGGCTACTGATCCGAGGATAAAATTTATTCAGATATATAAGAACCGTGGCATCTTTGCAGGAGCCTCCCAAACGCACAGCCACAGCCAGGTGCTGGCTCTCCCCATGGTGCCGGACCAATTCCGAGGCATAGGAGAATATTATCAAGAGACAGGAAAATGCCTGATATGCAGCATCCTTGAACAGGAGTTGTCAGAACAGCATCGTATTATTTACGAGAGCCCTTCCTTCATTCTTCTTTGTCCTTATGCGGCTCGCTTCTCCTGGGAGACCTGGATTGTTCCCAGGGGCCATCAGGAGCACTTCGGTGATATGAACGATCAGCAAATCGATGAGTTGGCTGCTATTATGAAGGATTTTATGTCTGTTTTGCTGACTAATCTTAACGACCCTTCCTATAACATCATCATTAATTCAGCTCCTATCAACGGACCGGAAAGCCGGGGGTACCACTGGTTTATGGAAATCAACCCGCGGCTCATGGTGCAAAACGGACTGGAAACCAGCTGTAACTTCTATATCAACCCGGTTTCCCCGGAGTTGGCGGCCACCATCCTGGGAGAGAAGTTTTTATCGCAATATAAGCTTCCATAACCTGCAATTATACAAAATTGAGAGGAAGAGTCCATGATTAACTTTGAACCTGATCTCTTTGTAGATTCCCTGTTGGATATTCCCCTGGATCTTATGCTGCAGAAGAATATCAAGGCATTTATATTTGATCTGGATAATACCATTACCGAATGGAACAGCCATGAACTCCGTCAGGAGGTTGTGCTTTGGTTTGAACAGTTGCTGAACGATGGTTTCAAGGCTTGCCTGTTATCCAACAACAAGGAAGAGCGGGTTCTCACCGTGGCCAGGCTGCTGGCCCTGCCCTACGTATACCGGGCGCAGAAACCGCGCCGGATGGGATTCAAGCGGGCAGTGGAACTGCTCCAGATAAATCCCTGGGAGGCGGCTGTGGTGGGTGATCAGATTTTTACTGATGTCTGGGGTGGCAAGCGCTCGGGGCTCTATACTATACTGGTAAAACCGATATCAAGAAGGGAATTCCCTGGCACCAAGCTGTCGCGATGTATGGAATTTTTTGTTCTTCATAGATGGGAAAAGAAAAGAAAACGGACTTTGTAAACACTTGTTGCCAACCACACCCCGGAAGGGGAGCGCCTTCACTGCTCAGGAAGTGCCAATTGGTGATGCAGTGGCGTAATGGCCGCAATTGGAAAGTTGAAAATAGCCTGCTAAAGTGCCATAATTTGATATACAGTGATTATTCGCTGATATTATTCCAGAATCAGGGAGAATGCCTTATGCGTATCGATGGTACCACAGTTCTGCTAGGACTGATTGGCAATCCGATAACCCACAGCTATTCCCCCTTGCTGCATAATGCTGTTTTAGATCATCTGGGCCTCAATGCTGTCTATGTGCCTTTACAATATTCTCATCAGTATCTGCAAGAGGCGGTTACTGCCTTACGCTGCTCGAATTTTAAAGGGGTCAATGTTACCATCCCATTTAAGGAAGCAGTGGTCCCTTACCTGGATGAGCTTTCCGGCGATGCCGCTGACTGTGGGGCGGTCAATGTCATTCAACACGATCACGGACGATTGATAGGACACAATACCGATGGTCAAGGCTTCCTGGCCGCATTACGAGCTGCCCGGGTTCCTATCCGGGGTCGCGTACTTTTTATTGGAGCCGGGGGGGCGGCCCGGTCATTGGGATTTGCTCTGGCCCGGGCTGGAGTATCAGAGATCACCCTTTTGGACACCAACCGGGAAAGGGCTCATAATCTGGCCCAACTCATTGAAGAACGCACAACCTGCTCAAGTACCGGGAATTTGATGCAAAGAGAACACTTCAAGGAAGCAGCCGTCAACGCCGACCTGATTGTGAATTGTTCCCCGGTCGGTATGCATCCCCATGTAGACGAGAGTCCAGTGGATGCACTCGATTTTGTGCCCCGGGATACTGTGCTATGTGATCTTGTCTACAACCCGACTTGCACCCGCTTTCTGGCCATGGGCCAGCAGCACGGTTTTCAGGTGTTGAACGGGTTGGCCATGTTTATTCATCAAGCAGCCCTCACCATGCAAATCCTGTTAGGCATCGACCCGCCGCTGGAATTTATGGAGGAAGTGATGTCCGGTGAGGTACTGTGACCGAGGCTTCACCCTGTTGGAATTAATGGTTGTGTTAATTATTCTGGCCCTTCTGGGGTCGTTGGCGGTTCCGCGTCTCACTCCGGTTGCGGATCGAGTGCGCCTGGAGGCCGATGCCCAAGAAATGGCGGGATTGTTGAGATTGGCCCGGCAGGAGGCAATAAGCACCGGCCAGCCTCAAACCGTGCTCTTTTATCCTTATGGAGGCATCTATCGCCTGCAAGGCGGAAAAAGCTACCCACTCCGTTCTGGAGTGGGCTACCTGGGTACAACCACGTTCGGATCGGCATATCCCGGAGGACCTCCAGGTTGCACCTTTTACCCAACTGGTGCAGTCGGACCTCGGGCGGGCACGGTAACCCTTCACAATCAAGGTGGAGAACGGCTATATGTTGTGGTTAACCCGGTAGTCGGAAGGGTGCGTGTATCTGAACAAGCGCCCCAAAGTTGAACTGCTGGAGGAGCAGCGCTTGCAAAGGAAGTTCCAGCCAGTTCAAACAAGTCTACAAGAATGGAAAGAATCACCACATAAACACATACACTCTATCGAGGACAGGAGAGGCGTTCGAATGATTAAATTTTCTACATCCGGAGAATCGCATGGGCAGGGTTTGTTAGGGATTATCGAGGGAATGCCTGCCGGGTTGACGATTGATCTGAATCTTGTAAACCACGATCTTGTGCGCAGACAGCAAGGATATGGCAGGGGAGGCCGGATGAAAATTGAGTCGGACCAGGCTGAGATTTTGGCCGGAGTTCGTAATGGTCAAACGCTGGGAAGCCCTATTGCCTTTCTGATCCGCAACCAGGACTACGAGAATTGGCAGGAAATCATGAACAGTGGAGACTGCGCCAGAATCAACGAAAAGGTGGTAAAACGTCCTCGCCCCGGCCACGCGGACCTGACCGGAGCGATGAAGTATAATCAAAGCGACATGCGCAATATTTTGGAGAGAGCCAGCGCCAGGGAGACAGCCGCCCGGGTAGCTGCGGGTGCCTTTTTTAAAGCATTACTGGGGGTTTTCCAGCTGCGGGTATTTAGCCAGGTCTTGTCGATCGGGGATGTTTTCGCAAGGTCGGTTAAGATCGATAGAACCAACATCGATGAATTAAGCAGTCTGATGGAAACCTCCCCCTTGCATTGTGCTGATAAAGAGAGCGAAGCTTCCATGATCGAGGCCATTGATCGGGCTCGGGGAGCAGGAGAGTCTCTTGGGGGCAGCTTCGAGATCGCAGTTCTTGACCCACCTCCGGGTTTGGGGAGCTATGTGAGTTGGGAGCAGCGGCTGGACAGCCGGGTGGCGGCGGCTTTGATGAGCATACCGGCCATTAAGGCTGTGGAAATCGGAGATGGAGTAGCCAATGCTATGACTCCGGGTTCGGTGGTCCACGACGAGCTTTTCTTTAACCAAGAGCGTGGAATATACCGCCGTTCCAACAATGCCGGGGGGATTGAAGGGGGTATGAGCAATGGTCAGACCATCTGGGCACGGGCTTATATGAAACCCATTCCCACTTTAACCAAACCCCTGGCCAGTTTGGACACGGAACGATGGGTAGAAGAAAAAGCAACGGTGGAAAGGTCTGATATTTGTGCTGTTCCTGCCGCAGCGGTGGTGGGAGAAGCGATGATGGCTTTTGTTCTTGCCCAGGCCTTTATGGAGAAGTTTGGCGGGGATAACCTGGATGAGACAGGCCGCAACTACGCTGCTTATCGGGATTACTTGAAAAGGGAATGGAAATGGGAAAAAATATAGTTCTAGTAGGGTTTATGGGCACAGGCAAAAGCTCGGTGGGAAGCCGCCTGGCACAAAGACTTAATATGGAATTCATTGATATGGACCGGGAAATAGAGCACCTCTTGGGAATGCCGGTAGATAGAATATTCAAGGTCTACGGTGAAAAACGCTTTCGTTCCGAGGAACGGCTGCTGGCCGAAAAATTGGCACAGCGAGAGAACCTCGTCATTGCCACCGGGGGAGGCGTAGTGCTGGAATCCGAAAATGTCCAGAGTCTACGTAAGAACGGTATGGTGATATGCCTGACCGCCGATGCGGAAGATGTTATGAAACGGGTCAATCGAAAAAAAGGAACCCGACCTTTATTGAAGAAGAACCTTAAGCTGGAAGAACTCGTAAAGATGATGAAGGAGAGAGAGGCCCTGTACGGCGACTCCGATTTGAGCATTAATACCAGTGGGAATGAGCTGGATGAGGTTGTAACCAGTATTGTCAGCTTTGCCGCCCAGTGGGGGAATAGATAGAGAACGAAGAAAGGGTGAATCCTTTGCCAGAGCTCTCGGTGGAACTTGGAGAGAGGAGCTACAACATCGTAATCAAGGCCGGCAGTCTGATGGAGGCCGGCACTGTTATACGCGAAGTAACCCGGGCACAGACCATACTCCTGGTAAGCAACCCACGAGTTTTTGCCCTCTATGGACAACTTGCAATAGAGACGCTAACCTCACAGGGGTTTCGCGTTGAGGTGAGCCTGATGCCGGATGGGGAGCAGTACAAAAATATGGAAGAAATGCTTAAGGTCCTGGACGCGGCAGTTGAAGGCAGGCTGGAACGGAGCGGAGCGGTAGCCGCTTTGGGTGGCGGTGTGGTCGGTGACCTGGCCGGTTTTGCAGCGGCGATTTTTCAGCGCGGGATCGATTTTATACAAATACCCACTACATTGCTGGCCCAGGTGGATAGCAGCGTGGGCGGCAAAGTGGCAGTCAACCATCCCCGGGGAAAGAATTTGATCGGAGCTTTCCACCAACCCCGCCTGGTAGTTATTGACCCGGCGACGCTGAACACCCTGGATGATCGAGACTTCAGGAGCGGTCTGGGGGAAGTGGTCAAGTACGGTATCATCTACGACCAGAACTTCTTCACCTGGTTGGAAAGCCAGGCTCAAAAGATCATTGAACGGAACCCGGCTGGGATTGAAAAAATGATCTACGAATCCTGCCGGATCAAGAGTGAGATCGTAGCCCTGGATGAGAAGGAAGAGGGCTTGCGTGCTGTTCTTAATTTAGGCCACACTTTCGGACATGCCCTTGAACAATTGGGCGATTATCATCTTTTCCGTCATGGAGAAGCGGTGGTGATGGGCACCATGGCGGCTGCCTATATGTCACTGGAAATGGGGCTGCTGACCGGGCCGGACCTGCAGCGTATCAGCAAACTGTTCACCGCCCTGGGGATAGGGCTGCCATTCCCTTCCTTTTCACCTGAAGAGATTTATGCCGGCATGCAGAACGATAAGAAGGTCAGCCACAACCGCATGCATTTCGTGATTCCTCAAGGAATCGGCCAGGCCCGGATTGTGGAAGATCCTTCCCGGGATCTGGTTTTCCAGGCAATCAAAAAAGCCCAAGGACATACCTATGCTTGACATTTTTCATTGCTTTGTTTATGAATAAACCAGATAACATTGGACGGGAGGAATGAACATGAAGATAAAAGAAGCATTAGAGATGGCTATCGAAGCGGAAGTGAAAGCCAAAGAGAGATATGAGGATCTGGCTAAACAAGCTGAAGACCCGGAAAGCCGCCTGCTTTTTGAACAGCTGGCCCGGGAAGAGGCAAACCACCACAAAAAATTATCGGATCGGCTCAAAGCTATAAAATTAATGGGTTAAAGGCGTGGAAGGGGACGGTCCTTCTCCACATTTTCAGGGGAACGTGGAGAAGGACCGTCCCCTTCCACGCCAAATTAGGGGGCTGCTCAAATCAACGTTTGAGGCAGCCCCTTAATATTAAGGTTTTGGATTTATATCACGGTTTCGGGTATATAACGGTGACTTCCTGCAGACTGCCATCCCAGATCGTCTGGCAACCCAGGCTGTGGGCGACAAAAGCAGCAGGAACAAGTACTCTTCCGGGAGGAACCAGTAGGGGGGTTACGTTGGGGTAGATACTGATTTGAGTATCTACCCCGTTGACTTTGGCGATGCAATTATCTATTTGGACGGCAACAGTATTGGGCGGTAGAGTACAGGTGGCGGTTGCTATGGCAAAATCCCAGGTTATTGTTGCGCCCAGCGGTTCTGCCACGTAGCGTAAAGGAATGTAAGTGCAATCGTTAATAATCTCTGGAGCCACATCCATGTCATGGGGTTGGCCATTAACGTAGTAAGTGGTTTGACCGATATAGTACTTAATGGTCTTTGGAATAGTATTAGGAACAGCATTTTTCGCTGTCTGGGCGCTGGCTTCGTTGGAAGGAGAAGAATTGCCCTTAACGTTAAAAGCGCAGATCTGGTAGGTATATGACGTATCTTCCAATAGACCCGAATCTTTATAGGCTGTTGCACCGGCCTTTATCGACGCCAATTCCACATATGGTTTGCTTCCACTCTTTCTATATAGTTTAAAACCAGTTTCATTATCGGATGCGTCCACCCAGGCAAGATTTATTTCTGTATCGGATATTGCGGTGGCATTAAGCTTTTGGGGAGCGACTGGAACGCCAGGCGGGATAAACTTCCCGGTTGTATTTCCGGGGTTTATTATAAGGGAAGCAGTAGCGGCTGAAGCTTCATTGGTGTAAGCGGAAAAACTGGTGTTATTGTATGCCCTGACCCGGTAATAATATCTAGTTCCAGATGCTAAACCGCTGTCTTTATATGTGGTAATCCCAGCACCCACGCTGGCAAGCTTACTGTAGGAGCCTCCTTCAACAGTCCGTTCAATTTCAAATCCACTTTCATTGGATGAATTGTCTTTCCAGTTCAGACTCATTTCCGAGCCTGAAACGGAAACCGTAAGGTCAGACGGTGCGGCCAGAACCAAACTCAAATTACCGGGGGTGACAATAAGCGAGCCTGAAAGAGTAGAACCGGACCCAGTACCAACAGCTGCGGGACTCAGTTCGATGCCAAGCACCAAGACCAGAATTATCAGCAAAGCAGTTAATGAGAAAGCCCTTTTCTTCACGCAGTATTCCTCCTTTAGAAACATTTGTTTATTGAAAATATTAAGTACCCACTACAACCATCTCATTTCTTTACCGCGGATACGCTCCTTTCTCATGGTTTGGGATAGCTTACTTTTACTTCCTGGGTATTTTCATTCCAGTCCACCTGGCAGCCCAGGTTTTTCGCAATGAATCGCAAAGGAAGCATAGTGCGTCCCCGGGGGTAGTATTAGTGGTGCTGCGTTTGGGTTGCGGGGTCGATGGATACGGACTTACCGTTCACCCGGGCGGTACTTTGCCCGATCCACAGCTCGATAGTCTTCCCATTTAGTGATACCGTTACCTTCTGCTCATCCTGATTCCAATCAACCGAGAAGGTTATGTTTGATTAACTATTTGCACATGCTCAAATACAAAATCCACATGACGGATTAATTTCTTTACGGTTTCTTTATCATATTCCCCCTCCTTTTTGACATGGGAGTATTCCATGATTATTCCCAGGAAACCGTAGTGAAGTTCCGCAGCGATAGCACGAAAGTCACATTCTTTGATCCTATTTGCACGAGCCATTATAGCCAAGATGTTTTCGTAATACGTGATTGGCTCCCTGATCTCAGCGTTCAATACGAAGTCACTGGCCTGCTGGTTGATAAACTGTTGGGAAAAAATAATTTTGGCAATTTTATCGATAGTTGCATTTTCTGTTTGCCCGTATTTTAAAAAAATGAGCTTGATGACTTCCGCCGGAGAAATGGCATCAATGATCTTCAACATTTCTTTTTCAGGAGGTCTCCGAGAAGTTATTTCCTCACGAAAGTAATCAAAGATGCTCTGAAGGATGTCTTCCTTATTTTTGTAATGATTGTAAACAGAGCTTTCCTTAATTCCCGCCGCATAAGCGATTTCCCTTATACTGGTGCCGGCATAGCCTTGCCGGGAGAACAAATCCACTGCAGTATCAAATATTCGTTGCTTGGTGTTTTTCTTCATCCTATCCTCCAGCGTGCTGCTGTTTTAAACTACTATAATATGTACTCTATAAGAACAAGCGTTAGTAAATTATATATTTAGACTAACAAATTGGTGTATTATGATCAATAAAAATAACGATAAATAGTAAAATATGCCTGTTATTGCAATCTTGGAAGTACCTGTAGGCAAAAAAAGAGCACCATCTTGAAACGTGGCACTCTTTATCAGATGCTGTTAAGGTGAGAATAGAATCTGTTTTAATGAGCAGCTTTCATTTGCAGCCAGTAGGTGCCGAATATTACGATGCCCAGCAGCAGGCACAATAAGCCGCAGTATAGAAGCATTTTGCTTCGTATATGTGTGTCTCCCTGCCGGTATTCAGCTATCAAGTGGGTGCAGTATACTGTCGTCCAGGAAAACAGGACCACCATAATCAATTGCACCCCTGGGGGCACCAGGTCATAGGCCCCGTGAGCCAGGTTTTTCCACAGGGAATGTGAATAATAGGCCAGGACGATGAACTCGATAATCCCAGCTGCGATTTGAAAGGTCAAACTCTGCTGCTGAATAGAAGTGTTGATCTCCATGAGGTGCTTGATTCGCTCCTGAGTTTCGATATTTTCCCGGCTCAGCATGATATCAATGCGACTGCGTACCACATCAATCGCTGCCTGGTGATTCTCCCGCGATGCGCGCAGATCATCGATGGTGTTTTTCAACTCGGTTAACCGTCGGTTATAGGGTGAAAAAATTGCATCCTGCACATCGTTGGCCAGCTTGAAAAACCGCTCCCCTTTAATCTGAATCATGACCGCATCCATCAGACCGTTTAACCGGCTGACCCCCTCCTGGATCATGCTATAATCTCCGGCTAGAATTCCGTAGGAGGAAGACAATTCTTGAACTTGTTCCTCCAATTCTCCCACCCGCTTTCCAGCCGCTTGTTCTGATACCAATTGGGTATGGAGGATATTGGAGAGCCGACTGTCACAGCCGTTGATCTCCTTGAGAATCGTGGTATTGCGGTCCCGATAAAGATTGCTGACCATGTTGAGCCTGATCAGGCCGGCCTCCAGCAATGGTAAGCTGGAGGAGAAAAACCTTTCTAGAGAGGGAGAAACTTCGTCCTGCTGAAACAGGTAATAAGCTCTCCCCCGGGGCCACTTCCAGTCCAGACGAGCTAACTGGCCCTTTTGAATGGAAAAGGAGACGATGTCGCGATAGGGGCAAATTCCCCGCGCTGGAACCAATAGTTCTTCCCATCCGCTGTCCGATCCGCAGAGAACCGTGACTTTGGCCAACAAGTCATTATCGGCCACCCTGGCCTGCTCCTCCCATTCTTCCATAGAGCTTATGTAGGCATCCCAGGACCCCTGCGTTTCTTTCAAGCCCAGAATCATGATGACGATGTTTCCATATTGCAGGCGTGAAAATCGCTGGTCGGCTGCCTCCTTGAAGAAGGGCCAGCGGCCGCCGGAATCCGCAGGAATGCCTTCTTTCTTCCAAAAGGCGGTCAGTTGTTCAATTATTTCTTGATCATCCTCCAGAAAATAATAATAACGTAAAACGGAAAAAGCCAATCGATGTCCTTCTTTCCATGCTTTTCAGACCGGTCCTTACCAGATAAGCGACTGCTGTTCACGAGGCCGATTACAATTCTTTTCTTCGTTACTAGAACCAAAATAACAGAACGTGGGAATAATGTCCACCGTGTACAGGTGCTGGAGATGGTTAGTTCGGGGTTTTCGCCTTTAATTGACCCGATTCGAGATTAAAATCGGTGAAGCAAAAACCTGGGAATGCCGATAATACTAGAAGGAAGTACACCAATTCTGCCAAAGGGGGACACATGCCAGATGACAAACACTGATGGAAAGACGCCTTCGGACACCGCATTGTCCATGCCCCAAATGGTATTGCCTTATCATGCCAATGCGGCCGGCAGAATGCACGGCGGCGAAGTCATGAAGTTGATGGATTCAGCCGCCGGGGTGGTGGCAGCCCGCCATTGCCATAATAACGTTGTTACAGCCAGTGTCACCCACCTGGCCTTTATAGAACCTATATTTGTCGGGGACCTTGTAATTTGTAAGGCCTGCATGACTTATGCGGGGAAGACCTCTATGGAGGTGCGGGTCAGTGTCAGTGCTGAACACCTGGAAAATGGTGTGATTAAGAAAGTATCGGAAGGTTATTTCTTTATGGTAGCCCTGGACCGAAACGGACGGCCCACCTCAGTTCCGGCTTTGATATTGGAGACGGAAGAGGAAAAACGTCATTCTGAGGAAGCCCGGGAGCGTATTGCCAGATTGAAAGCCTGCTAAAGATAATCCGGCAGACGCAAAATTTATCGAAAAGTGTAAAATCAACCTCTGCATGCCAAGTGGGGGGCTTTGATTATGGTTACAAAGGAGTCTTACTGGTGGCAGTTCAGAAGAGATTAACCGGAGAGATCATGGTGCAAATGGGAGTCATATCCCAGGAGCAGCTTGTGGCAGCTTTAGACGAACAAAAGCGAACCAAAGAAAAGTTGGGGAGAATTCTGGTTCAACGGGGGATATTGACCGAGCAGCAGTTGATCGAAACCCTGGAATTCATGCTGGGTATTCCCCATGTACAAATGAGCCAGGTGGAAGTCGATCCGGAACTGGTCAAAATTGTTCCTGTGCATCTGGTTCGTATTCACAAAGTGCTGCCCGTAGCGCGGCGAAAAAATACGCTCACCCTGGCTATGTCGGATCCCTTAAACCACCAGGCGATCGAAGATATTCAGATGGCTACCGGACTGAATGTCATTCCGGTCCTGGCTGGAGAGAATGATTTGGACATCGCGATCCGCCAGTACCTGGCTTTTCGTATGGATCCCTCTATGGAAAAAATCCTGGGAGAACTGAACCAGGAAAACAAAGTAACCGTCAAAAGGGAACTGCAGCCGGTCAAGGTGGCTGACGATGCACCCATTATTAGAATGGTCAACTCAATCCTGGTTCAAGCCGTCCAGGGCCGGGCCAGTGATGTTCATATCGAACCCCAGGAAGAGGAAATGCGGGTACGATTCCGCATTGACGGAGAACTCTATGCGGTCTTGACGATTCCCCAATTGTCCCAGGCGGCAGTTGTATCGCGGCTCAAGATTATGGCTGGAATGGATATCGCTGAAAAGCGGGTACCTCAGGATGGGCGCTTCCGTATGGAAGTCGATATGCGGGACGTGGATTTCCGCGTTTCCACCCTGCCCACATCCTATGGAGAAAAAGTCGTTTTACGTATTTTAGACCGGGCCAATGCCTTGACCCGGGTTGAACAATTGGGCCTAAGCGCCCGCAATAAAGAAACCATGTTGACATTAGCCCGCCGTCCCTATGGGATGGTTCTGGTTACCGGCCCCACCGGTTCCGGTAAGACAACCTCGCTTTATGCAGTATTGAATGAGGTAAATTCCATTGATAAGAATATTATCACCCTGGAAGACCCTATCGAGTACATCCTTCCCGGAATTAACCAGGTGCAGGCTAACTCCCGAGCCGGACTGACTTTTGCTTCCGGGCTGCGCTCCATTTTGCGTCAGGACCCGGACATCATTATGGTAGGCGAGATTCGCGACCAGGAGACTGCTGAGCTGGCTGTGCAGGCAGCTTTAACCGGCCACCTGGTTTTTTCCACCCTGCATACCAATAGCGCTGCCGGAGCTATCGCGCGCTTAAACGATATGGGCATCGAGGATTTTTTAGTAGGATCCTCCCTGGCCGCCATCGTGGCTCAGCGTCTGGTCAGGCACCTGTGCCCCAACTGCCGAGAGAAATACATCCTCGATGAGGAGACAGCTGTCCGATTGGGGATCAAAGAGCACAGCGGTAAAGAATTCTTCCGTCCCAATGGCTGCAATATGTGCCGCCAGTTGGGCTACCAGAGCCGTCTGGCCATTCACGAAATCCTGGTGGTGGGCGGCGCGGTTCGCAGGCTGATTAATAAAGGGGAGCACTCGGAAGCTATTATTGAAGAAGCGGCAGCCAAAGAGGGATTTATTCGTATAAAAGAGGATGGAATCAATAAGGCCAAACAGGGATTGACCTCGCTGGAAGAGGTCATGAAGGCCGTATTATTGGGAGGGTAAGCAGATGGCGAGCATGAGTGCAGTTGAGATTCTGACGATAGCGACGCAGATGAAGGCTTCGGATGTGCATCTGACCGTCTACCGGCCGCCCATGCTTCGGGTTTTCGGGAAACTACTTCCCTGCCCGGGAGCCGATGTTCTCACCGGAGAAGACACCCGGCACCTGGGAGAAGAGGTCATTCCCCATGAACGGATTAAGGATGAATTGAAAAAGACTGGTCAGGCGGACTTTTCCAACTCCTTCGCCGGAATTGGACGCTATCGGGCCAACATTTATATGCAGCGCGGTTCCTGGGCGGTAGCCTTGCGGCTTATCGCATCCAACATTCCTGACATCGACAGTCTGGGATTGCCTGCGATCGTTAAATCCCTGGCCAATAAAGAACGGGGAATGATTCTGGTTACCGGGGTTACTGGCAGCGGAAAATCCACTACCCTGGCGGCCATGATTAATCTAATGAACCAGGGAAAAAGTTTTAATATCATTACTCTGGAAGATCCAATCGAATACCTGCATCGCCACGGCACTTGTATAATTAACCAGCGGGAAGTCGGCACTGATACCATCAGCTTTCCCCTGGCCCTGCGGGCCGCTTTGCGGCAGGATCCGGATGTTATTCTAATCGGCGAAATGCGGGATTTAGAAACGATTTCCACCGCTCTGACGGCGGCTGAAACCGGCCATCTTGTGCTGGCTACTCTTCACTCATCCAACGCTACACAGACCGTAGAGCGGATTGTGGATGTTTTTCCTCCGCACCAGCAGGGGCAGGTAACCTTTCAGTTGTCCAATTGCATTGAAGGTATTATCAGCCAGCAGTTGATCCCCCGGGCAGACAATTCCGGCATGGCCCTGGCTACCGAAGTCATGATCGCCACCCATGCGGTTCGCAACCTGATCCGGGAAAACAAAACCCACCAACTGTATTCATCGCTTCAAACCGGAGCCAATCAGGGTATGGTGACCATGGATAAATCTTTGACGAATCTGTATCAGCGCGGACTGATTTCCATGGAGGAGTTTAAAAAGCGGGTAAAGAACCCGGAGGCGCTCTCCGTTTCGTAGAGTTTATTCAACAAGGATCTTCATGTGATAATCAGGGGAGGGGAAAAGGGTGAGATTTGCATACAATGTCCGCACCCGGCAGGGAAAATATCTCGCCGGGTTTCTGGAAGCGGAAAACCGGGAGACGGTCATACAGAGTCTCCTGGCTCAGAACTATTCAGTGCTTTCCCTCAAGGAAGCCAGCCCTTCCAGCAAGGAAATAAACCTGGAATTTTCCTTTTTAAAAGTGAAAACCAAAGACCTGGTGGTCATGACCCGACAGTTGGCCACTATGATATCCGCCGGCTTATCCATCTTGAAGTGTTTCAGCATTTTGGAAAAGCAAACCGCCGACAAAAAACTCAAAAAGGCGCTCGGACAGATCAGGCAGGACATCGCTGAAGGTATGCCCATGTGGAAGGCGGTGGATAAACACCGCGACATCTTCTCCAATGTTTACATCAACATGATCAAAGCCGGGGAACTGGGCGGTATGCTGGATGAGGTTCTGGATAAATTGGCCGTTTACCTGGAAAGAGAACATGAAATTAGTTCCAAGATAAAATCGGCCTCCGTTTATCCTGCTATCATCAGCGTATTCGCTGTCATAATGATAATTGGCCTCATCACTTTTGTTTTACCATCCTTTGTAGACATGTTTAAGTCTTCGGGAATGGATCTGCCCACCCCCACCCGTATTTTGCTGGCGGTCAGCGCCTTCCTGCGCGCCTTCTGGATGTATTTGACGGGCGGCATCATCCTGATGGTTGTAGGGCTGAAACGTATGGGAAAGACGCCGTCCGGACGTTACTTTTTTGACAATATGTACCTGCACCTGCCTTTGCTGGGCAAAACCATTTCCCGTATCAATGTAGCCCGCTTCGCACGGACTATGGGCACCCTGGTCAAAGCGGGAATTCCCATCCTTCAAGCCCTGGAGGTATTGCAGGAAGTGGCCGGCAATGCGGTCATCGCCAGGGCCATCGGCAAAGCGCGGGCCAGCATCAGTGAAGGGGAATCCATTGCCGGGCCTCTCGAGGAAACCGGGGTCTTTGAGCCCATGGTCACTCAGATGATTTCCGTGGGGGAAGAAACCGGCTCTCTGGACGATATGCTGGTCCGCATGTCGGAATATTATGAGCGGGAAGTTATGTATATGGTGGATGCCTTGATGGCAGCCATTGAGCCTATCCTTATCGTCATTGTAGCCTTACTGGTAGGAGGCATTGTATCTGCTATTCTCCTGCCCGTTTTCGATCTATCTACCACATTGCAGTAGGTTTGCTAGGACCAATAAAAAAATAAAAAAAATACTGGACCAAATTACCATATTACACGATAAATAAAATAATAGCGGATCGCGAACGAACGTAATTATTCAACCGCAATGATTCATCAGACCGCTGCAACACTCCTCAAAGGGGGGATCGGATACACTCGGATCAATCACAACGAAAACAAATATGGAGGGATTATTTGTGTTAATTAAAATGCGTGAAATGATGAGAAGAAACGATAATCAAAAGGGTTTCACCTTAATCGAACTATTGGTAGTCATGGCTATACTGGCTATCCTAGCTGCTATGGCTATTCCGAAATTTACTGGGGTTACGGCTAAAGCCAAGCAAGATGCTAACGACAGTAATGTTGACTTGATAGCGAATGCTACTGAGGTGTATTATGATTCCCACAACCGTACCCTTCCAACTGATGTTGCTGCACTTGTAAGTGGTGGTTACTTGAAAGAGAATCCTACACAGCCGGTAAAAGGTTCAGGAAACTATGCTATCGCTGCAGGATCGGGTCATACTCTGAATGTAAAACCGGGCAAATGCTCTGGAGGCGTACCTGCAGAAGGCGGTTCAGACTATGATTTTTAAACCCTATGAGATCAACTGAGTCATATGAGACCAAGTGGGGCTTCTTACCTTCTGTCATACTAGCGAAAAACCCGATGCAATTACGTCGGGTTTTTTTGCAGAAAAGAAAGTGTACCCTGTGGAGTTTTGGGAAATTTTATGCTGCTTGAAGGGAACGATTTAAGCTTTCACCAACGTACAAGGTTTGGAAAAGGTTTTCTCGAGATAACAAATCCTGGGAGGAATGTGAATTCTGATGATAGTATATCTAATTGTCGTCGCAATTGGCGTATTATTCGGGTCCTTTTTAAATGTGTTGATCTACCGTCTGCCGCGGGGCGAATCCATCGTATGGCCTGGCAGTCACTGCCCATCCTGCCAGGAAAAGCTCAAGTCCGGAGATCTGGTTCCGCTGTTCGGCTATCTCTTTCTCCGGGGCCGCTGCCGTTACTGCCAAGCTCCAATCAGCTCCCGCTATCCACTCGTGGAGGCCCTGACCGGGGTACTATTCCTCCTGGTTTACCTGAAGGCACTTTCTTTTTTACCTGATCCATACTGGTGGGTTTGGGGTCTGGCGGGCGGGGTATTGATGGCCATTCTTATCGTTTCTACCTTTACCGACCTGGAAACAGGTTTGATTCCGGACCGTCTAACCTATCCGGGCATCATGCTGGGAATCCTCTTTTCCTTTTTTACGGTGGGCTGGCAATCCTCCCTGGAGGGGATGTTCCTCTTTGCCGGGGTTCTCTTTCTGGCTGCGGTTCTTTCCCGAGGCGGGATGGGGGGCGGAGATGTGAAGCTGGCCGCGGTTATTGGTACTTTTGTCGGGCTGCCCGGGGCCTTCCTGTCTTTCGTTTTGGCTTCTTTACTGGGGGGGATATGGGCAATTGGTCTCCTGACCTTTACCAAAGCCCATGGCAAGACAGCCATCAAATACGGGCCGTTTCTGGCCCTGGCTGCAGCAGTTGCCTGGCTGTGGGGCGAGCAAATCATCGGTGCCTATCTGCATCTCATCTCTTTCTAGTCCAGCAATTGAAATGTGCATGGTGACGGAACATCCGAAACCGCACCCATGTTCTCATATCACACCTTGTTAAATTACCCAGTTTATTCTTGAGCAACCGGGGTGTAAATCTCTTTCCATTCTCCCACCTGCCAGCCGGTCTGACCCGGCTGCACGTAATAAGGAGGGGTGGTATAGAGCATGCGTGGGTCATGATAATATTGTTTGGTATAGCCGGCCGGGTCCTGACCAACGATTCCTCTCAGTCTCTGAGCAATGGAACCAAATACAGTTAGATTTCCTTTATCCGAGCCTTCGGTAGGGAATTCATAACCATATGTCGAACGTCGAACGAACATGGCAGCATGAATCGTATAATTACTTCTGGCCATATCGATGCGGCTGGAACTGCTATTTCCACCCCAATATTCGGTGGTTGTTCCGGCAGGGTTCGGTAATTGGCGCGGCCAGTCATAATGAAGGATGCGAATTTTACGGTCACCAACCAGTCCCAGCATGTCACTGCCGTTTACGGTGGTGGATGCCCATACGCCGCCACTGACATTGGGGGCGAAGGTAGTGTTGCTGTAGGTGATGCCTCCGGTCACAGGTAGAATGACTCCCGTTCCCTGGGGATTCGGATTTCGCCAGTCGGTGGGATCATAAGCGGTCAGGAAAATATCATTGGCGGCTGCTACGGTAAGCTGCCCTTCTAATTGGCCGGAAATAAAGAGATTTCCAAAGGCCGGGGAAAACTTGGATCCATAAGCAGTATTGTTGCCGTAGAGGTCATTGGTATCCGAACTGGCCGGAGATCCGTCTACATAGATCACCCCATTGTCCGGCAGCGGCAGAGAAGTGAATATCGGTTCGCTCTGATATGTAGCATTTCGGAAATCAGAAAAGGAACCTGTAAAGGAAAATGCCGGGATACTGGGTATCTTGTAATTGCCATATTCCTTCTCGGCATTTTGACTTTTCTGATTTTCATTACTGCCTGTAGGTGCATACTGGTAAGCAATGTTATCATACTTCCAGCTTCCGGTATCGGCATCCCAGCAGCGTACATCGTACTGGTCGCCGCGCAGCATGATGCAGGTTCTGCCTTTATAATAATGGCCCTTATTGGCGATTCGAGCTTGAGCCAGTAGTTTGGTGTTGGCATTGGGCCAGGGAATAGTACTGCTAACATGGGTGAGGCCTCCGCGAAAGATGCTGGAAGGGGGATTGTTCTGATAAGAAGTAGGATTGACAGCTCCATAGTAGCTTACCGGTCCACAAAGCTTGGGACTACCGCTTATAAAAAGGGTGCCGTTGGTATGAAGGGGGCCATAAAGGCTTTCACCGCTTACCCAATAGATTGCAGTGCCGCTCTCATCCCGATTGTCATCGGTTATCATGGCAAACTGAGCAAAACTTCGTTTGACCAATTCCACCTGGAGGGTGCGCTGCTGCGAAGGGCTTTTGGGCGACCAACCTGTAGAACGAACGAAGGCCTGGTTGGAGGAGGGCATAGACTGGCTGCCTACCTGCACCATGGGAATCTCAATTTCCACCCGATAGTTGTCGGCATGAGCCGTTGCTATGGGTTTATATATTCGCTTCTGACTGTCTTCGGACGCCAATTGGTATTTATCCGTATCCGAATAGAAGGTTCCATTATGGTTGAACTCCCAGAGGTATTTGTTATAGCCTGTCTCTGCATTGCGCATGGCATCATAGGAAGCCATAAAAGTGTTTACAGACAATCCCTGGTTCCTGGCAATGCTTAGAGCGGCGCCGCCCAGCAAAACAACAACCGCCATCAAAACTACCACCATAAGAATGGTATTGCCCTTTTCCTTTTTAGCAGACAAGAAATTCATTCGTGATACTTGCATAATGCTAAACACTCCTAGAGATTCTCGATTATGAGCTGCCCGACTGGTGAATGGTAATGGTATCAGTAAAGTGGCCGTCATCAGTGGTGACCGTGACGGTTCCCTGCCGGGGTGAGGAGTCCACCCAGTGGTGCGATACCCGATATTCAGGATTTGGATCAACATCGATCTGGATGTTCGTTCCGCTGCCGACAATATGGATCCAGTCGCTATTGTCTGTCCAGCTAATTCCCTTATTGCTGGAATTGCCCGGGGATACGGCAGCCGAGAGGGTAACTGTATCTCCTCCCCAGGGGACTGTAGCCGGATTGTGAGGACTGATGGCAACACTGGCAACGGGTATTATCGTTGAGCCCCCACCTGCTCCTCCGGACAAAACACCAATCTGCTGACTGCGGGAGGCGATGGTGTACTTTAGCTCAAAATCACGAAAACGGGGTTTGGCCAGGGTATCCGCTGCTTTCATATCGACATTAATGATCCGTCGTTCGTTGTCATCATTACTGGTATCAGTATCATCATCCAAAAGCGCATCTTCAAATAGTACGGAGCTGGTAACTCCGTCCAAAATGGTTCGCCAGTTGGTAATATTACCATACGAGGGGTTGGCATCTGTGGAGGGGCTGGAGCTCTCCACCCATCCTCTTTGGAGATGGCTATAGGAGTCAGCAGCATTGTTTTTTACCAGGCGGTATTCAATCATCATATATTTTGAGGAAGCATCATCATACTGGTAGACGTCCAAGCGCTGACCCTTTGTGAATGTATCGCCAGATTGTGGCACCAGAACTCGCACCGCTCGGGTATCTGAGTTCGGCTTATCTGCCGCCCTGATGTCGCTGGCTATTTTTTCCATGGCCAACCGGGTATCACTGAGAACCGGACTCTGGGCCGATGCACTTTGCCAGTCACTGGCCATGCTGGAGTAAAGGCTGAATCCTGCGCTGGCCACCATACTAACCAACACCAGGCAGAAAAGCATTTCGATCAGGGTTAGTCCTTGTTGGTCATTTATATATTTCCAGGAGAAACAAAGCTTGGCCATTGACTACTCCTTTCCGCTGCCCGCTAAATCATGGTTGGGCGACCTGAAGGGTCAGGCTCTCACCCGGTTGGCTGAAAGTAATGTTGGAGTTGCTATACTGACACTGCAGGTCGATATTGTCTACAGTAAAACTGTTCAAACTGGGGCTGGAGTCAAAACGCAGCCGGAAATTGTCGGTCAGGTCACTGCTGCTCCCGGATCCAACCACCAGGTCCTTTTGCTGCTCACTATCTCCCTCTGGAACTTGATCATCAAGCGCCAAAAGAGGCTGCCAGGTAGAACCGTCATTGCTTTTGTAAACCAGGGCGGCGAGGGAGGGGGATCCTCCACGGTTCAGGTTCTGGTGCCAGTTCAATTTGGCGCTCAAAGTGAAAGGAGAAATACCAGGACCGGGTTGGGGGTTGACCTGCCAATTAGAAAGACCAATCGAGGGAGAAAGCAGCTGGTTTTCCCCGTCTCCGTAAAAACCTACTGAGGCATAATTGCTGGATTTGGCATCCCAGCAATGAGCGGAAGTCTGGTATTTCCAAAGATTCTGCAGGTTGCTTTCACTGTTGAATTCTTTCCAACGGCTGAATCCACCATCGCTGATAAAGGGCTGTTTTAGACGGTACAACTGCAAATCTATGGTATAAGTGAAACCGAAAGTTCCACCCACCGGCCAGAGATGGTCAAAACTCACTGAGGTCTGACCGGGGTTGATAGTTTTTACATTTTGGTAAGCTGATACAAGAAGGGAAGTTGGGGAAAGGGTTACCTGACCCCCTTCATGATTTCCTGGGAAATTCAAAGTGATACTTGATTCTTCCTCGATCAGAATAGTAATACTGTGGGTTTCCCAGCGACTGGCGGTAACCAGGTTCACTTGACCGGGCAGCATCATCATGCCTGATTTTTCAACAAGAATGGAATAGTCTTCCTGATCTTGAGAAAGGTCCAGAGGCATAATGACCTGACCATCCTGGTTGCTTTCACCGCTAATGGTACTCCCAGGGTCAGCAGGAGTCATAGTAACATCAGCATCTTCCACGGGTTCCTGACTCCATCCCCGTACGACATTAACAATAAGTCCTGAATATGGGTCATCGGCACCTTCACGACTCACATTGGTCTTAAAATCCGCGTACTTGGTTATTTCTCCGGAAAAATAGTCAGGTGCTGATACGCTTACCTTGACTCCTTTATAATCAAAAGGGATGGGATCCTCAGGAGATTTACCATCACTGGGATCATCTATCCAAAAAATATTCTTTTGGACCTGAAAACTTATGCCGTTTACGATTTTTGTTTCAGCAGGCTGGAGCCCATCTGGTAAATCAGTGGCATAGTTCTGCGGGGTGATCCTGCCGAGCAGGTTTTCTATTTCGGCATTGGCAAGATTAGCAGCTATAAGGCGTACGCGACTGACCTGAATACTCTTATTGATCATTACGAACAGGGGGAATAGGCTGGCGGATATCAAACCCAGGATCAAAAGGCTGATCAACAGCTCTACCAGGGTCATGCCTTTTTGATTATTTCGTTTTTGGTGTTGTTTTTCCATCCTGTGGCTCCCACTTCTATCGGTTCATCTCTTTACAGAGCAAGAAAAATCATGCAGAAATCAACAGTCACCAGGCCCGCCTCTCCATAAAAAGGAAAACCTGGCATATTTTAAAATAAATAGTTCGTATGTCCTGATTATTCCGGAAAAGCGTTTCAATTTAGCTCCTAGTTATTTCATCGTATGGAAGGGTTTATCACTTGATAAATAAAATATATATTGGAATTAAAGATACAATAATGTAAAATAATGCTATATCCTAGCAAGGAGAATCTAATCCATGAAGCGGTCGTTCGTCCACAATTGTTCCGGGATGCTCTTGATCGAAGTGTTGGCAGCCTCCCTGCTGGTAGCTTTGACATCCCTCCTGCTTTACTCCATATATTGGAGTTCCCTGAACGGGATGAAGGACGCCCGCTCTGAGACCCTGGCTAGCAGTACTGCTTTTGCCATCCTGGAATCCCTGCGCGACAATGAACAAGGAATTGCGTGGGATCAGTCAAATAATTTAGCGATACCGTTTGACGTGGATACCGGGGTGGTCATCCCCTCAGGAATGAAAGCTTTTCTGAAGACACAGCCTTTATCGGAACAACCCCATTTAGTTGGTCTGCGAGTCAGGTTGGAATGGAATGGAGTTAAGGAGACGAAGAGCCTTGAAATGGTCACGCTGGTGCGGAAATAGTGCCCTGAAAAAGTCATTAAGTAGGGGCGGGGAGTCGGGACTGGTGCTCCTGGAAATACTTCTGGTACTACCAATGATGATTCTGCTTGCTGCACTGTTATTCATGCTCCTGTGGACTGGTATGCGGGGTTTCGACAGGCTGGTCATGATGGAAGAGCAGCAATACTTTGCGCGAACCGCTATGCAAGCCATCAGTGACGATATCATTCAAGCCAATTCAGTATCGCTGTTCAATGATGGTCAAGGACTGGACATGAAGGATCCGGATGGTCGCAGCATTCGTTATTATCTGGCTGGAAATCAGATCTACCGGATTAGCGGAACCAATTCCGTGCCCATCACCGAGAACACCAGCATATGTTTCTTCTCATACCTTTCAGCCAACGTTGTCCAGGTCGAAATCGTTGAGGGCCAAGGTGCCAATACCTTCAGGCTGCTGGAAGCTTGCCATGCACGGACCTGATTTTCTTGGTCTGCATGTCACGATGGGGAGTGGTTGTCATAATAAGCAATAACACACATAGAAGATGGTCCCATTTTACATGGTTCGACAGGCGTATGACTCAGGAGAACATCTGCCATTCGGGTTATGTAATGATTTATGTAATTCTTGGTTTTGCTTTGATTGCAATTATTGGGTTGAGCATTATGAATCTAACCCGCCTTGAAACGAAGACCTGCAGCTACAGCAGTGAATTGAAACAGGCGCATGAAGCGGCCCGGGCTGGTGTTGAATGGGCTTTGGAAGGGATGTTCACAGCCTTACAGGAGCAGGCTTCAGAAGAAAATCTGCCCCCCTATCTCCTGGACTCCCAGGATTGCTCGGTGTGGGCGGATGCTTCCAACCTGACCTTTTTCAAGGTTGAGTCCCCGGGTGCAACCCTGACGGCTGTTGATAAGGAATCTTGCACCTATACCCTATCCTGCACGGGGGTCAACCAGAGAAGTCATCGGACCCTGCGTGTTCTCTGTAAGTACGCTTTTACCAATGTTTACGATGCGGGAGACGGCGGAGAACCGGTATTCAAGTACCGGGTATTTTCGGATCGAGGCCGCCTGGTTGAGCTGCGTATCGAGCAATAAATACATTTTTATTTTGAAATTGTGAAAAAAGCCTCATAAAACGATAAATAATTCGACCATTCATGATAAAATACCTAATAAAAGTGTAAACTTCCTCTGCATGCTTTTGCTATAATAACCAGAGTTAGGAGTTCTTGCTACATTCTGATTACCATCGGTAAAGGGGGATGAGTGTGTTAAGCAAGGGGAAAAAAGCACCCGGTATTGGGCTTGAAATCGGCCATGATGCTATAAGGATGGCCCGAGTCAAGCACACCGGCGGGAAGCTAAAGGTTCTGGAATACGGAACTATTCCTACTCCAGCCGGCGCGGCTGATGGAGGCATCGTTAACGACCCCGTTGCACTCGGCGAATCCCTAGCCGGGCTGGTCAAACAGCTAAATCTCAAAGGCCGAAAGGTAGTTTCGGCGGTTTCTGGTCCCCAGGTCTACATCCGCAACATTATTCTTCCTCGAATGAAACTGAACGAGCTCAAAGAAGCGGCCTTATTTGAGGCCACTACTTTTTTGCCTATCCCGGTGGATGAGGCTGCTATCGATATTTTTCCGCTCAGGCACATGGAAGATGAAGAAGGGAAGAAAACCGAGCTCTTCTTTGTGGCGGTTCGCAGGCAGCAGGTTGAGAACTTACGTCTGGCCTGTGAGGTGGCGGGATTGCAGTTAGTGGCCGTGGAACTGGACCCTCTGGCCTTATATCGCATCATGGGCGAACCTGGAGAAGCGCAGACATTACTCCATATTGGGGCGGCTCGCTCCTATTTTTGCGCGGTTAAAAACGGAGCATTGCTCTTTCAACGTTATTTTTCGTCTGGAACCAGGGCACTATGTAATGCACTGGATCCAGATGCAGAGCCCACCGGGGTTCTGCGGCAGTTGGACCTCGAAGATGGCAGCGGCAGTGATTTTCTAACCCCGGATTTAATATCCGAGACCTCCAGATCCCTGGAGTATTTTCACATGCAGTTTAAAGAGGAGAAGCAAGGCGAATTAATTCTGTGTGGTAGTGGAGCCCGTATTAAAGGGTTGGACAAGATTCTAAGCTCGGCCTTGGATATGGAAGTGCTGGTGAAGGACCCACTATCCCGTTTGATTCTTCCCTCGAATGTAATGGTCAGCGATGAAGAAGAATTAAAATTCGATTATCTGATTGCATTGGGTCTGGCTGCCAGGGAGGTTGTATAAATGAAGGACTACGGATCCGTCAATATCAATCTGCTTGAACGGGATACTAAACGGGAGAGAGCGGTGGCTTTTTTTGCGGTCGGACTCCTTGTTATTGCAGTGGTTTTAGGAACCATGGCCGGACTTTATTTTTATGAAACCCAACAATATGCAGCAGAACAAAAACGTAATACCGACATTCAGGCCAGCTTAAAAACTATTCACAAGGAGAGCCCGCTGCCGGACGGTCAAAAGAGCTTGAAAGGTGAGCTGAGTAAAAAAGAGAGCACGGTGAAACAAGCAGAAGCCAAACGCGTGTCTTATGCCGATGTGCTGGGGGAGATAGAGAATGCCATGCCAGCACCGATGGCTGTGAATGTAATTGAGTTTTCCGAAAAGAAAATCACGCTGCAGGGGTTTGCTCGGGAATATGCTAACGAAGCTGAGCTGCTCTCCGGCTTACGTCGGAGCCCGGTATTTAAGGATGTCATCCTGGCATCATCCAAACTGGACACCAAGAGTCAGGAGATTGAGTTCAGGATCGAAATGAACTGGGAGGCAGGAAGAAAATGAGTCTTTCGAGAAGAGAGATCGTCCTGATCAGCATCTTGCTTCTGGCTGGGACCCTATATGCTTTCTATAATTACCTGTATATGCCGGTAAGAAGCCGGACTGAAGCGCTGAAGACGGAAAACAACCAGCTTCAGGCCCAATTAAGCGAGGCAGAGCAAGCGAAAACCAGCAAAAAAAATCCGGCTGACGATGTAAAGAAACTGCAGAACGAGTACAAGGTGCTTCTCAATAAAGTTCCTGAAGATCCTTATGTACCTGAAATGATGGTATACATAGCTGATTCCGCCCGGGACAGCAAGGTGAAATTGAATAGCCTTGATTATAAATATGACGAGAAGTCGGCACCAGCCGCATCAGCCTCCGAGAACGGGACCGCCAAACAAGGAGATGCCGATAAAGCCAACCCTTCAGCAACCTACCGGTCATCCCAACTGGATGTGGAGGTTGTGGGCGATTATAACGAGTTGCTCAACTTCTTGTTAAAAATCGAAAACGCCCCCCGTCTTTATGTTCTCAGCAGCGCCAAATTCGATGCAGGTAAACGCAAAGCCCCGGAAGTGGTGGTTAATGCCCCGGAACAGACTGCCGCTGCCAAGACCAGTACGGCAGTGGCTGCAGTTAACAGCTCCCCGGGCGGGACGGCAGCACCAGCATTAGCAGGTTCGGCGGCTTACGATGGCAGCAGTATCACCTTGAAACTTAAGTTTAGCAGCTACTATGACCAAACAACAACTGGCGGAATGAAGGGTGTTGACCAGGAGGTAGCCCCAACAGCGGAAGGCAAGAATCCTTTCATCTAAAACGGTATAACCAGCATAAAGGGCCAGGCCTGATGACAGGAGTGAAGATCAAGGCATGAGAAAAGCTCGTGATTGAGGCGATTAGGGTATGGGGACGGACCTTCTGCTTCGCAGTAAGGTCACGTCCCCGTATCGTGTACGCCGATTGAACGGGCTTTTTGAAATAACGATGAGCGACGTCCATGGATGGACTAGTACAGCGATGCCACGGATGGCAAAGAGCTGTGATTCGCTTTTGTCAACGGCCTGAGCCAGCCTCATCCAGGGCTGGCTCTTTATGTTTGCGGGGCGGGAAGGTTCAGCATAAGGGCACCCTAAAAATGACATGCTGATCAGAGAAGGAGTTTGACGGTAGGACAGCGAAGACTAAGTTCCAGAACTCAGATAAGCAACTTTTAGAGTATGAAAGAAATTGATGAATCCCTATTGGGGAATGATGATAAAAATGTTCGGAGGCAGGGAAATGTTAGACGAGATACTGCTGGCCAGGATGCTGGAGGAAGCCTTGAAGAAAGGCGGAGACTGGGCTGAAGTATACACGGAAGAAAAGCAGGTCAGCAGCCTGTTTGTTGAGGATGAGCGCATAGAGCGAATGAACCAGGGGCGGGAAATAGGCGTCGGCATCCGTGTGATAAGTGGTGAAAATACTGCTTATGTCTATACCAATAAGTTAAAGCAGAAAGATTTGCTGGCCGCGTCCCGACTGGCAGCCCGGGGGGCAGGAGCAGCCAAACGCCAGCATAGAATTGTATCCCTCATGAAATTACCCGGATTGAAGCGACCCGATGAAGAGAGAGTTGTCCAAGCATTGGAGCCGGGGGATAAGATCCAGTTGGTACTGGCCGCTAATCAAGCGGCCCGCCAGGTTGGAGCGGATATCAAACAGGTGAGCATAAGTGCTGCCGACCTGTATAAAAAGGTCCAGATTGCCAACAGTGATGGCGGCCTGGTGGAAGACGAATATTCCCGGGCACGGGTGGCGATCAATGCCGTAGCTGCCCGCGATGGGATTATTCAAACCGGCTTTCAATCAGCGGGAGGCACCTGCGGCTGGGAGATTTTGCAGGAGGTTTCCTTTGAAGACCTGGCCGGTCAGGCCGCCCGTTTAGCGGTTTCCATGTTGGATGCCCGGCCGGCTCCGGCGGGTAGAATGCCAGTGGTAATGGCCGCTCAGGCGGGAGGCACCATGGTCCACGAAGCCTGTGGGCATGGTCTGGAGGCTGATCTGGTTCAAAAAGGTCTTTCCGTATACCAGCACGATATGAACCGGGAAGTGGCGGCTCCGGGTGTCAGTGTAATTGACGATCCCACGCTGGAAGCAAAATACGGTAGTTATCGCTTTGATGATGAGGGGCGTCGCAGTCACAAGACCGTCTTGATCGACCAGGGCCGGCTGGTGGATTTTCTATTCGATCGTCTGACCGCGTTGCGAGAAGCACGATCAGACAGCTGCAACGGGCGGAGAGAGTCTTACCAGCATAAACCGATCCCTCGTATGAGCAATACATTTATTGCTCCAGGAGCCGATGACCCGGAAGAAATCATCAGGTCCACTGAACATGGCTTGCTGGTTAAAAAAATGGGGGGCGGCCAGGTCAATACTACCAATGGTGATTTTGTCTTTGAAGTCCAGGAAGGCTACGTCATCGAAGACGGACAGGTGGCATATCCGGTGCGCGGGGCGACCCTTACCGGCAATGGGCCTCAGGTCTTGAAGAGCATTGACCGGATCGGAAAAGACCTCGGCTTTGGCATCGGTGTCTGCGGAAAGGATGGGCAGGGGGTGCCGGTGGCTGATGCCCAACCAACCATTCGTATAAAGGAGCTTACTATTGGAGGTACCGGCAGCGCCGAAAAGCGGAAAAAAAGTATGAGACGCATCTAATATTTACGTTTCTTGAGGTTGGTGGGGTTCTGGCTGGCGGGACATCCGGACTGTTTTAGAAAGTGGGTTATAAATATGGAAACATATTTTCGCAATATAGGGGAAAAAGTCATGCAGACCGCCCGTCGAGTAGGCGTGGAAGCCGAGGCTTTTCTTATCTCGGGCCGGGAACTGAGCATTGAAGTGCGGGACGGCAAGGTGGAAACCCTCAAACAGGCCGAAGAGCAGGGTCTGGGAGTGAGGATCATCAGCCACCAACGCAGCGGATTTGCCTATACTTCAGACCTTTCCCCCGCAGTTGTTAAAGCTACGGTTGCTGATGCTGTCAATATGTCCCGTTTTTCCTCACCCTACGAATGCAACAACCTGCCCTATGGCGATTATGTTTACAAACCAGTGGCTCTGTATGATAAAGGCATAGACAATGCCAGCCTGGAGGAAAAAATGGAGTTGGCCCGCGAGGTCGAACGCCAGGCCCGGGCTTTGGACAAGAAAATCACCATCATAGAACAGGCTGCTTATGAAGAAGGATCTTATTCCACTACGGTTATGAACACCCAGGATTTGTATGCCTTTAAACAGGGCAACCTTTGTAGTATCAGTATTGCGCTGGTGGCGGAAGAAGACAGCGATGCGCAGAACGGTTTTTCTGCCATGATTCGGCGGCGCTTTGACCAGCTCTCCGCTCCCTCAACCGGCAGGGAAGCGGCCGAGAAGGCGGTTCAGCAATTGGGGGCCGCTCCGATACCGTCCGGGAATATGCCCTGTATCTTTGATCCTTATGTGACCACTCGATTCCTATCTATCATAGCCTCGATGGCCGACGCAGATGCGGTGCAAAAAGGACGCTCCCTGCTGGCGGGACAGATAGGGAATCAAATCGCCAGTTCACAATGCACGATCATTGATGATTCCCTTTTACTTGACGGTATAGGCAGCACGCCCTTTGATGGAGAAGGGGTGCCGGGAAAAAGAAACCTGATCGCTGAAAAAGGAGTATTAAAGGATTATCTATATGATCATTATACAGCGTCTCGGGCTGGACGCCTTTCAACCGGGAATGCCCGACGGCCTTCCTTTCGGACTTTACCAGCAGTGGGAGTCAGCAACCTGATATTGCAGGCTGGGGGAAATAAGCCCCACGATCTGATTGCTTCAATTGAGCGGGGCTTATACGTTACTGAAGTGATGGGCATGCATACCGTGAATCCGGTTTCCGGGCAGTTCTCGGTCGGGGCTGCGGGTCTCTTGATCCGCAATGGGAGTCTGGACCAACCGGTCCGGGGCGTCACCATCGCCGGGAATATCCTAGACCTTTTTCGAAAGATTGACGCCCTGGGGGATGATCTTAGATTTTTCGGGAGCCGGGGGGCTCCAAGTATTCGTATAGAAAATCTCAGTGTCGGAGGCCGGTAGAGGAGGAAAAAACATGGCAAAACGGGTCCTGGTAATCAACGGTCCCAACCTGAATATGCTCGGGATCAGGGAGAAAGAGATTTATGGCGGCAGCAGCCTGGAAATGATTCAGGAAGACATGATAGAGCTGGCCCAGCATTCAGGGATGGAAGTGGAATTCTTTCAATCAAATCACGAAGGGGAGCTGGTGGATAGGATCCAGGAAGCGTACCGCCAGGAAATTCAACTGCTCATCGTGAATGCCGGCGCCCTTACTCATTACAGCATTGCTCTCCATGATGCATTGAAAGCAGTGGCCCTCCCGGTCATTGAGGTACATATGTCAAATATTTTCAAGCGGGAGCCTTTTCGTCACCAATCGCTGATTTCGCCGGTGTCCGTAGGCGGCATCTTTGGATTCGGCGCTTTGAGTTATCGTTTGGCCATCGTGGCCGCGGCCGAAATCCTTCTGGAATGTGAAAACGACCCTGCGGAATCCTAGAAGGACGGTGCATATTGGGTAGAGGACAGGTGATTCAGGGAATGCAGCGCATCAACCATCTCCGACAGATTTTGAATAAGAAGAACATTGATGCCCTTCTGGTCACAAAAGGGGAAAACATATACTATTTATCTCATTTTACCGGTGGCAGCGATGCCCGGCTCCTGGTCGACTTCCAGCAATGTCTGCTCTTTACTGATGCCCGCTATCTCGAGCAAGCCCGGGCCGAGTGCCCAGGTTGGATAATTATTGAGGAAAAGCCGCCGGGGCAGGAGCAGTTGGCCCAAGCCTGTTCTGGAATAAGCAGACTGGGGGTGGAATCTCATCATATCACCTATCAGTTCTACCGGCAGTTGTGTGAATTACTGTCTGCTGAACTCTTTCCTTTTGATCATATTGTGGAAATGCTCAGGGTGCGTAAGGAGGATGAGGAACTGACCTGTCTGCAAGAAAGCGCCCGGATTGGCGATGAGGTATTCGATCACCTGTTGACCATTATTCAACCGGGGGCCAGCGAAGTGAGTCTGGCAAACCAGATTACGAATCTTTTACGAGAAAAAGGTTGCAGTCGGGAATCTTTTGATACAATTGTATTGGCAGGAAAACATGCTGCTCTGCCCCATGGGCATCCGAGGCCGGAGTCTTTGTGTTCTGGAGATATGCTCACCATGGACTTTGGCGGTTTCTTCCGGTATTATTCCGGGGATATGACGCGGACCGTTGCTGTTAAGGAAGCTTCCCAGCGACTGCGGGATCTGTACCAGCGGGTGTTGGAAGCGCAGCAGACGGCTCTGGCGGCGGTGAAAGTGGGAGCCAGTTGCAGCAAGGTGGATGGAGCAGCCCGGGATATTCTGCGAAAAGCAGGGCTGGATCAGTACTTTCAGCATTCCACCGGACATGGATTAGGATTGGAAGTGCATGAGTACCCACCGGTTTCCCAGCGCAGCCAGGCCATTTTGCAAGAGAATATGGTAATAACCATTGAGCCTGGTATTTACATCCCCGGATGGGGAGGTATCAGGATAGAAGATGCAGTTGTGGTCAAATCCAATGGCTGCCAGGTGCTTACCCATTCAAACAAGGATTTACTAATTGTCTAATGGAGGGATAGGATGATATCGGTAAATGACTTTAAAACCGGGGTCACAGTCGAGTTGGAGGGACAGGCTTATTCGGTAGTTGATTTTCAACATGTTAAACCAGGGAAAGGTGCTGCTTTCGTCAGGGCCAAACTGAAAAATGTGAAGACCGGTGGTGTGGTGGAGAAAACCTTTCGTGGTGGAGAGAAACTGCCTCGTGCCCATCTGGACCGCAGAGAGATGCAGTACCTTTACAAAGATGGAGACAGTTATGTCTGTATGGATACTGAAAATTACGAACAGCTCGGCATTAGTCCAGAAGCTATCGGTGATGGTGTAAAATGGCTCTTGGAGAATATGACGATCGGGGTGCTGTTTTTTAATGGCAATATAATCGGTATTGATATTCAAAATTTTGTCGAGCTTATGGTTGTGGAGACCGAACCGGGGATCAAAGGCGATACCGCTACTGGAGCTTCCAAGAATGCCACCCTGGAAACCGGCGCGGTGGTGCAGGTGCCACTTTTTGTCAACACCGGAGACCGGCTTCGTATTGATACCCGCTCCGGTCAATACATGGAACGGGCATAAAGAACGATAAACGGATGCAATGGAATAGAAAAAAATTTCCAGCCATTCCCAAGGCTGGATTTTCTTTTGGGAGCGTATTCAGGCTTTATCCTGGAAACAATAAACATACTCAGATGAAGGAGGATGGAGCTTTTGAAAGACATTAGTGAAAAGATCAGCTATCTGCAAGGTTTATGCGTAGGGTTGAACATAGGAGAAAGCAGCGCACAGGGCAAGATCATACATGGTCTGCTGTCGGTCATGGAGGATATGGAAAGCGAGTTGAGGCAATTTAAAAATGAATTGAGGGATGTGGGCGACTGCCTGCAAAATATGGATGATGATCTGTTCGAACTGCAGGAAAGCCAAAATCAGGATGATGACGAGGAAGGATTCGTCGAAGTAAGCTGTCCCAAATGCGGTGAGGAACTGTATTTTGATGCCGAGATCCTTGATGATGAGGATGTTATAGAAATTATTTGTCCCAGCTGCAATGAGGTAGTTTTCATTAATGACGGGTCCTTTGATTTTGAACCTTCCTATATCGATGAAGAAGAGGATAACATTCAGAATCCTTCACCTTCCTGATCTACAAGTCGCTGTAAAGCTCGGTTTCCTGATACCCTTTCATGGTTCATGAAAGGGTTTTTTAATGGGCATCTTTGGCTTATCAATAGCCATAGAAATGATTTAAAATGGTATAATTTACGGTTTATTCCATATCTATTGTAGTGCAGGGTGGTGTTGGGCGGTGATTGGGAATGACGGAGCCAAGATTAGCAGGGAGGTTCTCCCTTATCTATCCCCGGCTATCAGAAAGCTGGTGGGTAATTTGGAGGAGCATCAACTGGCCGGACTGGAAGAACTACGCCTGCGTTGTGGTCAACCCCTCTTCTTAAAATTTGCCGATCAGGACCGAACTTTGAATTCCCAGGGTAAGCTGCAAGCAGATCTTACCAGGGGATATCAGACCACTTTGGAGGATGTGCAGAGGACGCTGGCCTCCATAAGCGACAACTCAATCTATGCTTTTGAGGAAGATATCAGGAGAGGCTTTATCACAATCCCGGGCGGACATCGGGTCGGTTTGGCGGGTCAGGTGGTTTCGCATGAGGGCAGCATAAAGACCATCAAAGACTTTTCCAGCCTTTGTATTCGCATTGCCCGAGAGGTTCGGGGGGCCGCCCGGCCTTTGTTGGCCCAAATTTGCCCGGACAAAGCTAATATACGGAATACCTTGATTATTTCACCTCCCCGATGTGGGAAAACGACTCTATTGCGAGACCTGGCCTGCTCACTATCCAATGGGGACCGGGGGCGGTCGGGCCTGAATGTGGTTGTGGTTGATGAGCGTTCCGAACTGGCCGGAAGTTACCGCGGGGTGCCCCAGTTGGATGTCGGCATGCGCAGTGATGTCCTGGATTCCTGCCCCAAAGCCCTGGGAATGAATATAGCGGTGAGGGCGCTTTCTCCGCAGTTGGTCATCACCGACGAGCTGGGACGCAGGGAGGACGGGGAGGCGGTCATGGAGTGCATTAACGCCGGGGTGAAGGTGATCAGCAGTATTCATGCTTCCAATCTGGATGAACTTTCTAAAAGACCCCTGATGCAAGAATTGCTGGCCTGTCACGCCTTTCAATTAGGGATTGTATTATCCAGGGCCCGGGGTCCCGGTACGGTGGAAACATTGATCAGGTGGGATGAAGGATGCTCATAAAGTTTATAGGGATGGTGTTAATTGTTTCAGGCTTTGGCGGTTGGGGAATGTCGGGAGCCCATCGTTTGCGGGGCAGGGTTAAGCACTTACGTGATCTTCACATGGCTCTGGGCTACCTGGAAAAGGAGATCACTTGTATGTACAACCCTTTGTCTCAAGCCCTGGAAAACACAGCTCACTTTTCGCCTCTTCCGGTAGCCCGGTTGTTTTCTGCCACTGCCAATGTGCTCCGGGATAAATCAGGGGTGACGGCTCGCGAAGCCTGGCTGCAAGGCATTGCACAACTACAACCCGTAGCCCAGCTTCTGGACTCGGATTATGAATTATTGGCAGCGGCTGCCCACCAACTGGGCGCTTCCGATGCTGCTCAACAAAGAAAATTTCTGAATACCCTGCAGGAACAGTTGAAAATTACGGAAGAGAAAGCCAGACAGAATATGGAATCTGGACAAAAGCTATGGACCTATGGCGGATTTTTAGCTGGTTTGCTGGTGGTCTTGCTCTTGATTTAATACTAGATCTTTAAGAGGGCGGTGATGCAGGTGAACATAGACATCATATTTCGTATAGCAGGTATCGGTATCCTGATTTCAGTCCTATCTATTGTTTTAAAACAGGCGAAAAAGGAAGAACAGGCCGAGATGTTAACGCTGGCCGGCGTGGTGGTCGTGCTTATCATCGTTGTTCAGCTCATGAGCCAGTTATTCACCGTGGTCCGATCTGTCTTCAGTTTGTGAACAGGGCAGGGAAGGGCCTATCTGGCGAATAAGGGGAGGATGCTATGGAAATAGCACAAATCGTAGGCCTGGCTCTGGTTACCACCGTCCTGCTGCTTATTCTCCGTCAAGAAAGACCGGTTATGGCAGTTCTGCTGAGTATTACCTTCAGTATTTTGATTTTCACGCTGATGATGGGGAAAATGGGATCGATCATCAATCTGATGGAAGAGCTGACCCGCCGGGCCCAGGTAAACTACTATTTTCTTGCCACGGTTATTAAGATTCTGGGTGTGGCCTATCTGGGTGAATTCGCAGCAGCCATTTGCCAGGATGCCGGTGAACAGGCGGTGGCCAAGAAGGTTGAATTTGCCGCCAAAATTATTATTGCCGTGTTGGCTTTACCGATCATGGTGGCGATATTGGAATCTCTGATACAACTCCTACCTGGCACCTGAGGATTACTGGCTAGAACCGAAGGGGGATCTCAATGAAGCGACTTCAATTTCTGCTCCTTCTCCTCCTGGCCTTACTGGTCTTTCCATGTGCGGCCCGGGCTGACACCCAAACCGACACCCCGAAAGCCGGCAGCTATAGTTTTGAGGATGCGGTAAAGAGCCTGGATCTTAGCAGCCTGGAGGAGTACAAGCATAAAGTGGATCAAGAACTCGGTCAGGCAGCAGACAACCGGTCCTTGAATCAATGGTTTACTGACTTCATTAAAGGAAGCTGGAAATTTGATATAAAACAGACCGGAAGTTACCTGAGCGGATTTTTTCTCCGGGAAATACTGGCTAATTCCAGCCTGCTGGGTAAATTGCTGCTGCTCTCGGTTTTGGCGGCCCTCCTGGTCAACCTGCAGACCTCATTTTCTACCGGCATTGCCAAAATATCGTATTGGGCCTGTTACCTGGCCCTGGCGGCGATGGCCCTGGCATCATTCCGGGTGGTCCTGGAGATCGGGCAGCAAACCATCGACACGATGGCCGGGTTTATGACAGCTATGCTGCCTCAGATGCTGGTGCTTACCGCCGGACTCGGCAATGTTAACGCTTCGGTCATGCTCTTTCCTATTCTCATGACTGCAGCAACCGCTTTTGCTGGAGTTATCAAGAACATCGTATTTCCGCTTATCATCATGTCCGCGATTCTCAGCATTGTGAACCATCTTTCTGACAGCCTCAAGGTTGAAAAGATGGGCAAACTCTTCAGTCAGGCGGCCCAATTGACCATGGGATTAACCCTTACTCTTTTTGTGGGAGTCCTGACCCTGCGTAGCGTATATGCTTCAGTCTTGGACAAAGTGGCTTTGCGAACGACCAAGTTCATAACCGATAACGCGATCCCCCTGGTGGGGAAAATGTTTTCCGATACTGTTGAAGTGGCGGCCGGTTATGTAGTGATGTTAAAACAGGCTCTGGGAATTTTTGGCGTGGTGGTGGTTGCCGGCATCGTTATCCTGCCCTTGATTAAGATCGCTGCCATCGCCCTTATTTACCGGATTTCGGCTATGCTGGTCGAGCCTCTGGGTGACGGCAAGACAGCCACGATTTTGGAGAGTATGAGCACCCATCTATTTATGATGCTGGCGGCTGTGGCAGCCGTGGGCCTGATGTTCTTGATTATGATCGCCATCATTGCTGGAATGTCCAACGGTTTTGCGATGCTGCGCTCCTGAGGGGGTCACTATGAACACCATTACTGAAATTGTGAAAAATGTTCTGGTCATCATCATTATGACCGGATTCCTGGAGCTTCTACTTCCGGAAGGAGGGATGAAACCCTTTGTTCGCTATGCCATCGGCCTTTTTGTCATCGTAGCGGTGCTTAATCCCATTCTGAGTGTACTTTTTAATCAGCACCATTTGGAAATCGCCTGGTGGGACACGCCACCGGTCCAGCAAAGTCAAGATCAGATATCGAAAGCCGGGCAGGAGCTCAACACCCGGATCGGGTCGCTAAGCAATGATGATCTTCAGAAAAAGCTGGAAGGCCAGGTGACGGCAGTTGTAAACCTGGTTCCCGGTGTAAAAGAAGTGGAAACCCAGGCGGAAATGGATGATAAAGGTCATGTCACCAGGTTGAAGCTTAAGATCTCCCCGGATCCCATTCATTCGGGTGAGAAAACCGCCAGCCCCAGTTTACAAGCTGCTGATCAGAAGATGCAACAGGAAGCATCGCAGGTGATTGAAAGAAAGGTTAAGGACCTTTTAAAAAACCTCTATGATTTTCAGGAGACCAATATCGATGTCATCGTTGAAGGGAGTTGAGCTTATGTTGGATGAATGGGTGAGGGCTTGGCGGAAGAATGAGGAAGGAGGGGTTTCCTGGTTCAAGGCAGGCAAAAGTCGGTACCTGATGGTTATCTTAATTTGCCTGGGTTTACTCGCCATTCTGTGGCCGGTAACCAAAAGTGATGTCAAAACAACGACCTCGGATGCTCAGCAGGCCCAGTCCCTGACTGGCGGGGCCGGCAGCCGTATGGCCGCCGATCTGGAAAAAATACTTTCCAAGGTTGAAGGAGCGGGAAAGGTAGATGTCAGTATCAGTCTGGCATCGGAAGGCAGCAAAACCTATGCCAGCAACACCCGCTCCGAGAAAAATACGATCGAAGAACGGGATCCAAAGGGCAGCAGCAAAACTACCAGCCAGGAAAACATTTCCCATGATCTGGCTGTCTCTGCTGGCAGTCCTCTGCTATTGGAGGATAAGACCCCGGAAGTTCTTGGCGTCCTGGTGGTAGCAGATGGAGCGACTGATGCCACGGTACGGGAACGTTTGTTGAATGCCACCGCGACCTTGTTGAATGTAACTACGCATAAGGTGCTGGTAATGCCCAGGGAGGGAGGACAATGATGGTTATAAATATGAGAAATAGGCGCTTTTGGATGGGAGCCGGGCTGGCGGTGCTGGGACTAATACTGGTCTTAACTATAGCCCAGCGCACCCGTTTGCCCGCTCAGCAGAATGCGCAAGTGAGTGGTTCTCAGCAGAAATTAGAGACCTCCATTATTAACAAATTGGAAGAAAAACGGGGGCAAAAAGGCTTTTTTGCAGAATACCGGATGGAGAGGGAGAGTCTCCGCGGACAGCAAATGGAACTGCTGGGGAAAATTCTAAATGACACGGGTACGGATCGGGTAGCTCGGGAGGCTGCCTCAGCCCGTTTAGTCAAAATCACCGAAGACATGGAAAAGGAGATGAAAATGGAAAGCCTGGTGAAGTCCAGGGGATTCAGCGATTGTGTTATAATCGATGAAGCGGAAGCGACCACCTTGGTGGTAGCCGCCAGCAGTTTGAGTTCACAACAAGAAGCCGAACTGCGCCAATTAATAGGGAAACCGGCCAAAAAATCGGCCAGTAAAGTTTATATTACTCGAATCGAGCCTTGAGAGACGGAATGACCATAATAATTGCCTTTGGCAACCGCTGCCGGGGGGGGGCTGGTCCCTTGCGAAAGGACTCAGAATTACCCTCAAATCTAGCTTTCCTGGTGATTGTCGTTGTATACATAGGCCTTGGCCATTGAAATGCTGCTTGATTATTTCTATAATATTAAAAAGTGCTGATAATGGCTTCAGGACAGTTGCTCAGGCTTGGCCTGAGCCTATTTGTATTGTTATATAATTATAAGGAGCCAGGAATCTCCGCATCACTGGCTACCCTAAAATCACCGGGAGGGACGAAATGGGCAAAATCAAGATAAGCGATACCAGTTTGCGTGATGGTCACCAGAGCCTTTGGGCGACCCGGATGGCCACTGACGATATGCTGCCTATCCTTGCGGACCTGGACGATATCGGGTACTATTCTCTGGAAGTCTGGGGGGGAGCCACTTTTGATGTCTGCATCCGCTACTTGAAAGAAGACCCCTGGGAGCGGCTGCGTATGATTCGCCAGATTATAAAGAAAACGAAACTGCAAATGTTGCTGCGCGGGCAATCTCTGGTCGGGTATACCCATTATCCCGATGATATCGTAGAAAAGTTCGTGGAAAAGGCATCGGACAACGGTATTGACATTTTCCGGGTTTTCGATGCCCTGAACGATATTCGCAACCTTCAGGTGCCCATGCAGGCGATTAAACGAACCGGAAAGCATGCTCAGGCCTGCGTGGTATATACCATAAGCCCGGTTCACACCACCCAGCAGTATCTGGATATGGCCTTACGCCTGAAGGATATGGGGGCCGATTCTATATGTATTAAAGATATGGCCGGCCTGCTGGCACCCTATGCCTCCTATCAGTTAGTCAAAATATTGAAGGAGAATGTAGGCTTGCCCATTCAATTACATACGCATTACATCGGCGGACTTGCGATTGCTTCACTGATCAAGGCAGCCGAGGCCGGGGTGGATTTGATCGACACCGCCAGTGTTCCCATGGCTTTCGGATCCTCGCAACCGCCAGTTGAAACTATCGTCAGAGCATTACAGGATTCGGATTGGGATACGGGCCTGGACCTTCATAAGCTGTTTCATATCGCCAACCACTTCGAACAACTGCGCAAGCATAAGGGATTCGAGCGAGGTGTTACGCGCATCACCGACATGCAGGTCTTTGAACACCAAGTTCCGGGAGGCATGATCAGCAACTTGTATTCTCAGTTGGAGGAGCAGAAGGCGGCTGACCGGATCGGTGAAGTTTTGAAGGAGATACCACGGGTTCGAGAGGATCTGGGCTTTCCGCCCCTGGTCACCCCCACCAGTCAGATTATCGGGATTCAAGCGGTTCTCAACGTCCTACTGGGTGAGCGCTATAAAATGTGTCCAGGTGAAGTTCAGTACTATGTGCGGGGCTTCTACGGCAAACCCCCGGCCCCGATAAATGAAGAGATTCGCAAAAAGATTATCGGTGACCAGGAAGTTATTGATGTACGACCAGCCGATAGGCTGGAGCCTTTTTGGGAGAAGGCGAAAAAGGAGTCAGCAAGATGGGCGGAAAATGAAGAGGATATTCTAACCTACGCAATGTTCCCACAGGTGGCCTTGAAATTCTTCGAATATCGCGAAACCAGGGGTGCAGAGGATGTGCCCCAGATTCAGACCACTGATGAACTGGGCGAGGAGATCACCAATAGTGAAACCCCGGCCGGTAAGCCGCGGCTAACCCCGAGGGTGATCAAGACAAGAACGGCATTAGAGGGAGATGAGGAAATGAACGTCGATGAAATAAAGGAGCTAATTCTCCTGCTTGACCAGACCAATATTGCAGAACTGGAGGTGCAGAAGGATGATTACCGCCTGAGCCTGAGGAAGGAAAGCGCGGTACGCCATCAGTTTGCACAGCCACAGAGTGAGCATGCCACAACTGTTCCCCTTATCGATGAAGCGCCCCAGGAGTCCAACGACAACCTGGCTGAAGTGGTTTCACCCATGGTAGGCACGTTCTATGCAGCATCTTCTCCGGATGCCAGCCCTTTTGTCATGGTAGGCGACCGGGTTAAGCCTGGACAGACCTTGTGTATCGTGGAAGCCATGAAGCTTATGAACGAAATTAAGTCTGAAGTGTCAGGAGTAATCGCTGACATTCTGGTTGAGAATGCAGCGGCCGTGGAATACAACCAGGTCCTATTTCTAATCGAGCAAGATGAGAGGTGATAAATTGTTTTCCAAGGTCTTGATAGCCAATCGGGGCGAAATTGCACTCCGAATTATCAGAGCCTGCCGGGAACTGGGAATTAAGTCGGTAGCGGTGTATTCTGTAGCCGATCGGGAGAGCCTGCATGTGAAGATGGCTGATGAAGCCGTCTGTATCGGTGCGGCGCCCGCCCGGGAGAGTTATTTGAACATATCCAATGTGATTCAAGCCGCCCTGAGTAAAGGTGCGGATGCGATACATCCGGGTTATGGATTTCTAGCGGAAAACGCCTATTTTGCCAGTATGTGTGAAACCCACCAGCTTAAATTCATCGGTCCCAGTGCCGAACTGATCGAACTGATGGGTGATAAAGTGAAAGCACGGGAACTGGTGAGCCAGGTCGGGGTACCTCTGGTTCCGGGAAGCCCGGGAGCGATTAACGACTATGATGAGGCCCTGATTATAGCCCACGAGATTGGCTATCCGGTCATTATCAAAGCTTCAGCCGGAGGAGGAGGCCGGGGTATGCGCCTGGCCCATAGTGATGATACTTTACAAGAAGCCCTGGATATGGCCAGGATGGAAGCCGGAGCCGCATTTGGCAACAGCGAGATCTATGTGGAGAAGTATATTGAAGAGCCTCGTCATATAGAAATTCAGGTGCTGGGGGATGAATTCGGCAACATCATCCACCTGGGAGAGCGCGACTGCTCCCTGCAGCGCCGCCATCAGAAGCTCCTGGAAGAATCCCCGTCTCCCTTTGTGGATGAAGAGCTGCGCCGGGAAATGGGGCAGGTTGCTATAAAGGCAGCCCGGTCAGCCGGCTACTATAGTGCAGGTACGATTGAATTCCTGGTTGATAAACAGCGTAATTTCTATTTTATCGAAATGAACACCCGAGTCCAAGTAGAGCATCCAGTAACAGAAATGGTAACCGGGGTGGATATTGTTAAGGAACAGATTAAAATCGCTGCCGGACAGAGATTAACCTATACCCAGGAGGATATTGTCCTGAACGGCTGTGCCATGGAGTGCCGTATTAATGCTGAAGATCCGGATAATGATTTCCGCCCTTGTCCTGGAACCATCAGCAGCTATCTGGTGCCGGGGGGACCGGGGGTGAGAGTGGATTCTTCCGCTTATCCCTATTACACCATACCTCCCTACTACGACTCCCTGGTTGCCAAACTGATTGTCTGGGGAAGAGATCGTAGCGAAGTAATCTCACGTATGAAACGGGCTCTGGACGAGTTTCAGATAGGTAGCATCGCCACAACAATTCCTTTTCACTTACGGGTGCTGGACAATGCCTTTTTTGTGCGGGGGGAAGTATACACCAACTTCATTCAGCGCAGGATGACTTCCATGCCCTGATGCATGGTTGACATAGATGAAATTTGGCAATATTGCTCAATGTCTGTTACAATACCAGAAAGAACAGTAGCATATTATTAAGGCGGAGGTGGATGAATCATGGAGATGCAGAAATCTGAGCTCAACAATGAATTGGGTGTAGTCCGGATTGCGGATGAAGTTGTCTCGACAGTCGCAGGACTGGCAGCTGTAGAAGTGGAAGGCGTGGCTTCAATGAGCGGCAGTTGGGGAACCGAGATTGTCGAAAAATTAGGCCGCAAAAATTTTGGTAAAGGCATCAAAGTGGAAGTATCCGACCAGCAGACCAAGATCGATATATTTTTGGTCATCGAATATGGGTATGCTATCCCGGCAGTAGCAGAGACTGTCCAAAAAGAGGTCAGGATAGCGGTTGAGACCATGACCGGATTGACAGTTGCAGCCGTAAATGTCCACGTGGTCGGGGTTTCCCTTAAGAAGGACGAAGCAGCCGAGCTGATCTTGGAATAGACTATGCCTCCCAGGAATCATTTAACCCCCTGTATTGCAGGGGGTTCAGCTTTTCGACGAAGTCGACAAGCTGCCAGGCTGATGACGGGAGTGAAGATCGAGGCATGAAAAAGGCCCGTGATTGAGGTATGTCAACGGCCTGAACCCCCTGTAGCTTCAGGGGGTTATAGCTATTATCTGAGCTAGAGAGGTGATTATATGTCGGCTTGGTGGCGAGTAGTAATAATCCTGTATAATCTGGTTTTGGTGCTTTTGGCAGCGGTTGGAATCGCTGCTGCTATGGGCCGTCCCGAACCTCTTTATTACATAAATCTGATTCTATCCACTCCTGAGAACCGTGTGATTATGGGGACGGTAGCCGTAGCTCTATTGCTCGTCGGCTTGACGGCTTTGATTTCTGCCTTGAAAAGTGAGGATCCCGCCCTGAATTCCATCATGGTTGACAGCACTCTATCCGGTGAGATATCCATTACCGTACCAGCTGTAAATATTATCATTATGAAAGCGGTAAAAAAGGTTCAAGGAGTAAGAGACATCCGGCCAACGGTGTTCAACGGCACTGATGGACTGCTGGTGAAACTGCACATGATGATTAATCCCGATTATAGCGTCCCGGAAATGTGTAAGGAAATTCAAGAGACTGTGAAACAATACCTGGAAGAGACCGGGGGGCTGAAAGTGTCCGAAGTCAGGGTCCTGGTAGATGATTTCGCCGGGTCGAACAGGAGTACCCGGGCTTAAGGGGGCATGAAAATGGGGGAAAAGCTGTTACAACTTATTCTGGAGGAACATCGTGGCAAGGTCATTGGCGTAGGCTTAGGACTCCTGGCAGCAATTATCATCATATCTGTAGGGTTCTGGAAGGCGATGTTTGTTATTTTCTGCATGCTTCTAGGGTACGTTATAGGCAAGAGAATTGATGAAAACAAAAACTTTGGCAGCCTGATTAGAGGGCTGTTCAAGGATAGGGAGCAATAAACGACTTGAGTAGAAGAAAAGCACGCGAGATGGCTTTTAAAGTTCTTTTTCAGGTTGATCAAGTTGGGGCTGACCCGCAGAGGGCTTTCCGTTATCTGCAGGCAGAAGGGAGTATGGCCGAGAAGGACCGGGAGTTTTCCTGGGATTTGGTGCAGGGTTGTCTTAGCGACCTTACCCGCATTGACACTGGACTGGCTCGTTATTCCCGGGATTGGTCCCTGGATCGAATGTCATCGGTTGACAGAAATATTATGCGACTGGCGGCTTTTGAGATCATTCATACCGACCGCTCTCAAGCGGTGGTCGCCATCGATGAAGCCATAGAAATTGCCAAAAAGTATGGAGATGAGGGATCTGCCAGTTTCGTAAACGCTATATTGGATAAAATATTAGGTGAAAAGGAATGAGCTTGTTTCTAGGCATAGATACCAGCGCCTACACAACTTCTCTGGCCATTGTTGATAAAGCAGGCCAGATTTTCTATGATGGACGCTCGGTGTTGGAAGTGCCTTCTGGAAAACGCGGATTAAGGCAATCTGAAGCACTATTTCAGCATACAAAAAACCTGCCGGTACTGATGGAAAGCCTGGATCAGGAATACTTTCCTCAACTACAAGCGATAGGTGTAAGCTCCACCCCCCGGCCAGCAGAAGACAGTTATATGCCAGTTTTCCTGGCTGGTGAGGCTCTGGCTCGATCCCTGGCCCGGACACTGGATATACCACTATACCGTCTCAGCCATCAGGAAGGGCACATCATGGCTGGAATGACCGGACACCCCCAACTCATGACCAGCGATATATTGCTGGCCGTTCATTTTTCCGGGGGTACTTCAGAGGTCCTCCATGTTCAGCGGGGGTATCAGCATTTCTTCGATATCAATTGTTCCCAGGCCGGTAAAGACCTTCATGCCGGTCAGCTTGTGGACCGAGTCGGGGTGGCTATGGGCTTATCATTTCCAGCCGGACCAGCTCTGGAGCAGTTGGCCAACCGATCCGGTGGAGAAAACCTTCCCTTCCTGCCTGCGTCTGTTTCACGAAGGGGGTTTTCCTTTTCCGGAGCCGAAACGCAAGCTCTGCGGATGATTGAACAGGGATGCCGACCGGAGGATGTCGCCTTTGCCGTCTTACGAGTGATTGCCAACACCCTGGAGAAATGCCTCTTGCAGGAAAAAGAAATAGGAAAAGGTAATGAGGTTCTTCTGGTAGGAGGAGTTATGGCCAATGGCATGATCAGAAAGCGCTTACAGTCGCGCCTGGAGCATCCCGCCGTAGGCCTAAAGTTACATTTTGCCCAACCGCTGCTGAGCACGGATAATGCTGTAGGCACAGCCATGCTGGCAGCACAACTGGAGGAGAGAAGAAAATAGCTGGAGGTAGGAATGGATGGCAAAGACAAATATTCTCTATGGCAAAACAATTGCCGGACAGGTTTTGAACCAGGTAGCGGAGGAAGTTAAGGAACTGAAAGAAAAAGGCATCGTTCCTTTGCTTATGACTTTAGGAGTAGGAGAAGATCAGGCTTCACGGGTTTATATGACTTCCCAGCGACGCAGTGCAGAGAATATCGGGATTAATTTTGAATCGATGGAAATGGCGGCCGGAACCTCCCACAAGCGCCTCTTGGGCATAATCAGGAACATCAATTCAGATTCATATATCAATGGTCTCATCATGCAGATGCCGCTCCCGGCCCATGTGGACAGCAAACTTGCGCAGTGGAGCATTTCCACCCGTAAAGACGTGGAGGGAGTGACTCCCTATAACCTGGGGCGTATGTTTTTAGGGGTACCCGGGCTCATGCCCTGCACTGCACAGGCCATTATTGCTATGATCAAATCCACCGGGGTGAATTTGAAAGGGAAAGAAGCAGTTGTGGTGGGGCAGAGTGACATTGTCGGCAAACCGACTGCTATAATGCTGGTTCAAGAGGAAGCTACGGTTAGCATGTGCCATGTAGCTACAGCAGAAAGAGGAATGCTGGAGGAGCACGTGCGAAGAGCTGACATTCTGGTCGTAGCTGTGGGCAAGCCCAATGTGATCAAGGGAGAATGGATCAAAGAAGGCGCTATTGTGATTGATGCCGGCATCAACACAGTACACGATAAAATTGTTGGTGATGTAGAGTTCGAAGCCGCACGCCAGCGGGCAGCATTTATTACCCCGGTGCCGGGTGGAGTCGGAGCCGTAACAGTCGCCTATCTGATGAAAAACACGGTGGAGGCAGTGCGCTGGCAGACCAGCGAGACCGAGGAAGCGTAATATGAAGATAATCAATGGAGGACAGGCTGCCGGGGAAATAAAAGCCCGCCTGGCTGAAGAGAACCGGCGAACCGGATTGCAGCCTTGTTTAGCGGTAATTCTGATCGGGGATCAAGCCGACAGCAGTCTTTATGTTGCTTTAAAGGAAAAGGCTGTACAGGCCATAGGGGGACGCTTTCGTCTGGAAAGACTGGACGAGGCCGCCAGCTCTGAGGAAGTGTTGGAAATAATCGAGGTGTTAAACCAGGATCCGATAGTAGACGGGATAATACTGCAACTGCCGCTGCCTACCCAACTGCGAGCGGAACAGGACACTTTCCTGGCGGCGATCAGCCCGGCCAAGGACGTGGATGGATTTCATCCTCAGAACCGGGGACTTCTCATAGGGGGGCAGCCTTTGTTTATCAGCTGTGCAGCTCTGGCCTGCCTGCAAGTGATTGAGGAGCAATTTCCTGATTTGATCGGCAAGAGAGCCTTGTTGGCAGGTGATTCCTTTGATCTCATCCTGCCTTTGACGATGCTGTTACTGCAACGGGGTGTCCGGGTCGCTGTGCATCCTTCCTGGCATGATACTTCTTTGGAAGACTATGATCTGGCTGTGATCGAAAAAGGGCAGCCTCACGCCATCCGGGAAATAGATTATGACGGACCAGTTTTGCTGATCGATGCCGGGTTTTATATGATAGGGGACCGAACTGTAGGGAATATTGACGGGACAAGCCTGGCAGAACACCCGGGCTGGCTTTTACCTGTTCCGGGAGGTCTGGGCCCCCTGCTAATCGCCAAGTTGATGGATAATCTGACCAGGGCGGCCGGGAGTAGACTACGATGCAAGAATTTATGACCGTTACCCAGTTAAATCAATATGTTAACCGCCTCCTGGAAAGGGATGCAGAGCTTCAGGATTGCTGGATCAAAGGCGAGATTTCAGGCTGCAAATTATATCAGCAGTCCGGGCATTTGTATTTCACCATCAAGGACGAAAATAGTGCTGTCAGCTGTGTAATGTTTAAAAGCAAGGTTAAGACACTGGAGTTTCGGCCCGAAGACGGGCAGGAAGTATTATTGCGCGGATACCTGTCGGTTTTTCAGCGCCAGGGACGCTACCAATTGTATGCCCAGGAAATGCAGCCTTACGGAGTTGGCGGGTTATTACTGCTTTTGGAGCAGTTAAAAAAGAACTTCGAACAACGTGGTTATTTTGATCTCCAAAACAAGAAGGAATTGCCGGCCCTGATCAACCGGGTCGGCATTGTCACCTCACAGGATGGTGCCGCTTTGCGGGACATGGTCAGGATTATCCGGCAAAGACATAACAGGGCTGAAATTGTCCTGGCTCACAGTGCCGTACAGGGCCGGGAGGCCCCGGGGGAACTGGCGGCGGCAATCGATCTCCTTAACCGCCAGGCCTATGTGGAAGTCATTATTATAGGCCGGGGCGGTGGTTCAATGGAAGATTTGATGGCTTTTAATAGCGAGGAAGTCGTAGAGGCCATATACCAATCGAAAATCCCTGTCATATCGGCAGTCGGGCATGAAGTGGATTTTACCCTGGCCGACCTGGCCGCTGATCTGCGGGCGGCAACCCCCACCCAAGCTGCTCAACTGGCGGTTCCCGACCTACATTCTTTGGAAGAAGCATTACAGCGCATGCAGGAGCGTATTTTTCGCGCCACCCGACGCCGTCTGCTTTACCTGGGGGAGAGGCTGGACCGGGTGCGGATGCGATCCATGTGGAAAGAACCGGACCGCTTGCTGCGCAGCCGGGCGGAAGGCTTGCAGTCCGCGCAGGAGGCCTTGCAGCGGGCTGTGCGGGAAATCTATCAAGCCCGGGCAGTACGCTTTTCCCTGGCCGCCCGGACGCTGGATAATGTGAGCCCCTTAAAGGTTATGGAGCGCGGTTATGCCGTGGTAAACAAGCAGGGTCGGGTGGTGCGCGGTTTTGATGATATAGAAATCGGGGACGACCTTACTGTGAGTGTAAAGGATGCGGATCTGCAGGTCAGACTGGTGGACAAGGAGCGAAAAGCGAGATGGAGAGCATGAAATTTGAAGAAGCCCTGGCCCGATTGGAAGCGTTGGTAGAACGTATGGAATCTGGTGAGTTGGATCTTGAAGCCTCTATTGCAGCGTTTGAGGAAGGCATTAGACTTTCATTGTTCTGTCAGCAGGAACTGCAGAAAGCCGAGGGCAGGATGCAGCGGCTTATGGAAGGATTAAACGGCGAACTGGTTTTGGAAGACATGGAGGACATCCTGTAGGCCGAAAGAGAGGGAGCATCACATGGACTTTGATGGTCGGCTTTTTAAACAAGAATTGAAGAAACGCAAGGAGTATGTAGACTCCTGCCTGGAGCGGTACTTAAGCGAAACGGATGCGTTCCCACCCCTGATTCACCAGGCCATGCACTATGCTGTCTTTAATGGCGGCAAAAGAATACGGCCTATCATGGTTATGGAAGGTGCGCTTCTGGCCGGGGGCCAGCCGGAAACGGTTGCACCTTGTGCATGTGCATTGGAATTAATTCACTCGTATTCCCTGGTGCATGACGACCTGCCTGCTATGGATGATGATGATTTTCGCCGCGGGCAGCCCACCTGCCATCGGGTTTTCGGTGAAGCCAATGCCATTTTGACCGGAGATGCCCTGCTTACCAGGGCTTTTGAAGTACTGACCCAAAACGCCGATCTGCTTGGTGTGGAGGCTTCCCGGGTGCTGAAGGTCATTGGGAAGGTAGCCCGGGCAGCGGGCAGCCAGGGTATGATTGGCGGGCAGGTAATCGACCTCGATTGTGAGGGAAAATCAGTTGATTACCAGTGCTTGCAAACCATGCACAGTCTGAAAACCGGCGAATTATTCCGCTGCGCACTGCAGGCCGGTGCCGTTTTGTGCGGAATGGACGATCGAGGGTTGTGGGCACTGGACGAATATGCTCGCCATTTCGGCATGGCCTTTCAAATAACCGATGACATACTGGATATTCAAGGAGATGAAACCCTTATAGGCAAACCGGTGGGCAGTGATGAAAAGAACCAAAAGACCACTTTCCCCAGCCTTTTTGGCTTGGATAGATCCCAGCAGATGGCGAGAGAAAGTGTGAAGATCTGTCTGAAAAGTCTGGAGGGGTTTGACCAGCGGGCAGATTTCCTACGCAGTTTGGCTACCTACTTACTACAAAGGGACAGTTAGGGCTGCTTTTTTCGTATTGTAAATAAGGCGATCCTGAGCATCCGGCACTCCCATATGATCCTGGCCGGATAAAGCTGACCGGTCCGCTAATCCGATGGGTTTTGATCAAAAAGGGCAGAATCGGCATTGCTAGTATGAAAAGTAACCCTGTGCTATAATAGCTTATCGATGTGGTGCCCAAAAAAGAAGGTGAAATATCTTATGTATGAGATTTTAGATAAAATCGAACTGCCTTATGGGGTGCGCAAACTCAAACTGTCTGAAAAACGACAACTGGCCCATGACATTCGCGAATTATTGATTGCCAGCGTAGCCAATTGCGGCGGCCATTTAGCCTCCAATCTGGGGGTGGTGGAATTAAGCATTGCATTGCACACCGTATTCGATACAGGCCTGGACCGGGTTATATGGGATGTAGGGCACCAGAGCTACGTACACAAGATCCTAACTGGTCGGTGGAAGGAAATGGAGAACCTTCGGCAGTATGGCGGTTTGAGTGGATTCCCCAAAGGCCTGGAATCCGGCCATGATGCCTTTGATACTGGACACAGCAGCACATCAATATCAGCCGCTTTGGGGATGGCGCGGGCTCGGGATCAACTAGGCCAGAAACACGCAGTGGTTGCAGTTATCGGCGACGGTGCCTTGAGCGGGGGTATGGCTTTCGAGGCCTTGAACCACGCAGGTCAACTGGACACAGATATGTTGGTTATCCTTAATGACAACGAGATGTCGATATCCAAAAACGTCGGCGCTTTGTCTGCCTATTTGAACCGCCTGCGCACCGATCCTTCCTATACCCGCACCAAGGAAGAAATTGAAACCGTCTTGCACAAAATACCGGGAATCGGCTCCAACCTGGCTCGAGCCGCCAGCCGTTTTAAGGATAAAGTGAAGTACTTGATGGTGCCGGGGATATTTTTTGAGGAATTGGGTTTTACCTATATAGGGCCGGTTAATGGACATGATCTGCAGGAGTTGACACTGGTCCTGACCAATGTTCGCCGCATGAAGGGGCCGGTTTTGCTCCATATCATCACCCAGAAAGGGAGAGGCTATGCACCAGCCTTACAAAATCCCGATCTCTTCCACGGTGTGGGTCCTTTTGACATCGACACCGGGCACCTGCCTAAAAAGTCGCGCAAAACTTACACCGAGCTTTTTGGTCAGTATATGACAGAAAAGGCCAGAGACGACCAGGCGGTGGTGGCGATAACAGCTGCCATGGCCAGTGGTACTGGCCTTAACGAGTTTGCTCATCTTTACCCGGAACGTTTCTACGATGTAGGCATCTGTGAGCAGCATGCGGTAACCATGGCGGCGGGAATGGCCAAGGCTGGATTGAAACCAGTAGTAGCCATCTATTCAACATTTCTGCAGCGCGCTTTTGATCAGGTCTTGCACGATGTTGCCATGCAGAAATTGCCGGTTATTTTTGCCGTCGATCGGGCGGGTCTGGTGGGAGAGGATGGACCTACCCACCAGGGAGTATTTGATCTGGCCTACCTGGGGTTGATACCCAACCTGACGATCATGGCACCTGCTGATGAAAACGAGCTCCTGGATATGCTGCATACAGCTTTTCTTTTGGAAAGCCCGGTAGCCATTCGCTACCCCCGGGGTGTGGGGGAAGGGGTGGAAATCCAGCAGGAACGTCAATACCTGGAACCGGGCAGCGGTCGGATAGTGCAGGAAGGACAGGATATTGCGATTCTAGCCATTGGGCGCGGGGTGAAGTTAGGGCAGGGAGCCGTCAACCTGCTGGCCGAGGAAGGGATATCGGCATTGCTATTTGATGCCCGTTTTGCCAAACCCCTGCCTGAAAAGCAGATTTTGGAATTGGCCGGACGATTTCCCCGGTTGGTGTGTATAGAGGACAACAGCATGGCCGGGGGGTTTGGCAGTTCGGTCTTAGAGATTCTTAACGATCAACAGCAGAACAACCAGGTCTTGCGTATCGGCATACCGGACGAATTTATCCAGCATGGCCGGGTTGAGCTGCTTTTTGACTTTTTGGAGATGAATCCCCCGTCCATAGTGCAAAGGATCATTCACCGCTGGCCCAAGCTGGGCCGCAATCGTTCTTTGGAGTTGCTGCGATTTGGCAAAAAATAGGCTGGATATTTTGATGGTAGAGCGTGGCTTGGCCCCCAGCAGAGAAAAAGCCAGGGGACTGATTCTGGCTGGGGAAGTCCGGGTCAACGGTCAGCTCCTGGACAAGCCGGGCAGCAGTATTGCTGAGGACGCCGAGATCACCATCCAAACACGAAGCGGTCCTTACGTGAGCCGGGGTGGGCTGAAGCTGGAAAAAGCAGCCCAGGATTTTGAAATTGATTTTCAGGATCAGGTGGTTCTGGATGTCGGTGCTTCCACAGGCGGCTATACCGATTATGCGCTGCAACATGGTGCAGGGAGGGTTTACGCCCTGGATGTCGGTTATGGTCAATTGGATTGGAAGCTGCGAAATGATCCCCGGGTTTGCACCATGGAGAAAACCAATATCCGTTATGTTCAACCCGATCTGCTTGGTGAATTGGCGGACATCGTTACCATCGACGTCTCCTTCATATCTCTGAACAAAGTTTTCCCAGCAGTGAAGAACTTGCTTAAACCCGAGGGATTGATAGTCTGCCTGGTTAAACCCCAATTCGAAGCAGGCCGCGAACGGGTGGGAAAAAAAGGAGTAGTACGCGATGCTCAGGTGCATTGTGATGTGCTGCTGCAGTGCATTGCTGATGCGGAAAAAGAAGGCCTGTTTTGTCAGAGCTTGACCTATTCTCCTATTACCGGACCCCAGGGAAATATAGAATTTTTTTTATTGTTAAACCGCTGCAGACCGGGCTTAGCTGATCGGGAGACCCGAGTCAACGAGACCGTAAGTGAGGCGCATTCTACCTTGAGGAGGAAATGAAGCAGGGTGAGGGTTCTTTTACTGAATAACAGGTTCAAAGAGCATACCGTCAACATGGCCCGGCTTGTCAGGGAAAAGTTGGAATCCCTACAGGTGCAGGTGGAGACCGACGATGGCCAGCAAAAACCTGCCGGGAATGCTTTCGATCTACTCATCGTGCTGGGAGGGGATGGCACCATACTGCGAGCTGCCCGGGAGTATGCTCAAAGAGGGCTGCCCCTGCTGGGAGTCAATATGGGAACCGTAGGATTCCTCAGTAATATCGAGACGCACCAATTGGAAGGCAGTCTAGAAAGGCTGCTGCGAGGGGAATATACTCTGGAAGAACGGATGATGCTGGAAATAGATATATTTAAAAAGCAAGATCTGATTCATCGGATTTATGCGCTGAATGAAGTAATATTCCGTTCCTCGGATCCGCGATTAGTGGAATTTCGATTGAGTATCGGGGAGCAAACCCTGGGGCGCTATTTGGGTGATGGTGTGATCGTGGCCACCCCCACAGGCTCCACCGCGTATTCATTGTCCGCCGGAGGCCCCGTGCTTGATCCTTGTCTAGAGGCCTTTGTCATTACCCCTATTGCTTCACATATCATTCACCGGCGTCCACTAGTGGCCGCTGTGCACAAGACACTGCGGATTACTCCCGTAGACAGCCGGGCGGCGGTGATCTGCGTGGATGGACAGTTCAAGCTGGATTATCAGGAAGATTTTATTATCGAAATACGAAAAGCTCCGCAAGCTCTGAGAATGGTTGATCTGACCGGGGTTTCCTTTTTCTCTAATTTGGAAAACCGGCTGCGGCATAACGAAGATCTATGAGTCTTGGGGACCAGGATCTTCTGCAAAAGGCTCTGAACCTATCGCATAAGATTGCCCGGGTTCGCGTTGAACCAGGTGACACGGTGGTTGGCCCCAGGTGGGTCCGTTACCCTGGTTTGTTACTCTGGACATCCGGGTGGACAAATTGAATTACGGGCTTTACAATCATATCTGGCAGGAATTCCCCAACAGCAACTGGAAGTAATAGAGTTAAGTCTTATCAATCAGATCAACAGCCCGGCTCATATACTTGTGATTACAAGTTGAAGGGAGGCAGCCTGTGAAATCTGCTCGTCATTTTGCCATTCGAGAGATTGTTATTTCCGAGCGCATCGCCACGCAAGAGGAGTTGTGCCATGCTCTGGCCAGCCGTGGGCTGGAGGTTACGCAAGCTACCATATCCCGTGATATCAAAGAATTGCAGTTGATAAAAATTCCCGATGATTATGGTTATCACTATGCGCTGCCCGATAACGCTAAAGTCAGCGGACTGCAGGAGCGGATGAAACGCTTATTCAGGGATTCAGTAGTGGATATCGAACAGAGTGAGAATCTAATCGTAATTAAAACCATTCCCGGAGCAGCCCAGGCCGTGGCTTCTATGGTGGATGTTGTGCGATGGGAAAAGATTCTAGGCACTGTGGCCGGGGATGACACAATATTTATTGCCGTCAAACCCAAAGAGGCGGCCCCCCAACTGGTCGAAGAATTCCTACAATTAATCAGAAGTTAAAACCTGGCCTACATTGTGAGGATATTGAGATTTGTCCAGCTTTCTTGGAGGACGAAAATGCTGCAGGAGATATTTATCCAGAATTTCGTGTTGATCGACGAACTTCGTATGGAGCTCGACCGGGGATTAAACATACTTACTGGTGAGACTGGAGCGGGTAAATCCATTATCATCGATGCTCTGGGGCTTATCATGGGGGATCGCATCAACAGCGATTTGGTGCGCGACCGCCAACACCGGGCGCTGGCCCAGGCGGTCTTCGAAGTGCCAGAAGACGGGGCTGCCCATCGTTTCCTTCTGAACAACGGGCTAATAGAAGAAGATGAAGATAGCATCATAATCACCAGGGAAATCAATCCCCAGGGAAGAAGCAGCGCCAGAATTAATAGCCGCAATGTCAGCGTTTCCATCCTCAGGGACTTGTCTTCATCGCTGCTGGATTTGCATTTGCAGCATGATCACCTTACCCTCCTGCGGCCCGAACGGTATCTGGATTTTGTAGACAGCTTCTTGCCCGATGGTCGGGACCGACTCCTGGAGCTGAGCAGGGTATTTCAACGATTCAAACAGACCCAACAGGACTGGCAGGAATTACAGGATCAGGAAAAAAGCCGCCTCCAGAGGTTGGACTTTCTTGCTTACCAGATTCAAGAGATAGAGCAGGCTGCTCTCCAGCCCGGGGAAGAGGAAGAGCATCTGGCTCTGCGAGATCGTGTTAAAAATGCCCGCCGGCTGGTCGAGGGGTCAGAGCGACTACTTGGTTTTCTTTACGAAGCCCAACAGGGTGTCAGTGCCTTCGATCTTTTAGCTGCTGCCATAGATACCGCCAGTAGTTTGAAACAGGAGCCTTTCTTCCAATCCATCGCTGCTCCCCTGGAAGAAGCCTATTATATGCTCCAGGATCTGGCTGCTCAGGTGGGGCAATTCCGTAATGGTTTGGACTTTGAACCGGGCTTGCTCGATGTTTTAGAAGATCGACTGCACACGATTGAACGCCTTAAAACCCGATATGGGCAGAATATTGAACAAATCCTGGCCTATTTTGAGCAGGCTCGGGAAGAACGCTCTGCATTAGAACACCATCAAGAACAGATTGACCAGACGGAAAAGGAGATGTCCTGCCTGGAGCAGGAATACGCCAGGTTGGCAGGTGATTTGAGTATGTCCCGCCACTCGGCTGCATCTCTCCTGCAAGAACGCGTTTATAGCGAGCTCAAGGAGCTAAATCTTCCCCAAATTAGGTTTGAGGTTAGAATAGACCGAAAAACCACACCTGGGTCAACAGGCTGGGATCAGGTGGAACTGCTTTTCTCGGCCAACCCTGGTGAAGACCTGCAACCCCTGGCCAAAGTGGCTTCTGGGGGGGAAATCTCCCGGGTAGTACTGGCTTTGAAAGCGGCACTGGCTGCCGTCTACCAGCTGCCAACTCTGATTTTCGATGAAATCGATGTGGGTGTCGGAGGAACTTCACTCCGTTCCATGGCGAACAAGCTGTTTCAATTATCTCGTTCTCACCAGGTAATACTGGTCACGCATTCCCCCCAGGTAGCCGCCTATGCCGACCGGCACTTCTTGATCGAAAAAGACGCTATAGATGATCATACTCTGGTACGGGTACGAACCCTGAACCGGGAAGAACAGGTTCAGGAACTAGCTCGCATGCTCGGCGGCGAGTCGTACTCGGAAATCACCCTGCAACATGCCCGCGAGATGCTGTTACTCGGCCAACCGGGCAGTTAGTAAACTGTCAATTCTATTTTCCGCTTTACCAGCCCTCCCACTGGGATCATTTTCCCCCCTTTTAACCCTGATTGTACCCATCTGTTCACATCAGGCATCAAAAGCCTTTGCGAAACTACATGAAAATGGTAATTTAATGCCTGTTATCCGGTAATTTGGCGAGGTCTCTTTTCGTATACCTGCCTGGACAAAAGGAGAGAATAATCTTACTTTATGTCTTGGGAGTGAATGCGTTTGAGAAGGATCCGCCCGTTTTTGGGAATCATTTTATCCATTCTATTTGTCGCTGTATGTTTGACTCCCCAGGTGAAAACCATCCTTTGCCTGCCTAATTCCCAGAAAGTAGTTGTAGGGCAGACCAGCCTTATTAACATCCAGCTGCCCCATCAATTGGAAAATAAAATTGAGATAAAAATGCTGAGACCTTCTCAGAGCGTATTTGCATCTCCCCAGGACCCGCCAATATCCATCAATCACAGCATCTCCGGATACGAGATTACGGCTTTAAAACCGGGAAAAGTGAATGTGGAAGTCAAGATACTGGGCTTGATTCCGATAAAGTCGATTACCATAGAGTCCATACCCATCCGCCGGGTAATGCCGGGCGGACATTCCATTGGTGTGGTGCTCCAATCCCAGGGCATTATGGTGGTGGGATATGCGCCAGTGCTAGGAACAGACGGAAAAAAAAGCTATCCGGCTAAAGATCAGGGAGTGGAACTGGGGGATGTAATCCTACAAGCGGACGGGCAGGAAGTTGACAGCGAAGAGGATCTAGCTCGTAATATCGATGAGAAAAAGGGCCAAGAAACAGTTTTGCAGATAAAAAGGAAGGAACGTTCGATTCCCATTTCAGTGCGGGGTATTTTCTGTTCCGAAACGAACCGCTACCGGATCGGATTATATGTGCGAGACGGGGTTGTGGGTGTAGGCACCCTGAGCTTCTGGGATCCGACCACCAAGGAATATGGAGCCCTGGGGCACATCATTCTTGATGCTGATACGCGCCAGGGGATCAATGTGCGCCAGGGGAAAATTGTAACTGCATCGATTCAAAGTATTAAACCCGGGGTTCCCGGACACCCAGGCGAAAAGATCGGCATTTTTGGCAGTCAGGGTAAAGTGCAGGGCAGCATTAGTAAAAACACATACTATGGTATTTTCGGGCAGACGGTTATCGATGTCCAGAATCCCCTGACCAACGGATCCGTGGAAGTAGCCTACGCACATCAGGTCAAAGTCGGAAAAGCCCAGATGTTTACAGTTATCAATGGGGAAGACATCCAGGCCTTTGACATTGTGATCGAAAAACTCTATCCTGTAAGCGATAACGGTAAAGGCATGGTAGTTCGTATAACTGATCCCCGCCTGCTCAGCTTGACTGGAGGGATTATCCAGGGTATGAGCGGCAGCCCCATAATTCAGGATTCCAAGATTGTAGGAGCAATTACCCACGTTTTTCTCAATGATCCCTCCAGGGGATATGGCATTTATATGGATAATATGCTGTCGGAAATGCAGAATCCGGAAGATCAGCTGAAAAAGGTTTCGACAAATTATTGACACCGCCATCCTGGTCCTACATCAGAATAAATTCAACTTCCTGGTTAAAAGTCCCTGGTAATTCTTTAAATCTGATATGTATTTCTATGTATCATTGTGGAGTTCTCTGCGATATTGTGGGCCAATTTCGTAGAAAATAAAAGCAGGAAATACCTGGCGTATCGTCGAAAACGGTTTGTAAATCAACATAATTAGCCGTGAGAACGGGCAAGGGGGAATATTGCTGGATGTTGGGTGAATCTTCGAAAATTAAAGTTCTAGTAGCTGATGACAATCGGGAATTCTGTGGAATTCTCAGGGACTACTTCTCCAATGAGCCAGATTTTGAAATGGTTGGTATTTGCTCGAACGGTATGGAAGTTCTTGGAGTATTGGAAAAGCAGGATGTTGAGGTGTTAATCCTGGATCTCATCATGCCCTACATGGATGGAATCGGGGTCTTGGAGAAAATCAATGACTTGCGCTCGGATGGCAGACCCAAGATTATAATACTGACTGCCTTTGGCCAGGAGAACATTACACAGAAAGCTGTTGAATTGGGTGCTGATTACTACATACTAAAACCTTTTAATCTACAGGTATTGGGAGACCGGGTGCGCCAGGTAGCCAGGGATGCAAAACCGCGCAGTGAGAGCAGGGGCTCCATGGGTACTCTGCACATACCCGCCTATTCACCAAAAAATTTGGAGGTTGAAGTTACCAAGGTTATCCACGAGATTGGGGTTCCCGCCCATGTGAAGGGCTACCAGTATCTCAGAGACGCTATTATGCTGGTAGTGGAAGAAATCAATTATCTGGGAGCTGTGACCAAGGAACTCTATCCGACCATTGCTCAGAAATATGATACAACGCCCAGCCGGGTAGAGAGAGCGATTCGCCATGCTATCGAACTGGCTTGGGACCGGGGGGATATAGATAAAATCAACAAAGTATTTGGCTACACCATTAGCGGAGAGAAAGGTAAGCCTACCAATTCCGAATTTATTGCCATCATCGCTGATCGGCTGCGCCTGGAAAACAAAGTAAGTTAAGCGTTTGGGAATCACAATACCCCTTATTCTTGCCTGGCAATGATAAGGGGTATTTTTCATGATATCCAGCTTTTGAGTCACAGGGGACGGTTTTTTTTGACGCACAAGAACCCCATTCCAATAAGCAATCGAAGGGGCAAAACCCTCAATGCAGGCTGTTTTCCTTTTATTGTGCTATGTGATAATATAGAGGCGTTATTAATTGGCGGTTTATATTGAATCCGATCTCCTCGAGGTGAAATATGCAATTAAGGGGCAGAACCCGTCTCGACCGACGCACAAAGAATCTGGTCAAGCGCTTGAAGAGAAACGAAATTGCGGTAATCAATCATGACGATATTGATGAAGTAGCAGCAAACTCATTAATCGACATAAAACCAATGGCCATCCTGAATACGCAAGCTTCTGTCACCGGACGCTATCCGGCCAAAGGAGTATATCGCATTTTAAAAGCGGGTATTCCGGTTATTGATATGCTGGATGACAGTATATTTGAGAAGATTCGCGAGGGAAGCTGGATCGAAATAAGAAACAACCAGGTATGGGCTCAGGGGCGGCAGCTGGCGAAGGGACAGGTCTTGACCCTGGACTGGGTAGCGGAAAAGCTCCGGGAAGGCAATGCCAATATTCAAAGCGGGTTGGATCGTTTTGTGGAGAATACCCTGGAATATGCGAAAAAGGAAAAGGATATTCTTCTGGGAAACCTGGATGTGCCATCACTTGAAGCTCAGATTCAGGGACGCCATGTTTTGATTGTGGTTCGGGGAAGTGGTTATAAAGAAGATCTGAAAACCATCAGCTCTTATATCCAGGAGGAGAAACCGGTGTTAATCGGTGTAGACGGCGGGGCCGACGCCCTCCTGGATTTTGGCCTGAAACCCGACATCATTGTAGGGGATATGGACAGCGTTTCTGATGAAGCATTGCGCAGCGGTGCTCAGTTGGTGGTGCATGCTTATACCGATGGCTCTGCTCCGGGTAAGGAACGTCTGGATAAGATGGAGCTCAATGCTTCTACCTTTCCCATGCCCGGGACCAGTGAAGATGTAGCCATGATTATGGCATGGGAGAATGGCGCCCGGTTGATTGTAGCAGTGGGTTCCCACTCTAATATGATAGATTTCATGGAAAAAGGCCGCCAGGGCATGGGCAGCACTCTCCTGGTGCGCATGAAAGTGGGCCCCATCCTTGTCGATGCTCGGGGAGTAAGCCAGCTTTACAAACAGAGCATGCATAAAAGTTATTTGTTTGAGATGCTGGTAGCAGCGATGGTGCCTATTATCATCATTCTCTGGGTATCTCCGGCCACCAAGCCTTTTTTTCGTTTAATCATCCTACAGTTCCGATTGCTGCTTAATCTGTAATCAACCAATGGCCCAACCGGCCCATGTATGAGGTGTACACCATGATTGATCTAAGATATCATATAACCTCGATTGTTGCCGTTTTCTTAGCTTTGGGTTTGGGTGTGCTCATCGGCAGCACCATCGTAGGCAACAATGTGCTTGTTGATCAGCAAAAGAAGATGATCGACAGTTTGGATCAGCAGTTTTATTCGCTGCGGGAACGGGAAAATGATCTGGTTGCGGAAGACAACTTTAAACAGACCGTGATCAATAATTATGAAAATTTTAGCCAAACACTGCAGCCACTATTATTAAAGGACCGTTTGGCCAATTTTAAAGTAGCGGTGGTGGTCAGCGGTGACAGTGAGATTCCTGCTGGTATGCTCAATGCCCTGTCCCTGTCCGGTGCTTCGGTGGTTTCCAACACCGTTTTGCTTCCCGGGATGAGCTTCGGGGACGCTTCCCTGCGAGAGCAGGTGGCCAAATACTATCAAATGGATGCCCAGAGTGCTCCGGATATCCTGCGCCATCGCATTGCTGAAGATGTGGCCGCCACTATAGCCAATAGTGGAGATCAAACCAATCTGGCAATGCTGCAGAAAAAGAATTTGGTCAAATATAGTGGGGAAACCAAAACACCAGCGGATGCTGTCATTCTAGTAGGAGGGGTCAACAATCTGGCCAATTTCTTCGCCCAGAGTTTTGATCAAGGGCTGGTGGATGGGTTGAATCAGAAAGGACTTCGCGTATTTGGTGTTGAGAACTCGACAGCCAACTACTCCTATATGGAGGAATATCAAAAAAATAATATCAGCACGGTTGATAACATTGAGATGAGTCCGGGACAGCTTTCACTGATATTTTCGCTGGCCGGGGAGCCGGGCAACTATGGCGTCAGAACCACCGCCAAGAAGTTTATGCCATCTCTCCCTGTGCATGCCATAAAGGGGACCTAACCATGTCGATCATGGTGGTTATTCCGGCTTTTAATGAGGAGGCCCGGATAGGAGCTACACTGGAGGCGGTGAAGTCCCTTCCTGGTATTTCTCGGATTCTGGTGGTAAGCGATGGATCGACGGACAGGACGCCGGACGTGGCCAGGCAGCTGGGGGTTGAGGTGCTGGAATTAGCCGCCAATCAAGGGAAAGGTGGGGCAATGAATGCCTCCCTGCCGTTGATCGATACGGATATCGTAGTATTTCTGGATGCCGACCTGGGCCAATCAGCCCGGGAAGCAGGCAAACTTATTGATCCGCTGATAAAGGGCACAGCGGATTTATCCATCGCGGCCTTTCCACCCCCGACCCGCAAAGGTGGTTTTGGTATCGTAAAAGGAACAGCCGCCTGGGCTCTGCGGCGCCAGGGACAAATGCAGGCGGCTTCCCCTCTGAGCGGGCAGCGTGCTATGCACCGCCAGGTCCTGCAGGTGGTTGCGCCTTTTCAGGAAAGATACGGAGTGGAACTGGGCATGACATTGACCGCTTTACGAAAAGGCTTTCGGGTTGTTGAAGTGCCCACCCTGATGAGCCACAATGAGAGCGGTAGGAACCTAACCGGTTTTATCCACCGGGGAAGGCAATTCCTTGATATATTACGGCTGTTGTTCCTGGTAAGGAGGTAGGCGATTGAACATAGCATTGACTGCCGGGTTGGGAGTTGCCGCCGGGGCGTTGTGTGAAGGGATTTTGATGGTCATGCTCCTGCGTATGCTTACCGATGCAGGTGCGGTGCGCGAGAACTTCCTGGGTCATAAAATTCCCATCAGCCTGGGGATCTCTTTCCCAGTCAGTGTTATGCTTACGTACCTTTTATATGGTATATGCCAATGGTACCAAACATCGTATCATTTATTCATTGTTGGTCTGTTGGCGGCTGCCTTGCTGGGTTTTATCGATGACATGCTGGGCGCCCGGGACACCTTGGGATTCCGCGGTCATTTCGGTGCCCTGCGCCAAGGCAGGTTAACCACCGGGGGGTTGAAGGCCCTCGGTGGCGGGACCCTGGCTCTATTCCTGGCTTTCTTTCATGGGGGAGGGCTGGCTGATATCATCCTCAATACCTTGATTATCGCGCTGTTTACCAATGCCCTAAACCTTTTTGATCTTCGACCCGGTCGGGCTATAAAAGTTTTTCTGTTCTTCCTGGCGATCATTATAGTTGTGGGCAGAACGAACAGTGAGTTCCCGCTTCTGGCTCCGCTGGTGGGAGCTGTTCTCTGTTATTTCCCGCTTGATTTACGAGCTCGGGCTATGATGGGAGACGCTGGCTCCAATGTTCTGGGGATGGTTGTAGGGTACACCAGTATATTAAGTTTATCCCTGGCCTGGCGCTGTGGATTTCTGGGGTTTTTGATCCTCTTGCATATCTATACGGAAAAATACTCTTTAAGTCAGACTATTGAACGCTATTCTTTACTTAGAGCTATTGATCAACTAGGAAGGGGGCCGTCGCATGGTAAACGAACAACGCTTGGTTGACCTGTTCATCTCGCTTGTACAGACTGATTCACCTTCAGGTCGAGAAGGAGGCCTGCGCGATCTGCTGAAAGAGATTTTTGCCCAACGGGGGCTGAAAGCAGAGGAAGACCAGGCTGGCCCGCAATTGGGAGGACAGTCCGGCAATCTGCTAGTGTCTATTCCGGGGGATGACTCAGTGCCGGCATTGCTTTTCTGCGCCCACATGGACACCGTGGAGCCGGGCCGGGGGGTCAGGGCGGTGAAGGGGCAAGACGGCTGTATTCGCAGCTCCGGGGACACGATCCTGGGTTCTGACGATAAGGCTGCTATTGCAGCAATGATTGAAGCCTATGACTCACTGCGGGAGAATCACATTACTCATCCCCCTTTGGAATTCCTGTTTACGGTCAGTGAAGAACAGGGCCTAATGGGATCCAAGCAGTATGATTTCTCCGCTCTGCGTGCTCAACTGGCCTTCGTGCTGGATGATGGGCATGAACCAGGCAGCATCGTAGTCAGGGCTCCCTGTCAGAATGAGATCGAATATATAGCTCGGGGCAAGGCCGCCCATGCTGGGATGAGTCCGGAAACGGGTATCAATGCCATTCAGGCGGCGGCTGGAGCACTGGCTGCCATGGCCTGCGGGCGCATTGATGAGGAAACCACCTGCAATTTCGGCACCATAGAAGGCGGGATCGCGCGCAATATCGTTCCCGATGTCTGCCGGGTGAAAGGGGAATCCCGGAGCTTGGAGCCAGCGAAATTGGAGGCTTTAACTGCCGATTTGATCAAGGTCTTTACCCGTGAAGTGGAAAAACGGGGAGCCCAGGCCGAGGTGCAGGTAAAGTTCCTCTACCCAGCCATCAACCTGGATGATAAAGAGGAGGTAATCCGGTTGGCATGGCAGGCATCCGAGGACATCAACCTGAAAGCCCAACTGGTGAACACCGGGGGCGGTAGTGACGCCAACATCATCAATGGTCATGGCATCCCTTGCGCGAATCTGGGGGTAGGCATGCAAGCTGTTCATACCTGCCAAGAATATATTCGGGTCAAGGATCTGGTTGATGCTGCCCGGTGGTTGGTGGCGATTGCCGCCCGGGCCGGGAGTAAGTCTGTTTAGTAGAGGATGGATAGGGTCTTGGAGATAAAAAGAGGTACGATTTTACGGGAGTTATTCTCCCGGCCCGGAATCAAGGGATATTTGGCGGAAGTGGACGGCCGGGAAGAAGAGTGCATTGCCTATCCGGATCTGCTGGAGGATGTCCAGACAGGTTCAACGGTATTGCTTAACACCACGGCGGTCAGCCTGCAATTGGGTAGTGGAGGCTATCATTTTATTATCGCCGTGCTGGATGGACAGGGACGATCCCTGTCCGGCGAGGGGCACATCATGAAGCTGCGTTACACACCTCTCCAACTCAAGGTTCTTAGTGTCGAGGAACCGGCCAGTCCCTATCACGATCTAATCATGAAGACTGACAATTTGCAGGGCACACCCGTACTGGCAGCTACCCTGCATTCCATGCTGGCCCCACTTTGCCTGTACCCGCACCGGAAGGGTTTGCGGGTGGCATATGTGATGACTGATGGAGCAGCCTTGCCCCTGGCTTTTAGCCGTACGGTAGCCGAATTATCGGAACGGGGAATGATTTGCGGCACAGTTACCTGCGGGCATGCCTTTGGAGGAGATCTGGAAGCTGTCAATATTTATTCCGGATTGTTGGCGGCTCATGCGGTATGGAACCCGGATTTGATTATCGTGGCTATGGGACCAGGGATCGTAGGGACCGGTACCCGATGGGGCTTCAGTGGTATTGAGCAGGGAGAAATCCTCAACGCGGTCGACACCTTGCAGGGAGTTCCTATCGTTGTTCCCCGAATCAGCTTTGCTGACTCACGCTCCCGCCACCGCGGTCTGAGTCACCACACCATGACCGTGTTGTCCAGGGTCTGTCGGGTTTCTGCTTTTCTGCCTCTTCCGCGTCTGGATGAAGCTAAAAACACCGTCATATTAGAGCAGCTATGGAAGGATAACCTGCTGGAGCGCTACCGCGCCTGCATGTTGGAAGGCCTACCGATTCTGGACATGATCGCCGAAAGCGGACTAAAGGTAAAGACCATGGGACGTGGAGTAATGGAAGACCGCGAGTTTTTCTTAGCCCTGGGAGCGGCGGCCCGGGCTGCTGTGAGCATAAAAGACGGTGAGGAACTGCCCCGGGTGTTTCTGGTTTAAGAGGGGGTCGCCATTCTGGTTTTATAGGGGAGGACAGGTCTGGAAACGATGCAGCCAATCCCGTGGATTTCAATGCACATGCAGCCGGATAAAATCACTGAGGGTGGTGTTACCGGGGTAAGATTGGAGAAAAGCCAGGATGTCTGTGAACCTACCCTGGGCAAAAAAGGCCCGGGGAATGAAATGGATTTGCATCTTATCACCTCATCAAGAGTCTATGCCAAATTGATGTATTCCATGCAGGAGGGATGAAAATGGATCTGGAAGAGAGGACACTGGAGTCCACCCGGGTTTTTGAAGGACGGGTTATTCATGTTCGTGTTGATCGAGTCACCCTGCCCAATGGCCAGGAGAGTACGCGGGAGATCGTCGACCATCGGGGGGCGGTGGCCATCGTTGCCCTCAACGCGAAACAGGAAATCGTATTGGTCCAGCAATACCGCAAAGCGCTAGAAAAGGTTACACTGGAGATACCGGCCGGGACACTGGAAGTCGGGGAGGACCCCCTCGACTGTGCCCGCCGCGAACTGCGGGAAGAAGTGCGATGCAAAGCTGCCAGCTGGGAAAAAATTTTTGATTATTATAGTGCTCCCGGGTTCTGTAATGAGCGGCTTTCTTTGTATCTGGCCCGGGAATTGAGCTACGAGGATGGGCAGCCCGATGAAGATGAGTTTCTGGAGACAGTAACCATTCCTCTGACCGAAGCCTATCAGTACATTTTTCAGGGTCGGATCATGGATGGCAAAAGTATTATCGGGATCCAGCATGCTTTCCACTTATTGCAGGGAGGAAACGATTGAACACCTACTTTGCTGACCTCCATATACATATTGGTCAGGCCGGGGGGCGGCCTATAAAAATCACCGCTTCTAGAGCGCTGCAGCTTAAATCTCTTCTCTACCAGGATGCGCCCAGTAAAGGGTTGGACATTGTGGGGGTGGTGGATGCCGCCTGTTTGCCTGTGGCTAGGGAAATTGAAGAGATGTTGGAAAGTGGTGAGCTCCGGGAGCATCCCCGGGGGGGATTCCTGGCCGCCAATGGCATCTTACTCATTGCCGCGGCAGAAGTGGAAAGCCGGGAAGGCGCACACCTCATTATGTACATGCCAGGCATGTCAAGTATTCATCGTTTTCAGAAATACTTGCAAAGCCGGGTCAGCAATATGTCGCTTTCTACCCAACGAGTTGATACGGATGTCAACCAGCTGGTCAACCTGAAGCACCTGGTGGACGGTGTATTATGCCCGGCTCATGTTTTTACCCCCCACAAAGGGCTGTACGGATGCTGCACGGAACGTTTGAGCCACCTGCTGGGGCGCAACCTGGGTCAAATCAGCGCATTGGAATTAGGTCTGAGTGCGGACAGCGATATGGTTGATCTTATTACTGAATGCCGTCGTTTCACATTCTTATCCAATTCTGATGCGCATTCTTCCCAAAACGTGGGACGAGAATACAACCTCCTACGCATGCGCGAGAAAAGTTTTCAAGAGCTGCAGTTTTGCCTGGAAGGTTATGAGGGACGCAGGGTTATGGCCAACTATGGCATGGATCCGCTCCTGGGCAAGTACCATCGCAGTTATTGCCCCACCTGTAATATTATCATTCAAGATCCACCTCCGGTGAAAGCCTGCCCGGTTTGCTTCAGCTCCAAACTGATATCCGGGGTTTATGATAGAATCATGGAAATAAGAGACTACGATGAAGCCCATCATCCTATAAACCGGCCACCCTATTATCACAGGGTGCCGCTCCTGGCTTTTCCCGGAGTGGGCAAAAAACGAGCCCAACAGTTAATCAGACGCTTCGGTAGTGAAATCCAGGTGCTGGAGAAAGCCGACCTGGAGGAGGTAGCCCGGGTAGGAGGAAGCGCATTGGCTGCCAACTTGGGGGCTATGCGGGCTGATCGGCTGCCAATCAGTCCGGGTGGGGGAGGCTTCTACGGGAAAGTAATCGGTGTTTAGGTTAGGGGACACACCCCAGCTAAGGTTGGGGGACACACCTCCCCTTCGGGAAGGAATGTCCCCCTGTGCCGCCCTGCGGACGGCAGGCATGTAAGGAATCCTAATTGGACAATCGGTTTTATAGCATTAGGTTACGAAAATTAGGTTGGTGAGAATATGGATAGGGACAAAAAGATTATTGTCTGCAGTGATGCCAGTGGAGCCAGCCAGGCAGCCCGGGCGGGTTTCCTGGTGATGATCGTTGATGTCATCGATATGTCCACCACCCTGGAGAGTGCTCTGGATGCCGGAGCGCTGGCAGTGATGGGCTGCAGTCCCGATGCGACCCGGGCTCCGGTCACAGTTGACCCCGAAGCTATTGGCCGGGAAGCATGCCGGTTGGCCAGGGAAAAGGAGACCAGCATCATTCTCATCTCCGAACCTCGCGTGGGAACAGATGAGGAACGTCTGGCCCGCTGCCGAAAGCTGCTGAGAAGCATCGAAGCTGAAAAAGGACGGGTGGAAGCGGTGCTCCCAAATATTGGCGCCGAAACACCTAAGCTGGCGGATTTTCAAGGACGAGTGGTGGTGGCTGTCACCGACAGCGGAGGAGTGGCTTTTGATGCTGCTTTCCATATCACTCCCCGGGTAGTTACAGGTACAGTGGCCCGAACCCTGAAGCAAAAGGGGGTGGAGCCCGCTATGAGCGCTGTGCGCCGGGCAATGACCCGACTGGAGAAAGAGCAGCCGGGCATCGCGGTAGTGGCTGCCAGTCGCAATTCCTTGGAGGACGTGCTGGCTGCTCAATATATTGCCAATCTGTTTTTACAGGAAATGACGTAAAGGCTAGATACAGGCCGGAAAATGAAGCGGGGAGGTAGCGATGAAGCCTACATATGTGATTGGTCATAAGAATCCGGATATGGATTCTGTAGCTGCTGCTATCGGATATAAGATCTACAAGCAGAGCTTCGATCAAGGCTTGTTCCTGGCTGCGAGTGCCGGCGAACTGGATCAGGAAATCCTGTTTGTCCTGGAGACTCTTGGGTTCGAAAAACCCCAGTTGTTAAAGAGCGTTGCTACTACAGTGGATGATCTTTTGGATGACCAGGAATTAGTCCATGTGCACCCGGATATGACACTGGTGGAGCTCAACAACCTGATGCGCAGCCACCAGCTAAAAACTGTGCCGGTCCTCGACGAAGGGCAGCGATTTCTGGGGCTGCTTACCATTGGGGATGTGGCTATGATCTTCATGGAGAACCTGGGAGAAGGACGGCATATAGAAACGAGTCCCGATATTTTGCGCCGCATTCTGAATTTGCGGGTGGGAGAGATCATGAAAAGCCGAGATCTGGTGCTTTTTGAGCAGGAAGAGAGCGTGGAAGAAGCGCGTAAACAGATGCTCACCACCCGTTTCCGCAACTATCCGGTGGTTGGTGAGCAGAACCGTTTTCTGGGGTTGATTTCCCGCTACAACCTCTTGCAGATGAAGCGGAAACGTCTGATTCTGGTGGACCATAATGAAAAACACCAGGCGGTGGAAGGAATCGAAGAGGCGGAGATCCTGGAGATTATTGATCATCATCGGGTGGGAGATTTGCAGACCATATCGCCGATCTATTTTCATAACGAACCAGTGGGGTCCACCTCCACTCTGGTGGCGGAACGCTTCCTGGAACGAGGGGCTTTCCTGAGCGAGTCACTGGCCGCCCTGCTCCTGTCGGGAATACTTAGCGACACCTTAATTTTTAAATCACCGACCACAACGGATAAAGATCGGAACATAGCTGCTCGCCTTCAGGAATTGTCGGGACTGGAAGCGCTGGATTGGGGCAAGAAAATATTCGAGCAGGCGATGCAATTAGATTGCAAGGATGACAAAGAATTAGTGTCCACTGACCTCAAAGAATATACCAGCGGAGACATCCTTTTTGCCATTGCCCAACTGCAAACGACTGACCTGGACAGCCTGGCTCAACGGCAAGACCGCCTGCTTTCAACGATGACCGAAGAGTGCATGCGCCAGGGCTATGCTTTCATGTGCTTGATGCTTACCGATATTCTGGAGGAAGGAAGCCAGATGCTTATGGCCGGCCCGCAGAGGTCCTTGATTGCACAGGCCTTTGACCAGTCGGAAGGTGGCCGGTTCCTGCCCGGGATCATGTCGCGCAAGAAGCAGGTGGTTCCGGTTATCTATGATGTGCTCCGGAAACACGCCATGTTGGGTTAGCAGCGGATTGGTTGAGTCGGCGACTTCTCCTTCCGTAAACTTTCGAAGATTACTTTGGGTCCAGGATGGTATGTTTGTGTGTGTTCTTACAGGTTGTTTATTATTATGATACGATGTATCATAATAATAAACAAAGGTGCCGGTTATGGAAGAATTATTAATCGCTCGACAAATAAGAAAAATTAGAATTGAGAAAGAGCTAACCCTGGAGGAAGTTGCTGTCAGGTCAGGGTTTACCAAGGGGCTCTTATCGAAAATTGAAAATAACAAGGTCTCACCACCAGTCTCCACCCTGGCCAAAATTGCCCGTGCTTTAGATATTTCTCTGGGCGATCTTTTTAGCTCAACAAATGTTGAGCAGGTTAAGCTAGTGCAGAAAGAGGAGTGGATTCGTTATAATCCCGAGCATGCTGCCGGAGGACAGATCATAGAAACGCTTATGTACGGCTTCAAGAACCAGAAGATGGAGCCGCTGATGATCAGCATAGATAATCCTGACATTTACCAGGTACGTCATTACAACCACCCCGGTCAGGAATTTATTTTCATTCTGGAAGGAAGTATGAAATATTTTTATGCTGACCAGGAATACTTGCTTCAGCAAGGGGATGCACTATATTTCAATGCTGAAAATCTACATGGACCTCTGCCGATATCCGGCCAGCAGGTCAGGTATCTTTCCGTTTTGAACCCTTAAAAAATTTTCGCCATACTGTTTACTCATAAGAAACAATATAAAGCATAAGTAAACAAAGGGGGGCCAATGATGAGCGACATTAATTTCGGCAGCAAGGCTTTGATGTATGAAGAAAAGGGTTTGGTGCAAAAAGCTACATCGGAGATTTTACTCAAGCTTTTATCCATAAGCGGTCAGGAAGATGTGCTCGATTTGGGCTGTGGTCCCGGAGGAGTGACCCAAAGGATTGCAGCAATGACCAGTGGACAGGTGGTGGGGGTCGATGTATCTCCCGGAATGATTGAGGAAGCGCTTGTTTCCGGCACCAATTTTTCCAACCTGAATTTCATGGTTCGGGATGCTTCCCAGCTGGGATTCTCCAAACAGTTTGATTTGATCTACAGTAATTCCGCTTTTCAATGGTTTGATCAACCGAATAACGCGCTGCAGGAATGCTATAACGCCTTAAAACCAGGAGGTAGGATGGGAATTCAAGCTCCTGCCACTTCCCTGTATTGCCCGGTATTTATAGCGGCTGTAGAGAAGGCCGTCCGGAATCCGGTTACCGCCCCTATATTCGAATCATTTACGAGTCCATGGTTCTTCCTGGAAAGTACCGCGGAGTATTCCACGCTTTTTGAAGATGCTGGTTTCTCGGTACAATACAGCCGTTTGATACAAGAATCAAATCGTTTTACTCCTGAGGAAGTATTCGGAATTTTTCAATCGGGGGCCGAAAACGGCTATCTCAACCAGGCTTATTACTCACTCCCGCTGAGCGATGACTATATCCAAACCTTTCGGAAGCTGGTCAAGGAAACGATCCATGCCCTGGCTGACCAGCAGGGTATGGTGGAATTGACGTTTACCAGGGTTTATCTTGTGGCCAGGAAATAGGGCCACATTCTGATTTTAAAAAGAGTAAAGCCTAGAAGGGGGTAGAAGGCTATTTTTGATAATCATGAGCAAATTAAAAAGAACTTTGGGCAGGCAGCCAGGAACTATGCCCAAAGCAGTATCCATGCCGATCCACTGGAACTGAAACGGATGATGGATCTTATCCAGCCACAGCCCCATGACATTGCTCTCGATGCGGCGACCGGGGCTGGGCACACGGCCCTGGCTTTGGCCAATCATATAAGAAAAGTCATTGCCATCGACATAACCGGAGAGATGTTGTTGCACGCCTCTGAGATGGCCAGGAAAAGAGGCATTCTAAATATTGATTTCATTTTGCAGGATATTCATTACCTGGGTTGGGCAGATGGCTTTTTCGATATTGTTGCCTGCCGGTTCGCAGCACATCATTTTGTTGATACTGAAAGGGCGGTGCAGGAGATGAGCCGGGTGTTAAAACCCGGAGGGAGATTGTATATTCTTGACTGTTCCTTTGCGGGTGAGGAAGACACGGGAAGGTTTATTAATAAAATGGAACGCCTTCGCGACAATTCCCATGCATACTCCCATTCGAAAACCAGGTGGAGAGAGTTATTAAATAAAACCCACCTTCACATTGAACATATGGTTTTGGAAAGAAAAGAATACGATATCTGTCAATGGTTTGAAACGATTGGTACACCGGAAGCACAGCGCCAGGAAATTCTGGAGATGTTAAAAGCCATGCCTTCAGCGATAGAAAAGTACTACTCATTTGATGGGCATTTTCTCCCAGCTTACCAGATCGAGATTTTGGCCAGGAAGGAGTAAGACTGGGGGAAAAGACCAAGAATATAGATAGGAGTTGTGTCTTTTGAAACCTAAGCCCCCCTTTTGCAGGGGGGCTTTTCTTTTGGGCATAAAGTGGAAGGACAAGAAATATTATTTGCTAGGAGTGTAAAATAGTAGGCCTGCTTCGCCCATTTATGCTCAGAGCCTGCCGCACCCTTTTGAGTAGGGTCCGGGGGCGATCCGCATTTTAACTGCCAAAGGAGCCCGAACATGAACAACAGGCATTTGATCAAGCGGCACATATCTGAAAACCGCTGGCAGTACATCATCATGACCCTGATTTTTCTCAGTGGGGTTGTTATGGGCAATTACAAGGTTCCGGGTTTGCAGGGGGGAGTGAAAAGCACCTTGCTGGCTCTGGTCGATGGCTACCTGCAAGGGGGTATGGAAGGCAGCCTTCAAGGATCAAGCATCCTCTATCATGCCTTTCTCACCCAGGGCAGTACTTTATTGGCTATCTGGTTTCTGGGCCTTACGGTGTTGGGATTACCATTAATCCTGGCCATCATTTTTATGCGCGGCTATTCTCTGGGCTTCACCTTAGGATTTCTCATACGCGCCAAGGGTGGGGGAGGCGCGCTCATTGGACTTCTGACCATAATTCCGCAAAATCTGGTTTATATCCCTTTTCTACTGATCTGGGCAGTGGTGGCTACAAACTTCTCACTCCAGGTTCTGCGGGGCAATCCCTCAGGATTCTCGGGTTTATTACGCAGGCTGATGAGCTATTGTCTGCTTATGTTGTTTTTCCTACTGCTATGTTTGGTAGGAGCTTTTATTGAGGCTTATCTATCACCCTGGTTGCTGAGTCTGGTCATGTAAAAATAGGAGGTGTCGGAATGTTTATTGTCATTAGTAATTGGAAAAAGAAGTTCCTCCGGCTGCTAACCGTAATCTTGCTGGTGGTGGCATTTGCTGCTGCCTTTCCCGCCCTGACCGGCCTGTTCCTCAAAGAGGTGCCGGTCTTCACAAGTTGGTTCCAGGATGAACAGCCCAGTGGAAATCCTATGAGAGTGGAGAAGGATCAGGAAACCAGCCAGTTCAATCAGGCGCTGGATCGCTTTGTTATAAAGGTTCAGGATTTCTATCATAAGGAGTAAGGAAGAGCAGGAGAATAAAGCCTGACTGTCAAAACAATAATAAAACCAACCATATCTGGAGGAAGGCCAATGAAGATCTATTTCTCTCAGTTTATCGATTATCTTGACTTCGAAAAAGGCCTTTCCACCAATACTATGGCTGCCTATCGCCGCGATCTGGAAAAAATGGAGCAGTATTTTCAGGAGAGAGGAATTCCCACCCATCCTGATAAGATCAGCAAACAAGCCATTATGGGATATCTGGCTGATCAGTTGGACAGTGGACTGCAGCAGGCCAGCGTAGCGAGAGGGTTATCCAGCCTGAAGACTTTTTATAAATTTCTGATTCTGGAGGGGCTGGCCAGGAATAATCCTACTGTGGATCTGGAGACGCCTAAAATCAAAAGGCACCTGCCCCAGGTTCTTTCTATCGATGAAGTAGACAAGCTTATCACTCAGCCAGCCGTGAATCGCCCGTTGGGCTTGCGCGATCGGGCCATGCTGGAAGTAATGTATGGCACTGGAATCCGAGTTTCCGAGTTGTTGGGGGTGCAAATCGAAGACCTCAACACCACCGCCGGATTTTTACGTTGTATGGGAAAAGGCCGCAAAGAGCGGATTATACCGATTAATCAGAGCTCCATCGAATGGACCCTGCGTTACATATCACAGGCTCGAAACCAACTGGTCAAGCTGTCAAGCGAACGAACCCTGTTTGTGAATGTGCGGGGTCGTCCTTTGAGCCGCCAGGGCTTTTTTAAAATCATGGCCGCCTATACCGAACAGGCCGGTATCCATAAGGACGTAACTCCACATACCCTGCGGCATTCCTTCGCCACCCACCTTTTGGAGAATGGTGCTGATCTTCGCGCTGTCCAGGAGATGCTGGGTCATGCCGATATTTCCACCACCCAGATTTATACCCATCTGACCAGGAGCAGGCTGCGGGAGGTTTTTCAACAATATCATCCCCGTGCCTAATAGGAGGTTGAAATCAATGAATAAGCGAGTTTTATTAATGATTATGGATAGTGTAGGTATCGGTGCCAGTCCTGATGCTGCAAGTTTTGGCGATCACGGCTGCAACACCCTTGCGAATACTGCTCGCGCGGTGGGGGGGCTTAGTCTACCTCATCTTCAGGAACTGGGATTGGGTAATATTGCTCCCATCGATGGGGTTCTTCCCAGTGCCGCACCCAGGGGTTCATTTGGCCGTTTGCGGGAGCGTTCAGCGGGTAAGGATACCACCACTGGTCATTGGGAGATGATGGGAATCATTCTGGACCAAGCCTTTCCCACCTACCCCAACGGATTCCCGATAGAGCTCATACAGCAGTTTGAAAAGTTGATCGGACGCAAAACTCTAGGCAATGTAGTGGCTTCCGGTACGGTGATTATTCAAGAGTTGGGTGGGGAGCACATAAAGACGGGATATCCTATTGTCTATACTTCCGCCGACAGCGTTTTTCAGATTGCCGCTCATGAAGAAATCATCCCCTTGAAGGAACTTTATCAGATGTGTCATATTGCCCGGGAAATGCTGACCGGAGATCACGCAGTCGGCCGGGTCATTGCCCGCCCTTTTATAGGGTCCGAGGGAAATTTTGTGCGCACACCCCACCGCCACGATTATTCACTGAAACCGGCCTTTAATGTCTTAAATATAATCCAGGAAGCCGGGCAGCAGGTGATTGGTATTGGGAAAATAGCGGATATTTTTGACAATGTGGCTGTGAATGAATCCTTTACAACCACCGGCAATCAGGATGGAGTGGACCAAATAGTCCGGCAGATGGGCCGAGACTTCAGCGGTCTTCTTTTTGCCAATCTGGTGGATTTTGATCAGTTGTATGGACACCGTCGGGATCCTCAAGGTTATGCCCAGGCTTTACAGGAACTGGACGGAAGAATGCCGGAAATTTTGAACGCGATGGGTGAAGATGACCTCTTGATAATCAGCGCCGACCATGGCTGTGATCCCACCATCGATTATGGAACCGACCATACTCGTGAGGACGTGCCTCTTCTGATTTATGGACCTCGCTTCCAAGCGGGAGTAGACCTGGGCATACGGAAGAGTTTCGCAGATATAGGTCAAACCGTTGCCGAACATTTAGGGTTGGATGCCTCAGCCCTGGCCGGGCAAAGCTTCCTTAAGCAGGGGTTATAAGAAATGGTTTTTCAAGACCTTATCATTAAAAAAAGAGATGGAAGGGAATTGGACCTGGGGGAAATCGAATACCTGGTTCAAGGAATCAGCGATCATTCCATCCCCGACTATCAGGTTTCCGCCTGGGCCATGGCCGTGTTTTTTCAGGGGATGAACCGGCGGGAAATACGAGATCTTTCTCTGGCGATGGCCAGATCGGGGGATATGATTGATCTTTCTAGTATTCCGGGAATTAAAGTTGATAAACACAGTACTGGCGGAGTGGGGGACAAGACTACCCTCGTCGTCGTACCCCTGGTTGCGGCTGCGGGAATCCCGGTGGCCAAAATGTCGGGCCGGGGCCTGGGACACACCGGCGGCACCATCGATAAATTTGAAGCGATTCCTGGATTTCAGGTAGAAAAAGCTGGTCCTGCCTTTATTGATCAAGTGAAACGGATAAAAGCAGCCGTAATTGCCCAGAGTGGGAATCTGGTTCCGGCTGACAAACGGCTCTATGCCTTGCGGGACGTAACTGGAACCGTCGAGAGCATTCCCTTAATCGCTTCCAGTATTATGAGCAAGAAAATTGCATCCGGAGCTCAGGCCATCCTCCTGGATGTCAAGGTGGGGCAGGGAGCTTTCATGAAGGACCTGGACCGGGCTCGGGAATTAGCCCGAACTATGGTAGAAATCGGCCAGGGTGTGGGGAGAGAAGTGGCAGCGGTCATCAGTGATATGAGCCAGCCGCTGGGATGTACGGTCGGGAACACCCTGGAGGTAAAAGAAGCCATCGATACCCTCAGGGGCCATGGACCGGGGGATCTGGAGGAGCTTTGTGTTTATCTGGCCGCTCGAATGCTGCGGCTGGGTAGACGGTTTGAAGAACTGGCGGAGGCTGAGCGTTGGGTGCGGGAAGCGCTAAAGAACGGTCAGGGATTGACCAAACTGATGGAAATGGTAGAAGCGCAGGGAGGGGAAATTGACCTTGGTGATGAAAATTATGGTCTTCCCCGGGCTCAGATTCAACATCTGTGCCTGGCTTCCCGCAGTGGGTTTATCTGTGAATTAAATGCCATGCAGGTGGGGCTGACGGCCATGCACCTGGGGGCCGGCCGGGAGTGCCTGGACGACCGTATCGACCACCGGGTGGGGGTGGAATTGTGCAAGAAAGTTGGCCAGCCAGTGAAGGAAGGGGAGACCCTGGCCATTATTCACGCTCAAAACCGGGAATTGATTCCAGAAGCGATTGCTCATCTTCAACAGGCTTTTCACTTCTCGGAAGAAGAGCCTCAAGCACCTGCTCTGATCCTGGATTGCATTGAATAGTGAATGGGAGTGGTAAAGTTGGAGGAATGGTTCTGGTTTTCACCAACAAAGATATTTTTTGGCCCTGGCGTTGTAGAGAAAAATCAGCCCGCCCTGCTGCAAGGGAAAAAAGCCTTCATCGTTACCGGTGCGGGAGGCTCATCCCGGACTAACGGCGTACTGGATCATGTCTGCCAGGCTCTGTCCAACCAGGATGTGTCCTGGAGTCTATTTGATCAGATACTGCCTAACCCCGATGTGCAAAACACACGCCAGGCAGCTCTTCTGGCCTGGCGGGAACAAGTTGACTTTGTTGTGGGAGTAGGTGGAGGTTCACCTCTGGATGCAGCCAAAGCTATTGCCGCCCTGGCCGTAAACGACTTGAGTGATGAAGAATTGTTTGCCGGACAGTTCGACCATGCTTTGCCGATCATTGCCATTCCCACCACGGCTGGAACCGGATCGGAAGTGACCCCTTACAGCATTCTGACATATCCGGCTATCAATAGTAAGAAAAGTATTGCCTCACCTTGTCTGATTCCCCGGGCTGCCTTTCTCGATCCGAACTATACATACACCCTACCCCGGGACATTACGATAGATACCGCGGTGGATGCATTTTCACATGTCTTTGAATCCCTTCTTACCGTACGCACCAGTCCCTTGAGCCAGGCTCTGTGTAGAGAGGCCCTGGGAATTCTAGGCCGGCATTTACGGAAAATGGCGGCTCAGGATTGGAACCCGGATGAAGAGAGCCGCAGCCAGCTGCTCTATGCCTCTATGGTTGCCGGACAGGTGATCAGCCATACTGGTACGTCCATCCCCCACGCACTGGGCTATTCATTTACATATTTTAAAGGGATCCCCCATGGCCGAGCCAATGGTTTGATCCTGCCTGCTTATGCAGCCTTTATGGCACAAAGCAATCCAACGCAAGTTGTACAGGCCTTATCCTGGAGTGGCTTTACAAGTCTAGAGGATTATTCATCCACCTTCCTGACATTGGCCGGGACGCCTCCCCAACTGGAGCCGGATGAATTTATGCTGTTTGTAGAGCTGTGTTCCCAGGCCAAAAACCTGGCCAACAGCCTGGTTCAACCAACCAAGCAGGATATTCAAGATATTCTCACTGCGGTTCTAAACTAAACGCTGCCCACAAACTTCCGCAACCGTATTTTCTATCGTAACCACAGAATTTTTACATCCACCGCCCGTAGGGCGGTTAGCGGGACATTCCCTGAAGGCGTGTGTCCCGCAACCTTGATGCATAATAGCCTGTTCACCCCAATATAATCTATTAACGGATTTTTTGGGGAGGTGTGTGTCTTTATGACTTTTAGAAGGTCTACCCTGGGCCTGCTACTACTGGTTTATCTGTTCGCTTTCACCTGTCCAACGCTGTCGGCAGCTCAGGATGCGCTTGACTTAAAAGCCGAATCCTATGTACTCATGGATGCTGATTCCGGGAAGTTATTGATAGCCAAAAACGAGAATAAAAGACTTCCACCGGCCAGCATGACCAAGCTCATGACTCTGATTCTGGCAGCTGAGGATCTGGAGAAGGGCAAAGCCCAGTTGAAGGACAAGGTAAATACCAGTGAAAATGCCTGGAAAATGGGAGGATCTCAGGTTTACTTGGAACCCGGTGAGCAAATGAGCCTTGAGGATATGTTAATAGCTATTGCGGTGGGATCGGCAAACGATTCCTGCGTAGCAGTGGCGGAATATCTGGAAGGCAGTCATCAGAGTTTCGTTCAACGCATGAACCAGAAAGCAAGTGAATTGGGACTGAAAGACACTCATTTTGTGAATGCTTATGGACTCCCGGCTGAAGGACACTACACGAGTGCCTATGATATGGCGGTCATGGGCCGCTACGCTTTAAGTTTTCCCAAAATACTTGAATACACCTCGATTAAAGAATACAACCTGCGTCAGGGGAAATTTAAACTCTATAACACCAATAAATTACTCTGGTGGTACCAGGGTGCGGATGGTTTTAAAACCGGATGGACGGACGAGGCAAAGCATTGTCTGGTCGCCACTGCCAAGCGGGATGGCCTGCGGCTCATTTCGGTGATTATGGGGACTCCTGAAGCCAATGGTCATCTTCGGGAATCAATGCAGCTGCTGAATTACGGGTTTGCCCGCTATTCTTTCCAAAACTTTTTCGATCAGGGAAATGTTTGTGGAGTGGTGCAGATAGGAAAAGGTGTAGAAGATAGTGTCGAAGTTGTAGCGGAAGAGAATGTTGGTTGCATAATACCCAAAGGCGATGAGAAAAAGGTCAGTTATGAAAAACAAGTTGTTCCTTATGTCAACGCACCGGTTCAAGAAGGCCAGATACTGGGTGCAATTAAGATTTATCGGCAGGGAGAATTAGATAAGACGGTGAACCTGGTCGCAGCTCGCGGGGTTTCCCGGTCCAGCCTGTGGCGGGAGATTATGAAACTATTTGGTGAAACCTATCTATTATAGAGGTAATTTTTGAGAAGGTATTGCGATCTCCCTGTAGAACATTCCATATTCAGGGAGGGAAGCACATTGGAGATAGATCACAAGTTGGTCCGAGACACCCTTGTGGTGCGGTTAAACGGCGAACTTGATTTGGGAGTGGCAGACACCATCCGGCAGGATATTGACCAGATCATGGAAAGTAAAAGAATAAAGAACTTAATCATGAATATGGAAAAGGTCACTTTCATAGACAGTTCGGGCTTGGGAATGCTCATCGGTCGATATAAAAAAGTATCAGCCCTAAAGGGACGCATGTCCATCGTGGGGGCGCGATCATCGGTGGAAAAGATCCTGAACTTTTCGGGGATCAATAAACTGATCCCCTTGTTGGCCAACGAGCAGGAAGCCGTTAATATCTAGAGGGAGGTGAGGACCAGCTTTGAGCTGGAAGGATCATGAACGTAAAAAACTACGTCCAGTTTGAGTTCCCCAGTCTGCCGGAAAACGTTGCTTTTGCCCGCGCGTGTGTGGGCGCTTTCGTTTCACAATTGGATTGCACCCTTGATGACCTTGAGGAAGTTAAGCTGGTGGTTTCTGAAGCGGTATCGAACAGTATTATTCATGGGTATAATAACCGTCCTGGCGAGCAGATCAAGATTCATGTTTCCATCCTTGATGATCGCTCTCTGGAAATCATCATAGAAGATTTCGGCTGTGGAATCCAGAACCTGGAACAGGCTTTGGAGCCAGCTTACTCCAGTGAACCGGGGCGGATGGGTTTGGGATTCACCTTCATGAAATCCTTTATGGATGAGATGGACATTAGGAGCGAGCCTGGTCAAGGGACAAGCGTATGCCTCCGCCGCTCATTTATGCACCCGGATGAAGAAGGTTTTTCTGAAGGAGGTTAGAGTATGACCTCACCACGATCCTTTCAGGAAAACGAAGCACTGATTCAAAAGGCCCAGGAAGGGGACATGGAAGCCAGAGCAGACCTGTATCAGGGAAATGTCGGTCTTATCTACATGGTTCTGGAGCGCTTCAAAAATACTTCCTACGATTATGAGGACCTTTTCCAAATCGGGTCGATTGGTTTGCTGAAAGCCATTGATAAATTTGACCGAAGCTTTGGCGTTCGTTTTTCCACCTATGCAGTGCCGATGATCATCGGCGAGATTAAGAAGTTTCTGCGCGATGATGGAATGGTCAAAGTCCAGCGAGGGATCAAAGAGGTTTACCAGCGCATCCGCTGGGCGCAGGACAAGCTCCGAGGGGAGTTGGGCCGGGAGCCGAGCATTAATGAAATTGCCGGTACCCTTGATATCGAGAAAGAAGAGATCGTGATGGCTATGGAAGCCTGCCAGGCACCTGCTTATATCTACGATGCTTTCCCGGGGGATGATCGCGAACCACTATCGCTCATTAATACCCTGACTGGTGAGGATAGCAGCAAAGCTATTCTGGAACGGGTCGCTTTGCGCGAAGCACTGGATAAGTTGGAACCTCGGGAAAAAGAGGTTATTATCCGCCGCTTTTTCCGGGATGAAACCCAGGCCAAGATTGCTTCGGTTCTGGGGGTTTCTCAGGTTCAGGTATCACGGATTGAAAAAGCTGCGCTGTTTAAACTGCGCGGGGTGATGATCTAACCTTTTCTTGTTTTAAACCATGGGAGCCCGAACGGGTTCCTTTTTCTTTTCTCGGATTTCACTCCTGCGACTGTCATGAAGCGTTTCGCATTTTCTGTATAAACCCTGCTTGATCAAACCAGACTAGTACTATGTAAAGTCTAAAAGTTTATTTTACCCGCCGAGAAAAATTTTTGCAGGGCAAGGCGGTCGCTCCTTGCCATCCTTGGCACCGCGACACTAGACCGTCCATGGCCGTCGGAGAATGAGTAATACTGGACGTATTGCGATTGACGACAACGAAGCCCAGCGGAAATTTGGCCGGTGGGAATTCAAGTTTTAGGCTTTACATAGTACTAAAATTAGAAAAAAATCTAGGAGGTTGTGTTTGTGAAAGTCAAGGTTTCAGAATTTGTGGGCGAATCCTCGATAAGTTGGCAGGATGCTATTGAAAGTGCGGTGCGGGATGCTTCCCGGGATTACAAGAACATTACCGGTGTAGAAGTATACAACTGGACTGCAAGCTGCCAGAACAATAAGATTGTAGACTATAAAGCCAATATTAAAATAGCCTATGTAGAATAGCCTACTTCCGTTTGACAAAACAACACCTGATCGGGTGTTGTTTTTGTTTGTGTACCGCATAAAACGTTCAGTGAAGAACCATAATTCTACCGAAGAGGTGAATTCATGAATGCAACGGATAAACTGCACAAAATAGAAATCGAGGAATATGAACAGCTGGTTAAAACCGTAAAACCAAAGCCGGCGGTGTTCGTACACTGCATCTGGGCATTCGTGGTGGGGGGATTCATCTGCGTGATCGCCCAGTACATGGTTAATTATATGATTATGGCTGGAATGAGCAAACAAGATGCTTTCACATCAACATCGGTAATCATGATATTTTTGGGAGCCTTATTAACGGGATTAGGCATTTACGATGAAATCGGGGCTAAAGCGGGAGCTGGTTCCATCGTGCCCATCACCGGATTTGCTAATTCCATCGTGGCTGCCGCCATGGAGTTCAAAAGAGAGGGCTACGTATTTGGCGTGGGAGCTCGAATTTTTAGCGTTGCCGGACCCACCCTGCTCTTCGGTTTTGTTGTATCAGTGCTTATTGGATTGATAAAAGTCTTTATGAATAGCTGAAGGCTTACGGAGTCAATGTGTTGCCTGAGCGGCACTTGCCAAGATAAGCCTTAAAGGAGGCTGGCTCATGACCGCCCCAAAAAAGAGGGGTATGCAGACAGTAGTATTGAATCAGCCACCGGTGCTCACATCGTGGGCGGCGGTGGTAGGGCCCAAGGAAGGGGAAGGCCCCTGGGCCAGTGATTTCGATTGGGTCCTCGATGACTATAATTTCGGAGAAAAAACCTGGGAGCTGGCGGAGAGCAAACTGATGCGGGAGACCATCAAACTCGCCATCAGCAAAGGAAACTATCAGGAGGAGGACATCGAAGTCATGCTGGCCGGGGATCTGTTGAATCAGATCATCGCTACCAGTTTTGCCGCTCGCGAATTTAAGATGCCTTTACTGGGTCTCTATGGAGCTTGTTCGACCATGGCCGAAGCTCTGGCTGTAGCCGCAATGCTCATCGACGGTGGTTATTTCTTAAAGGCGGTTGCTTCAGCTTGCAGTCACCACCACACCGCAGAGAGGCAGTTCCGGTTTCCTACCGAGCAGGGGGTGCAAAAAACGCCCAGCTCCCAGTGGACAGCAACTGCATCGGGGGCCGTAGTACTTGACGCCCTGGGGATCGGACCCCGGGTTACCTCGATCACCCTGGGACGGGTAATCGATATGGGACAGACCGATGCTTCCGATATGGGAAGCGCCATGGCGCCGGCCGCTGTTCATACGATAAAAACCCATTTTCAGGACCTGCAAAGGCCCAATGACTATTATGATCTGATTGTTACCGGGGATTTGGGGAAGGTGGGCATGGCCCTGGCCGAGCAGCTCTTTGTCAAAGATGGTTTGGTGCCCCGGCCGAATTACAGCGATTGCGGCGTGCTGCTTTTTGATCATAACCAGGGAGTGGATTCCGGGGGGAGTGGCTGCGGCTGCTCAGCCGCTATGTTGTGCGGTCCGTTACTGAAGAAGATGCATGAAGGCCAGATAAACCGTTTACTTCTTGTAGCAACCGGAGCATTGATGAGCCCGGTAAGTCAGTTTCAAGGCGAAACCATTCCCGCCATTGCTCATGCGGTGGCCATAGAAAATATCTAACAGGAGGAAGCCTATGGTACCCATTTATATGACCTTTTTAGTGGGGGGGGCACTCTGCCTTATCGGACAGCTAATTATGGACTTGACTAAACCCAGCATCACGCCCGGACATATCCTGGTTGGATACATTACAGGGGGCGCTATATTAAGCGGGCTGGGTCTATACCAACCCCTGGTGAACATAGGAGGAGCTGGTGCCACCATTCCCCTTTCCGGTTTTGGGCACTCCCTGACTCAGGGTGCTCTGAAAGCTGTAGAGCAGAAGGGGATTCTGGGGGCTTTCAGCGGAGGGGTAGAAGCCACAGCCGCCGGAATCACAGCAGCCATTGTCTTCGGCTACGTGATGGCAGTACTATTTAATCCCAAAGGATGAGATATGACACAGCAGATGAATAAACGAGTGCGGGTTATCATCGTTACTGATGGAGATCCGGCTGCTCAACGCGACATTGAAATGGCTGCAGAGGATCTAGGGCTGTTTGTGCTCAGGGTTTCGGGCGGCAATCCCAGCCAGCTCGGTGGGCGGGAAATCGTCTCGTATGTGCTCCAGGTTCCTCGTGATCCCGTCGTGGTCATGGCCGATGATCAAGGCTTCAGGGGAACTGGAGCCGGTGAGCGCATTATAGAAAACCTGCTCGATCACCCTGAACGAATTGAAGTTCTCGGCGTTATAGCGGTGGCTTCCAACAGCCGCGTGAAAGGGGTCGGAGTGGATTGCTCAGTGACCGCCGGAGGGAAGACGGTCAATGTTCCAGTCGATAAATATGGGCACCCGGCCGGCCGGCAAAAGGAATTGCGAGGAGACACGGTGGAAATATTAGCCCGGCATCCCGATCTGCTGGTTATAGGATGCGGAGATTTAGGCAAGAATGATGAAACAGCACCCCATGCAGCAGCCACCCGGCGTGGGCTGGAAGAGATCCTAAAGCGAAGAGGAATCCACTATCCCTACAATCCGCAGGATGAAATATAGTATGGAGGCAAATGGACATGAAGAGGATTGGTATCCCCCAGGGGCTTTTTTATTATTACTACTTCCCTTTGTGGAAGACTTTCTTTATGGACCTGGGGCTGGAGGTAATCACATCTTCAAACACCACCCGCCAGACCATGGATCGAGGTATTGCTGTCGCAGTCGATGAGACCTGTCTGCCAATAAAAGTTTATCTGGGCCATATTGTGGAAATCATTCAACACCACCCTGATTACCTGTTTGTTCCTCGCCTGGTGAGCGTTGAACAAAGAAGCTACATATGCCCAAAATTCATGGGTTTGCCAGATATGGTGCGGGCCCTCGTGCCTGACTGTCCACCCCTGATTGACATAACCATTGATTTAAGCCGCAATGAGCGCGTATTCAACCGCGATCTAATGCGTCTGGGGCAGTTCTTGGGCTGCAGTAAGAGAGCTGTACAAAGAGCTTTGCATCATGCTGAACAGGAGCTTCGCTTTTGCCAAACCCTGGCTTCCCAGGGGGGAACCATGGCCGAGGCCATCCAGGTATGGGAAGGTCAAGGCGTTGCGACCCAGGAAGAAGGAGATCTACATATCGGGGTTTTAGGGCATGGCTACGCCATCTACGATGCTGGATTAAGTATGAACCTCGTCAATCAATTTCGCCAGCAGGGCTGTCGCGTGCTCCTGGCAGAAGGTATAGAATCCCAGGTGATTGAAGAGCGTGCAGCATCGATTCCCAAACGAGTATTCTGGACTTTGGGGCGCAGACTACTGGGCAGTGCTCTGCATATGGACCAGCGTTCGGATATAGATGGAATCGTTTATACTGCCTGTTTCGGCTGTGGCCCGGACTCCATCATCGGGGAAATTATTCAGCGGTATATTAAGCACAAACCCTTCATGTTTCTTACCATGGATGAACATACCGGGGAAGCAGGGCTTCTCACCCGCTTGGAAGCTTTCTGCGACATGCTCCGGCGAAGGAGGAACAAAGATCATGAAGATAACATTTCCCCATATGGGCAACCTGCATATTCCCTTGAAGACCCTGTTTTCAGGCTTGAAACAGGAGGTAGTTGTTCCACCGCCCATCACTAAGCGGACCCTGGAACTGGGAATCAAATATTCCCCGGAATTTGCCTGCCTGCCTCTCAAGGTCAATGTCGGTAATTTTATCGAGGCTCTGGAGATGGGAGCCGATACCATCGTCATGGCCGGAGGGTGGGGGCCCTGCCGTTTTGGTTATTACGCTCAGGTTGAGAGGGAGATTCTTAATGAGCTGGGATATAGTTTCCGTATGGTGGTGTTAGAAGCGCCGGACTCCCGCTTGTCTGATCTTTTAAAACAGATCAAGGCCGTAGGTGAAAGGGTATCCATCAGGGAAGCATACCGGGTTCTGAAGCTGGCCTGGTTTAAACTGATCGCCATCGAAGAACTGGAAAAGGCTGTCGAGTACTACTTGCCCCGGGCTCTGAACAAAGATCATGTTGAAAAGATCTTTCAGCGGGGATTAGAAGAGATCGATGGAGCCAGTCAACGGCGACAGGTTAAAGAGCTGGTTCAGAAGATTAAAAAGGATATGCAAGCGTTACCCTGCCATCAGACCGAAGTCTTACGAATCGGACTGGTGGGGGAGATATATACGGTGCTTGAACCAAGCACGAACTGCGATGCAGCTCGTTATATGGGACGTCTTAATGCTGAGGTAATCCGTTCTGTGTATCTCAGTGACTGGGTAAACGATCATGTCCTGGGCGGATGGGCTAAGAAAACCAATCACCGCCATATTGTGAACTGTGCGCGCCCTTATCTGAACCATTGGGTAGGCGGATGTGGGCAGGAAACTGTCGGGTCCAGTGTGGATTTTGCCCGGCGGAACTTTGATGGGTTAATCCAAATTGGCCCTTTAACCTGCATGCCTGAAATTGTTGCCCAATCAGTGTTGGGCCGGGTCAGCCGGGAATGGGAAATTCCCTGCATGACTATATATTTTGACGAACACTCGGGGGCGGCCGGGGTATACACACGACTTGAGGCCTTTGTAGATATGCTGGCCCGAAAGAAAGGTCAGCCAGGTCAAGTCGGAGCAGCCGGGCTTCAAACATCCAGGCCTGGGGTGTCAACCTGCTAACGCATGGAGGATCACCTCGCTTCATGACAGGCCATTGGGCGATAAAGGAAGGAGAAATAGAAATTGAATTACTACCTGGGTGTGGACATCGGATCGGTAAGCAGTAATTTTGTGCTTCTTGACCAGAATGGCAGTTTGAAAAGCAAGGTATATTTACGCACTCTGGGCAATCCGGTTAAAGCGATTCAGGAAGGGTTTGCCCAGCTGGCCGGAAGCCTTCCTGCTCGTGCCAGGATCAGGGGGGTGGGGACTACCGGCAGCGGAAGAAATCTGGCCCAGATTCTGCTGGGTGCCGATGTGGTAAAAAACGAGATCACTGCGCATGGAGTAGCGGCGTCTCATGACTATCCCCAAGTCCGCTCCATCATAGAGATCGGCGGGCAGGACTCCAAACTCATACTCTTACGCAACAGTGTGGTCTACGATTTTGCTATGAATACGGTCTGTGCTGCCGGAACCGGATCATTTTTAGACCAGCAAGCAGCCCGGCTAAATATTCCTATCGAAGCCTTCGGTGGTCGAGCGATTCAAGCCCGGCAGCCGGTGCGTATCGCCGGTCGCTGCGGTGTATTTGCCGAGTCGGATATGATTCATAAACAGCAAATGGGTTATCCCCTGGAGGATATTCTCATGGGTCTTTGTGAAGCCCTGGTTAGGAACTATTTGAACAACGTAGGCAAAGGCAAGAAAATTGAAGAACCGGTCGTGTTTCAAGGCGGTGTAGCCGCCAATGTGGGTTTGCGAGCTGCTTTTGAAAAGGTTCTGGGTATGCCTGTCCAGGTTCCTCCTCATTATGAAGTTATGGGGGCCGTGGGCGCCGCCTTGTTGGCCTGGGAAAAGATGGAGGGAAGTGGTGCTCCAACCGCTTTCCGGGGAGACGACTTTGTTCTGGGGGGCGACTTCCATTCCAGAAGTTATGAATGCTCCGGGTGCCCCAATCTGTGTGAGGTAGTCTGTATAAAAAGAGGAAAGGTTTCTCTGGCCTTCTGGGGGGATCGCTGTAAAAAATGGGAAGCCTCATTGGGCAAAGCCGATCTAGCTTAAACGTTAGCAAGGGAAACTTTCTTATTTGTCAAAAAGCAAAACGGTGCACCCACGGGGACACCCACGGGGACGGTCCTTTTGGGCGTCCGTGGGCGTTTAGTTGTCGGTGGATGTAGCGGAAGTGGGGCGAAGTTGTCCGCGAGCCAGAGAGGCAAAGACGCCCAGTAAACATAAGACGGTAAAAATAATGAAGGATGTGCGCATGGCGGCAACCAGATTAGGTGCATTGGATGCTACCAGACGGCCTTGACCCAGATGCATGGCAATAATCATGGTTACGATGGCCATACTGATAGCCTGGCCGACCAGCCGCATCGTTCCCAAAGTTGATGATGCCACCCCGTAAAATCTGGGTTGAACAGAACTCATTACTGCGTTGGTATTGGGAGAGGTGAAGAGGCCGAATCCCACGCCAATGACGACCTGCAGCCCAATCAAAGCCCAAATGGGGAAGCCGGGGCGCAGGAAGATGAACCCGAAAAGGCTCAAGGTGCTTAACGACATACCCAGGGAAGCGACAATACGGGGCTCGATACGATCGGAAAGGGAGCCCGACAGGGGAGAACAGAGGGCCATCATTACCGGTTGGACCAGCAGGATAAGACCCGCTTGCTGAGAAGAGTATACGGATACAACCTGAAGGTATAAAGAAAGTAAAAAGGTTAAGGCAAAGGTAGCACTGTAATTAATCAAAGCAGCCAGATTGGAAAAGGTAAAGCTGGGGTTGTTCTTAAAGAGTCCGGCTTGCAGTATGGGGTGTTTTGCTCTGAACTCCAGCCAAAAGAAGATAAGCAGTAGAACAATCCCGGCCAGAGCAGCAAATTTAGCCCAGGAAACTTCTGATAGGGAAGAGAAACCGTAAATAATTGTGCTCAGCCCCAGAATGTAGACCAGGCTGCCCTTCCAATCGAAACCTTCTTCCCGGGCTCCGGCCCATTCTCCACTTACTTTCTTAGCCATGATAGTGAATGCCAGGAGGGCTACCAGAGCAGTTACATAGAAAATACTTCTCCAGCCCAGGTGCTGGTTCATAAATCCGCCCAAAATTGGCCCCATAGATAGTCCCGTGTAGGTTGCTGCAGTGCTTAAACCCAGGACCTTTCCTCTTTTTTGAGGGGGGTAGACTGATGTTAGCATAGCCATACCGGTGCCGAAAATCATGGCAGCTGCCATTCCTTGAAGAACACGCCACAGAATCACCATCATGATGGAATGAGTAAGCCCGATAGTCGCTGAAATAAGCGCAAAGGATACAGTACCCCAGAGATATATTTTACGGCGTCCCAGGATGTCGGCTAGATGACCCAGAGGAAGCAGTAGGGCGGCGGTGGATAAAAGATAAGCGGTAATCACCCAACTGATCATTATGGCATTGGCATGGAATTCCTCACCCATGCTGGGCAGGGCCAGATTAATAGCGCTGCCTATGAATGGCACCGTAAACGAAGTGCACATAACGGATAGGAGAACGTATTTGGCTAAAGATTCGTTTTGATCTGGCAATGCTTTATCCTCAACCTTATTTCCATTATCATAATTATACTATACGCCAGCAGCCTACTCGATTACGATGAAAAAATTAAAAACCGAACCCTGGTACTCCGGTCCCGAAATGCGATTATATCGCCTGTTACAGATTGTTCAGACGGATACTTGTTTGCTCATTATATTATATGCTAAAATCAATCTGTATCAATTTTTATCAGCAGAGAGGGGACCAGTAGAGATGAGTAGAGAAGAGCCCACCAGAATTATCCTGCCCGAGGACAAGCTTCCCAAGTTTTGGTATAATGTTCAAGCTGATATGCCCAATCCATTGCAGCCCGGGCTGAATCCTGTTACGAAAGAGCCGTTGGGACCGGCGGATCTAGCGCCTTTATTTGCTATGGAACTTATCATGCAGGAGGTTTCCCAGGAGCGATTCATTGAGATTCCCAAGGAAGTTCGGGAATTATACAAGCAGTATCGGCCAACTCCACTAATCCGGGCCCGGAACCTGGAGAAGGCTCTGGATACACCCTGCCGGATCTATTACAAATACGAAGGATCGAGCCCGGTGGGAAGTCATAAATTGAATTCAGCCCTTCCCCAGGCTTTTTTTAACAAGGTTGAAGGGATCAAGCGGCTCACCACAGAAACCGGGGCCGGGCAATGGGGTACTGCTCTATCCCTGGCCTGCAAACTGTTTGGCATTGAGGCGATGGTTTATATGGTCAAGGTAAGCTTCTACCAGAAACCCTACCGCCGTTCTATTATGGAATTGTATGGAGCTAATTGTATATCCAGCCCCAGTACCACCACCCAAGCGGGGCGCAATGCTCTGGACAATGATCCGGATACCCCGGGAACCCTGGCTATAGCGATCAGTGAAGCCGTGGAGGATGCCGTCGGGAGAGAGGACACCCATTACTCTTTGGGCAGTGTCTTAAACCATGTTTGCCTGCACCAGTCAGTGATCGGACAGGAAGTGAAGACTGCCCTGGAAATGGTCGATGATTATCCGGACATCGTTATCGGTTGCTGCGGTGGAGGGAGCAATTTAGCCGGAATTGCTTTCCCCTTTATACCCGATAAGGTGGCGGGCAAGAATATACGCTTGATTGCTGTGGAACCGGCCGCCTGCCCGACCCTAACCAAGGGCGTTTTTGCCTATGATTATGGCGATTCGGTGGGAATGACTCCTGCTATGATGATGTATACCCTGGGGCATGATTTTACGCCTTCGGGAATTCATGCTGGCGGGCTCCGCTACCACGGAGATTCACCGCTGGTTAGCCAGTTGTACCATGATGGCTTGCTGGAAGCAACGTCTGTTAAGCAGACTGACACTTTTGAAGCAGCCATGCTCTTTGCCCAGACCGAATCCATTGTCCCGGCACCCGAATCTTCCCATGCTATTCGCACAGCGATTGATGAAGCGCTTAAAGCAAAAGAGGAAGGTGTGGCCAAGACCATTGTATTCAACCTGAGCGGACATGGTCTCCTGGATCTCAGTGCCTATGACCAATTCTTATCTGGAAAGATGGAAAATGTGGAATTCTCCGAGATAGCTATGCATGAAAGCTTAAAGAATCTTCCGATAAAATAAAAGCCCTTTTATTAAAGATTATTTATGAAGAGTCCTGGCCATTTGGTCAGGACTCAGGCTGTCGAAAAAGTCGACAGCCTGCCAGAGCGAGCAAAAAGAGTGAAGAGCAAGGCATTCAAGAGGCCCGCGATTGAGGCGTACATAATAGTACGTTGATTGAACGGGCCTATTGGATAACGCAGCTATTCGCTCTTTTTGACGGTCTGAGTCCTGGCCATAAGGTCAGGATTCTTTGCTTGCCTCAACAATCTTCATATAGTCTTGAAGTTCCTGCAGCGTTTCCGGACGGGTTTGAAAAAAGTCAACCAGCTTACGCAAAGCCTGTAGGGTAGGGCTATTAATTGTATGTTCGATCTTCTCTGTTTCCTCAAGTAAACCTTCTGTGATTCCTATCAACTGTAAAAACGTTTGAATGGTTAGATGCCTTGCCAGTAAAAAGCTCCCCATCTGCTTGCCTTCTTCCGTGAGAGCGATCACACCATATTTTTTGTAGTCAACCAAAGCCAATTTAGCGAGTTTTTGAACCATTCTTGTAGCTGAAGGAGGTTGGATGTTGAGCGCCGCGGCCAGGTCGTACAGCCTGGTGTAGCCGTTGTTTTGTGAGAGGCGATAAATCATCTCCAGATAATCCTGCATGGAGGCGGTGATGGCCATATCCTTTTTCATATACTGTTGAAACGTATAAAACTCTTCTTCCGACATGTCCTTCACCTCCGGGTGTTCTTCTAATTATTTATATGCCTGCATCTTGTATTAAGAATATAGCTACTAATCACCTTAAAACAGCGCGTTTCATATCCTAAATTCAGAAACGTATTAGCCAGAGCTAACATTGGTAGCCATAGGTAAGATCAGACAAACAGGCTGCCCGGGAGGAAAATAGATGTCAGGTCCTATGCATGGTGAAGCAGTTGTTGAAGCACAAGAATTTGAATTGGCTGGGATTTATTCAGGTCGCACTCACGTCATAGACCGCGCTCGCCACTTGCTGCAATATCTGGGACCGGCATTTGTGATCAGCGTAGCCTATATCGATCCCGGTAATTTCGGAACCAATATTATCGGTGGATCCAAATTCAACTACAGTCTTATATGGGTCATCCTGTGGAGCAACTTGATGGCTATTTTTCTTCAGACATTATCGGCAAAGCTGGGAATAGCGACCGGCGTGAACCTGCCCCAAATGTGCTCCATGGTTTTCTCCCGGTCGACCAACTGGGTGTTGTTCGCAATCGCTTCCGTCGCTACCATGGCCACGGATCTGGCCGAGTTTTTGGGCGCGGCACTGGGCTTTTATCTTCTATTTGGTCTGCCCCTGCTCTATGCCGCACTCTTAACCGGGGTCATTACGTTAGCGATTGTCAGCCTGGAGAAATACGGGCAAAAAACCCTGGAAATGCTTATTGGATGCCTGGTGGCGGTAATCTGTGGTGCCTATTTCCTTGAATTGTTCCTGGCTAAGCCCGATTGGTCGGCGGTGGCTTACCATACGCTGCTGCCCTCCATTCCTAATAGGGAAGCCCTTCTGATCGCGGTAGGTATGCTGGGCGCCACGGTCATGCCTCATGTCATCTTTCTCCATTCAGATCTGGTGCAGCATCGCAATGTGCTGGGATGTGAAAAAAAAGCAATGCAGCATCTGCGTCTGGAAAAGGTGGATATTGCCATCGCCATGAATATCGCATTTATTGTCAATGCTGCCATGGTAGTAGTGTCAGCTTCCGTGTTTTTCAGCCGGGGTATGGGTTGCGAAACCATAGAACAGGCCCACCACTCATTGACCCCCTTGCTCGGTTCTCTATCAAGTGCTGCTTTTGGAATTGCCCTTTTAGCCTCAGGCTTATCATCCTCAGCGGTGGGTACCATGGCCGGACAGACGGTGATGAAGGGCTTTGTTAATCTGGATATTCCGCTGCTGGTGAGAAGATTAATAACCATGATTCCAGGCATCATTATCATCAGCTTAGGGATTAACCCCATGAAGGCCCTGGTGATCAGTCAGGTTATCCTGAGCTTTGCACTTCCCGGGGCTATTATCCCACTCTTGCTGGTGACCAGTAAGACGCAGATCATGGGCGGCCTGACCAATAAACCCTTTACCAAGTTGGTTGGCTGGCTGATTGCATCACTGATCATCGGCCTTAATGCTGTGCTGCTCTACTTTACTTTCTTCGGGTGATTCTCCAGGCACCGAACTCTACAGAGATTGGGCCTCTTCAAACGCACTTCTTTCTCCTCACCTGTCTTTATCCTGACCATAACAGTAAATACTACTTGATAATATTTATTATTTGCGTATAAAATATTAATTAGTAGTCAATCCTAATTGCGGAGGTATAAAATGGTTGATGATCAGATGAAAAAACTACAATCAAACGGTCTTAAGATAACACCACAGCGCCGGTTAATTCTGGATATTTTGGGCGTTTCATCTCATCTGACAGGTGAAGAAATAATCAACAAAGCGCGCCTGGAGCAGCCGCATATATCGGCTGGAACAGTATACCGTAATCTGAACAGACTGTGTGAAATAGGTCTGGTGAGGAAGGTCGCAGCCTTTGATGGAGCCAGCCGTTTTGAAAGTACTGCTTTTCATAGGCACCATTTTTTTTGTCTTAGCTGCCATGACGCCGTGGAGATCGATTTTTGCCCCATGAACGAAGAGGTGAGAAACTTGGCTGGGCTGAATGGATTCGAGGTGGTGGACCATGATTTCAAAATCAATGGATATTGCCAAAAATGCAAAAAGGGAGGTAGCGGAAGATTTGTTCAAGCGTAAGGAAAGGCTCGCCAGACAGAAGAGCCGTAAACGGATTCTGCCCATCCTACTTTTGGTGAGTTTCTTGATTCCCTTGATCGCCAGCGGCTGCGGGGCCGGTAAGGTAGCCAGCAATACGAGCAAGGAGAATCCTACGATTATCGCCGCTTCCTTCTATCCCATGTACATCATGGGAAAAAACATAGTTGGAAATGTGCCGGGAGTTGAGGTAGTAAACATGACCAGGCCGATTACGGGCTGTTTGCACGATTACCAGCTTACCACCGATGACCTTAGAAATCTTGAGAAGGCCAAATATTTTATTGTAAATGGAGCGGGGATGGAGTCGTTTTTGGACAAAGTAACTTCCCAACATCCCGATCTAAAGATTATTAATGCCAGTCAGGGGATCGAAATGATAAAAGATGCGAATGGACAGGACAACCCGCACATCTGGGTCAGTGTGTCCCTGGCTATAGAAGAAGTTCAGAATATAGCCGACCAGTTGGCTGCTGCCGATCCGGTTCACGGATCAGCCTATCGGACCAATGCGGCCCTTTACATAGAGAAACTCCAGGATCTTAAGGACCGCATGCATCAGGGTTTGGATGGGGTAAAGCAAAAAGATATCATTACCTTTCACGAGGCCTTTCCGTATTTCGCCAGAGAATTTAACCTGAATATCGCAGCCGTGATTGAGCATGAACCAGATACCGAGCCCAGTGCGGGAGAACTTGCTCAAACTGTTGAAATGGTGAGAAAAACGGGGGTCAAGGCTATTTTTGCCGAACCGCAATATTCAGCCAAAGCCGCCGAGACCATAGCCAATGAAACAGGTGTTAAAATCTCATATCTGGATCCGGCAGTATCAGGCCCGGATGATGCCAACGCCTATATAACAATTATGGACCAAAACCTGGCTGTATTAAAACAGGCCTTGGGAGGACAGTAATGGATACCAATAACAACAGACCGGTATGTGAATTGTGCTGTACACAATTGGAGAACTTCGGTGTTACTATGGGGAATAACGTTCTCCTGCATGATGTCAATTTGCATATCCACTGTGGAGAACTTACTGTTCTGATCGGGCCCAACGGAGCGGGAAAAACCACGCTGCTTCGAGCAATGCTGGGCGAGCTTCCTCACAGCGGCACCTTGACGTATTTGGATGCCAAAGGCGAACGAACCGGACGCCCGCTGATTGGCTATGTTCCCCAAAAGGTGGAATTTGACAAAGGACTGCCGGCCAGTGTGCTTGACTTTTGTACGGCTTGCATCTCTCAGAAACCCATCTGGCTACTGCACTCGCGGGTTAACCATAAACGTATCCAAGCCAGCCTGGCCAGGGTGCAGGCTGATCATCTTGTCCATCGAAAGATCGGCACTCTTTCCGGGGGGGAATTACAGAGGGTGCTGCTGGCCTGTGCCCTGGATCCGCTTCCCGATCTTCTGCTTCTGGACGAACCGGTATCGGGGGTTGATCCCAGTGGAATGGAGCTGTTTTACGAGATGGTTTCAAGTTTCCGACAAGAATATGACCTGTCGATTATACTGGTTTCACATGACCTGACCCTGGCACCCCGGGCCGCCAACCGCCTGGTTTTACTCAATAAATCTGTATTGGCATCCGGCCCGCCGGCTCAGGTTTTACAGGATCAAATATTTTCCAAGACATTTGGTTCCATCTTAACAAGTTATGCTCCCATCCCAGAAATTTCAGTCAATATTCATCATTAGGAGGATTGTCAGACGATGAACACCTGGTACTTAATAATCGGGCATCTTCCATTCGGATGGGTGCACTACACTTTCATGAAGAATGCACTCCTGGCGGTTATTCTCGTAACCCCGGTCTTCGGAATATGCGGCACTATGGTGGTCAACAACCGGATGGCCTTTTTTTCAGATGCCATGGGACATGCGGCCCTGACCGGGGTGGCTATTGGCGTAATCATGGGCATGGAGAATCCTTTATGGGCCATGTTGGCTTTTGCCGCCCTTTTAGCGACAGCTATAGCTTGGGTGCACATAAAAACAGATACCTCTCTTGATACTGTGATCGGAGTGTTCTTTGCAGCAACGGTGGCGTTGGGGGTCATTATCCTTTCGCGGGGAGGGGGGTTCAACAAGTATTCCAAGTACTTGATAGGAGATCTTTTAAGCATTACCCCGGCTGAAATTTACCTGCTGCTAGCCGTGTTAATCATTGTTATAGTGGTATGGCTGTTTTTCTTTAACCGTTTCTTCCTGGTCAGTTTTAATCCTACCATTGCCCGCAGCCGAGGGGCGAATCTGGCCCTGATAGAACTACTCTTTACCATCATGCTGGCATTAATCGTGACCCTGTGCATCCGGTGGGTCGGAGTGCTCATCATCAACTCTTTGCTAATCTTGCCAGCAGCCGCGGCCCGCAACCTAACAACCAGTATGCGCAGTTACCACCTGACAGCGATACTGATCAGCGTGGTATCTGGCCTAGTGGGCTTGGTCCTTTCGTTTTACTGGGGGACAGCCACCGGGGCCACGATTGTCTGGTCTTCGTTCATTGTATACCTGGGGTCCATTTTATGGGGAGCGGGTAAAGGAAAGGGGACACACCATACCCAGGGCGTTAGCTAGCTTAACTGGCTCAAGCTATGTCTTGAATTCATCAATATAAGCAAAATCTCAGCTGGTAGCGGTAAGGAATGTCCCCTTGTCGCCGCCTTGCAGGCGGCTGGATGGAGCATGGATCAGACGAATGGATTTGCGTATACGGGACACACCTTCCCCGTGGCGTTAGCTAACTTAAATGGTTCAAACTATACCTTCAATTGATCAATACAGGCAAAATTACCGCGACCGAAGGGAGCACAGGGGGACATTCCTCTCCCGAAGGGGAGGTGTGTCCCCCAACCTTGACTGCGGTAAGGAATGTCCCCATAGCCGCCAGCCAGATCGAGATGAGCTGAGGCGAATTCCGAGATGGCAAGTGCCTGTGGTGCGCCCTATGGGCGGTGGATGTAAGAATGGGTTCAGACGAAAAAAGCAGATGTTCTCATGTTGGGCCCGTAAGATCGCGGAGCGGGAAAGCAGGCGCCCGCAGGAAGTGCCTGTGGTGCCGCCCTGACGGGTGACAAAGCATGAAAGAATTTATGGGCTAATGCTGAAGTGGAATGGTCTCTTGGTGTTAGGCCTTCTTCAATCCTCACGTAAATCCCCATTAATTCGGAATGCCTCATTGCTAATGTTTCAACGATAGTGGATAATAAGGGAAAATGTGCGAGAAGGAGCCATCTTGTTGGGGAAAGCACTGGGGAGCATCAGACTGGGGCCTCGGCTTTACGCCATCAGCCAGGAAATACGACCGAGTTTGACTGTAGCCGATATTGGCTCTGATCATGTCCTTCTGCCCCTGTTTCTACTGGAAAAGCAAGGAATCCCGGAAGCCATTATTACTGAATTAGGTGATGGACCCTATAAAAGGGCCCAAAGCACGATTGAGAAAAGTCCCTGGAGGAATTGCATCCAACTTCGGCAGGGTGACGGACTGCAGCCCCTCCGGAAAGGAGAAGCCGGCAGTGTAGTCATAGCCGGTCTGGGTGGTGACACCATTACGGAAATTCTCGAGAGGGATTGGCAAAAAGCCGAAAGCTTCCAGCATTATGTTCTTCAGCCTATGAGCCGGGCTGCAGTATTACGGGAATGTTTGGCCGAGCGGGGATGGCCTATTGAGAGGGAAACCCTGGTCGGCGAAAAAGATAAAATCTTTGTTATTATCAGTGTCAGACCAGGCCGATCTCCTTATTATTTGAGCCCTTTGGAAAAAGATCTGGGACCTGTGATCCTGCGTAGTGACAGCCCCTGGAAAAATGCTTACCTCCAGTCCTGGCGAAAAAAGTACCAGAAGGTGGTTCAGGGAATTCGGCAGGCCGGTGCCCCTGAACAAGAGCTAAGATTGGAGGAATATCTTCAAAAGATCGAAGCCCTGGAGGTGATGGCGGGTGTCAGTCACAGTTAAAGACCTTACCAGCATCATGGAGGAATATTTCCCTCTCCATCTGGCTGAAGAATGGGACAATAGCGGACTGCAGGTCGGTGATCTAAACCAGTCTGTCCAGCGGGTGGGTCTGGCCTTGGATCCCAGTCCCAAAATCATTGAAAAAGCCTGCCACGCTGGAGTAGAACTACTAATTACCCATCATCCTCTCTTATTTAGCCCTGTAAAAAAAGTGGATTTCACTTCAACTACCGGCAAACTGATTAAACAACTGATCGAATCAGGCATCACTCTTTATTCTGCCCACACCAATCTAGATATAGCCGAACAAGGCTTGAATTTCTATCTGGCTAAACAATTGGATCTGCAAGAAATCCAGCCTTTGCCTTCTTCCCGCCATGAACTCCTGTACAAGCTGGTAGTCTATGTGCCGGTTACCCACGAGGAGCAGGTGCGGCGGGCCGTGAACCAGGCCGGGGCTGGCCATATAGGCGCTTATCGGGACTGCAGTTTCCGGGTGCCGGGAACAGGGACATTCCGCCCGCTTGCAGGAACCAAGCCTTTCTTAGGGCGAATCAATGAACTGGAGGAAGTCGAAGAATTCCGGCTGGAAACTATTTTACCGCACAAGTTGGTTCCTCAAGTTCTAAAGGCCATGAAGGCCGCCCACCCTTATGAAGAAGTTGCTTATGATTTGTATGCGCTGGCTAATCGCGGGTCTGATCTAGCACCGGGGCGTTCCGGTATCCTTCCCGAGTTAATGAAACTGGAGGAGCTAGCCCAACATGTGAAAAGCCGCTTGGGACTGGATTCGGTCAAAGTGGTTGGGGATTTAGAACGCAAAGTTAACCGGGTGGCGGTTATCAGTGGTTCGGGAGCATCTTTTATTGAAGCCGTTTATCGTCAGGGTATTCAGGTACTGATCACCGGTGATGTAAAATATCATGAAGCCTGTTTCGCCCGAGATATAGGACTGGCTATCATCGATGCTGGTCATCAGGGGACGGAAGAGGTTGCTGTTGAGCTCCTGGCCACCCTGCTTCAGGCTGAAGCCCAGACCCGAGGACTGATTATCCGGATTATCAGCCTTTATGAAGAAATTTGTTTAAAAAATATTTAAAAATTGTTCAAGAAACTTAAGAATAACAAGGAATGTACGAAAACATGTTGAATTATTTATGCAGAATGTAGGATTGAAGGGGAATTTCGATGCTTAAAATCAAGGTTGAGAGTCTGAAACCGGGAGTGAAATTGGGCAAGGACCTATTCTCTTTTGATTCTCAACTCCTTCTTCCAGTGGGTACTGTTGTTACTCAGGATCACCTGGATTCTCTGGCTAAAAGGAAGATCGAGGATGTATATGTAGCTGAAGAAGTTCACCAACATCGAGGGAAAGAGAAGCCGTTTGAGAGTGTGTATGCTGATTCCCTTCATGCCATAAAATCCTTTCTAATGGAAGCAAGGCTTGGGCAGCCTTTGGAAACCGATGAAGTAAACCTCGCGGTCGATGCCCTTTTCAACGAAGTTTTTGATGAATTAAATGTTTTTAAAGGGATTCGTCTTATGAAAGACAAGGATGATTATCTCTTCACTCATTCAATTAATGTGTCAATGCTGGCTATGCTGGTGGGACGGTGGATGAAATATAAAGACCAGCAGATCAAAGAGTTGGGAACCGCAGGGCTCCTTCATGACATAGGAAAAGTATTTATTGTTGATTCTATTCTAAATAAACCGGGCAAATTAACCGATGAAGAATATGAGGAGATGAAAAAGCATAGTACTCTAGGATTTGAGTTGCTTAGTCGGCAGGGTTGGATCGACCCGATAGTTGCTCATGCGGTCCTCTATCATCATGAACGGGCTGATGGATCGGGATATCCCAGTAGGATAAAGAATTATGGTAACAATGCCTATGCAGCCATCATAGCGGTCTGCGACGTATTTGATGCCATCACATCCTCCCGCGTATATTCCGGAAAAAGATCTCCTTTCACAGCTGCAGATATATTGTGGGAGGAATCCTTCGGCAAACTGGATCCTGTAATCACCAAATGCTTTTACGGTAAGATTACTTCATCTTTGATAGGGAGCCAGGTACTTTTGTCGGATGGGCAGCATGGCGAAGTCATATTTATCGATGCTTTTCAGCCTACCCGGCCTATCGTCAAGGTGCAGGACACCTTTGTAAACCTGGCTCTGGACCGTTCAGTAAATATTATGGAGGTGATTGATTAAAAGCCACTCTGCGTTGTCGATTCATTAAAAAGTGCCTGTAAGTTGGGATTTTCCGTGTATAAAATCTTGAAAAGCATGGCAAAATGTAAACATAACCGGATCTTAAACAAAAAAAAATCAAAAAATAGTCAGAAAATCTAGATTATTAGCAGGATTTGCCTTTTTTTTGAGGAATTTTTTTAAGGTGGTCAATAAATATAAAGGGAGGATTCTGTCGTGAACAAATCGGAACTGGTAAAAGCTTTAGCAGAAAAAGCGGAGATAACTCAAAAAGACGCCGCCAAGTCGTTGGATGCCCTGGTTGAAACCATTCAAAAGGCCCTGGCCAGTGGAGACAAGGTTCAGATTATTGGTTTTGGAAGTTTTGAGGTGCGCGACCGTAAAGAAAGAAAAGTTATCAGTCCAGCTACCGGAGAAGAAATCAAAGTTCCCGCCACGAAAGTCCCGGCATTTAAACCCGGCAAATCTCTCAAAGAAGCAGTTGCTGTAGAAAAGAAAGCTCCGGCCAAAGCCGCTGCTAAGAAAAAACCCGCCAAGAAGAAATAGGCTGCAATTCGAGAACAACAGAGGTGCACCATAGGGTGCACCTCTTTTTTTACGCTAAGGTTGGGGGACACACCACCCCGCTAAGGTTGGGTGACACACCTCCTCTTCGAGAGAGGAATGTCCCCCTGTTACCGCCCTACAGGCGGTAAGGCATGAAAGGTATCCTTTGTTAATCCGGTAAGGAATGTCCCCCTAACCGCCCTATGGGCGGTGGATGTAAGGATGTCTTTCGGATGAAAGCGATAAGATGGGGGGACACACCTCCCCGCTAAGGTATGGGGACACACCCCGCTGGGGAATGTCCCCATGGACTCCCTTCGGTCGTAGGTCCCCTTATTGCAGCTTTACGGGCGGCAAGACAGAGATGTGCTGGGCAGTGATGCTGACCCCTTGGCCGCGGCGCTGCAGACGCCCTTTCACCAGCAGGGGGCCTTGCTGCGGGCCAAATATAAGCTGACCATAGCGCATATAGATGTTTTCGAAAACCGTTACATCAGTCAGGCCAAATTCATCTTCCAGAGACAAAAATACTGTAATCTTTCCGCTGCGGGTAGGAGGGCGATGGGGCCTTAGCAGCAAACCGCACACGACTGCGGAAGAATTATGGGGCAGATTTTGTATATCCTGACTGGAGTAGATGTTCTGCTGGCGGAGCTGGGGACGCAGGGCAGACATAAAATGATTTTCCACATCCATACCCAGCAGAGTATATTCCCAAAAACGTTTTTCCGCCAGGGAGAAATCGGACACCTGAGAGCCGCCAACTGGAGGCCCGAATTCCAGAGATTCCTGTTTCTCTTTCCCGCTTATATAAGGGAGCAGAAAGAGCAGCTGCCGCCGGTTGGGCAGCAGGCTGTCCAGAACGCCACAGCGTATAAAGTTTGCGGCTGTATCCGAGGCCAGAGGACTGCGCTGCATAAGGTCGGCCAGGGAAGAAAAAGGCTTGCTGCGCCGTGCTTCCAGGATGGAGGCGATTTCAGCCCGTCTGGCCCCTTTTACCTGTTTTAAACCGATCCGGATGGCTTTGTCTCCCACGGTAAAATCCTCCTGGCTGAGGTTGATATCCGGAGGCAGAATTTTTATACCCCTACGCCGGGCTTCGGTGCAGATCACATTATAGGGATAATAGCCCATAGGCTGATTGTTGAGTATGGCCGCGTAGTATTCAGCTGGGTAGTGTTCAAGCAGATAGGCGGTCTTAAAACTTGTGGCGGCAAAGGCGGCAGCATGGGCTTCACAAAATCCGTAGCTGGCGTAGCCAGCCATGCCGGAAAAAATAAGCGCGGCTGTTTCAGCCTCCACCCCATTTTCCACCGCTTTTTCTATAAAATCGTGGCCGATTTCATCCATGGTATTACGGGAACGGGCATGCGTCATCACCCGGCGCAACCGGTCGGCTTCCCCGGCAGTAAAGCCGGCTATCGCTGTGGCTATTTCTATGACCTGCTCCTGAAAAAGAACCACTCCGTAGGTTTTTCCCAGAATAGGCTCCAACCGGGGATGAAGATAGGTGATATCTTCCCGCCCCTGGTGCCGGGCTATATAGGGTTCCACCATATTCCCTTTGATGGGACCGGGTCTGATCAGGGCCACGCTGGCAATGATATCTTCCATCTGATTGGCTCCCAGACGAGCTTGCAGAGCCCGTTGAGCCGGGCTTTCCAATTGAAAAACGCCGATGGTCTGGCCGCTGGAGATTCTTTCATAGGTGGGGCGGTCGTCCAGGGGAATGGCATCATAATCCAGTTTTTCTCCCCCTCTTTGAATGAAACCGATGGTATCATTCACTGCCGAAAGGGTGCGCAGGGAGAGGAGATCCAGTTTAACCAGGCCCAATTCCTCAACATCGTCTTTATCAAATTGGGTTATAACCGGACCCAGGGCTGAATGCTGCAGGGGGCTGAGCAGAGTAATGGGGCAGTCGCTGATCACCACCCCTCCCAGGTGAGTGCCCAGAAAACGAGGAAAGCCAGCAATTCTTTCACAGGCGTCCAGCAGAAGTTGAAAACGCTGCTCATGCAAGGGGCTGTTTTTCAGCTCGGGGAGCTTTTCCAGCAAAGGCCTGATGCTATCAGCATAGCTAAAGGAAGGCAGCTTTTTGGCTATGCCGCTCAGTTCTGATTCTTCAATTCCCAGAGCCTTGCCTATGTCCCGAATAGCAGATCGTGCTCGAAAGGTATTGTAGGTGGCCACCCGGGCTACCCGGTCCTTTCCGTATTTGTGGTAAACATAATCAATCACCCGGTCGCGGTAGCGCGCCTCAAAATCAATGTCGATATCAGGAAGCTCTGATCTTTCCGGGCTCATGAAACGTTCGAAAAGCAGACGGCGCTCCAGGGAATCCACCTCACATATATAAAGGCAGTAAGCCACCAGGGAGTCAGCCGCCGAACCCCGCCCGGCATAACGAATTCCTTCACAGCGGGCAAAGCAGGCCAGGTCATGGACCAGAAGAAAATAACCGGCGAAGCCCATCTGTTCGATCACTCCCAGTTCATGCTCCAGGCGCTCCCGGACCGGAGCTTTGATCTGCCCGTAGCGCAGCTGGGCTCCTTCGAAGGTTAGATGGCGCAGGTGGAGGACCGGGTTGCCAGAGGGCACTTGAAATTCGGGGAAATGAAGAACCTTTTTACGGAAGACTGGTTCACATTGCTGCTCCAGACGCAAAGTGTTTTCCAGAGCCCGGGGGCAAAAGGAAAACAATTCTGCCATCTGCAGGGAAGATTTCAAGTAGTTCTCCCCATTGAAAGGACGTTCCGCATGGATCTCCTGCACTTTGCTCAAGGTGCGAACACAGCTCAAGAGATCGTGGATGAAAAAATCATCATGCCCCGCATAATGGACATTATTGGTAGCCAACGGTTCAATATCCAGGAACTGGGCCAGCTGCAGCAGGTAATAGTTGAGCTGTCGGTTGCCGGGGAGAAGATTATCCTGCAGCTCGATAAAGAAATGGTCCCGCCCCAGCAAACGCAAATATTCTTGAGCCCGCTGGCCGGCTTTTTGATACTGACCGGCGCGGATTAAGACTGCCAGCTCGCCCCGGCGGCAGCCGGACAGCGCAATGGTATCCTGAAGCTTTTCCAACTCATGAAAAGCAACCCGGGGTTGACCCCGGGGGTGGGAAAGGTGGGCATGAGAAAGCAAAGTGCACAGAGAGGCATATCCCCGGTTATTACGGGCCAGGAGTGTAAGATGAAAGCCGTTCTCCAGAGTGATTTCACTTCCTTGAATGGGTTTTAGACCGGTTCCGGCAGCGGCCTGGCTGAATTTTACTGCTGCGCACAGGTTGTCATGATCGGTTATGGCCAAAGCCGGCATCTGCAAACCGGCAGCTCTGGCTACCAGATCCTCTATAGAACTGCCCCCATCCAAAAAAGAATAAGGGCTATGGGTGTGCAGGTGCACAAATGACATCTTTCTCATCCCTCCCTTCCGGCCTTGGCGCGCTACTAGGGGCATTCCGCTTCTGCCTTGGCAACTAAGACCTCTTTAACGCTTTGCTGCCCGTTAGGGAGGCAGCAGAGGCCTTGGCGGGGAAAGTGTGTCCCGTTTGCGTAAAGCCATTGTCTGATCCATGCTCCATCCAGCCGGCTGCAAGGCGCACCACAGGCACTTGCCATCTCGGAATTCGCCTCAGCTCATCTCGATCTGGCCCGTTCTCAGGCTACGCCTTCGATCAGCGGGCACTCGCTGAAACATCGTCAGCATCGACGGGCGGCGACAAGGGGACATTCCTTACCGCTACTAATCAACATTTCGCCTATATTGATGAACCCAAGACATATTTAAGCCATTTAAACTAGGCTACGCCCCAGGGAAGGTGTGTCCCCCAACCTCTTAGTCATAAATCTTGTAAAGAAACCATTGCCCGCTGTGCTGGTCCTGAAATATTTCGCAAAGGAGGTCGGGCATGCAGTGCAGCCGGTAAAAAAACTTCTCGCTTTCCCCATCCCACCAGCAGCCGGTATCGCACCAGCAGTCCAGGACCTCAACCACCCGGACCTGGGCAGGCTGGAGATATAAATCCCGGGGCTGGTTATCCGGACCGCAGTGGACTTCCAGGGGGGCGGGGAAACGGCGCATCATGGCCTGCAACCCCCTGCCGGGCAGCGCCAGGGATCCCACAGGGCCAGGAGTTGTTCACGGCGTTCTATGGGCAACCCCTGCCGCAGGGAGTCGGGAAATTGTGTCTGTAGGTTTTGCAGCAGGCCCTCCAGTCGTCTTTCCCGTTCTTGATTTTTATATAAAAGCCTGTAGGTAAAGAGGTCGGGTTGGTCCAGGCGCATGGGGGCCAGCTCATCCAGAGTGATCACAAATCCCAGCAGGGGAGAGGAAAGAGTCGGCGAATTAACCAGGCTTAACAGGATGCTGGTAAGTTGTCGAGATTCCTGGCAGGGGCTGCTCAAGCGCCTTTCTTTGAGAGTGATCGCCTTTTCCGCCCGCATTTCCAGGCTGATGCGCTGGCATCCGGTGTGCTTCTGTTCCAGGAGTACTGCCAACCCTGAGGCCGCATCCCTAAAAACTTGCTCTATTTGGATATAATTGGGGTGCGCTTCTTCCATCTCCAGCGGATACACAATACGGGAAGGCGGGTACAAACCGGTTACCGGGGAGGCATCCAGCCCGTTCAACTGCCGGTGCAGCATAGGAGCTTGTTGCCCTGAGAATTGCGCCAGTTTGGCTGGGGAGAGAAGGGCCAGTTCGCCCACCGTATTGAAGCCCAGGCGAGAGAATTGTCTCACTGCCCGGTGAGAGAGGGGATAAAAAGAATCCAGGGGCAGGGGGCTTATAAAATCCCCTTCCCGCCCGGGGAAAACTTCTACAAGTATTATTTCCGGCCGGGAAAAGACACGGTAGAAAGAGGATGGGTGGCGGTGAATAGCCTGGCATTCGACAGCCAGTCGGGCTAATAGACGGGAAGTGGCTAATCCGGCCTGCAGTCGGACGTGCAGGGTGTGACAGACCAGGTGGCTTATAGCCTGGATTATTTTTGCGAATTCTCCACAGCCGCTCAGGTCCAGGTATACGCTGTTACTTTCAACAGGCTCCACCAGGGGAGTATAACAACTGCATAGTTCCAGGACTTTCTCCCCGGCAGGTTTATCCAGTTCGGGCCCGTGTAAGAATAAGATTCTGCGCATAAGTATCACCCAATATATGTTCTAATCGTATAGCTATATTACAACAGAACATATGTTCTGGTCAAGCGACCGCTGTAGGAAAAAGATGGATCGAGTTCAGATCAGTTGCATGTTAAAATAAACAAGTTAGCTTTTTAAAGGAGTTGAAGAAATTTGTACAGGCCATACAAACGGATTCTTGTTGTTTTTCTGCTTGTTTTTCTAATGAGTTGCACCCCACCGGTGAAAGCTGACGTTTCTTCAGATTCCCTGGTTGTGGAATTCTCCGGGGGGCAAAGAACGGTTCAAATCGTCCGGGCTGATTTGAAGGACAAAACCATAAGAATCGAAGCTGCAGTAGCCAAAAACCAGATCGGCCTAGCGGATGAACTGAGCAGCATCGCAGAACAGTTGTCCAGACCGGGAAGGGAAGTCGTAGCGGCTATCAATGGAAGTTATTTCAGTGCCTATGATGGGTATCCGGTTCCCTGGAATACCATCGAAAAACAGGGGGAGTTTGTACATATTGGAAACACGGGTTCGGTCATTGGCTTCACCGGGGATAACCAGGTCAAAATTGACAACCTTTTTGTAGGGATCAAAGGGGCTACCGGCGGCAATTGGAAGTGGCCGGATGACTGGTACGCCTGGGGCTTTAATCATATGATCACTGACGACGGCGCCGTGGTGATTTTTACTCCCGCCTATGGGTCCACCACCGGGCCGCATAATAATGTTTCCGTGGTGGTGAGACAAGGTGTGATTACTGATATCCATCAGGGCCAGGCGGCCATACCGCCGGACGGGTATGTGATTATGGACGGCGACCGGTCCATCCTGGATCGCTTTAAGGTGGGGAAAACCATTGACTACCGTTTGGAATTCAGTAAAATTGATTTCTCGCGGGGCATTGACCATGAGGTGGCCGGTGCGCCGCTGCAATGGGACCAGGTGCGTACAACCGTGGGAGCCGGTCCTACTTTGTTAAAGAACGGGAACATCATCGCTGATGGAGCAACGGAGGGATTTTTCGAAGATAAAATACTCACCCTCCGGGGGGCCAGGAGTTTTGTCGGTGTGACGTATGATCAGGTACTGGTTATGGGAACGGTTCCCAATGTTACCATAAGGGAATTAGGCGAAATAGCCCAAAATATTGGTCTCTATCAGGCTATAACCCTGGATAGCAACGCATCGTCGGGACTCTATTATCAAGGCAGTTATATCACCAGACCGGGGCGGGAATTAAGTAATGCATTGGTCATAACAAGGCTGGCGGCTCCACCGGTTAGAATTATGCTCAACAACCGGGAATTATTTTTTGATGCCGACCCGGTTGTTGTAGATGGGCGTACCCTGGTTCCTATGGGAGTCATTTTTAAGGAAATGGGCATCACCCCTACCTACAATGCGCAGAATGAAAGCATTGTGGTCAATGCCAAGGGATTGGACCTGGCATTCAAAATCAATAGCATGACAGCTGCCGTGAATGGGAAAAATCAAACCCTTGAAACGCCGGCCATGCTCATAAATGATAGAACCTACTTGCCTGTGCGCTTTTTTGTGGAGTCCCTGGGAGGCAAGGTGGTTTGGGACGGCAGCAAAAACATGGTGATGATAACCCTACAGCTGCCCGGCCAATAAAAATCAATCATAACAAAAGACCCTCGCCAGTAAACAGAACCTGTTCACTGCGAGGGCCTTTTTGTATTCTAGTACTCGAAAGCCTCAACGGGGACATCCAGAACCGAGGTGTCTCCTTCGATGATGACTTCAGCGGCGAAGTTCACTTGGGGCAGCTGGTTCAGACAGTACCATACGGCCGAGGCCACTTTGCCGGTATAGAAGTTGTAATCAAAATGGTCAGCACCCAGTTCAGCTGCTTTCTTCTGGGCAATAAGGGCCTGATCCAGCAGCAGGTGGGCAGCGTGCAGTTGGGAGGTGGCGGTCAGCACCCGGCGGGAATAAACGGGAATCATGGAAGGATTGGCGCTCTTCCATTCTACCAGGCATTTGACGATTCCATCATAGGCTTCCAGAGATTTTCCGAACTTGGCAAAGGCTTTTTCTAGACCAGTGGTGTCTTTATTCTTGGCATAGAAGTCCTTCATGTCTTTTACGAAGGAGGCGAAGACTGCGCCTTTCGCCATGCCCATTTTGCGGCCCACCAGATCCAGGGACTGGATGAAATTGGTGCCTTCCCAGATGGAATAGATCTTGATATCCCGGGCGATCTGGGCCGCCGGATATTCTTCACAGTAGCCGTATCCGCCGTAAGCTTGAATGGCTTCCCCGCACAGCCACCAGCCCTCGTCGGAGGGATAGGCTTTGCACAGGGGGGTAACCATTTCTACATACGCATTGGCATATGCTCTTACTTCCGGATCGGGATCGTGATGGCGAACATCGAAGTAAAAAAGAGCTTTCATCAACATGGCTCGGGTGGCTTCCATATGGGCCTTGCCCATAAGCAGGGTGCGTTTAATGTCTTCATGCTGGATGATGGGCACCCGGTTGCCTCTGGGGTTGGTGAAGGGGCGGCCCTGGATCCTGTCCTTGGCATAGTCGCGTGCATTGTAAAAGGCGTTGGCGATACAGCAATGGGCCATGTGGCCGGTTTCCATACGGGCCAGGTTCATCATCTGGAACATCTGGGCCATCCCCTCGCCTTTGCCCTCGTTTTCCAGCGGGTTCTTGCCCAGTAGGTATCCGCGGCAGCCATCGTTGTCGCCGAAGGCCAGAGCAGCGGTACAGGAACCGTGCTGACCCAGTTTATGCTCAGCGCCGGTGGTGATTACATCATTGTCGCTGAGGCTGCCGTCTTCGTTGATCCAGAACTTGGGAACAATAAACAGAGAGATCCCACCGGTTCCTGGCTTGGCTCCTTCAACCCGGGCCAGATACAGGTGGATGATATTTTCGCAGAAATCATTGTCACCGCCGGTGATAAAAATTTTCTGTCCTTTGATTTTGAAGATGCGCGGTTCATCTGTGGGATAGGCCTTGGAAAGGATGTCGCCTACATCGGATCCGGCGCTGGGTTCGGTCAAGCACATGGTGCCAGACCAGGTGCCGTCCATCATATTGGGCATGAATTTGGCTTTGTCCTCTTCGGTGCCGAAGGATTGAATCAGGTCGGCAGCGCCGCTGGTCAACAGGATGTAGGGATAGAAAACCGGGTTGGCAGCGCACAGCATTTCCCATACCGCAGATTGCAGGACATGAGGCATTACCATGGCGTCTTCCGATCTATCAATATTACTGGTACCCCAGCCTTCAGACTGCAGTTTGTGGAACAGAGGGCCAAAACTGGGCGGCAGGGTGACTTTACCATTGTCAAACTTAACCGGATTCTTTTCACCATCATCATTGGTAGGCTCAACCAGTTCTTTGGCCATTTTGAGGATGGGGGCCAAAAAAGACTTTACATCATCTTTGGAATAGTAATCTTTAAATTGATCGTAGTTAAAAACTTGCTCAGTGGGAAGCCATTCCTGAATAATAAATTCCAGGTCTCTCGTATTTGCATATGCAAAATTGCCCATTCTTTCGCCTCCAATTATCTTGATATTGAAAAATAGTATGGAGGCCTCCCCGGAACGATTCTAAATTTCCCCCTTATATTAATTCTCTATATTTGAAATTTAGTCTTTATCCTGAGGAAGCACATGGTAAGTATGCAGTTATTCATAGAGCCCTGATCCATTGACCATGTCATAGCCGGTTCAGGGATGCTTGGCCTATTTTGGCCTATGGGAGTGGTTTCGGATTGCGATGGGACGCTGGACGTTGTCTGCTTTTTAGCCCCTTTTGATCAGGCCTTCTCGTGGTAGGTTTCACCTCCTTTTTTCCCTTGTATAAAAATTAAAAAGCAAAAACCGTGCCATATAGCCGATCAATAGACCTCTTTGGCAGTATGGGGATTCACCTCGGATAAAGATCCTTTTCATTTATGGGCAGGGATGAAGGGTAGGGTGGGCCGATCAAGGTTTTCCTTATGCATTACTTTTTTTCGTATAGCCGGGATGAATTATATTTTTGCCAAGGATATTAAGCAGATGGGTAGCGTGGCGAAATAGTAAGAATGGTGCAGAAATGCAATAGCTTATTGAATTTTTGCAATAGCAGGGGTTCTGATTTTAAAGGAATGGATTGCAGCTCAGGAGAGATGATTGATAATGGTGCAGGTATGCAAAGATAGAGAAAAATAGGCCACCCTGGAAAAGTCAGGTTGAAGAATCAAACGAAAAGCAAGTAAACCTGTAAGCGGAGTTCTGTGTTCGATAGTCATCTATCTTGGATGTCAGTTGCCTGACACCTCCAGCGACCTAACCCGGGAACGAGGCGGGCCACCCCATTGTTCCTCTATTCGGTCTTGCTCCAGGTGGGGTTTACCGAGCCGTTTAGTCGCCTAAACGCTGGTGAGCTCTTACCTCGCCTTTCCACCCTTACCCGGCACGCCGGGCGGTTTGTTTCTGTGGCACTAGCCTTGGGGTCGCCCCCACTGGACGTTATCCAGCACCCTGCCCTATGGAGCTCCGACTTTCCTCGGACCATCCGGCCCGCGACTATCCAGTTTACTTGCTTTTCAGTTATAATGCATTCATAATTATAAAGAATAGAAGTAAAGTTGTAAAGTTTTAGACCATACGCATATTTTCGCGAAAAATTTTGTAATGCGGGCAGGAAATTATGTTTATATAGAGAATTATGTACCTAGTGAAGGTTGGTCAGCTCGGTGAAGCTGGCTTTTAAAAGATATATTGTTTTGGCTACATGAAAGTACTACAATAGTCTAGGAAAGTAACGGCAGAGGGGGTGAAGAAGTGCTAGCGATTTTTGGTGAAGCGGCGGCAGAAGGGGCTCAAGGAGGATTATGGCATAATCCTTTGTTGATATTTATCGGGGTTTTGCTGGTAATATACATTTTTGTCAAGTTCTGCAGCTGGGCCAAGAGCTTCAAGTTGTCGGGCGGAGTAAAGAAGCTCGTCTTTATTTTAACCGGCGTAGGGCTGGTAGGATTTAATATTGCCTATTCCATGGGAAATACGGCCATCGAAAAAGGTGAAGGCTGGGGTATGGCATCTTATGCATTGTTGGCATCCATAGTTTGGGTGTTAATTTTCGCTTTCGCCCTTATGGCGGAAACAAAGGCTGAGTAAGGTTTATAGATTAGCAGGGAAAGGGGCGGTGATAACCGCCCCTTTTATTTATGAATAGAGAAAATTTCAAGCTGGCCCGGGATGCCGGATAAAGATATGATTGATTAAATACCGGTAATGAACAGGCAGTTCGAATAAGGGAGTTGGGTTATTAAACCTGTGCCTGGAGTGGGCTGGATTGTATGAAAGGCGGGTGGAGCAGTGTCTGAACAGGTGAAAATACAGGTCATAGGCCCTGATAAAGCCGAGACCTCGGTGTGGGCTATCAAAGGCCAGAACCTTCGCGAAGCCCTGGTTCTATCCGGATACGATCCCGGTGGAACATGTGGCGGTCGGGGTACCTGCGGGAAATGCAAGGTGCGCCTGGAGGGTCAGGTAGATCCTCTCGGTCCCGAAGAGCGAGCCCGCCTGCTTCCAGAAGAAGTTAAAGCTGGGGAAAGACTGGCGTGTTTTTGCAGTGTGAAAGGACCCCTGACAGCATCCATCGACTACAACGTGTTGGCGCCGGGATATAAAATCGGCCCCCGGTGGCCGGGAAAAAGAATGGCCGGGCAAGAAGTCCAAACCCGCTCCATTTTTATCCCGGGTCTGGACAAACAAAATCCTTTACCCCTTTTTGACCGCTTGGTTGATGCTCTGCCCGGCTTTCAGATAAAAATACCCCCGGAAAACCTTCAAGCCCTGGCTGCTATTGACCGCCAGGGACGACCCGCTCTTGAACTTCAGGCTCTGGTCTTTGAAGGACGGGAAGTACGATACATATCTCGAGAAACAGAAAGTGCTTATGGCGTGGCTCTGGATCTTGGAACCACCAGCCTGCAGGCTATCCTGGTGGACCTGGCTCGGGCCGAGGTAGTGGCCATCGCCTCTCATACCAATTTGCAGCGGGTTTTCGGGCAGGATATTATATCCCGTATATCGTATTGCCTGGAAAACCAGGAAGGCTTGGAAAATCTGCACCGCATTCTCATAAACAGCGTTAATGATATGGTGGCTGAGTTGACTTCCCAGGCAGGAATTTCGCCCTACAACCTGTTTTCCTTTTCGGCGGTGGGCAATCCGGTAATGCTTCATTTCTTTCTTAATTTGAGCCCTAATGGTTTTGCCGCCCTCCCATACTGCGGCTTATTTGGCCGCGATTTTCTCACTACAGCTGCAGCCCTGAGTATAGATGCCAACCCGGAAGCAGCTTTGTGGGTTCTCCCTCAGGTGGGCGGTTTTGTAGGCGCAGACACGGTGGCAGGATTGTTAACCATACCTCACCTGGCTGATTTGCGCTTTCTCTTTATCGATATAGGCACCAATGGAGAAGTGGTGGTGGGAAACCGGGGGAAATTATGGGCGTCATCAGCAGCAGCCGGACCAGCCTTTGAAGGGGGCGGCATTACGCGTGGGATGCGGGCCACCCCGGGAGCTATCGATCGGATACGATGGAATCAGGAGGGGCAGCTATCCTACCATGTGTTGGGGAATATGGAACCCCGAGGATTATGCGGCTCGGGCATTATTGATTTGACCGCTTGCCTGCTGGAGGGTGAGTGCCTGAACCCGGAAGGGAATTTTAGCGAACAGGCTTGGGAGAAGCTGGCTATGCGTTCCAGAAGCCGGGGAGCGGAGCTGGTCTTGGATTCAGGTCATTCCGATTTGGTTTTTGATCAAGAAGATGTGCGTCAGGTGCAACTGGCCAAAAGCGCCATACGTACTGCGATTGAAGTTCTTTTAAATCGTGCTGGCTTAACCAGTCGTGATCTGGATGCGGTCTTTCTGGCCGGAGCTTTTGGATCATACATTGATCCTGAACAGGCGGTGCGCATTGGCCTGCTGCCAGCATTGGACCTGAGCAAGATATGCAACCTGGGCAATGCTGCCGCCGAGGGAGCTGTGATGGCCCTGCTTTCCCCTGCAAACCGGGAAGATGCCGGAAAAATCGCCCGGAATGTTCAGCATGTCGAACTGGCTGCCCAGGCCGAGTTCCAGGACCTGTTCCTCAGTAATCTTAACTTCTAATCAGAGCATAGCAGAAAATATAAAGGCCTTATCCATTTTGGATAAGGCCTTTATTGCGAGCTCTTATTTTATGTTCAGGTTGTTAATGATCAGTCCGGTGATCAGTTTGGGATAGAAATACGTGGATTTCTGCGGCATCTTATCCCGGGCATTGGCCACATCCACAATTTCCTGCACCCGGGTGGCGTTTAAGATAAGACCCAGTTGATACTGGCCGGCATCGACCTGTTCAACCAGCCATTTCTCGCTGCGGGTATAGGCCAGGTTATCCTGGTTGCGGCGCTCTTCTTCTCCGATGTGAAGTATTTGATCCAGAACCAGGTTATCCAGAATTGCCACATCTAAATCCTTCCAGGCTGGGGATTTCTCCTGGGGAAGCATCTGGCTGGCCTGGGCCGGATCTTTCAATTCCAGGAAATAAAGAGTTCCTTCAGCATACAGGCCGAAGGCATGATCGTCGCGATCCCGGGTTTCCAGCTCATCCATGAAGGATTGAAGATTATCCCCGGAGAAGGGTTCCACCTGAAAGAGTGTCGAAAGCTTTTTCACGAAATCAGTTTGCTTGAATCCTTCAACATTCCCCACCAAACGGTGGGTAGGGAATACCACCAATCCCTCATCGTAGAGGTTTACCAGGGTGGTAAGGACATAATCATAGCCAGTAAAGCCTTTTTCCTTCATGCTTTTCGCATATTCCAAGGCTGTTTCAAAGCGATGATGACCGTCGGCAATATAGATCTTTTTTTCAGCCATAATATCTACGACGCGGGCAATCACCTCTGGATCGCTGACTACCCAGATGCGGTGGCTTTCGCCTGCTTCGTCCCTGATGTCAATATTGGGAGCCCGGTGCTGAATATTTTCCTGCAGAAGCTGGTCAACCAGTTTTTCATGATCGGCATAAAGACCAAAAATTGAACTAAAATTGCACTGTGTGGCTTGCATGAGCTGCATCCGATCCGCTTTGGGTTTGGATAGGGTTTCTTCATGGGGCAGGATATTTCCCTGGCTGTAGTCCTCCACCTGTAGCCCGCAGACCAAACCGGTACGCACTACTTGATGACCCCGGTAATCGAAAGCCTGTTGATATAAATAGAGGGAGGGTTGAGATTCCGGAAGAAGGATTTCATCTTCTATCCATTTGTCCAGGTATTGCCTGGCTCTGGAGTAGCGGTTATTGCTTTCGTTGTCCTGGGGAAAAGTTAGGCCCAATTCCAATCGGATGATATTGGCTGGATGTTCAGCGTAATAGCGAGCCTGGGCCAGTTCGTCGATGATGTCATAAGGGGGGGTAACCACAGAAGCCAGATTGGACACCTTTTCCTGATTGTAACGTAGACCTTTAAACGGAAGAATTCTTGCCATTCGGTAAAACGCGACCTCCTTACGGCTGGATAAGTTTTGACTGTTCAAATTGTAGTATATAGGTTGGTTGAATGCAATTCTTTTCTACCAGGCAATTCCTTGATTTCTTGATTTAAGAATGATTAAATGAAATACTGAAGGGCTTAGTACACTGTCGTTGATAGTGTACTCAGCTTGCCGACAAAGTCGGCAAGCTGCCAGACCGAATGACAAGAGTGAAGGTCGAGGCATGAGAAAGCCCGTGATTGAGGCGTACAAAGGTACGTTGATTGAACGGGCTTTTGAAATAACGATGAGCGACGTCCATGGATGGACTAGTACAGCGATGCCACGGATGGCAAAGAGCTGTGATTCGCTTTTGTCAACGGGGTAAGTACACTGTCGTTGATAGTGTACTTAAGAAAAGGCGGGTTGCTTGTATGCTGGTAGATAATCATATCCACGCCGTTGCCCACGGTGAATACCATTACAACTACGATTGGCTGCGTTGCTTTGCCCAAAAGGCCAAAACCAGGGGTATTAATGAAATTGGATTTTCTGAACATGATGAGTACCTTGATCGTGTGAACCCCGAGCTGCTTGATGATCTGGGGCGCGAATATCGCCATATGAAATTCCGCCTGGGGTTAGAGATTGATTACATACCGGGACGGCAGCCCTTTATCAGAAATCTTATTGCGGATTATCCCTTCGACTATGTGCTGGGGTCGGTCCACTTTATTGAGGGATGGGGATTCGATCATCCCGATTATATGTTCCGTTTTGAGGAAATGGATATCGACAAGGTTTATGCTGACTACTTCGATCTGGTCAAAGAGGCGGTTCTTTCCGGCCTTTTTGATGTCATAAGCCATCTTGATTTGATTAAGGTTTGGGGCCACCGTCCCCGCAAGCAGGATGTTCTTTATTATGCGGAACCGGTATTGCAGTGTATTAAACAGACGGGTCAGGTAATAGAAATAAATAGTGGCGGTCTGCGTAAACCGGTGGCCGAGTTCTATCCGGCTGCTGCTATTGTAAAAAGGATGGCGGAGCTGGGCATTCCCATTACCCTGGGTTCTGATGCCCATCATCCCGATCAGGTGGGGTACAAACTGTACCTGGCAGCCCGGATGGCTCGTCAAGCAGGATATAGCCACATCGTGAAGTTTGAAAAACGACAGCGGGAACTGGTATCCTTATAATGCTGCCAGCCCGCGATAAGGAGTAAACTATGAGTAGTATAGCGCTGCTGATCATCAGCCTGGGCGTGGTTCTCCTGGGGTCCGAGGTTTTTGTTAATGGCATCGAATGGTTGGGAAAAAAACTCAACCTTTCCGAGGGAGCGGTAGGCAGCGTTTTGGCCGCGGTAGGCACGGCTCTTCCTGAAACGATTATTCCCCTCATAGCCATCTTATTTACCAAAGGTCAGCAAGGTAATTCGATCGGTATTGGCGCCATATTGGGGGCGCCCTTGATGCTGTCCACCCTGGCTATGTTCGTTACCGGTATGGCGGTGCTGATTTTCAGCCGGCGCCGGCGTCAAGGCCGCAGAGTGGTGGCCGACTATTCAACCATGATGCGGGATCTCAGGTTCTTTCTGCTAGTCTACGCTACAGCCATACTTACCGGACTCATTCCGCCTTCCTTTCGCTACTTACAGCTTATTATCGCTGGATTGATGATTCTGTCTTATGTTATTTACGTCCAGGTGATGATCAGCGAAGAACGGGACATCGAATCAGACAATGATCTACCCAATTGCTATTTTGCCTGGAAAAAAAGCTCTCCTTCGCTGCCGGTTATCCTATTTCAAGTGCTGGTTGCGCTGGGCTTAATCGTTCTAGGGGCACGCATGTTCGTCAATGCCGTCCAGGCTCTGGCCATTTTATATAACATCCCCGCTTTTGTCCTGGCCATTATAATCACCCCAATAGCCACAGAACTACCGGAGAAGTTCAATAGTGTAATCTGGGTATCCCGCGAGAAAGACACCCTGGCCCTGGGCAACATTACCGGTGCAATGGTGTTTCAAAGCGCATTAATTCCAGCCCTGGGCATATTTCTTACCCCCTGGCAATTAGGCTCGGGAGCACTGGTAGCCGCCAGTATTGCTTTGTTATCCGCTGGACTTATCTATATGGAAATAAGCCGCAAACGACACGTGTCGGCTCGTACGCTTCTCATGGGCGGCTTGATGTATTTGGTGTTTATTGGTGCAGTATATCTGGGCTGGATCCGATAGGGGAAGGAGGACCCAATGATGAATGTGGAAGATCGTTTGCGGGAACTGAATCTCACTTTGCCGCCGGTCAACAAACCACTGGCAGCTTATGTTCCGGCCGTGTCAGCCGGTTCACTGGTGTTTATTTCCGGTCAGCTGCCCTTGCAGGACGGGAAATTGGTTTATTCAGGGAAAGTGGGGCGGGATTTGAGTGTGGAAGAAGGTCAGGCAGCAGCCCGCATCGCTGTAATCAATTGTTTGGCCGCTCTGCGGGACGTCGTTCCTTCTTGGGAGTCCATCGACAGCATTGTCAAGATAACTGGTTATATTCAATGTGAAGGTGATTTCTATCAACAACCCCAGGTGCTCAATGGCGCCTCGGAACTATTGGAACAAATTTTTTCATCGCGGGGCTGCCATGCCCGGGTGGCTCTGGGAGTCAACGCCCTGCCATTAAATGCCGCCTGTGAAGTGGAAATGATTGCCCAGCTTAAGATCTCTTAATAGATTCGTTGCTTTTTACCTGGTAAAAGTAAGTTCCAGGGAAGATAGGGATTAAGTATTCCTTTTTAAGGATAGGAAATGGTTTCAATCTTCTCAAGATCATTACGGGCTCCCACCATAATCAACGTATCCCCGGCGCGGATGCAATCATAACCGTGAATGTTCATAAGCACTTCAGTGTTTCTAATGATAGCAATAACCCGCACCTTGCTGTCCTCCCGGCCAAATACGTCCTTGATTTCCTTATCGACCAGGGGTGAGTTTTCTGTAACCAATAATTCTTCCAGCTGAAGCTGTTGGTTGGCAACGGTGAAAAGAGTTTCTACCATGTCAACGGTTACCGGCTTAATCATAGCCATAGCCAGTTGGAACCCTCCGAGCTGGGTGGGAGAAATCACCTTGTCCGCCCCGGCCCGGCGCAGCTTTTCCATCGTTTCCGGGCGTTCGGCCCGGGCCACGATTTTTAGGCTGGGATTCACATCCCGGGCGGTCAGAGCGATGAACAGGTTATACGCGTCCTCAGGCAAAGCGGCTACGATTCCTCGGGCCTTATCTATACCTAGGAGTTTCAGTACTTCGTCTTCGGTTGCATCTCCTTCATAGACCAGATGCCCAGCACTCTCCAACTCGGCAACCTTATCCGGATCACTATCCACCAGTACATAGGAAGCTTTTTCCGCCCGCAAGACATGGGCTACACTGGAGCCTACCCTACCGGCACCACAGACAATGATATGATTCTCCAGCAGTTTTATAGCCTTTAGAGTTTTGTCATGCTGCATAATTTTTGAAACCTGCCCTTCCACCAGTAATGTAAACAGCGTCACCAACGTATAAGTCACCATACCTACGCCTACTATCAGGATGACTAACAAGAAAACTCGCCCACCAAAGGTAACAGGAATGATATCCCCGTACCCGACCATGGTCAGGCTGGTAACCGTAACCCAGAAGGCACTAAACATGGACCACCCTTCTAAGTATTTCAAGCCCAGAGTGCTAATGAGGGTGATCAGAAAAAGTGAAACCAGGCCAATTAAAATTTTGAGCTTTGACTCCAATACGATTCCCCGATTCTTGTGGGATACACGGGTAGGAATTCCGATACAAGTTTGATTATAGCATAATCTGGATTCCGGAGATGTATGGCCTTGTGAATTTATATGCGAGCGTGGGTTATAAGGAACCCGGTACTGGTTGGAAGAATTGTTATCAATCGCTGGGCCGGCTGCCAAGTTCCCAATCAATATACCATGGTGATTGGGAACTTGTATGTAGGTCGACTCGGATTGACCGGCATCAAGGAAAGAGACTGTTATTCTCTTGACCGGCGGATCTTGCAGAAATGGTTATGGTCTGAGTATCTTCGTCCCAGACAGCTGTTCCTCCAAATGCCCGGACGATCAGAGCGGTAGGCAGGCAGGAGCGTCCATTGCATATTTCAGGAGCCACGTCCATAGAACTCTGTCCACCACCGACCATGATGGTAGTGCTGCCAACCTGAACCTGAACAACATTGGAATCGTCCATCATGTTTATGGTCTGACTTGCTTCATCCCAATGGATATGGTTATTGGAAATACCCAAGGCTTGAGCAACATAGGCAATTGGCATAAATGTACGGCCATCCTTAATATAAGGAGCGATATCCATTACAATCGGGTCGCCATTGATAATCGCCGTAGTGTTGCCGATTCTAAATGTGCTTGGAGATCCAGCGGCATACGCAGAAGGACAAAAAAAGGCTCCTGCCAGTAATGGAATGATGCAGATGATTACTAGAAACTTAGACTTCATAGGTTACTTCACCGGTGATGGAGCCAGCAAACCAGCCAGCGCGCCAACTGCTGTTGCTCCAAATGCCACTACGGATTCTGGTATGGCTTTCCCGTTTGCAGCTAAAAGAATTACTCCACCTAATGCTATCAATGCGATCATTCCAAGAAAACGAGTCAATGTGAGATAGATCTTGGCTTGCAGTGGGTTGCTGATTTCAGGAACTACCCGAGTTTGAGCTTCATCTGACATATGATAACCTCCCTTTTTTACTGTGGCCTTCCGCGTACACTACATGATCAAGACAAGCAAAAAAATAGCCGGCATGCTTCCAAGATAGGACATGGTATACTTCAATTCCTAGTATTGAAACAAAATCCCTCACCCAAATCCTGTAAATACCCAATATAAAACGAAAACCACTACTAAAAGCAGCAGTTCTCAAATTTGTTTGATTAATTAATTCGTGAATAAGGTGCGAATTCCTTTATATGGACAGCATTGGAAGCGGTTTTTTCAGTTTGCGAAACCGGGATAAGAATAATCGATTTTCCAAATACCTTCTGCATCCATTAAGCAATATACTACTACGGCTTACACACCCCACACGGCTCATAACCGGCCGCTTCATTACTTTATACTCTGGCATACCTGCAGCTGGGCGGGTGGTTCTGCTCCGTCTCAACGTTAATTTCTCGATTGAGGCAATCACTCCATTAATAACAACACCGCTTAGTTCTCCGTGATCACCTCATAGGTCTCTCCATCCGTACTGACTACCACCGTCCCGTTCAGATCCGTCCTATAGACCTTTAGCCCAGCTCCCGAAGGCTTTTCCAAGGTCACCTGGTTGGGGTTCGCATAGGTGTTTTCGGTACCCACACTGATCACTGCTATCTCAGGTTTAACTCTGGCCAGGAAATACGGGTTCGTTGAGGTGGTGCTACCATGGTTTCCCACCTTCAGAACCTGTGCGCTGATATCTCCTTGAAGGGCTGCTTCGGCTTGTTCCTGGGCGTCTCCCTCAAACAGGAAGTGGATGTCTCCGTCATCCAGCCGGGTCACCACCGAGTAATTATTTACATCGCTCCACGTCTGATTTCCGGTGAGGATTTCGAATTTCAGTGGTCCCCAGGGGTTAATTGTCTGATAGTTGTCGTGTTCCCAGGTGCAACCCTCGGTTTGTGCAGCTGCCGCATAGGTTTTATAGATCTTGGAGTCCGCGGTCTTGCCGCTATCAATTATCTCATCAACCTTGAAGGCTTCCAAGACTGCAGGAAGCCCACCGATATGATCCTCATGAGGGTGAGTGGCAATCATCAATTCTATGTCATCTACTCCCTGGGATTTCAGGTAATTGACTACTGCTGGGCCGTCTGCCACGTTTCCGCCGTCAATCAGAATATCGGTGTGTTCTGGGAGTTGTATGTATATTGAATCCCCCTGGCCTACGTCGATATAGTGAACTTTTACTTCGCAAGTCAGTGGAGGACCGCCACAGGAAAGGACATTTATTATAACCGTCTGGGTATCTTCATCCCAGTTGATCTCCGCACCTAATGCGGTACTGACGAATGCCAGGGGGACCATGGTACGGCCATCAATGGCTCTCGCAGGTGTCGACAGGGTAACCATTGTTCCGTTCACATAGGCGTCAACCCGGCCAAGTATCAACTTAATTTCTGTACCGTCCTTAGTAGTTGTAACGGTCTGGGTTGGCTCATCCCACTGGACGTTTGCACCAAGGGCTCTAAATATCGTTGCTAAGGGGACCAGAGTACGGTCGTTGTCAATGACTGGTGGGACATCGAAGGAAAGCTGCTGGCCGTTCAAGATGACGGTCGGGGCAGCTAGGGCGGGTTTAACCGAAAGAATGCTAGTAAACAATAATACCATAACGATCAATTTTTTAAATATGGATGGCTTCATCTAACTCACTCCCAATAATGATTTCTTACGCAATTGCCCAAATCCTAAGCTTTCTACTAAATTGGCTAATACGTATCCCTTACCGTGCCATTTCTTCTTCAAACCACATAAAACCCGCAAATCAACCAAGATGTCCCGCCCAAATTATGTAAATGCCCTATATAATAAGAAAAACCACCACAAAAGTAGCAGTCTTCACTTTCTCCTGACTATTTAGTTCGGGGTTAAGTCGTAAAAACCTTCATTCTAATGGACAATCGTATATGTGGTACATCAAGTCAGTGTCATATAGAGGGAAAATCAACATAGGCATTTAAACGTACTTGGTTGCAACCCCGCTGTGCTAGCCTCTTTTATCTGTATTTTTCATTTACAATTGCATATATGTAACTCACTTTTCCCTTGTAATTGAAAACCTGGAACTTATATATCCCCTCGATATTATTCCATGTTGCCCCAGCATCTGTTTTAGCGCTTGGGGTGACAGGAATCAGTCCTACCAGTTGTAATGCCTTGTTAAAGTCAGCATAAGCCAGAGGGTCAACTGGAGTAATAGTTATTTGGGCTGCCTTCCCCTCTACATACTTAATGCTTATGCCGTTTATATAATGAAAGGTAGGGCAGTTGGCAATCCATTCGTTTGAACCATAATAGCGCCACTTATCCTGGTCTTTCAATTCCGTTAGTGGCGGACCAAGTATCTTTGCAACTTCGGCTTCTGATTTTTCAGCAATATCTGTCAGTTTAACGATTTGCGTTACTGCTTGAACTACTTTAGATGAGCTTGCTGGAGCCTCCGTCTTCGTAGAAGGAGCTACTTGCTTGTGACTACAACCTGGCAATGCAAGCAACGCAAAAACCAGAATAGTGCTGGTTACTACCTTCGTACTAAACATATAATCCCTCCAAACGTATTTTTGCCTATATTCTGACACCAAAATTCCGAAAACTCCCATCAAGTACAAAGACCGCCTTTCGGCAGTTCTTGTTGCCCTACATTTGAAATTTCGATTTGCTCTCTTTTCCCATCTCTCTAGCCGGCTGCCCGATCATTGAGCCACCACAATTCCCCCGAATTGTTATTATGCATTCCAATACTTGCGATCCAGGCTCCGGTATTGGAGAGCTTCACCCAGATGCACGGTTTGGATGTTTTCGCTTTGTTCCAGGTCAGCAATGGTCCGGGCTATTTTTAAAACCCGGTCATAGGCCCGAGCGCTGAGTCGAAGTTTTTCAAAGACATCCTTCAGGAGAGCATGAGAAGCTTCATCCAGACGGCAGTATCGTCTCAAGTCAGCCGGACGCATTTGAGAATTGACATTAATCTTAACCCCCTTAAAGCGTTGCTGTTGAATATCCCGGGCCAGGATCACTTTCTGGCGCAGGCTGGCCGAGCTTTCTCCACTGCTTCCTTCGCGTAATTGGTCAAATTTAACCCGGGGGACTTCAACATGGAGATCCATCCTGTCCAAGAGTGGGCCTGATACACGCCCCAGGTACCTTTGAATCTGGAGAGGGGTGCAGGTGCATTCCAGTTCAGAACCAAAATGCCCGCAAGGACAGGGATTCATAGAAGCCACCACACTAAAATGGGCGGGGTAGGTATAGGTCGCTTGGGTCCGAGCTACGGTTACAACTTTGTCTTCCAAGGGCTGACGCAAGGCTTCCAGTACGTCCCGGTTGAATTCTGGAAACTCATCGAGAAACAGTACCCCATTTTGTGCGAGGCTGATTTCTCCGGGTCGGGGGATTCGCCCACCACCAATGATACTGGGCATGGAAGCGCTCCGATGCGGGGAGCGGAAGGGGCGCTGCTGAATAAGGGGACTTTGCTGGTCTAACAGACCCGCGACCGAGTAAACCCGTGTGGTTTCCAAAATTTCTTCCCGGCTCATCTCCGGTAAAATTCCGGGCAGTCTTCGAGCCAGCATGGTCTTTCCCCCTCCGGGGGGGCCGATCATTAGAACATTGTGCATCCCTGCAGCAGAGATGAGTAAAGATCGTTTGGCGCTTTCTTGCCCTTTGACTTCATCAAAGTCCGGGACCGGGACAGTATTGTGGATGTCCGGGGTAAAAAGGGGTGCCGGTGATAGCGATTTTTCACCTTTCAAGCAGGAGCACAGCTCTTCCAGATTGGCAGCAGAAAAGGATGACAACTCATGAACCAGCCCGGCTTCAGAGCGGTTGGGTAGAGGGACGACAAAACGAGCCGGAATTTCCCACCTGGCCATTTCCATAGCCATGGGCAGAATGCCCGGAACCATACGAAGTTCACCATTTAATGAAAGCTCCCCACAAAAGAAAAGGTCATCGGGCAGCGGGTTTACTAATTGCTCGGAGGCTAGTAGGATAGCCAGTGCTATGGGAAGGTCAAAATGACTGCCTTCTTTTTTAAAGTCGGCCGGAGCGAGATTGACTGTAATACGCCGGTTAGGAAACTGAAAGCCTGAGTTTTTTATTGCCGGTCTGACTCTTTCACGGGCTTCCCGGGTGGCGGCACTGGCCAGTCCGGACAACTCAAAAGCAGGCAGGCCACTCTGAATATCGACTTCAACTTTTACAGGCCGGGCCTCGATGCCTAAAAGAACCAGGGAATTTATCGTAGCCAGCATATCGTTACCTCCTGTATGTTATATAGGCATCTTAGGTAAATTATACAATATTTGGAGAACTTTGTTGAATAAATTCGCGCAGGAAAATAAAGATTTGTATCATACCTGGGGAAAACAGCGAGAGTATGAAAGTTATTTCCAGCAGAATCTTGCGTTGCTGCTCCACTTACTTTGACTTACGTTGGAGGATACACCAGCATTAGAGGGTTGCGCAGAGCATAACTAGAACAAGCGGGCTGCTGTGTAGTAGTAGTTTGCTGGGTCCGGTTTGGGGATGGTGTATGATTATTGCTGTCATGGACCGCTAGGTAAATAATAAGTAGTATTGCAACAATTGATTACCGGCTTGCCTTTATTTGCTATTCCAGAGATTATCTGTTAAACTGTCTTTAGCTCTATGATATGCGGATGAACTTACCTTCTCGATTGCTTCAAACTTGGGGAGTAACGGACGACAGGCGACTTCCTTTGATAGGGCAAAATTTGAGGAGGTCAATTTATGTTTTCTGACAAAACGCTTAACTGCAAGGACTGTGGTCGCGAGTTTGATTTCACTGCTTCAGAGCAGGAATTCTATGCGGAGAAAGGCTTTACCAATGAGCCTGGTCGGTGTCCAGAATGCCGATCCGCACGCAAGTCACAACTAAGAGGCAACTTCAACGGCGGTGGTTACGGTCAGTCAGACCGTCAGATGTATTCGGCGACTTGCGCAACATGTGGGAAAGAAGCGAGTGTACCTTTTCAGCCCAGTGGTGATAAACCCGTCTATTGTAGAGATTGCTTTAAGCCACAGCCTCGAAGGAATAGCTGGTAGACCTTGGCTGAACTTAGCCCGTTAAGTATTAAGGGTTAGGAATGGTTGCTATATAGGCTGTATGATTAGACAACAAAGGCCCGGGCTTAAAACATCCGGACCTTTGCTATTTCGAGGAGAGAAATAATGTCACCTAAAATATACCAAATAAGTTCATTTAATGCAATCCCTTTCTCTCCCGCATGACTAAGCTCTCCTTCTAATTCCGTCAAGGATCCATTTAGCAAAGATAGATACAAGAATCTAGACAGGAAAAGATGCCCAATAACTCCATTGGTGCATCCGATAAGCACCTATACAAACTAAAAAAGGCTCTCCAACAAATGAAAAAAAGCAGCAATTTATTTGTTTCATTAATAGATTGGGATAGTTCCATTAAACAGCTTCTTTACGATTGCGATTTATTCTGCACGCTTTTTAAAAGCTGGTGAAGTGACCATTCTATCCGAAGTAAGATTGGCATCTCTTTTTTTCGTATATAGTGCTTTAAATCTTAAATTAAGCCATCGCAAAGAAACAGCTGCCAATATATAAACAACAAAGGAATAGAAATAGCTCCAATGCAACATTTGATACATACCAAGATATTTTGCTATAGGTTGGAGTATAAAAGCAGCTACAGCACCAAAAATAATGTTATTGATTATAAATGATCTCCAGCTATCGCTAAATTGGTATAGCAACATAAACGATACTGGCACTAGACCGAACACAGCTGGTAGTAAACGGGGTACTATTGGCATTAGTTTGTAGGGATAAATGAATAGACCTAATTCGATTCCAATAGCATCAACTAAACCAGTAATAATGGAAAACAGAAAGCCATAAGCTAGTAGCTCGAAGATCCGGGTACGGTCTACCATTTTCACCCAAACAATCCAAGGAATTATTAGTATGCCAACCAATAACCACCACTGAAAACGAAATAAATCCTCACCTAACCAATTTTGTATTCGCATAGAGGTAATAGTAAGTTGAAGCTGATTTATCTCCAAATTTGAAGGGAAAGACATTAAGGTTCCTCCTTAACCCATTTTATTCAGTTTTGGGTTTAGGATACTTATATATACGACAGCAAGTTCAAAAACCAGTGGGTTCAAAATAACTGTTCCTATTTTTAATATCCTCAATGGAAGCGCTGCGATGCGGGAAGCGGAAGGGGCGCTGTTGAATGAGGGGACTTTGCTGGTCTACAGAGTCGCCACCGAGTTAAATGGACACTGTTGAATTTCATTAACAAAATAATTTTCCATGATAATTATAGATTAGAACGCAGATATTATTAATGCAGTAATTATTGGAGGGTGGATAAAATGGAAAAAAAGGTTATAGGCTATTTTGAAGATCCCAGGCAGGCAGAGCAGGCAGCAAACGAACTACAGGAAAAGGGTTTAAAAGAGATCTCCATTCTCGGAAAAGATAATAGAGGAAAAGGAGACAATAAAGGTAAAGACGAAGATGGAATAGGTTGGGGGCTCTCCAGCGCCACCATGAAAGGTGGAGCCATAGGTGGAGTTGCAGGATTGGTTGTAGGTGCAGGATTATTGGCTATTCCAGGGATAGGTCCAATCATTGCTATGGGACCTTTAGCTGCTGCTTTGGGTGGTGCTGCAACTGGTGGTGTTGCGGGAGCGTTGGTTGATTATGGTATTCCTAAAGAGCAAAGTGACTTCTATGAAACCAAGATCAAAGAAGGTAATACTGTGATGATTATTAAGGCTAACGAAGATAAAACTGATACAATTGCTTCAATTTTAAGAAATTACGGTGCAAAAGACGTAAAGATTGATTAACCTCTGGTTGCTTATGGTGGCTGTATAAGAAAAAGGCCGTTGTTGCCCGGAGCAGTTCACAGACTCCGGGTTTTCTTATATTTTCTGGGGTGACTTAACGAACGTCTGCCCAACCTGGAGTAGACGAAGCCCGGGGGAGTGGACCCCGGGCTTCCTGGGAGAACTACGATGTTTATGTTTGGGAGGAGTTTTATAAAAAAGATGATGGGAGATCATCTTTTAATAATTAAAAGCCATAAACCTTAAAAGGACCTTAGAAAGAACTGAGAAAGTGCTTAAAATTATGAAGAATGTGTTTGAGTAAGTCGTGAAGCTTGAATGATGTTAAGGGTTCACTTTAAGAGGTAAGATTAGCTTTTGCTTGTTAGCTCTAAATTCTCATAAGACATTGATGGTTGGGATTTTTGAATATTCAAACTGGCTTTCTGGCATGATAAGAATAAATGAGAAAGGGAGGCATGGATAAATGATTGGTACAATCGTCCGATTTGTAGTCTCAGCCCTGGTGTTGATGCTGGTTGGTTACCTGGTTCCAGGTATAACTGTAAAGGGCTTTACCGGAGCCTTAATAGCTGCTATCGTGATTGCCGCGCTGGGCTATGCAATAGAGGCCGTGCTGGGTGATCGTGTTTCACCTCGGTCCCGCGGATTGGTTGGTTTTGTCACGGCAGCGGTTGTTATCTGGGTGGCTCAGTTCATTATTCCCCAATACCTGGCTGTTTCCTTCATAGGAAGCTTGCTGGCTGCGTTTGTCATCGGTTTGGTGGATGCCTTTGTTCCTACCGAGCTAAGGTAAACTTCCCTTCACACCTGGAACAAGAAATGAATCTTTTATGTCTCATTAAACAGACCAGCATCCTATCTGGTCTGTTTTTGCTGTCCTCCCGGATGCAGTGTTCTCATGACAAAAATCATTTGCCATTTAGCTATAAGAAAAGTACAATAATTGAAGATAAATGACCCGTATAATCAGCAGGTTCTGGAAATAGCCATAAAAAATAAATAGAAGAACTCTTATCCAGAGAGGTGGAGGGACTGGCCCGATGAAACCCGGCAACCGCCCGTAGTGGTATGGTGCCAATTCCTGAAAGATGAGAGGGATGTTGCAAAGCCCTCTTTATTCTTGGGGGCTTTATTTGTTTTCTAGTTTTTAAATATAGGAAGGAGTGTTAATGATGCCTGTTGACCTGAGCACAGTATTGAAGGAAAGGATCATGATCTTGGATGGAGCAATGGGAACTATGCTTCAGGCCAGGGGCATGATTCCCGGGCAGTGCCCCGAATTATTCGGGGTGGAGCATCCGGAAGTGCTCAAAGACATTCATTACCAGTATGTGCAAGCAGGGGTAGACATCATTGAAACAAATACTTTTGGTGGCAACCGCTTTAAATTGGCCGAATACGGCATGGAGAAGCGGGTGGATGAGATCAATCAAGAAGCGGTTCACATTGCGCGTCAGGCAGCAGCCGGAAAGGCTCTGGTAGCTGCTTCTATTGGACCCACCGGGCAGTTATTAAGGCCAATGGGGCGGGTGGGGTTTGATGATCTGTTCGAGGCCTATGCCGAGCAGATACGGGCCTGCGAAAAAGCCGGAGCTGACTTAATTTCAATTGAAACCATGACTGATATCGGTGAAATGCGGGCTGCACTTATTGCCGCCCGGGAATCCACCCGATTACCGGTTATTGCTCACATGACGTTTGAAAACGGCGGCCGCACCATGACTGGGACTGATCCGCTGGGGGCTTTAATTATTTTGGAAGCATTTCAACCCCTGGCAGTAGGGGCCAACTGCTCCGGGGGAGCCCGGGAGCTGCTGCCGGTGATTGCTAAAATAGGAAAGCATACCAGCATGTATATTTCGGTCGAACCCAATGCCGGGCTGCCCAGTCTGGTTAATGGCGAGACCGTATTCCCCGACTCACCGGAGGAGATGGCCGAAAACGCCTTGCGATTGCGACAGGCCGGGGCCAATATAATCGGCGGATGCTGCGGCAGCACCCCCCGTCATATTCAAGCCATGGCCAGAGCACTAAAAGGGCTGGCTCCGGTGCGCCGCACGGGGGGGGCACTGAGAGCGCTGGCTTCCCGAAGCCGTTATGTAATCATGGGACCGGGTGAGCCTCTGGCCTTTATCGGGGAAAGAATCAACCCTACGGCTCGTAAACCTCTAGCCCAGGACATCAAGGAAGGAAAGATGATTTTGGTAGCTGCCGAGGCCAAGAAACAGGTAGCCAGTCAGGCTCCCATCCTGGATGTGAATATGGGTGTGCCCGGGATTGATGAAGCAGCAGCTATGACCCAGGCGGTCATGGAGATCCAATCAGCGGTGGATGTACCCCTATCCCTGGATTCCACCAACCCGCAGGCACTGGAAGCCGGGTTAAAGAATTTCGTGGGCCGGGCATTGATCAACTCCACCACCGGCGAAGAAAGAACTTTACAGGTAATCCTTCCCCTGGCCAGAAAATATGGGGCTGCGGTTCTGGGATTATGTCTAGATGAAAAGGGTATTCCCGCTCGGGCCCAGCAGCGTGTGGAGATTGCTCGGCGAATCGTAAACCGAGCCAAAGAGTACGGACTGCGGGAACAGGATATCTATGTTGACTGCCTGGTTCAAACGGCCAGCGCCGAACAGGGGCAGGTCATGGAAACCCTGGAGGCGGTACGGGTGGTTAAAAACGAGTTAAATGTGGGCACGGTTCTGGGTATCAGCAATGTATCTCATGGCCTGCCTGCCCGCAGTATTTTAAATTCCAACTATTTGGCTATGGCCTGGGCAGCGGGACTGGATCTTCCCATTATGAACCCCTTTGACCAGCGGATGATGGATGTTTACCATGCACTGGCTGTTCTGCTGAATAAGGATCCCGCCTGCCGATCTTATATAGAGTGCTACCGGGATACAGCCAATGCGCCCAGTGCGGGGAGTGGATTTGGGCACCCCATATGCCGGCAGTGTAATATTCCGCAATTATTGGACAGTAAAGGTGCGGCTGCACCTGCAAAAGAGACTAAAGAATCCCCGGTTCCCCATAACGAAAGCCCTAACGACGTTTTAATTCAATTGCAGCAAGCAGTCTTGGAAGGCGATAAAGCGGGCATTGAAAACCTGGTCCGTCAGGCCCTGGAACGTCGGCAATACTCGCCTCTGGAGCTTATCAATAAAGGATTGATACCCGGTATCGAGGAAGCCGGGGTGCTATATGAAGAAAAAAAGTATTTCCTACCCCAATTGATGATGGCGGCAGAAACCATGAAAAGCGCTTTTGCATTGATTAAGCCGCACCTCACCGGGGATAGCCGGGCCAACCGGGGGGTCATCGTCCTGGCCACGGTTGAAGGGGATATCCACGATATCGGCAAGAACATTGTGGCCATCTTACTGGAGAATTACGGGTTCAGGGTCGTAGACCTGGGCAAAGACGTAAAAGCTTCGGAAATCATTGATGCTGCTCGCAGGGAGAAAGCTGATTTGATTGGCCTGAGTGCTTTGATGACCACCACCATGCCCCGAATGCAGGAAGCCATCTCTTTAGCCCGGGAACAGGGCCTAACCTGCCGGATCATGGTGGGCGGTGCGGTCCTTACCCAGGAATATGCGGATATGATCGGCGCTGATGCCTATTCCCAGGATGCGCGCCAGGCGGTTTTGATGGCCAATAAATTAGTGAAATAGTAGCGCAAGCTGATTGTATATGTTGATAGCAAGGGCAGAGGAGGAATACCATGGCAAACAAAAAGACGTATGAAGAGATTAATGAGAAAATCCGGCAGGGGAAGGCGGTCGTGGTCACCGCCGAAGAAGTGATCGGCATCGTGGCTGAAAAGGGGCTGGAACAAGCGGCTCGGGAGATAGATGTTGTGACCACCGGTACGTTCGGCCCTATGTGTTCTTCGGGAGCCTTCCTGAACTTTGGCCACGCCAACCCGCGTATCAGGATGTCCAAGGTCTGGCTGAACGGGGTGGAGGCTTATGCCGGTATTGCTGCTGTGGATGCTTACATTGGCGCTACCCAGCTGCCGGAAAATGATCCTGAAAACAAAGTCTATCCTGGTAAGTTCGCGTATGGCGGCGGACATGTGATCCACGATTTAGTAGCGGGGAAGGAAATTCGCCTGGAAGCAAAGAGCTATGGAACCGACTGTTATCCCAACAAGCATGTAGAAACCATTATTACTTTATCCGATTTGAACGAGGCGTTCCTTTTCAACCCCCGTAATGCGTATCAGAATTACAACTGTGCAGTCAACCTTAGCGATCGGACCATATATACCTATATGGGGGTATTAAAACCTCGGATGGGCAATGCCGGTTATTCAACTTCCGGGCAGTTAAGCCCCTTGCTCAACGATCCCTATTATAAAACCATCGGCATTGGCACCCGGATTTTCCTGGGTGGAGGTATTGGATATGTAGCCTGGAATGGCACCCAGCACCATCCCAACGTCTTGCGGGGAGAGAACGGAGTCCCCAAAACCGGGGCTGGAACCCTGGCGGTCATCGGGGATCTGAAACAGATGGACCCCAACTGGCTGGTGGGGCTGAGTTACCTAGGTTATGGATCCACACTGGCGGTGGGTATCGGAATCCCTATTCCCATACTGGACGAAGAGATTCTAAGCTACACCGCAGTCAAGGATGAGGATATCTGGTGCCCAGTTGTGGATTATAGTGAAGGATATCCTTATGGCCGGCCTACTGACCTGGGCTTTGCCAATTTCAAGGAACTCAAGTCGGGACGCATTACCATCAACGGCAAGGAAATGGCAACCACCCCGCAGTCCAGTTATGCCCGGGCGCGGCAGATCGCCAACCAATTAAAAGAGTGGATAACCGCCGGCCGTTTCGAGCTAACCCATCCGGTGGCCGCACTGCCTTCCGCAGATGCCAATATCGAATTTAAATCTCTTCCGCAAAGAAGCATATATGGGTCGGACAATGATGGGGTGAGGAGGTAGGACCATGAAAAATAGGATTGTTTGTTATTTTTCAACTTCTAATGCCGACCAGCCGATTATCTATCGTCTGGTAAAAGACTATGATCTCATCATTAACATCTTAAAAGGGAATATAAATCCTCAGAAAGAAGGCTATCTGGTGCTTGAACTGGAAGGCCCCAGGGATAAATATGAAGACAGTGTTAAATATCTGAAAGACTTGGGGGTCGGGGTTGAACCCCTCAGCGAGACGGTTGTGTGGCATGATGAGCTATGCATCCAGTGCGGGGCCTGCGCTTCCTTTTGCCCCACCCAGGCCCTGGTCATGGACCGGGAAACCATGTTGGTTTCCTTTGAAAATGCTCAATGTGTGGTGTGCGGTATGTGCCTGGACTGTTGTCCCACCAATGCCATCAAGGTGCATTTTGACATTAGAGAGGCTGTGTAAACGTAAGTTATGGATCAGCAGGATGGAGAAAACAACGTATCACGCAGCTACCGTTCTTTACATGAGAACAGCGATTTGCGTTATTTCAACATTCAAATCCGGGAAAGCGACCTGGCTATCGGAGTGGACCAGGCCAGCTTCCAACCTGCTCTTCGCTCGAAAGCCAGGAAAGAGCTGGCCAGGCTGCGGGGTGATCTAGAGGATTATATCTTTTGCCACCCCGAGTTCAGAACTTCACTGGTGCCGGTGCGTTTGCTGACTGCGGCCCCGGAAATCGCGCGAACTATGGCCCGAGCCGCCCGGATGTGTAATGTTGGGCCTATGGCCGCAGTAGCCGGAGCTATCGCCCAGGCACTGGGAGAGAAGCTGTGCCAGTGTGCCCAGGAGGTCATTGTAGAAAACGGGGGAGACATCTTTATAAAGACCCGGAAAGATCGGACTGTAGGTGTCTTTGCCGGTTCTTCCACCTTTTCTTATCATCTTGGAATCCGGATTGCGGCCAGTGAAAGCACTTTGGGCATCTGCACTTCTTCCGGGACAGTGGGCCCCAGTATTAGTTTCGGAAATGCTGATGCGGTGGTAATCAAGGCCAAGACAGCCGCTCTGGCTGATGCCGCTGCCTCCCGGGCCGGCAACATGGTGCAGGGGATTGAAGATCTGGTCAAGGCGATCGATTCTATCAAGGAAATTCCAGGAATCAAAGGGGTTCTCATCATCAAGCAGGACAAACTTGCCGCCTGGGGTGATATGGAACTGGTGCCAATATAAGGATTGGGGACACACCTTCCCCTGGGGCTCGAAATAGTTCCGATATTGTTTAATTATTTCTTGTACTCGTTGCATTAAGCGAAATATCTGCTAGTATCGGAAAGGAATGTCCCCATGTGCCCGTTCAATCTTTACTAACCAGTGCAGAATCTTTTTTGCAGGCGGGACACACCTTCCCTGGGGCTCGAAATAGTTCCGATAGTGTTTGACTATGTCTTGTACTCGTTGCATTAAGCGAAATATCTGCTAGTATCGGTAAGGAATGTCCCCATGTGCCCGTTCAATCTTTTCTAACCAGTGCAGAATCTTTTTTGTAGGCGGGACACCTTCCCCTGGACCGAGGCTAGTTCCGATAGGGTATTTTCCTGAGACTAAGTGAAGCTCCAGGGGTGGAGTGTACAGCTATGATTAACCCAATCCATGTTAAACTCTTGCCCCCTATCAGGCGGAATCAAGGGGACATTCCTGAAGAGATCTTTCATCCTTAGTGGGACTTCATAAATGCACTAAACCACTGTTTTCTTTCATGCTTTGCCGCCTGCCAGGGCGCACCACAGGCACTTGTAATATCGGTTGCCTGCTGCGCATGCTCCTCGATCTTACTGGCGGCACATGGGGACATTCCTCTCCCGAAGGGGCGGTGTGTCCCCTAACCTTACACTTTGATACAAAATTCACAGCTAGCGGCAGGATTTATCCCCCCGGTGTTGAATATTTAGTTCATTGCTTATCGTGTAGCGATAAAACCTCCGCATCTGCTGGAGGTTTTTACCGAAGAAGCGGTGCATTCGGGGTTGCCGTTTTTTGCTTAATGGATTTTGCTAGAGATATAGAAAAGAACAAGCACTGGTCATAGCCAACCACGAACAGGGGCAACTGGTGCAGGATGTTCAAGAGGAGGAGTTGTAAACCGTGAATCCAGAAGCTGTTGTGGAGTATCTAGTCCAATGGTTGAGGGATAAGGTTGAGGGGGCTGGTGCCAAGGGGGTAGTAATCGGGCTGAGCGGAGGAGTGGATTCCGCAGTAGCGGCAGTATTAGCCAAGCAAGCCTTTGGGAATGAATGCTTGGCATTGATATTGCCATGTGCCAGTGACCTCTCCGATCGCATCCATGCTCAGAGCCTGGCCGAGGAATTTCAGATCCCTCATCGAGTAGTTGTGTTAGATAACGTGTATACCATGCTAACGACCCTGGTAGAATCCTACATTCGTTTTGAGGGTGAGAAAGGGCGAATTTTGCGCGCCAACATCAAGTCACGGCTGCGGATGACCACCCTCTATTATTCAGCCCAGGCTCGCGATTATCTGGTTTTAGGCACTGGCAACAGAAGTGAGATTAGTGTCGGTTATGCCACCAAATATGGTGATTGTGGCGTGGACATCCAAGTCCTGGGCGACTTATTAAAAGAAGAGGTTTACCAGCTGGCGGCCTACCTGAAGATTCCTGATAGTATTATCAGTAAACCGCCTTCAGGAGGGCTGTGGCCCGGGCAGACCGATGAAGACGAAATGGGCTTCACCTATGCGCATTTAGACCGCTATCTGACCAGCGGTGAGGGAGAACCGGAAGTACTGGATCGCATTGAGCAGCTAGTTTGTAAGAGTGAACATAAACGCAGCCTGCCACCTATAGCTTTTATCCCGGAAGAATTACGGCAATAATACTTATAATATTACTTTGAAATACCACTGGGTTCTAAAACCCGGATCAAGCTGGAGGTATGACTTTGAATTCCGCAAAACGCATGGTTTTTATCCGTATGGCCCTGGCTGTTATAATATTTTTGTGCGTGGGTTATATGGCCTGGAAGCTCCTTCCGCCCTTTGATTTCAAAGTAATTATGGCTTTCTTTGCCCTTTATCTGGGCTGGTCCCTGGTCGAGACGGCGATCTATCAGCCGCCCGACAGCGCGGCCATTGACGACGATGACCGCCGTTCCTATTTGTATATGCAGCTAACATCATTAATCCTTCTTTTTTGGGCTTTGCTCGATTTCGTAACCTTCCACTTTACACGCTGGTTCCGGTTAGAGCCGGCGGTAATCCTGGTGGGGTTTGTATTATTTATCATTTCGTTAGTTGTACGCTACCGAACGATAAAATCTTTGGGGAAGTATTACAATCCCCGGGTGGCTGTCTATGAAGACCATCAGGTGATTAGCACAGGCGCCTATCAACGTATCCGGCACCCATTTTATCTCAGTGCCTTTCTCAGTGCTGTAGCCATGGCCATGATTTTCAATTCATGGGGGGCCTTGCTCATTGCGGTGTTGGCTGTACTGCCAGCCCTGGTGTACCGGATTCGGTTGGAGGAAGAATTCCTCTGCAATCATTTTGATCAGAAATATTCGGACTATATGGCCAAAACCAAGCGGCTTATTCCGGGGATATGGTAAATAAGAAAGTGCTTAGGAGGGGGAAGAATGTCAGGGCATTCAAAATGGGCGAATATTAAGCATAAAAAGGGCCGTACGGATGAAAAACGCGGTAAGGAATTTACCAAGGTCGCCAAGGAAATAACCATCGCGGTGAAAGCCGGGGGCGGGGCAGATCCTGAAACCAATGCCAAGTTGAAACTAGCTGTGCAAAAAGCCAAAGCGATTAATCTACCCAATGAGAATATTCAGAGAGCCATCAAGAAAGGAGCCGGTGAAGCAGGCGGCGAAGCCCTGGAAGAATTTTTCTATGAAGGATATGCTCCTGGCGGCGTGGCTGTCATGCTGGAGATCGCTACCGATAATCGCAACCGGACGGCTCCGGAGATACGGCATTTGTTCTCGAAAAATGGAGGGAACCTGGGGGAGACCGGGTGCGTGGGCTGGATGTTCAAACGGGCTGGTATTATTAATGTGGCCACTGGCAAATTGCCCGGAGATGAAGAAGAATTCATGCTTCAGGTTCTGGAATTGGGAGCTGATGATATCCGGGAAGCAGATGAAGTGTATGAAATCATAACCCCTGCGGATCAATTCCTGGAGATCAAAGAGGCCATGGAAAAAGAAGGGTATGTCCTGGAAGACGCCGATTGGGACATGGTGCCTCAGAATATGACCGAAGTCACCGATCTGGAAGTAGCCCGGAAAGTCATAAAACTAATCGATCTTTTGGAAGACAATGATGACGTTCAAAACGTCTACACCAATATGTCCATTCCCGATGAACTTATGGAAAAGCTATCCTGAAATGCGTCGTTTAATTTATATTTTGGGAATAGAGAGAGGTGGTATAAAGGCCGCCTCTTTTTACGTATGCCCAGCATGTCGAGTCAGTCATTGGGGTGAAGTCATCCATTTTATTCCAGGACAAGGCCGAAGATCATCTTCGCTAGTCTGATGGATGAAGAGCAAAGCACAAAACTCCTATCATCTCGGCCGCTTCATGACTATCAATGGTAAAAAAATACTGGGATAAGCAGGAAATAAAGGGGCCGATATGGAAAACTGTAGTATAAATAAATCGGGGAGGCTACAGGATGAGAAAATCGATAAGGGGTTTAATGGTGTTATCATTAACATTTGTGATGCTCTTTGGTCTAACCTGGACCTGTTTAGCAGCGAGCCAGACAGTAGATGTAAATTTAGATGGGACTACTATTAAAATAGCAATCAACGGAGCCTATGTATCCTTTGATCAGAAGCCGTATATTTCAAAAGGACGCCTCCTGGTTCCCTTAAGGAGTATTGCCGAAGCATTAGGCGCTTTGGTGGATTGGGATCCAGTAAGCCAGAAAATAACTGTCAAGGCAGATAAAACAGTTACGCTAACCGTTGGATCAGCAACCGCTTTAGTTGATGGTAAGTCAGTTGCACTGGATGCTCCTTTAGAGGTCACTGGAGGTCGTGTTATGGTGCCTCTATATTTCATTGGCGAAGCATTGGGTGCCTCGGTTACGGTTGCCTCAACCATGCAGCGGTACTCCTATGTGCCAGATGGAGCACCTTGGGAATTCTATCAGATAGAAAAAGTAAAGAGTGGACTTATGATTGAAACAAATAAAATAGAATGGCAGTTACATGATGCAGAGATGTGTTACTCCCTTAATTATACCCAGGCGGGAAATGAGTTTGCATACACAATAGTTTCATTCCGTACCGATAATGATAAGGAAAATATCAAGACGATCTTAAAGGTGCTTTTCCCGACTGGCTATGCAGATGCTTATAATATGGTGATGGAAGCATCGGATAAGGCACATAATCATAGGAATTATGATGAAATCAAAGTAATAGACGGAAGAAATTGCGAATTCAAATTAGTAGCTAATGTGATTTCAGTTGTGATAACGCCTGCCAACTAAAAAGATTGACCCTCACAGGGTGTACGATATGGAATGCCGCACACGGCATTCCATAATTTGCGCCACACCGTGGCAACTTGCACGTCCATCTCACCTGGCCAAACTTGTCCCAAGCAAACTAATGTATAGAATAGGCACAATCTGGAAAAAATACTTTCCAGAGGTGAGAAATATGAAAAAATCAACCGGAGTGCTCCTAGCCACAGGGTTGATCATTGCCAGCACCGGGCTGGGCTGCCTGCTGGGAAAGGCCTACAATAAAATGCATAATGTTTCCGGAGACCAGAAGCCGGTTTTGAGTGTCGAGGAAAAGCCGCATCTCATTGAGGCTGACACCCAGGTGGTTTTCGAGCAAGAATATACCAAATGCGAGCATGTTATCATTGCAGCTTTTCCCCAGCGGGATCAACTAAATGGCCGCAGCTTACAGGAAGTTCAGCAATCCTACCCTGCTGAAAAAGGTTACCAGATCAGTTGGCAGGGGAAGACGCTGGTCATCCATCAAAAAACAGAAGATTGGTGCCCCAAGGATAAGGGGAAATTGCGCCTCAAGGCTTACCAGAACAAAGTGGCCGTCTACCAGGGGCCTGATGCCGAGCATGATATTCTTTTGAAAGTAACCCGGATTCCATTAGCATCTCTGCCATCCGATATTCAAAAATCCATTACTGATAGCAAACTGGAATTCTATACCCAGGAAGACCTCAACGATGCATTGGAAAACCTGGATGAATATCTATAAGGTTGGGGGACACACCTCCTCTTCGAGAGAGGAATGTCCCCCTGTTACCGCCCTACAGGCGGTAAGGCATGTACTGATAGCTTTCGTCCGAACCACATCTTACATCCATCACCCACAGGGTGCACCACAGGTACTTGCCATCTCGGAATTCGCTTAAGCTCATCTCGATCTGGCTGGCGCTCAGACCTTCGGTCTTCGATCCGCCAGCACTAGGCGAAATGTCGTCGCCGGCGGCTGACGGCAATTGGGAACCACGACCGAAGGGAGTCCATGGGGACATTCCCCATCGGGGTGTGTCCCCAGACCTTAGCGGAAGGTGTGTCCCCAAACCCTAAATTCAGGAGTTTGCCCAAGGATAAGACAGTCATGGCTGGCTTATCCTTCTTTCTTGGCCCAACCGGTCTTTTCCACACCGGGTATTTTCAAGTAATATAGGTGTAGAGAAAATGAATACGGAGCGGATGCCATGCTGGTTATGGGGATTGATCCAGGAACGGCTACCACCGGGTATGGAGTGGTGGAGGGGCAGGGCGCCAAGGGGCGCCTGGTCGACTATGGAACCATACGCACCCCGGCATCCATGCCCATGCCGGATCGGCTCCTGGCTATCAACCGGGAATTGGTTGGTCTATTGGACACCTATCACCCTGACGTAGTGGCGATAGAAGAACTTTTCTTTCAGCGCAATGCCAAAACTGCGATCAGCGTGGCCCAGAGCCGGGGCGTTCTGGTCATGACGGCGGCGGGTGCCGGCCTCCAGGTTGCGGAATACACTCCTTTGCAGGTCAAACAGGCTGTAGTGGGATATGGGAATGCCAGTAAACGCCAGGTTCAATTGATGGTGCAGGCGATTCTATCTCTGAAAGAGACTCCCCAGCCCGACGATGCAGCCGATGCTTTGGCCATAGCCATCTGCCATCTTCATTCCTACAAGATGAATGTATTCTATGAAAGAGAGAAATAAGCCATGATCGCTTTTGTCCGGGGATCCATTTTTGCTGTTCTGGCTGACTCACTGACCATTGATGTGAATGGGATTGGTTATCAGGTTTATGTCCATAGCCGCGACCTGGCCAGATGCCCGCAAGCGGGTGAACCTGTTTTTTTGCATACGTGCCTGCAGGGCAGCGACAATGAGTGGAAATTGTATGGTTTCTTTCTACGCGAGGAACAGGAGCTCTTCCTTCGTCTATTAGATATTTCAGGGATGGGAGCGCGCAGCGCTTTAAATATCCTGGGTTTTATGGACCCGGATAGTTTTTACCGGGCCATTGCCAGTCAGGATGAACGGCAGCTGATTCGCATTCCGGGAATAGGGAAAAAAAGCGCCCAGCGGCTCATCTTCGAGTTAAAAGATAAGGTTTCGGAGGCCCTTCTTAAACAGGATCGATCCACACCGGGGCAGGACCAATCCTCATTGGAGGTACTGTTCGAAGCCCTTGAGGCTCTGGGGTACACCCGCAGTGAGGTTCTGCCCCTGGTGTTGGACCTTCAGGAAAGAGGGGAAATGGGTTCCGGGGTGGAAGACAATATCAAGAAGGTATTGAAGATACGAGCCTCAGCTTGGAAGAAATAGGACGGAGGTAGGACGTTGCACAGCGAGCGTTTGATTTCCCCGCAAAACCTGGTGGAAGAGGATGTGCAGGAAGCTTCCCTGCGCCCCTTAAGATTGTGTGATTATGTGGGACAGGAGCGCATCAAGGATAATATCGGGGTATTTATTGCCGCCGCCCGGGAACGGGGCGAATCCCTGGACCATGTCCTGCTTAGCGGTCCTCCGGGCCTGGGGAAGACAACCCTGGCCGCCATCGTGGCCAATGAAATCGGTAAGCCCATCCGCAAAACTTCAGGACCAGCCATTGAGCGTCCCGGGGATCTGGCTGCTATTCTGACCAACCTGGATGCCGGGGAAATCCTCTTTATCGATGAAATACACCGTTTGAATCGGAGTGTTGAAGAGATTCTTTATCCGGCTATGGAGGATTTTGTCATCGATATCGTGATTGGCAAAGGACCTGCAGCTCGAACCCTGCGCCTGGATCTTCCTCCTTTCACCCTGATTGGCGCCACTACCCGGCCCGGACTGCTCAGCTCCCCATTGCGAGATCGCTTCGGGATCAACAGTCGTCTGGACTTCTATAATGTGGAAGATTTAACGCAGATCGTCCGCAGAGCGGCGAGTATTTTGAACATCGGTATCGATAATGATGGAGCCATAGAGATCGCGCGCCGAGCACGGGGTACTCCCCGTATTGCCAACCGCCTGTTGCGACGGGTGCGGGATTATGCTCTGGTGCGAGCTTCCGGAGTGATCTGCCTGGACGTGGCCCGTTTAGCCCTGGAAATGCTGGAAATCGACGAATGTGGTCTGGACACCATGGACAGAATGATACTGGAGGCAATCATTGTTAAATTCGGGGGAGGGCCGGTGGGCCTGGAGACCCTGGCTGCAGCAGTATCGGAAGAGGATGACACCTTAACCGACGTTTATGAGCCATTTCTCCTCAAAATGGGAATGATTCAGAAAACTCCTCGGGGTCGAGTGGCCACGGACCATGCCTATCGGCATCTGGGCCTTCCCCGACCCCATGACCAGGGTGAGCGAAACCTGTTTGAACCGGATATTTGATGGGAGGTCAGGACGATGCCAAATCTCCTCTTGCATATATGCTGCGGTCCCTGCGCCACCTATCCGGTTCCGGAACTACGCCAAGAGGGTTATTCGCTAACCGGCTATTTTTTTAATCCCAATATTCACCCCTATAGCGAATATCTAAAAAGGGAAAAGGCCCTTCAGGAGTATGCAAGTCAAAGCGATCTGGCCGTGATCTTTGATCCGGCCCCGGATCCTTCAGTATATTTACGCAATGCTTGTTTCCGCGAAAGCCAGCGCTGCCTCTTGTGCTATCAGATGCGCCTGGAACAGGCCGCCCGCATAGCCCGGCATGGAAAGTTTGACTGCTTCACCTCCACATTGCTGGTAAGCAAGTATCAGAAGCATGATTTGATTCGTCAGGTGGGAGAAGCGGCCGGGGAACGCTACGGGGTTCCCTTCCTCTATCAGGATTTTCGGACCGGTTTTGCTCAGACTGGCGTGCGGTCCAGAGAAATGGGTCTTTACCGGCAGCAGTATTGCGGCTGCCTGTACAGTGAATTCGAACGCTACGGTGGAGCCCGGCGGCTCAAAGATGCCGGGCAGTGAGTCAAAGAGGACGGTTCTGGTTGACTCACTTTGATTTGTTAGGGAGTGAAGCATGCATCCTCTGGGAACGATAGGGAAATTGCTGATGATCCTGGGGTTGGGATTAGCGGCCCTGGGCTTGCTGTTTTTTCTCGTGGGAAAGGCCAATCCCGGTTTCTTGAAGCTGCCCGGGGATATCTATTATAAGAAGGACGGTTTTACCTTCTACTTTCCCCTGGTCACTTGCTTGCTTCTAAGCCTGATCATCAGCTTTTTATTGAATATTTTTAGCAGGAGATAATGATACGATGTCTGAGAAGCAAAATCCATTCGCTCTGGAAGACTATATCTTCCCGCTTCCCCCTCAGCTCATAGCCCAGCACCCCGCCCATCCTCGGGATCATTCGCGGCTTTTGGTGGTGCACCGTGACCGGGAAGAATTCGAGGACCGGCAATTTCATCATTTGATTGACTATCTTCAATCGGGAGACACCCTGGTCATCAATGAGACGCGGGTGATTCACGCTCGCCTTCTGGGATACAAGGACACGGGGGCCCAGGTGGAAGTACTCCTTCTAAAAAAGAAAGGCGATTCCTGGGAAGCCCTGGTGAAACCTGCCCGGCGGCTGAAGCCAGGCAGTCAGGTATATTTCTCACCCGAGCGACCCGAATTTTTGAAAATCATTGCCGATTTGGAGTCCGATGGAGGGCGGTTGGTATCGTTTCACAATTGTTCTTCAGAGGAGAGTTTTATTGAAGAGTTAGGGCACGTACCGCTTCCGCCCTATATTAACCGGCCCGATCAAAATGCTGACCAGGGAGATTACCAGACGATCTATGCCCGGGAGTCTGGATCTGCTGCGGCTCCCACTGCCGGTCTGCATTTTACCGAGCAATTACTCTCTGACATTCAAGATGCCGGTGTCGATGTAGTGAAGATTATCCTGCATGTGGGCTTGGGAACCTTTCGACCGGTAAACAGTGCCGATATCCGCCAGCATCGAATGCACAGCGAAACCTATCAAGTCAGCGAAGAGGCGGCCCGCCAGCTTAACGCTGCCCGCTCGCGGGGAGGGCGGATTGTAGCGATAGGCACTACAGTAGTAAGAACTCTGGAAACAGTGTATGATGATAGTCGGGGCTTTCAGCCCGGCAGTGGGGAAACCAGTCTGTTCATATATCCAGGCTACAAGTTCCGCGCAATCGATATGCTGGTAAGTAATTTTCACCTGCCTGGTTCATCCCTACTTATGCTGGTATCGGCTTTTGCCGGCTGGGAGAAAACCATGGCTGCCTACCGGCATGCAGTGGCACAAGGCTACCGTTTCTTCAGTTATGGAGATGCAACGCTTTTTATATAAGATATCGCTTTTCAGGCCCAGGTAGGAGGGCGCCAAGAAAACATCATGCTGTTCAGAGAGGGAAAATGATGCAGTTCCAAATACTACAGAATGATCCCTGGAGTTCAGCCCGCCTGGCGAGGTTGGAAACTTCCCACGGTTGGGTGCAAACTCCGGTATTTATGCCGGTGGGAACCCAGGCCACAGTCAAGACCCTGACTCCCGAGGATCTTTACACCATCGGGGTGGAAATGATTCTGTCCAATACCTATCACCTTTACTTGCGTCCCGGTGAAGACCTGGTCGAAAAGGCCGGTGGAATCCACACGTTTATGGGCTGGGAGAGGGGGCTCCTTACCGACAGCGGCGGTTTTCAGGTATTCAGCTTGAGCAAGCTGCGCAGTATTAACGATGAGGGCGTGGTTTTTAACTCCCACATTGACGGTTCAAAGCATTTTCTCACTCCGGAAAAGGTGATGGATATTCAAGAAAAACTGGGAGCGGATATCGCCATGTGTTTTGATGAATGCGCTCCTTACCCTTGCAGTCATGAAGAAGCTCAGGCGGCTGTTGCTAGGACCACTTTGTGGGCAGGGCGCTGCCTGCAGGCCCATCACCGCGAAGATCAAGCCCTCTTTGGAATTGTGCAGGGGAATATATATCCCGACCTGCGTATAGAGAGCGCACGAAGTTTGGTGGAGCTTGATTTCCCCGGGTATGCCATTGGCGGTTTGAGTGTTGGAGAGCCCAAACCCGATATGTATGAGATGCTGGACCTGATGAATTCCCAGCTGCCGGTTCAGAAACCCCGCTATTTAATGGGGGTGGGGGCGCCCGAGGATCTACTGGAGGGCGTACGCCGAGGGGTTGATATGTTCGATTGTGTTCTTCCCACGCGGCTGGCCCGCCATGGGAGTGCTTATACCCGGACGGGACGATTGACCGCGCGTAATGCTGTTTTTGCCCAGGATTTTTCTCCTCTGGACCCGAATTGCGGCTGTTATGTGTGCCGCAAATACAGCCGGGCTTATATCAGACATTTAATCAAGGCTGATGAACTTCTGGCTCATCGCCTGTTAAGCTATCATAATGTTTACTTTCTTAATGAATTGATGGAAAATATAAGGAGTGCCTTAAAAAAGGGCGAGTTTGCATCTTTTTACTACAGTTTCCTGGACAACTACAGCTGTGGTCAGAAGGAATTTGCCTGCGAGTAGCGAATCTATCAAAAGTTAGACACTGTTTACCTGTTGCTGCCCGCAGATGCAAATGCCCGGAAATTTTTTTATAGGGCGGAGTAACCCGAAAGAATGCGATTTGCGTTTTTTGGGAAAAGCTATTTCTTAACAGTAAGGGGTGAGAATGGAATATGCCGAGTTCGACAGGTTATACAGGTGTGGCAATTTACTTTGGTATCTTTTTGGTGCTCTTCTATGTCCTGGTAGTGATGCCGCGCAAGAAACAGGAAAAGAAACATAAACAGACGATTGAAGAGTTGAAGCGGGGCGACCGGATCGTTACCATCGGTGGGATCAAGGGTGAAATCTCAAAGATTAAGGAAGATTCAGTCACCCTCCGGGTTGGTGACAACACGGAAATAGAGTTTGTCAAAAAGGCCATAGCCTATAAAGAAGAGGACTAGGGTATGGTAGGACTGGAGGAGGTCAGGAATAATCCCCTGGTCAACACCTTTATTCAAAAAGGCAATGATCATCTTGGTGCAATGGGCTATACCGATCATGGCTTTCTGCATATCAACCTGGTATCCCGGCTGGGCCGGGAGATCTTGCACGATCTGGGATACGGGGGGAGGCTTCCCGAATTAGCCGGAATTGCAGGTTATATGCACGACATAGGTAATGTTGTAAACCGCAATGGACACAGCCAGAGCGGAGCCCTGATGGCAATAGAAATTCTGCGCCGGATGGGAATGGATGTTGCAGAGATATCTATCATAAGTTCGGCTATCGGCAACCATGATGAGGGATACGGCCACCCGGTAAACGAAGTAGCGGCCGCCTTAATCCTGGCGGATAAATCCCATGTCCACCGCAACCGGGTCAGAAACCGTGATGTGGCATCATTTGATATTCATGACCGGGTAAACTATGCTGCCAGGTATTCCATCCTCAATATTTCCAAGGAGGATCAGGTGATATCCATGGATGTCCAGATCGACATTGATATCTGCCCGGTGATGGAGTACTTCGAAATTTTTATGAGCCGGATGCTGTTATGCCGGCGGGCGGCCACATACCTGGGCTGTGAATTTGAATTGGTTATAAATGGAGCCAAGCTTATATAAGTAAATGTTGTTGGAAGGAGGCTACATTGGTGCAGAAGAATACCAGTATAGCAGTAATAATTGCGTTATTTCTGGTTATTGGTCTGGGTGGCTACAGCGCTTATAAGTATTTTCAGACAGGAGTTCACCTGGGCATGGACTTGAAAGGCGGTCTGCGGGTAGTCATGCAGGCCCAGGAAACCAAAGACAATAAAGTTACTCCAGAAAATATCCAAAGATCTGTTGCCATTATGAAAGATCGGGTCGATAAGCTGGGGGTCAAGGAAACCAATGTTTATTCTCAGGGGAAAGACCGGATCGTTATCGAAATGTCTGATGTTAACAATCCCGAAGAGGCGATTGACGTCATCGGGACCACGGCTCAACTTGAGTTTCGCGATGCTCAGGGAAATCTATTGCTGACCGGGCAGCATCTGGTCAAAGCTACGGCGGGTGCCAATTCCAATAATAATGGTACGTTTGTAGTTAATTTCGAATTTGACAGTGTCGGGGCTGACTTATTTGCCAAAGCAACTACAGCAAATGTAGGGAAGCCACTGGTTATTGTACTTGATAATAAAGAAATTAGCGCCCCCACAGTAAACACGCCTATTACCGAGGGGAAAGGCTACATCGAGGGGAATTTCAATGCGACTGAAGCTCAGACACTGGCGGTCAAACTGCAATCTGGTGCCCTGCCGCTGACTCTTCAGCCTCTGGAAGAGCACACCGTGGGCCCCACCCTGGGGAAAGACTCCCTGGATAAGAGCGTGAAGGCAGGACTTTTGGGAATTATCGCCATTCTGGTCTTCATGCTGGGCTATTACCGCATGCCCGGTCTGGTAGCGGATGTTTCCTTGATCGTTTACTCCATCGTGGTCCTGGGAACCATGACCCTCTTGGGATCGGTACTGACTGTACCAGGCATCGCAGGTTTCATCCTATCCATAGGCATGGCTGTTGATGCCAATGTCATCATTTATGAAAGAATAAAAGAAGAGTTGCGCAACGGCAAGACCATACACGCTGGAATCGACTCCGGTTTCCGAAGAGCCTTTTGGACTATTTTTGACTCCAACCTCACGACCCTGATTACGGCCATGATCCTTATGTATTTTGGCAGCGGGGCGGTAAAAGGTTTTGCAGTCACGCTGGCCATAGGCTTGGTGGCCAGTATACTGGTGGCCTTGACCCTAACCAGATACCTCTTAATATTGTTTGCTAATGTCACCGACAATCATAAACTATACGGCGTGTAAGGAGGGGATCCAATGAAACTGATTGAAAAGAGAAACATATTTTATATCATCTCGTTAATTCTTGTTACTGTGGGGATCGTCTCTTTATTCACCCGTCATTTGAATGCCGGGATTGATTTCCGGGGAGGAACTTCCATTCAGGTTAAGGCCACCACCTCTACTACCGTAGCGGATGTCCGGGCGGTTCTGGCGGTTGTGAATGTGGAAAAGGACGCCGAGATTCAACAGAGCCAGGATCAATTCATTATTCGCACCCGGGCGGTATTGGACGATGCCCAGACCAACCAGTTAAAAGCAGCCTTAACAGCCAAAAACATGGTATATCAGAGCAAAGATACTGTTGGAGCGGTGATCGGCAAAGAACTCTGGCAGAACGCCATCTGGGAGGTACTCCTGGCTTGCGCCTTTATCCTCATCTATATATCCTTCCGCTTTGAATGGAAATTTGGCGTGGCGGCAATTGCAGCCGAGGTTCACGATGTGCTGCTGGTTCTGGGTATCTTTTCGATCATGCAGTGGGAAATCAATGGTGCTTTTATCGCGGCGATACTAACAGTTGTCGGGTATTCTATGAACGACACCATCGTTATATTCGATAGAATTCGAGAGAATTTACGCAACAAACGCAAAGAGGACTATGAGGCACTGGTTAACCGCAGCATACTTCAGTCTTTGAACCGGTCTATCAACACGGTGTTAACCTGTATATTCGCCCTGCTTGCTCTATTGATATTCGGCGGGGTTACCATTAAATACTTTGTAATTGCCATGCTTATCGGATTCGTGGTGGGCACTTATTCCTCTATTTTTGTCGCCAGCCCCATATGGTATGAATTGAATAAGCGCTACTAAAAAACTCATGACACCAGTGCATTTCCATGATAAAATGGATTAAATTTAATAATGCTTCATGGTCAGGCACATTGTGCTGGGCTCACCGAGCAGCGGGTATATCCGTGGGACTTCATTGAGATGAAGTCCCTTTTTTATACGCAAATTAGGGAGAGATGTGTAGTGGATATTCGCATCAAAGCAGCATGGCTATCAGTCTTAAGCAACACCCTCCTGATGGGTGCTAAACTGGTTATCGGCGTTATGATCGGATCTGTCAGTGTAATATCTGAGGCCATCCACTCGGCCAATGATCTTCTGGCTTCCTTTATTGCTGTGTTTGCGGTGCATTCCTCTTCCAAGCCTCCCGATGAGAAGCATCCTTACGGACATGGGAAGATTGAGAATATATCGGGAACTATTGAAGCTTTGCTTATTTTTATAGCAGCCATGATGATTGTCTATGAAGCCGTGATGAAGATTCTGCATGGCGGAGAGATAATGGACACCAAATGGGGTATAGTTGTCATGGGCATTTCTGCCTTGATGAACTATCTTGTATCCACCTATCTCCTTCATGTGGGCCGACAGAGCGATTCCATAGCCCTGGAAGCGGATGGCATGCACCTGCGCACCGATGTGTATACTTCTCTAGGTGTTTTTGTCGGTTTGATTCTGATAAAAATTACCGGCTGGCGAATCGTGGATCCAATTGCTGCTATACTGGTTGCCGGGCTGATCTGCCGGGCAGCTTATCAATTGACGCAGAAAGCCTTTGCTCCTCTTCTAGATGCAGCACTGGAGGAGGATAGGATCAGGAATGTGGAATGCATTCTTGAAGAATACAGCTGTAATTACTTGGAATATCATGACCTACGAACAAGAAAATCAGGGCGCGATACCCACATTGATCTGCACTTAGTTCTCCGCAAGGATTTGAGTATTCAGGAGGCGCACGACCTGTGTGACCTCATTGAGGAACGGATTAATCACGAGATACCCAATTCTTATGTGTTGATCCATGTTGAACCGGCTTCAGTAGACGGTCAGACGCAAACAAACTGAAAAGCATATGGCTTTCGTATGGATAAGAAAAGTCATAATCTTGCCGGGCCTGGGGACCATATTTTGTCGCTGGAATACAATGCTGTAGAGGGATGGCGGATGTATGGTGTATTTTTGGTTTGGGATCGTTGACCATTGAAAGCCGATAGTGTTAAAATATCCATGTTTATCAGAACTTTCAGGGGAGTTGAGATTTTGTATTTAACCGGAACCATGAAAATAAACCCAGCAGGCCATCTGGAAATCGGAGGCGTGGATACTGTAGAGCTGGTAAAAGAATACGGGACACCGTTGTGGGTCATAGATGAGGAGGGGTTCAGACAGAACTGCTGCTCAATTCGCCAGGCTTTTGACGGAGTGGGCGATGCGATGGTAATCTATGCCAGCAAAACGTTGAGCAATCTGTCTTTACTCAGGATTGTTGATCAAGAAGGGTTAGGCCTTGATGTGGCTTCTGGAGGAGAACTCTACACCGCTATACAGGCTGGCTTTCCGATGGAAAAGGTTTACCTGCATGGCAACAACAAAACCCCCAGGGAGTTAGAACTGGCCCTGGATTCGGGTGTGGGTCGGGTGGTTGTCGATAATTTTTACGAATTGGAATACTTCAATCACCTCTGTGCTCAAAAGGGCAAGCAGCAGGACATTTTACTACGCATCACACCGGGTGTAGAGGCCCATACGCATGAATTTATCAAGACCGGTCAAGTCGATTCCAAATTTGGATTCACACTGCCCGACGGGCAAGCACTGGAGGCGGTTCGAGCTGCCCTTGACTGCCAGAACCTTCGCCTCATTGGCCTTCATTGCCACATCGGATCCCAGATCTTTGAAATGGAGTCTTTTAAGCACGCAGCCGAATTAATGGTTGATTTCTTGCTCCAACTCAAAGAGGATTGCGGCTTCGAAGCTGAGGAATTGGATATGGGTGGTGGGTTCGGAATCTATTATTTCTACGGAGATGAACCTCGCGATCCTCGGGAATGGGCGGAAGCCATTCTTCCTGCCATCCAGGTCAAGTGCCGGGCACTGGGACTTAGAATTCCCAGAATCATCGTTGAACCGGGAAGATCACTGGCTGGTCCGGCCGGGATCACCCTTTATACGATTGGATCGTATAAAGAGGTTAAAGGAGTCAGGAAATACATAGCTGTGGACGGTGGGATGACCGATAATCCCCGACCTGCATTGTATGGCTCTAAATATCTAGCCGTATTGGCGAATAAGGCCAATCAAGAACCCCAGGAAACGGTCTCTGTGGCAGGGAAATGTTGTGAATCCGGAGATATGTTGATCTGGGATGCCCGCCTGGCACCAGTACAGCCCGGAGATATTCTGGCCGTATTTGCCACCGGTGCCTACAATTACGCCATGTCCAGCAATTACAACCGACTGCCTCGGCCGGCTATGGTCCTGGTTGGCAGCGGAAGAGCGGATTTAATTCTTAAACGGGAAAGTTACGCTGACCTCATACGAAATGATCTTCTCCTGGAAAGGCTTAAAATGTAGATAAAGATAAGGCTTAGCACTCATTCACTTAAAAAAATTGAGCCAATCGTAAAAGACCAGCGCTACTATCCAGAAACGCTGGTCTTTTTAGCTGGTTTCACTTCTAAATCTCAGATACCAATCCCTATTTATCTATACCCTTAGACACCCGATAGGCTTTTAAATCATCTAGATAGAAGGGAAGAATTGATACAACAACATTTCGCTTTTTCAGCATTGCATTGGCGATGAACAGGCTGGTATTATTGTGCAAGGCCATCTCCCAGCGGTGGGATACGAAGAACTGGGGAAGTAAGACGGTAATCACATCACCCGGTTGAGATGCGTGTTCTTCCGAGTCAATATATTCCGTTAAGAGGTTGACCACCTCTCGGTATGGTGAGAACTTGATAACCAGTGGGATATCCGTATTCAGCAAGGCCCATTTGCGCCTTAGTTTATCCGCGGCTCCATCATAGACTTCAACATGGAATGCTTCCACATTAGGAGTGATGCTGCGCGCATAACGCAGGGCTTTCACTACCATGGCATTCAGGCTGTCGATCGGGACAATAACATGATGCGAATAGCTGGTGGTAAACTCCAACTGGGGGAGGAAATCGTTGGGAATATCCAATTGCTTGGCAACTGATTGGTAATGCTTTTTGATTCTGGACATACCCATGATCAACAGTGGTATTACGACAAAAACGATCCAGGCGCCTTCACCAAACTTGTTGTATCCCACAATGATTACCGTGGTCAGGGTGGCCAATGCTCCTATGCCATTAATTATGGCCTTCCATATCCATCCCGGACAATGTTCCTTTTTCCAGTGAAAAACCATGCCGGTTTGAGAGAGCGTAAATGAGGTGAACACACCCACGGCATACAATGCTATCAGCATGTGCGTGTTGGCATTGAAGATAACTATCAGAGCCATAGCCATAAGGGTTAGCATCGTAATACCGTTGTTATAATTAAGACGATGGCCGCGCATGGCCATTTGTCGGGGGGCATAACCATCCTGGGCTATTACGGATAATAGAGTGGGAAAACCGGCGAAGGCGGTATTAGCAGCCATGGCTAGAATGACGGCGGTAGTGGCAGAGATAAAATAGAACATGGTTCCCCGCCCGAATATTTCAAGGGTCAATTGGGCGATGACTGTGACTCTAGAATTCGGTAAGGCATGATAAACCTGGGCTAAATACGCAATACCACCAAAACAGATAATGATAGCCGTTGCCAGCATGACATAGACAATCTTAGCATTTCTTTTTCGGGGCTCTTTAAAATGTGGCACGGCATCTACCACTGCTTCGACTCCAGTTAGGGCAGAACAGCCGGAGGCAAAAGCCCGTAGGAGAATGAAAATACTGATAGCCTGGGTTCCAAAACTGGCGGTGGAATCCGCTGGCTGGGGAACGCTGTTATTAAGTCCTGCCCAATGCTTGGCTAATCCCACTATGATCAAGGCAATCACTGACAAGATAAAGGCATAGGTGGGGAAACTGAAAAGGCGTGAAGATTCCTTGATTCCTCTCACGTTTCCGATCGCTATAAGAAAAACTAGTAAGACCGCAAGCCCTACGCGATAGTGATATAGACCGGGGAGGGCAGAAGTAATCGCTGCCGTACCCGCGGAGATACTAACTGCTACTGTCAGTGTATAATCCACTGATAAGGAAGCACCTGCTATCAAACCAAAAATTGGTCCTAAGTTTTCTTTGGCTACTATATAGGCGCCGCCTCCGTTGGGATAGGCATCCACAATCTGGCGGTAGGAGAAGACCAGAATCAGAAGCAAGAGTATGATGGTCAGAGCCACTCTAGGCATCCAGAAAAAAGAAGCGAAACCAATTGTCGGGACCAGCACCCACAAAATCTCTTCCACCGCATATGCAACAGAAGATATCGAATCACTGGAGAGAATAGGCATACCCCAGAATATATTTAATTTCTGATCTCCCAGTTGGCTGCTGGCCATGCTCTGGCCAAAGATGAATCTGCCCAATCTCCGTAAAAACAAACGCCTACCTACTTTCGCTGTTTATATTCTGCGTGCGTTTCGTTCAAATTTATTGATTTTATGTTCATAATTTAATTATGCACTGAAACCATTATAAACGCGTAGCAACCGTTGTAAAGAAAAATTTTATGATCTTTATGATTTATGCCCTGATTCCTATCTCAAGAATAGAGTGCAGACCTTATAAATAAGGCGGTCTGCAGTTGGTCAGGAGATAGGTTATCCAGGGCATTAGCCATTTTTCCTACCAGTCGTGCGCGACTTCAGGTTACGGATGGATGGCTGGTCCGTCCTTTGGAAAGGCGATACGCTTTTAAATCATCAAGGTAGAAGGGGATTATTGAAACCACCACATTGCGTTTTCTAAGCATGGCGTTGGCGATGAACAGACTTGTGTTATTGTGCAAAGCCATTTCCCAACGATGAGACACGAAGAACTGTGGAAGCAGGACAGTAATCACATCACCAGGCTGGGATGCGTGCTCCTCAGAGTCAATGTAATCTGCCAAGAGGTTGACTATTTCCCGATAAGGTGACAGTTTGACAATTAAGGGGATGTCGGTATTTAGCATCGACCACTTGAGTCGTAGTTTATCGGCCCCACCTTCGTAGATTTCTACATGAAAGGCTTCCACATTGGGAGTAATGCTGCGTGCATAGCGTAGCGCTTTGACTACCATGGCATTCAAGCTATCGATGGGAACAATTACATGGTGTGAATATGTTGTGGAGAAAGTTAACTCGCGAAGGAAATCATTAGGGATATCCAATTGCTCGGCAACTGATGCGTAATGCTTTTTGATTTTAAACATGACAGCGATTATAGCCGGGACTACTAAAAAAACGATCCAGGCGCCTTCTTCAAATTTTGTAATACCGATGACTGTTACTGCAATTCCGGTAGTCAAAGCCCCTAAGCCGTTTACCACAAGTTTGAACTGCCATCCAGGCGATTTCTCTTTCCACCAATGGACTACCATTCCCGATTGAGAAAGAGTGAAAGAGGTGAAGACGCCTACAGCATAGAGATTGATTAACAAATGGGTATTGGCTTTAAAAAGGATAACCAAAATTGCTGCAGCCAGGCTCAATATGATAATGCCATTGTTGAAATTGAGACGATGCCCGCGCAGGGCCATTTGCCGAGGTGCATATCCGTCCTGGGCGATGACAGAGAGTAGAGTTGGAAAACCGGCAAAGGCGGTGTTGGCAGCTAGAACCAGAATCATAGCTGTAGTGGCTGAGATGAAATAGAACATTCCTCCCCGGCCAAAAACGTCCAGAGTTAGTTGGGCGATCACGGTTTGCCGAGGATTGGGAATTGTATGGTACAGCTGGGCCAGATAGGCGATGCCACCGAAACAGACAATGATAGCGACTGCAAGCAACACATAGACAATTTTTGCATTCTTTTTAGCAGGATCTCTAAAATTAGGAACCGCATTGCTCACCGCCTCCACTCCTGTTACTGCACTGCATCCAGAAGCAAACGCGCGGAGAAACAACGAAATTGTAAGCGCTGAGGTGCCGAACCCCGCACTATTCGATAGCGGAAGCATGTCAGGACTCCCACCGCTGGCGTGCCGGATCGATCCTACAATAATTAAGGCTATTAGTGAAAGAATAAAGGCATAAGTAGGAATGCTGAATAGGCGGGAGGATTCCCGGACACCTCGTAAATTACCGACGGTCAAAAGAATAGTCATAAATAAGGCGATCGCTACACGGTGAAAAAACAGACTGGGAAAGGCTGAAGTGATCGCTGCTGTACCTGCGGCAATGCTCACGGCTACTGTAAGCGTGTAGTCAACCGAAAGTGAGGCACCTGCAATTAATGCAAACAATGGACCCAGGTTTTCCTTGGCTACCACGTAGGCACCTCCCCCATTGGGATAGGCATCCACGACGTGGCGATAAGAAAAAACTAGAATTAATAATAGGGCAATAATGGCAACGGCTATGCGCGGCATCCATAAGAATGAGGTAAAACCAATTACAGGGACGAGAACCAGCAGGATTTCCTCGACTGCATAAGCCACAGAGGAAATAGCATCACTGGATAGAATCGGCATTCCCCAAAAAACATTTAGTTTCTCATCACCCAATTGGCTGCTAGCTATACTACGACCAAAAACAAAACTGCCCAATTTCCGTAAGAACAGGTTATTCTACCTTCCTTCTACTTATCACTGCCAGGGGTGATTCTTCTCCCAGGTATATTATTTCTTATTGCTTAGATTATTATAGTCTCGTGTAAGTAGTTGTTAAGGGGAATTATAAAGCTGTGGGGCTGATTAGAAGCGGTTAGTGAATGGCTTTTTCATACGCAGAAATTATGAATGGTCCTCTTCTCGTTTGTTTTACATGTCCTTTAAAGCGGAGCAAACCCGCTAGAAATGGCGGTGTTGTACTACCAGGATGTGGTATAATGCACTTATCTGTATATGGAGGGACATGGCGTGGAAATTATCACCTCCCATAACTCGCTTGATTTTGATGGGTTGGCGTCGATGGTGGCGGCCGGCAAACTATATCCAGCGGCGGTTAAAGTATTTTCTGGCACCCTATCAAAAAATGTAAAACAATTCATGGCTCTTTATAAGGATTCTCTAGCCATTCATGCTCCCAACCAAATTGATCTCACCCAGGTCCAGCGGATGATCGTCGTGGATACAGCCAACGCCAACCGGCTCGGACAACTGAGCGAGTTGGCTCGACGTCCGGATTTAGAACGATATATTTACGACCACCATCCCCCCTCACCCGACGACCTGCCCGGTGAGCAAGTTGTCATACAACAACTGGGGGCTGCCACCACCATCCTGGTTGAGCAGATCATCAGCCGTGATATCAAGATAAGCCCTTTTGATGCCACCATCCTGGCTTTGGGTATTTACGAAGATACCGGCAGTCTGCTTTTTACCTCCACCACCGCCAGGGATGTCTCGGTTGTAGCTTTCTTACTGGGACGGGGAGCGAATCTGTCCGTGGTGGCTAATTTTATTGAGCAGCCCTTCAGCAGTGGTCAAAGACAGCTGCTACAGGAATTGATCAACAGTTCCAGGCACTACCGGATTCACAATATGGATGTGGTGATGGCGATGGCAGAGCCCATGGCTTTCATCCCTGGTCTGGATGCTGTCACCTTTCGACTTTTCGAGATAGAAAACAGTGATGTGGTCTTTGCAATTGCCCTTATGGAGGGCAAATTAAATGTTGTAGCCCGGAGCCGCACTGCCAATCTTAAGGTAAATGAGGTTTTACGCTCTTTGGGCGGCAGGGGCCACGAAAAAGCAGCTTCCGCTGTGGTTAAGGGAAAAAATGCTGAGGAAGTAGTAAGCTGCATCATCGATGCACTGGGAGAAGAGGTAAATCCCGGACTCATGGCCAGGGATATTATGTCCAGCCCGGTTAAAACCGTCCCGGGTTCCACCAGCATGGAAGAAGCGGGAAAAATCATGCTGCGCTACGGGCACACCGGTATGCCCGTGGTGGAAGATGAACAGATGGTGGGGGTTATATCCCGCCGGGACGTGGATAAAGCTAGAATACACGATCTGGGGCATGCTCCGGTGAAAGGGTTTATGAGCACCCGGGTGGTAGCGGTTGATCCGCAAACCCCCCTGGCCGAAGTCCAAAAGCTGATGGTGGAGAAGGACATCGGGCGTCTGCCGGTACTTGAAGGGGGACGCTTGCTGGGCATTGTCTCCCGGACTGACATTCTGCGCACATTACACGGGCAGGATTATCCCGAAGACCATGAGGTCTTATATGATGGAAGTGAGAATCGAGAGCAAAATCTACAAGCTTTGATGGAGGAGAGACTCCCTTCTCGTCTCCTATCCACATTGCGCCTGGCAGGACAAATAGCCGGGGAATTAGGATGTCACGTTTACTGCGTGGGCGGTTTTATACGGGATTTGCTTTTACGGGTTCCCAACTTTGACGTCGATCTGGTGGTGGACGGAGAAGGTGAAACACTGACCCGAGCCCTGGCAGAACACCTGGGGGGAAAAGAACGGGTGCATGAGCGTTTCCATACCGGGGTGGTGATTTTGCCTGACGGAAGTAAGATTGATATAGCAACTGCTCGGACCGAATATTATGAGTTCCCAGCCGCATTGCCCAATGTGGAAAAGTCCTCCATGAGAGATGATCTATACCGCCGGGATTTTACCATCAATACGATGGCTGTGTGTCTGCATCCCGACTGTTTCGGGGATTTGATCGATTATTTCGGTGGGCGTCAGGATCTGGAAAAAGGACTGGTGCGAATTCTGTATAATTTCAGTTTTGTCGAGGATCCCACCCGTATCTTGAGGGCCATCCGCTTTGAACAACGGTATCGCTTCCAAATTGAACCTGACACTTTGCGCTTTGCTCAGGACGCCATCGAGAGAAGACTTCTGGGTAAGCTTTCCTATAAACGCATCCTGCAGGAGATTATTCTCATACTGGGCGAAAAGGATCCAGTGCCTTCCCTGGACCGGATGCAGGAAATCGGGGTTTGGAAATACATCCTCCCTGAAGTCCGACCGCAGACAATTGATCGGACCACTCTGCGGCGTATACCCATCGTCAGCGTATGGTGGGAGGAAAGATACCTGCAGATGAATCTGAAAACCTGGTTGGTTTTCATCCAGGTAATTCTATCCCAACTCAATGAGGAAGATCTCCAGGCTGTGATGGAACGCTATCGACTCAGTAGCCATGCGCAAAAATGCCTGCGGGAGTCCCGGCAAGTAGAGGGAGTACTGGCAGCATTGGCCGAAAAAGCCATGAAACCCAGCCGACTGGATGAACTTATCGGCGACTGGTCGCCAGAGGGCATCGTTTATCTCCTCCTCAGTATTCATACGGAAGGCACCTGGGATGAAGTGGTCCACTACCTGGACGCCAAAGAAAAGGCCAGGGTGGAGATCAACGGCAATGATCTAAAAAAGGCCGGAGTAAAACCAGGCCCCGTATTTAGTACTATCCTCAACGGGCTTTATAAAGCCAAACTTGATGGAAGAGTGCAGAACCGGGCTGATGAGCTGGCCATGGTCCAAAAGTGGTTAAAGGAGGCGAATATGCTTGAACCAACTCTTGAATGATCCAGGTACCTGGTTGGAAAATATTTTAATAATTTTGCCCGGCATTCTGATTGCACTGACCTTTCATGAATACGCACATGGAAAAGTGGCCTCCTGGTTGGGGGATCCCACCCCTTTCGAACAGGGGCGCCTGACACTCAACCCTTTACCCCACATAGATTGGATTGGCTTTATTATGTTGATGTTTGCTGGTTTTGGGTGGGCTAAACCGGTGCAGGTTGATCCCCGGCGCTTTAGCGGAATAGGGATAAAAAAAGGAATGATGCTGGTTTCCCTGGCCGGGCCGGGTATGAATCTATTGCTGGCGCTGATCGGGATGATTGCCTTTCGCATAATAATTCCTTATCAAGGAACAGAATGGGGTAACATGATTAAACAGTTGCTGGAGCCTCTGGTAACGATAAATCTGGTTTTGTGTGCTTTTAATCTGATCCCCGTCCCGCCTTTGGATGGATCCAAAATCCTGGCCGGATTGCTTCCGGATAGCGGTGCGCGTTTGATATATTCATTGGAACCTTATGGGTTTGCCATCCTGTTGGTGCTAATCATAACCAATGTGACCGGGTATATTCTGGGTCCAATTGTACAATTCCTGGCGAGTGTGCTGCAAGCGCTTGTTTTTTAATGGTGAGGAGGTTCCTCAATGAGCTATGTGGTGGATCTGGATGCCTTTCACGGACCTCTGGATTTATTGCTCTACCTGATTGAGAAAAATCAGGTTGACATCTATGACATTCCCATTGCGCTACTCAGTGACCAGTTCATCGCCCACCTGGACGGCAGGGAGGGCGACCTCGACACCATTGGAGATTTTTTGGTAATGGCTTCCTACCTTCTGCAGTTGAAGGCGCGCATGCTTCTTCCATCCCTGGTTGAGGAGGATGAGGAGCAGGAGATAGATCCCCGCGAAGAACTGATCCAGCGATTGGAAGAGTACAAACGCTACAAGGAAGCCGCGGAATACCTGATTTCTCGTCAGGATGGGACCATTAAACGGGTGTATTATCGCAACAGCGGCAATGCAGAGGAATCAGAGGTGTTGGCTGCCGATTTATCCATGCTGATTCGGGCTTACCAGACGGTTTTGGGGAGAATGGAGCAAGAGGAGCCAGTTCTTTCTATTCCCCAGGAAGATATCAATGTCCAGGAAAAAATGGATGAAATCGTCCAGACCCTGGCTCGTAGGGGATCCAACCTGCGCTTCTCAGAACTATTTCTGACCACCATGCGCCGGCGCGAACTCCTGGGATTGTTTCTGGCTCTTTTGGAATTAGTTCGGCTTCAGAAGGTGGAAGCCGTACAGGAGAATAAGTTCAGCGATATTAAATTATACTTACGGGTGGCGATTGATCATGTTGATGAGAGATGAAATCAAAGCCGCTGTCGAAGCCATCCTCTTCGTACGGGGCGAGGCGGTGGGGGCTGATGAGCTGGTGGAAATCCTGGATGTTCCTTTGCTGGATCTGAATGGCATTATGCATGAATTAATATTAGAGTATAATGAAAAAAAACGCGGCATACAGGTAGTGGTGGAGAATCATTCCTATTTGATGTGCACCAGGCTCGAGTACTCGGATATCCTGGCCCGAATGGAGAAAACGGTACAAAGGCGGCTTTCTCCTGCGGCCATGGAAACCCTGGCTTTGATAGCTTATCAACAGCCCATTACCAGGGTGGAAATCGAAAACATTCGGGGTGTCAAATCGGAGCGAGTGCTCAGCCACCTTGTGGAAAAAGGCCTGATTTGTGAGGCCGGCCATAAGGCAACCCTGGGTAAACCGATCCTCTATGCCACCACTCAGGAATTTTTATTCCTCTTCGGCTTAGCCAGCCTGAAAGATCTACCGAGCATGAAGGAGGATAACAAAAATGTCCGGCAAATCCCTCGAAGAAGAAATCAAAACGAAAGCCCAGGAAGCCAAACGCCTGGCTCGCTATATGAGCAGCACCGAGGATCTAGTGGAGATGCAGATACAAAAGGCCCAGGCCCGGGGGGATTTTGACAACCTGAAGGGCAAAGGCAAGCCGCTTATCTTCGAAGAGAATCCTTATGAACCACCTGAAATGCGCATGGCTTTGAAAATACTAAAAGACAATGACTTTGCCCCCTTTTGGATTGAACTGGGGAAAGAGATTGATAAGAATTGGGAAAAACTGAACAAAGAATTGGAAAGTTTTAAGCGGTATACCCGAATGATATTAAGCCAGAAACGCAGCAGTGGTGCGGTGCATCGTTATGAACAAAAGAAAGCCGTATTTTATATGGAAAGCCGTGGTTTACTGACAGAAATCTCCCACAAAATCTTGGATTATAATCTTCATTGTCCCACCTACCGCCAGGGAAGACCCAATATCGTTGTTGATGATGAGATGTTCAAAGTCGTCAGCAGCGTAGAAACCCTCATCGAAGAACTAACAAATACCGTGGAAAAAGAATAAGCCTTCTCCAGAGGAGCAGAATATGGAAAAACGGGAGAATGTAACTTGTTATTCCTCTATTGTGCTGTTCTGTGGACACTTATTAATCTGGCCGTTGCTCTAGTTCCCCTGCATGGGCGGATGGATGCTCATTTGGAGTTGAACCGGGCTGGACTCGACCTGTCCATAGATATTGCCCGTCCCCTGGGAAAGAGAACCGTGCAAGTCCTCATAAAAGGACCGGAATGGGCTGACCAGAGTTTCATTATTTCATCCCGCTGGCAATTCCCAGGCCGCCCGCAATCCTCCAAACGTTCCTTCCTTAGAATTCTAAAGGAAGAGGATGTATTTTCATCTCCTGGCCCTATTCAATTGAGCAAGTTGCTGACTCAATCTACCATATTCAAATTGATCCTTCGTTTTCTAATCTTAAAAAAAATCGAATGGAAAACCCTGGTCGGATCAGGAGACGCTATGAAAACTGCACTGGCCAGTGGAGCCCTTTGGGCGGGTAAAGGCCTGCTGATCAGCGAACTCTCTTTCCAGGGCCATATTCGGGATTTGAATATTCTGGTACAGCCTGATTTTTATCAAGAAATCTTCGAAAGCCGTCTCCATTGCATATTCAAGATGCGGATCGTGCATATTATTTTTGTGGAGGCCTATATTTTGGTGCAAAAGGCCAGGGGCCGACTTTAAGGCCGGTAACCGGCTATAATATTACGCGCGGGGGTGAATGCTGATGGAGGAGCAGGCAGAAAAAAACAACCATCCTATTGAAGGACTTATGAAGACCGCAATGCAAAGTATCAAAGAAATGGTGGATGTTAATACCGTGGTTGGTGATGCAGTTGAGACCAACGATGGTACAGTCATTATTCCCATTTCCCAGGTGGCCTGTGGATTTGCCGCCGGGGGCGGAGAATATGCACAGGAAGGCCAGACCCGGAATCCGGAATTGCCTTTTGCAGGTGGCAGCGGTGCGGGAGTATCGGTAAAACCCATGGGTTTTCTGGTTTGCCGTATGAATGATGTGCGCCTCATCTCGGTATCCGGGAATCATCTGGCCGAGAGAATGGTGGATATAGCTCCCCAGTTGCTGGACAAACTGGAAAACGCATTACAAAGAAACAATGGCAGAAGAAATCATAGGCAGCCTATGGATGAGCAATAACAGTCCCTTACCCAAAACAGCAAAGAGAAGCAGAAATCGAAGAACACCAGCCGTATGGCCGGTGTTCTAATTTTTTAGCCAGATTCATACCCTTCAAAAAATGCTAAAAGGGGAGGGGTAGACCGTGCTGAACATAGTCTGGCTGGTGCTGCTGGCCGTTGGCATTGTGGTAGCCGCTCTTACCGGCAATATTGAGGTAGTAACCGAGGCGGCACTGGGAGCGGCCCGTGACGCTGTGCAGGTATGTTTTGATCTGATCGGAGTCATGGCCTTATGGCTGGGCATTATGCGCATCGCCGAACGAGGCGGCTTGATTCAAGGTTTGGCCCGGATGTTGAGACCGTTGACTGTTCGGCTGTTTCCAGGAGTTCCTCACAATCATCCTGCAATGGGAGCCATCATTTTAAACCTCAGTGCCAATATTTTAGGGTTGGGCAATGCTGCTACTCCCTTTGGACTGAAAGCCATGAAAGGGCTGCAGCAATTGAACGAAGGTCGGGAGGAAGCATCTACTGCCATGTGTACGTTTCTGGCTTTGAATACCGGTTGCATCACCCTGCTGCCGGCCACCATGATCGGGGTGCGGCTTTCTTTTCATTCCGCCAATCCTGTGGAAATCGTGGGTCCTTGTATATTTGCTACCTCTATTTCTATGATTGTTGCTGTCTCGCTGGATTACTGGTTTCGCCGCTTCAGCCGTTGGGGAAGGAGAAACTAATGCTGTATTCCATTCTGACCGTAGTCTCCCGGTGGGCAATACCGGTGCTGCTTCTGGGCATCCCTTTGTACGGGCAATGGAAGAAAGTGCCCGTGTATGAAGCCTTTGTTGAAGGGGCCGAGGAAGGCTTTACAACAGCGGTGAAGATCATTCCCTTTTTGGTGGGAATGTTGGTGGCTATTTCGGTTTTTCGCGCCTCGGGAGCATTAGATTACATAAGCCGGGCACTGACTCCGCTGACCAGTTATCTGGGAATTCCCAGCGAAATTCTTCCCCTGGCTGTAATGCGACCGCTCTCGGGAAGTGCTGTGCTGGGCTTGGCTACTGAGTTGATGCGAGTTTACGGTCCGGATTCCATAGTCGGGCGGCTGGCGTCGGTCATGCAGGGGACTACGGATACAACCTTTTTTATCTTAACTATCTATTTTGGCGGAGTTGGTGTCAAAAAGTATCGCTATGCCCCTATATCAGGGCTGTCTGCTGATCTCAGCGGGTTTCTGGCCTCCCTCTATATCTGCCACAGAATCTTCGGGTAAATAGTATAATACTTTCGTTCAAATTCCCCGGAAAGTTGCCCTGGTATAGTCGAAGACAGGCAGGAAAAAAAACCTTTTTAGGGAAGACTATACCTTGGTAGTTTTTCGAGGAGGAATGAATATGAAAAGTGATATAGAAATAGCGCAAAAAGCGGTTATGAAGCCTATTATCGAGGTGGCTGAATCCCTGGGGCTGCACGAGGATGACATAGAGCTCTATGGCAAATACAAGGCCAAAGTTTCTCTTGAGGTCATGGAGAGATTCAAGAATAAGGCGGATGGAAAGCTGGTCCTGGTAACCGCCATCAATCCTACAGCGGCCGGAGAAGGAAAGACCACGACCACGGTGGGATTAGGTCAGGCATTGAATCGAATGGGCACCAAAGCCGTTATCGGGTTGCGCGAACCATCTCTGGGCCCCAGCTTTGGAGTCAAGGGAGGGGCAGCTGGAGGAGGATATGCCCAGGTAGTACCCATGGAGGACATTAACCTGCACTTTACCGGGGATATCCATGCTGTAAGCACCGCTCATAATCTGCTGGCCGCACTTCTGGACAACCATATCCATCATGACAACCGTTTAAACATCGATCCGCGTCAGGTGGTTTGGCGCCGTGCTCTAGATCTCAACGAGAGAGCCTTGCGTAACATCGTTTTGGGCCTGGGCGGTAAGATCAACGGGGTTCCGAGGGAATCCGGATTTGACATCAGCGTAGCGTCTGAAGTGATGGCCGCCCTCTGTCTGGCTCAGGACTTGATGGATTTAAAAGAGCGATTCCGGCGCATCGTAGTTGCCTATACCTATGACGGGCGGGAAGTAACAGCTGCCGATCTAAAGGCTGCCGGGTCCATGGCCTTGCTGGCCAAAGACGCAATTAAACCCAACCTGGTTCAAACCCTGGAAAACACACCGGCTTTTGTTCATGGAGGACCTTTCGCCAATATCGCCCACGGTGCCAACAGCATCGTGGCCACCCGTTTGGGGCTTAAACTGGGAGATGTGATGGTTACCGAAGCAGGTTTCGGAGCCGATCTGGGTGCTGAAAAGTTCTTCAACATCGTCTGCCGATACGGCGGATTTACTCCCGATGCTGTGGTTCTGGTAGCCAGTATAAAAGCCTTGAAAAATCATGGCGGCTTGAAAAAAGAGCAGTGGGGAGAACCCAATCTAGCTGCTCTGGAAAAGGGGCTGGCTAATTTGGAGAAACATCTGGAAAATCTCCAAAAGTTCGGTGTTTCCATAGTAGTGGCCTTAAATGAGTTCCCCAGCGACAGTAAAGAAGAGATAGAACTTTTGAGAGAAAAGTGCAAGAGTATGGGCGTCGAGATGGCCTTATCCCGGGTTTGGGCGGAAGGCGGTGCGGGAGGGTTGGAACTGGGCGAAAAGGTAATGGAGGCGGTTCAGCGTCCGAGCAGTTTCCGCTTTCTCTATGACCTGGAACAGAGCCTGCCGGATAAAATCCAGACTATCTGCCGTGAAATCTATGGGGCCGATGCGGTTAAATATGCACCGACCGCTCTGCGCACGCTGGAAAGGCTCAAGGAGCAGGGCTACAGTCATCTGCCGGTATGCATAGCCAAGACCCAGTATTCCCTTTCAGATAATGCTTCATTATTAGGACGCCCTCGGGGTTTCGACATACAGGTTCGGGAGGTGCGCCTATCAGCCGGAGCCGGTTTTATTGTTCCACTGGCCGGCGATGTGATGACTATGCCCGGTTTGGGAAAAACACCAGCCGCTGAAAAGATCGATATTCTTGAAGATGGAACGATACTAGGGCTTTTTTAATAAGCTAAATTTCAAACAAGACTGGTTACCATGAGCCGCTCACGGATACCGCGAGCGGTTCTTTCATGGGTTTGCGGCCAACTTCGCTTGAATAAATTCGCAGGTCGGAGATCAAGATAAACAAAATATATGATGGATGGAGGAGGTCGAGCATCTATGAGCAATAAAAAAGTAAATCTATTAATGTTCAGTGGGGCATATGATAAAGCCCTGGCCGCTTTTATCATAGCGAATGGGGCGCGAGAGCTGGAAATGGAAGTGACCATGTTTTTTGCTTTCTGGGGCTTGCTGCTCTTGCGTGATCCGGGGAAAATGTCTCTGGAAGATAAAAGTGCCTACGAGAAGATGTTTGCATTGAGCACCCCGGTCGGAGCCCAGGCCCTACCCCTTTCATCCATGAATATGGCAGGATTGGGAAAAAAGATGCTCCTGGATATGATGGAAGAGCAGGACGCGCCGGCCCTGCCCGATTTCATTAAAGGGGCTCAGAAGAAGAATGTGCGGTTGTGCGCCTGCCAGCTTTCTATGGAAATCATGGGATTTAAACAAGAGGAATTCATCTCTGGTGTTGAAGTTATCGATGTGAAGGCCTACCTGCAGGATGCCACCGCCTCCGATATGCAGCTCTTTATATAACTTGTAGGCAAACTAACAAGATCAGAGTGTCAAGAACTCCACCCCCTCCGTATTATGTATTAAAAAGATACCCGAAGTAATAACACCGGGGTGGAGGATACCATTAATAGCGAATTTGATATAAAACGATTCAGGTGTGACGTCATAGGGATAGAGACGCGGGTGCCTACCCGGAAAAGAAAGCAACAGACCTTTATCAATTTGGATAATGCCGCCAGCACTCCGGCTTTACAGCCAGTATTCCGTAAAGTTGAGAAAATGCTGGCCTGGTATTCGGGGGTGCACCGGGGCACCGGTTTCAAATCAATGACTTCAACGCGAATCTTTGATTGGTGTCATCAAATTATTGGTGAGTTTGTAAAGGCCGATCCGGACACCCATGTTGTTATCCTGGTTAAAAATACTACCGAAGCCATCAACAAGCTTTCCTACCGCTTGAACCTTACTCCTGCAGATGTGGTTATCAGCACCATGATGGAACACCATTCCAATGATCTTCCCTGGCGGTGTCAGGGCCGTGTGGAGTACGCTGCGCTTGACCAGGAGGGCCGCTTAGATCTGGGAGATGTAGAACGGAAGCTCCGTTTCTGGTATCCACGGGTGCGTCTGGTGACTGTATGCGGTGCCTCCAATGTGACCGGCCATGTCAATGATATTTATAAACTGGCTGCTCTGGCCCATGAGTATGGAAGCCAGATTCTCGTGGATGCTGCACAACTTGTACCCCACCGCGGTCTGGAGATGAAGCCTCATTATGACCCCCAGCACATTGATTACCTGGCCTTTTCCGGTCATAAAGTCTATGCTCCTTTTGGCACTGGGGTTCTAATTGGCCGCCGGGAAACCTTTTTGCGCGGGAAACCGGAATTCTCGGGTGGCGGTACTGTGCGACTGGTGGCGCGCAAACAGGTTAACTGGGCGGAACTGCCTGATAAGGAGGAAGCCGGATCGCCCAATGTGGTGGGGGCCTACGCCCTGGCCGAAACACTGCGCTACCTGAGCAAAATCGGGATGGAAAGGATTGCCGGGTATGAGGAAGGACTGACGAAGTATCTTCTGAATGCCCTGAAGGATATTCCCGGGCTAACCTGTTATGGAATCGGGCCCCGGGTGGGCGTGGTAAGTTTTAATTTGCGCGGTATGGAGCACAGCCTCCTGGGCGCTATCCTGGCCCACGAAAGAGGCATCGGGGTCAGAACTGGATGCTTCTGTGCCCAGCCTTATGTCAGGTTTCTCTTGCATCAGAATGAACCAGAGGACTTGAAGACCTATGAAAATATGGGTTTCTGGGAAATGCCGGGAATGGTTAGAATTAGTCTGGGAGCTTACAATACTACAGCCGAAATAAAAGAACTGGTTAAGCTCTTACGGGATGTTGCAGCCAACAGGCGTTCCTATAAGGAAGATTATATCCTGGATCCGGCCCTGGGAGCTTTCCGCCCCCGATCCGGGGATATGCTGGAACCCCAGTGGGACTTTTGGCAGGATTAAGGTTCGTTTGGCTGCCGGATAAAAGGATTCGTCTTTTATGAAGGAATTATTTATTTAGAATCAGAGACAGGAGTTCAGCCCGGGTTTCCGCTCTGGTTTCGAAAATGCCGCGTACCGCCGAGGTAACCGTGAGAGCGCCGGGTTTTTTTACACCCCGCATGGTCATGCACATGTGTTCGGCCTGAATAACAACCGCTACGCCGTGGGGATGCAAGGTCTGGCTGATGCAGTCGGCAATTTGGGAGGTTAGCCGTTCTTGTAACTGCGGGCGTTGGGCATAGACATCGCAGACCCTGGCCAATTTGCTGATCCCTACTACTTTGCCGCCCCGGGGAATATACGCCACATGAGCCTTCCCATAAAAGGGCAAAAGGTGGTGCTCGCACATGGAATATAAGGGAATATCCTTCACCAATACCAGTTCGTCATGAAATTCGGTAAATGAAACGTCCAAAAACTCAGCAGGGTTATCGGTCAGCCCGGAAAATATCTCTTCATACATATTGGCCACCCGCCGAGGTGTATCGAGCAGACCTTCCCGTTCCGGGTCTTCGCCGATGGCCTCCAAAAGCATTTTTACCGCTATTTTAATTTTTTCTTTATCGATGGCTTTGGCTTGCATAGCTAATCCTCCGCTCTTATAAGGCCTGAAAGCCTATTAACAATTACATATCTATAATACCAGAAAGATCAGATTTTGATAAAAATCCTCGATCCTTAGTTCTTTTTTAGTAAGTATTGTGACGGGCACATTCCTTACCGAGTTGATAAAGAATACCTTTCATGCCTTACCGCCTGTAGGGCGGTAACAGGGGGACATTCCTCTCTCGAAGAGGAGGTGTGTCCCCAGCCTGCAATGAAATTTCTTTAATAATAATAGAGGGTATGACGGGCACATGGGGACATTCCTTGAACGAGGAGTGCCCCTAACTACATTGCGACGTAGTCTAAAATCACTTACATCCAGCGACCAAGGGGAGCTCATGGGGACATTCCTTACCGTTGTTAGCAGATGTTTCGCCTATATAAAATATAACAAGACATATCGAAAGCCATCGGGATTAGTCTACGCCCCAGGGGAAGGTGTGTCCCCAACCCTTAAACCCTTAAAGGAGATATCATAAAAATGTAGAAAGACATACATAATATTCCTGATAGTATCGTTTAGGATGGATGAACTTGCGATTGGCCAAGTATCTAGCTCAAACCGGGGTTGCTTCCCGACGGAAGGCAGAAGAACTTATCGTTTTGGGCAGAATCCAGGTGAATGGAAGGACCATCACCGAACTGGGGACCAAGATCACTCCAGGTGCGGATGTAATAACCCTGGATGGCAGGAATCTGGTCCCGGAAGAAAAGATTTATCTTCTTTTGAATAAACCATCCGGCTACCTGTGCACTTTGCGTGATCCGCAGGGCCGCCCTACTGTGGCTCAATTGGTGGCGGATTTGGGCGTCCGGCTTTATCCCGTAGGCCGCCTGGATTACGATACAGAAGGATTGCTGCTTATGACCACCGATGGGGATTTTGCCAATATGATGATTCATCCCCGTTATGGCATCAAGAAGAGATACCATGCCCGGATCAAGGGGCCTATTGAAGAAAAGGCTTTAGGTCGATTAAGAAAAGGTGTTCATTTGGAGGATGGGGTTACTTCTCCGGCCCGGGTGAGTTTGCTGCCCGGGGGTGGCGGGCTTGAAATTGAGATCTCGGAGGGAAAGAAGCGGGAAGTGCGCAGGATGTGCCAGGCGGTGGGACTACCGCTGCGGAGCCTGCAGCGGGTGGGCTTCTCCTTCCTAACCCTCCAGGGAGTTGCTCTGGGGAAATATCGCTTTCTGAGCCCGGGAGAAGTTGAACAACTGAAAACGGAAGCCCGGACGAATGCTGTGCTGTAAGAGCTCATGCTGAATCGTATATATGCAGAGATCCAGCCAACATGATGATAGTACAGGCCTGGTTGGCGTGCCGATACCTGCAGCCAGACGTTTGGGGATGGATGTCCAAAAGTTTCTTGACCTTATAAAGGATGTCGACCTCCTGATGTTATGGATATATTGTAAATTTAGATCAAGTAGAGGAAAATAATGTAAGGGCGTAGAGGCGGGTGCTTTCTACGAATCAAGCAATTATCCCAGTGCAGCTGCCGGGTGCAAGGAGTAAGGTTTTTATGGGGATAGACCAGGTTAATTCTCCGGGATTGGGCCGGCTGAACGGCCTGCATGACAAGTTGTCTGTTCAGGGCTGCCCGGCGCAGTCCTGGACCCTGGTGGTATTTGCCGGGGACAACGGCATAAGCCGGGAGCATACCAGCCATTATCCCCCTCTGCAGTCAGGAGATCTGGTCCTGGCTCATCTTGATGGTTCCAACCCCACCGTTCGCCTTTTGGAGCGCTTGAATCGGAGAGAGTGGCTTATTGATGTGGGGCTGTATATGGATCTTAATCAGCCGCGGCTGATTGATAAGCGGGTTAGTAAAGGAACCAGGAATTTTTTATGTGAGGATGCCCTGGATCATAGTCAGGTCCTTTCGGCTATGAATGCGGGTCAATCGGCCTGGGACCTTATAAATTATCATGATTTTGATATAATTGGCTTAGGAGAAATTGGTATAGCCGACACTCTTTGCGCAGCGGCATTAGGAGTTGCGGTATTGGAACTGCCGGAAGCGGCCCTGGTTGGACAGGGATCGGCCAACCGCTCGGTAATAGATAAAAAGTCGGAAATCATTAAACGTGCTCTTGAATATCGTCATCCGGACCCCGCTAATGTCATTGATTTGTTAGCTCGATTTGGCGGTTTGGAGATTGCTGCCCTGACTGGTTTTATTGTGAAGGCAAACGAAAAGGGCATTCCGATTATGCTGGATGGGTATGTAACATCTGTGGCCGCACTCCTGGCCAGTCAATTAAATAGCGATGTGATTCCATATCTTATTGCACCCAGTCTGTCTGCTGAGACCGGACACGCGATCATATTAAACCGGCTGGGACTGGAACCGTTGTTCGACCTGTCATTGAACTATGGAGAAGGACTGGCTTCGGTCATAGGATTGTTCCTGGCAGAAATTACAATGAGCTTTTTCCATTAAACGGATTGGTCATATATACTAGTAATATAGGAGGAAAGTCTTTATGGGCAAACTCAGACTCCGGGCCCGCTTTGATTATGCCGGTAAAGGTAAGACCGGTAAGCTGTTCGGTGGCAAGAACAGCGTAGAACAGGCTGAAGCGGTCCGCCAGCAAAAAGCCGCATTAAACCGAAACGTTCCCATCCAGGGAATTCAGATTGAAGAAATAGATATGAGTCAGGAAGTCTACACCATTTATGATGAGATCCATGATAAGATGGTGAGTTATGCTCCGGTGATTCTGACTTTTTGTGCTGATTCGGTCGAAGATGCCATTCGCTTTACTATGAAGGATGAGTTCAGGAAAGTTGAACTTCTGGAGCCTGAAGATATTACTCTAACCCGGTTGGAAATGGAAAGACTGCTTATCAGAGTCAGTGAAGAAGTAATAAATTATCGCCAGTTGATGGAACGTAAAGCAGATAACTGGAAGTAAAGAATAAGGAGGCAGTTTGGTGCCGAGGATTAGCTTGGAATCGATCATAGAAGCGGTAAATGATATACCCGCTCTTCCCCATGTGGTAGTAAGGATCATGCAGCTAACCGATGATCCCAATACGACCCCCCAGGATATACATAGTGTCCTCAACCAGGATCAAGCCATGACCGCCCGGGTGCTCCGCCTGGCCAATTCAGCTTACTACGGTTATGCCCGGCGCATTGCCACCATTACCGATGCCGTTGTATTGTTGGGCTTTAATACCATTCGCAGTATTGTGATGGCGGCGGCTGTCAGCGAACTTTTAAACAAGAAGATAGAAGGGTATGCCCTGGAAGAAGGGGAACTATGGCGCCATTCCCAGGCATCCGCTATTACGGCCCGATTCCTGGCCCGGCGCTGCAAATTCGCCCAGGTCGACCTGGCTTATACGGCGGGTTTGCTCCATGATATCGGCAAGGTTATCCTCAACCGTTATATGAAGGATGCTTACCACGAGGTGGTAGACCTGGTCAGCAACCAGGAGATGCCTTTTATGCAGGCCGAGGAACAGGTTCTAGGCTGCAATCATGCCTTGATCGGGGCGCGGGTGGCTGAAAAATGGAGCCTGCCTCCCCAACTGGTCGAAGCCATACAACTGCATCATTATCCGGATCTGGCCCAGGCCAACGAAAAGCTTACCGCCATTGTTCATATGGCCGATGCCATCTGCCTGTCTATGGGGATCGGTGTAGGCGTGGACGGTCTTCTTTACCCGGTTTCGGCTCATGCAGTGAAGATACTTGGTATGTCAGAAGCGGATATAGAAAATCAGGTTTCTGAGCTGGCCGATGTCTTAGCTGATCCTACTGCCTTTAAATAGCGGTTTCAACACCATGCAGCATCCGGGAAAGCAATTCCCGGGAGCATGTTTTCAGGGGTTGAATCCGTTGTCTAAAATCCCGCGATCTTTGACTGATTTTGCATACATGACCCCTGTCCAGACCCACTTTTTTTCCACGCCTGGCGTACACTTTAATCCCTCTTCTTCTTTCAATATCTCCAATAATCTTCAAAATCCTTTATTTTATTCTTGATTTTAATTCTGGTCTGTTATACAGTACTGAATAAGATATCTCCACCGGATCGGGAAAGGGAAAAAAATTTGGGCAGTATAGCTGTTTTTGCCGGAGGCTTTGGCAGTGGAAAAAGTGAAGTGGCTTTGAATTATGCCATGGATAAGGCCAGAGACTCCACCCAGGTAGTACTAGCTGATCTCGACCTGGTAAACCCCTATTTTGTGTCACGGAGCCTGAAGGCTGAACTGAATGAGAAGGGCATCACCCTAATTGCCCCGGGCGGCGATTTTTCTTTTGGGGATGTTCCCAATATTCCCGCGCGATTGCTGGCCTATGTCCGTCAGGATAATCACATGATCATCGATCTGGCCGGCGATGAAGTGGGTTCGGTTGTGCTCGGATACATAAGTCAAATGGTTGGGCAAAGGAGCGCTGTCGAGCTATTTCTCGTCATCAATCCTTATCGTCCTTTTGCCGGTGACCTGGAAAGTATTAGCGAATTGAAGGCCAACCTGGAACGGGCTACCAGGATGGCATTTACCGGGATCGTAAGCAACCCCAATCTGGTGGAAGCCAGTGACCTGGAGACCATTATCCAGGGACATAGCATGGTTGAAGCTTATGCGCGTTCCCTGGGCCTTCCTGTGTCTTATCTGGCGGTTGAAGAACACTTTTATGCTGAATTAAGCCCGATTTACGGGAATCTATTACGGAAGATCCAGCTCTATTTACGGCCTAATTGGTTACAGGATTTATACAAGGGAGGAATGTAGGATGGCGAGGGGCAGGCTCAAGTTCGACGATGAGCACTGCAAGGCTTGTGAACTTTGCATTACGTTTTGCCCGCAAGGGATTTTGCAATTGAATCCTCATCAGATGAATATCCTCGGATATCACCCGGTGACGGTAAGCGATGAGGAGAAATGCAACGGGTGCGCCATTTGTGCGATGATGTGCCCGGATATGATTATTGTGGTGGAAAGGGAGTGAAGGTGTGGAAAGAGTATTAATGAAAGGCAATGAAGCCCTGGCTGAAGGGGCTATCCGGGCCGGATGCCGGGCCTTTTTTGGCTATCCCATCACCCCTTCCAGTGAGCTGGCCGAGTATATGGCCAGAACCATGCCTAAAATCGGCGGCGTTTTCGTGCAAGCGGAAAGCGAATTCGCAGCCATCAATATGGTCTATGGGGGAGCCGCCACCGGCAATCGAGTTATGACCGCCTCTTCCGGACCCGGAATTAGCCTCAAGCAAGAAGGAATTTCCTTTCTGTGCGAAGGGGAATTACCCTGTCTAATCGTCAACTTATCTCGGGGAGGACCGGGTCTGGGAGGAATTCAACCTTCGCAAGCCGACTATTTTCAAGCTACCCGGGGAGGCGGGCATGGTGACTATCATACCCTGGTTCTGGCCCCCTCCGCAGTACAGGAAATGATGGATTTGGCCATGGAAGGATACGATCTGGCCGACCGCTACCGTATTCCGGTCCTGATTATGGCCGAGGGAACCCTGGGTCAAATGATGGAACCCATTATTATGCGCGATCCGGTTACCGAGTTTTATGACAAACCCTGGGCGACTATCGGATGCAAGGACCGTAAACCCAACATTGTCAACACCCTGCACTTGTCCCCCGAGGTCCTGGAAGAACGCAACATTCATCTGGACAAAAAGTATCAAGAGATTAAGGCCCGCGAGCAAAGAGCCGAGACTTTTATGGTGGAAGATGCCGACCTGGTTGTAGTGGCTTTTGGAATTATTGCCCGCATCGTCAAGCGATCCGTTATGGATGCTCGCAAGCAGGGCAAGAAAGTCGGATTAATCCGCCCCATAACCCTGTGGCCTTTTCCGGAACAAATCGTAGCCCGGGCAGCCGAAACCGCCCGCCGGTTTTTATCCATTGAGATCAGCATGGGACAGATGGTAGAGGATGTACGCCTGGCAGTTAACGGCAAAGTACCGGTGGAGTTCTATGGGCGCATCGGCTTTACTCCCAATCCCGAGGAACTAACCAGACAGATTCTGGCTATTGCCGAAAGGGAGGGATTCTAATGAAGGTAGTTGCGAAAAGACCGGAAAGCCTTACAGAAGCTCAATTTCATTATTGTCCCGGTTGTACGCATGGCATTATACATAGGCTTCTGGCTGAATGTTTGGATGAACTGAACCTGCGGGAAAAGGCCATCGGAATTTGTCCGGTGGGATGTTCGGTTCTGGCCTACGATTATTTTAATTTTGACACCTTGGAGGCTGCCCATGGGCGAGCCCCGGCGATTGCCACCGGGATCAAAAGGCTGCTTCCGGATCGCTGTGTGATCACCTACCAGGGGGATGGCGACCTGGCATCTATCGGTATGGGTGAGATTATCCATGCCGCGCATCGCGCCGAAAACATCACCACCATATTTGTTAATAACGCTATTTATGGAATGACCGGAGGGCAGATGGCTCCTACCTCGCTTCTGGGGATGATTACCACCACTTCACCCTATGGCCGGTCTATTCAGCAGGGTGGTTATCCAACCCGGATGGCGGAACTGCTGTCTCAAAGTGAAGGGTCAGCTTTTATTTGCCGCACCGCGGTAAACAATCCAGCCAATGTAACCAAAACGAAAAAGGCAATTAAGAAGGCAATTCAGATGCAAATGAGGGGATTGGGATTCACCATGGTGGAGGTTCTTTCCACCTGCCCAACCAATTGGGGAATGACTCCGGCGGAATCGATGAAATGGGTAGGGGAGCACATGATTCCCTATTATCCGCTGGGTGAGTTTAAAGTGAAGGAGGAAGCATAGCATGGCAGAGGAGAAGCAGGTGTTATTTGCTGGTTTTGGCGGACAAGGGGTTTTGGCCATGGGCTTATTTTTATCTCATGCCGCTATGAACTCCGGGAAAAACGTTGCATGGGTTCCCTCCTATGGGGCGGAAATGCGTGGGGGAACAGCCAACTGTCTGGTGACCATCGCGGAAGACGAAATCAGTTCACCCCTGACCGAAAACCCGCTCATGGCAGTGATCATGAACCGGCCTTCCCTGGACAAATTTGAGCACCGCATTCAACCGAACGGCACCCTGGTAATCAATACCTCCATGGTGGATCGTGTGCCCTGCCGTGAAGATGTGCAGGTTCTGGCTATGCCGGTCAATCAAATGGCAGAAGAAATGGGCAATCCCCGGGGAGCCAACATGATTATGATCGGGGCCTACCTGGCGAAAACAAAAATGGTCAGTGTTGAAGATGCCCTCTCCTATTTCCCGGTAATTTTCAAAGGCAAAAACGAAAAAGTCATTGAAAAGAATCGGGAGGCTTTCCTGGTGGGTGTGGAATATGCCCGGGATAACTGGTAAGATACACAGTAGCAGCTCTTTGGGCGGCTAATAAAGGATGATCGGATTGCGCTAATCAACTCATTAGGGATGGATAGCGCTTTTCTACTTTCACTGGAGCGTGGTATTGCGCGGCAATCGCCCATATTAAACAAATTGGATGTCAGATGTCCCCTCCACTTGCCGCAGGGGGGATGGTCCGGAATTCCGGTCAGAGTATTATCAGGATTATTACGAATAGGGAGTGAAATCGGACATGGATAGGATGCAGCTCCTGAATCTTTTTGAACAGGTAAAGAGGGGAGAGACAGATCCGCAGGAGGCCTGTGAACGCATCGGGACCTTGCCCTATGAAGATTTGGGGTTTGCCCGGGTTGATCATCACCGGTCTTTGCGCGATCATTTCCCGGAGGTGGTCTTCTGCCAGGGCAAGAGTCTTCAACAGGTGGTGGCCATTGTCAGAGAACTGGCAGGCCAGAATCAAGGAATTCTGGCTACCAGGGCAGATCCAGCAATGTATCTGGCTCTGAAAGATCAGGTCTCGGATCTGCAATACAACGAAATGGCCAGAGTCATCTTCCGGGTCGATCAGCAAAAAGAAACTCGGGGACGGGTCCTGGTCTTGTCAGCAGGCACCGCTGATATACCAGTTGCGGAAGAGGCTGCCACCTGCCTGGAAGTGATGGGAATCACGGTGGATCGCGCCTTTGATGTAGGGGTGGCTGGTCTGCATCGCCTGGCCGATGTTTTGCCTCGAATTAATCAAGCTCAGGTTGTTATCGTCGTGGCTGGTATGGAGGGAGCTCTGGCCAGTGTTGTAGGGGGATTTACCTATCGCCCGGTTATTGCCGTTCCTACCAGTGTGGGCTATGGTGCCAGTTTTGGCGGGCTGGCCGCCTTGCTGGCCATGTTAAACAGCTGTGCTGCCGGCGTCGCGGTTGTCAATATCGACAACGGTTATGGGGCCGCTGCAATGGCCAGTGCCATCCTCGGGACCAACCATGGATAATCCGTTCTCTGCGGGCATATGATAGAAAGGAACCTTATGCCCGGGGGGATGTCGGTTTGAAATACTTTATCAACCTGGTCGAGAAATACTTGATGCGTTTGATCGTGCTAAGCTTAGTTGGCTTGGTGGTCGTTCAGGGTTTAATGACCCGGGACGATTTTCGCCTTTACTTGAGCCTGGGAGAAAAACTGGAAGGCCAAAAATTGGAACTCCCGGTCGCTAACAACAGCGAATCTGCAGATACTGGGCAGCAAACTCCTCAGACTACGGCGTCCAATGTAAAATCTCCCCAGGCAGTTGTTTCTTTTTCTTTGGAAAAGTTCTCTTCTTTGCCCAAAGCGTTTATCCTGGTAAATGATCGAAAAGTGAAAGAATTTGCGGAGAAAGATGTCAGTCTGGAGCTCTCAGCCGGCGATACGGTCGAGATTGATGCGACTGCTTACAATTTTCCGGTAAGCTTTAAGGTAAAGAGCCTCTCGCCCAATGTAGCGTATCCTCAGATCAATCAGGTATTTCTAGCCAATCAGGGGATAGTCATGGTGGGTAAAGTCATAGTAAAATGAACCTAGCTGAATATTGGGCTGCTTAAGGGAACGGTAAAAGGTTCAGGCATTGGCAGCCGCTCTCTACACTGCAGGGCAGCCTTGTTCTGGCCGCCTTCCAACCAGCAATATTGCTTGCACCCCAGACAAGGTGTAGGCAAATTCTTCTGCAGCACTTTTCATCCAGGTTCCAGGCCGGCAATGATTCAGCAAATGTGACGAGGGGTGGATAATATGGAAATCGGAAGTAAGCTGGTGGCGACCGCAGCCATCAAAATCGCCTTGACTTCTTCTCGGCCCGAGGAAGTCCATTTAAAGCAAGAGCTATGGGATGAGTACGCAGTGAAGGCTGTAGCGGTGGACTTTGGTGGTGAATTTATCAGCTCTGTGGGCAAGATTGTAGAACGAGCTGTCGTTGCGGCAAAAAGGGAGGGCGTCATTAAGGAAGCCCATGCCGATGAAGGCGCTGTAGCCGGTGCCGCCCGTGAGGCCATCGCCCAGCTTATGAGCAAAGCGCTGGGTCTCAACGTGGGCGGAAAAATAGGAATTGCCCGTCACAAAGATCACGTTAGTGTAGCTATTTTCATGGGGATTGGTCTATTGCACCTTGATGAAGTAGCTATCGGTTTGGGGCATCGGGCGGTATCCTAAAACTAAAATTTGGGGGAAAGGATGATCGGCAAATCATGATGCTCAGAGGAATTCGTGGGGCGACGACCGTAGAAGAAGATCGCACCGAGGTGGTATTACAAGCCACCCGGGAGCTCTTAGAAAAAATCCGTGAGGAAAACGAATTCGATATCGGAGACATCGGCAGTGCCCTTTTTACCGTGACAGCCGACATTCGCTCGGTATTTCCGGCTGCCGCTGCCCGCTCTATCGGATGGGACAAGGTGCCTTTGCTTTGCTTTCAGGAAATAGAGGTGCCAGGAGCGCTCAAATATTGCATTCGGGCGCTGGTCCAGGTCAACACCGAAAAAAGCCAGGAAGAAATTCGCCATATTTATTTAAAAGGGGCCCGGGTTTTACGCCAGGACCTGGTAGAAGGGGAAGACTAGGTACACTGTTATTCCCCGATGGTTTTTATGATCAGCCGTTTCTTTCTCTGCCCATCGAATTCAGCATAAAAGATCTCCTGCCAGGGGCCTAGATCCAGGCTGCCTTCAGTGATCGGAACAATTATTTGGTGATGAATAAGCAGGTTTTTTAAATGGGCATCCCCATTGCTCTCACCGGTGCGGTGATGCAAGTAGTCAGGGCCCAGCGGGGCCAGGTTCTCCAGCATGGCATCTAAATCCGCCAGAATGCCGGGTTCATCATCATTCACAAACACCCCCGCGGTGATATGCATGGCACTGACCAGCATCATTCCTTCCTGAATCCCACTCTTATTGCAAACCTCTCGAGCCCGATCTGTAATGCAGATATAATCGCGCTTTTTTACCGTGTTAAACCACAGGTACTCCGTATA